>CAWEHO010000014.1:0-37248 GCA_963808905.1 uncultured Actinomycetota bacterium
CGGGCTGGCGAGATTTGAACTCGCGACCCCTTGACCCCCAGTCAAGTGCGCTACCAAGCTGCGCCACAGCCCGTGGACATGCTGGGAGAGCAGCAGCCACGAGCGGGAACTCTACTACGACTCGTGCGCCTGATCATCCGTGGCTGGTCTGCGGCACAATCAGCCGCGTGACACGTTGGGTGTGTCCGAACTGTGAGCGGGAATTCGCCTCCGTCAACCAGGTGCATGTTTGCGTCCCAGGAATTACGGTCGATGATCTCTTGGCTCGACATCCTCGATGGGTTGGCGAGATCTACAGCGCCGTCATGGAACATCTCACCAGTCTCGGTCCGATCCATGAAGATGCCGTCAACGTTGGGATCTTCCTCAAGAGCGATCGCAAGATCGCCGAGTTTCGGCCTCGCGTACGATCCGTGCTGCTAAGCCTCTATCTCCGGTACGAGCTGACGGATACTCGGTTCGCGCGGACGCTGCCCGCCGCTGCGGATCGAGTCGTCCACATGATCAACCTCACGAGCGCTGATCAAGTTGATGATCAACTTCGGGAATGGCTGAGTGAGTCCTACGACTTCAACACCGACTAGTCCTCAAACGGCTTGTAACAGTCGTAAGCCTCCTGCCGGATGATCTTGTCGTCGCGGAAAGTGAAGATCAAGACGCTGTACGTGTGAAGTCGCTGTCCCCGCCGCAAGGACCCGGCGTCCTTCGCCAGCTCGGCATGCCACTCGGCTTGGCAGACGACGGTGTTCTCGCTCTCGATCCAGCGGTTCACGTCGTAGCGCTGGAACGCGAGCATCCCTGCACCCAGCTCGCTGGCGGCGATCATGCCCTCCACGCCGCGACGCCCAACGCGTGGGTCGACCAGACTCGGATACTCGATCTGTTCGGCATCGTCGTGGAAGAAGCGACGTAGCTCGTCACCATGCACGCCGGACTCGAGCGCCTGCATCAGCTCGATCACAGATGCCTGCTGATCACTGACCTGCACGTCGCCAAGGCTCACTTGCGCCTTCCCTTCTCTCGCACTCGTTGCTCGAGATGCACTGGAGTACCTGGAAAACCGAACTCCTCGCGGAGCCTGCGCTTCAAGAAGCGCACGTAGCCGGGCTCCAGCTGTCCTGTGGTGAACATCACGAAGGTCGGCGGGGCAGCACGAGCCTGGGTCGCAAACAGGATCCGCGGCTGCTTGCCGCCACGCACGGGATGTGGATGCGCGGCAACAATCCGGCCCAGGAACGCGTTCAACCGTCCCGTCGAAATCCGGGTCTCCCAGCCAGCCAGAGCCTCCTTGATCGCCAAGCCGAGACGATCAACATGACGTCCTGTGAGAGCGGAAATGTTGATCTTGGCGGCCCAGTCGAACTGCACAAGATCACGTTCGATCTCGCGCCGCAGGTAACGACGTCGTTCGTCGTCGGTCAGGTCCCATTTGTTGAACGCGATCACCAGCGCGCGCCCCGCCTCCTCCACCGATGTCAAGATCCGAAGATCTTGCTCTGTGACCGGCTCGCTCGCGTCGACCACCACGATGCACACCTCGGCGCGCTCGATGGCACCGTGAGTACGCAGGCTCGCGTAGTACTCGTGCCCGGAAGCCTCTTTGACCCGCCGACGGATTCCGGCTGTATCGATGAACCGATAGATCTCGCCACCGACCTCGACAAGCTCGTCGACGGGATCGACTGTGGTTCCGGCGACCTCATCGACCACTACCCGTTGCTGTCCGGCGAGCTTGTTCAGCAGGCTGGACTTGCCGACATTGGGCTTGCCGACAATCGTCACCCGGCGCGGACCGCGCTCGCCATCCGCCGGCGAAACCGGCGCTTCCGGTATCGCGGCCAGGACCGCATCCAGCAGGTCACCGCTCCCCCGACCGTGCAAGGCCGACACGGGGAGCGGCTCGCCCAAGCCAAGCTGCCACATCGCAGCCGCTTCTCCCTCGGTTCGCTGATCATCGACCTTATTGGCCGCCAGTACCACCGGCTTTCCGCTGCGACGCAGCACCTTCACGACGGCCTCGTCGACGTCCTGCGTTCCAACGGTCGCGTCGACGACAAGGACCACCGCATCGGCCGCGGCAACCGCTAGCTCGGCCTGCTCGGTGACCCGGGCGGCCATCCCCTTGGCATCCGGCGCCCAGCCGCCGGTGTCCACCAGGACGAACTGACGTCCATTCCAGATGGCGTCGTAGGAGACACGATCGCGGGTCACGCCTGGCACGTCTTGGACGACCGCTTCCCGACGCCCGATCATGCGGTTGACCAAAGTCGACTTGCCGACATTAGGTCGGCCCACAACCGCCACAACCGGCAACACTTGCGACTCCTCGGGAGCCGCGATCTCACTCATGTTCGCTTCGCTCCGAGTTCTCGAGCCTGCCGACTGCTATGGACTAGACGGGTGGAGACGACGAATTCTGACCTTCGGTGGCCCCGGCAAGGGTAGCCCGGTCAGAGCCTGTGCCGCGACCACATGATCGGCCAGCCGCTCCCGGACGACCGCAGTCCATTGCGCGACCACAGCCTTCCGCCGCGGCCAGGGAGTTCTGGGCAGCTGAAACGGCTCCCCGTAGACCAGATGAATCGACCTCCGTAGCCGAGGCACTTGACTGTTGTGCTGGCCAGGTTCCCGCGTGCCGAGAATCGCCACTGGGACGATGGGTGCGCCCGAGACCATGGCCAGGTAGGCCGCCCCTCTCCTCGCCCAGGCAACCTCGCCGCCACTGCGTACGCCTTCGGGAAAGACCGCGAGAACCTTGCCGGCTCGCAGCACCTGAATCGCCCTCCGGATGGCCTGCGGATCGATCTCCCGACGGTTGAGGGAGATCTGGCCGACCCGAGCCAGGAACTGACCCACGGGGCCGGTGAACGCTTCGCGCTTGACCAACGCAAAGGTGAGCCGTCTGGTCAGCGCGATGAGAGCCGGTCCGTCCAAGATGCCGATGTGGTTAGCGGCCAAGATCACCGGACCAGAGCTCGGAACGTGCGGTGCACCGTGCACTGTGACTCGCCAGGAAAGCCGTAGGCCTAGGCGGACCAACGGCCTGGCAAGCCGAAGGCCCCACTCTTTCGGGGCCGGCAATCGATCAGTATGTGGAAGATCGGGGCTAACCCCGGCGATCACGCGTACCTCCCAGCGCCCAGACCGGGACGAACGCGCAGATCGTCTCGATCACCTCTTCCAGGCTGAGAGTTGTGGAATCAACCACATGAACTCCAGGAGCTGCCGATTCGAACTCCGCGACGGTCGAATCGTCGCGGTCGCGGCGGATGACTTGATCAGTCACGGTGTCGACGTCGACCTGATGCTCGGTGAGTTCGGCATGACGGCGTGCCACTCGCTCAGCTGGATCAGCAACAAGCAGTACGCGTACGTCGGCGTCGGGTGCCACCACAGTCGTGATATCTCGGCCCTCGGCGACGATCCCCCCGACCGCTTCGGCGATCAGCTTCCTCTGCCGAGCTACAAGATCGGCGCGTACGTCGAGATTGGTGGCGATCGCACTCACGGCAGCGGACACTTCAGGAGCCCGGATCGCATCCGAGACATCGATCCCGTTGATCGTTACAACAGGCCGTCGAGGGTCCATGTCGACATCCATCGAGGCATGTGCCAGCAGGTCCGCAACGGCCGCGCGATCATCGAGGTCGATGCCTTCCTGCAGTGCCAGCCAGGTCACCGCGCGGTACATCGCGCCGGTGTCGAGAAAGGCCAGCCCAAGCCTCTCCGCAACCCCTCGGGCGGTACTCGATTTGCCGGATCCGCTGGGTCCGTCGATCGCGATAACGAGCGGCCGATTCGATCCGGCATTCGAACTGGCATCGCTTGGAGTCTGGAATTGGTGGGTCATCGCTACCTCAGACACGCGCCTCAGCGTACCGGCCAACAACGAGGCGGCCGATTTTTCGCTCCGGCCAGGCGCGTCCCTCGGCTGGCAGCGCGGAAGTCAGGACACCGTCCAACCGTGAGACAACATCGTCTCAACCAACGCAGCCGCATGCTCTGGCGCAACGGACAAGGAGAGATACCCGATTTCACGGACCGGGTCGTGCTCGATAGAGATGTCTTCTACGTTCACCCCAGCAGCGCCGACATCGGCGAACAGTCGCGCCAACGCCCCTGGGGAGTCAGGAATGGCGACGACAACCTCGCTGTACCTGACTGCTGCCGCACCGTGCTTGCCACCGATCTTGCGTGTTCCGGCGACGCCACGCTCCAGCTGGCTACGCAAGTCACCGGCGGCCGGTGCGGCTTCCACGGCCTTGATCAACAAGCCCAGCTGATCTTGGACGCTACGCAGCTCCTCGAGCACCGCGCTCGAGTTCGCCCCGAGAATCTGTTCCCACAGCACCGGATCGCTGCCAGCGATCCGGGTGACGTCGCGAAGGCCTTGACCGGCGAGCATGAGGTCCCGCTCCGGCACCTGGGTGAGATGACCGGCAACCAGTGCGGACATCAAGTGCGGCAGGTGCGAGACGCGCGCGACTGCCGCGTCGTGATCATCAACGTCCATGATCACCTCGCGAGCGCGGCAGGCTTGGACCACTGCTCGCACCCGCGCTACCGATTCGGCTGCCGACCGCCGGTGTGGTGCAACGACCCACGTCCTGTCCACAAACAGCTCGGGATGGGCAGTCATCGGACCGGAGTGGTGGGAACCCGCCATGGGGTGTGATCCGACATAGCGAGCTAGATCAACGTCGCGCTGCCATAGCGCGTCGAGGACTCCGGCCTTCACCGAACCGACGTCAGTGACGGTCGCATTCGGATAGACCTGGAGGCTGTGGACCACCAGGTCGGCGATGGCACCTGGCGGAACGGCGACGACGACCAGATCGACATCGGCGGTTAGCGGTGGATCGATGGTGCCGGCTCCGAGACCGGCTGCCACCCGAGCGTGGCTGATCTTGTGATCACGCAGGTGCACGGCGTACCCCGCGGCCGAGAGCGCGCAGCCTATGGATGTCCCGATGAGCCCCGTGCCGATGATCACCGCACAACTGAGTTGGCGCGCCCCAACATCCGTGGGCGGGCTGGTCGCGTTCACGTCTCCGCGGCGACCATGCTGGCAGGCTCAGGTCCGTCGGCGAGGAGTGCGGCGAGCCGATCACCCTTGATTCGCCGGAACTTGCGCGGCATTGCTCTGTTCCGGTCGAGAATGGCGACCTCCAAAGCCTCGACCCCCAGCGCCCGCGGTGCGGCATTCGGCCCGCCGTCGGCACCGAGCGCACGTACGGCGAGCTGGGCCGCGTCCGCGAGGCTGAGACCAGCGCGGAATCCCCTGGTCACTATCTCGGCGATGACGTCGGCCGATCCGCCCATAACCGCGAAGTTCGCTTCATCGGCGACCGAACCGTCGTAGGTGAGGCGGTAGATCTGATCCTCTGCCGGTGTCACGCCCAGCTCGGCCACGATGATCTCAACCTCATACGGCTTGTCGCCGCCCGAGGAGAAGATCGTGCCGAGCACCTGCGCATAGGTGTTGGCCAGTCCGCGACCTGTCACATCGGTACGGTCGTAGGTGTAGCCGCGCACGTCGGCGTAACGGATCCCGGCTTGGCGCAGATTCTCGAACTCGTTGTAGCGACCGACCGCAGCGAAGGCGATGCGGTCGTAGATCTCGCTCACCTTGTGCAGCGCCTGGGATCGGTTCTCGGCCACGAACAAAATGCCGTCGGCATAGTGCAAGACGACCACCGAGCGGCCTCGGGCGATGCCTTTGCGTGCGAAGTCGGCCCGATCCTTCATCTGCTGCTCGGGGGCGACGTAGAACGGCATGCTCATCGGTACGTCCTAAGCAAGTGGAGCCCCCGGTCCATCCGGTCGCGCGGCACGGCTGGCGATCAGCTGGTCGATCAAGTCGGTGATCTGGGCATCGCCGAAACGCTGCACGCCGTCCTCGGTCGCCGCCAAGACCACCGGAAAGATCTTCCGCGCCATGTCTGGTCCGCCGGTCGCCGAGTCATCGTCAGCCGCGTCATAGAGCGCCTGGATCACCGCCATGGCCGCCTCGTTGGCGTCGAAATCCGGTCGATAGAGCTTCTTCAGCGACCCACGGGCGAATACCGAGCCTGACCCGACCGAGAAGTATGCGTGCTCCTCGTAGCGGCCGCCTGTTGCGTCATAGGAGAAGATCCGACCCTCTCCCGTCGCTTCATCCCAGCCGGCGAACAGGGGCACGACGACCAGGCCCTGCATGGCGAGGCCGAGGTTCAAACGGGTCATCGTTGCCAGTCGGTTCGCCTTGCCGACCAGGGATAGCGGAGCGCCTTCGATCTTCTCGTAGTGCTCCAGCTCGACCTGGAACAAGCCGACCAACTCGACGGCGAGGCCGGCAGCGCCGGCTATGCCGATGATCGAAAACTCGTCGGCCGGAAACACTTTCTCGATATCGCGCTGAGCGATGATGTTGCCCATCGTCGCCCGCCGGTCTCCGGCCACCACAACCCCGCCGGGAAAGGTCGCGGCCACGATCGTCGTGCCATGTGGTGTCAGATTGCCGACCCCGGCGAGCGCCGGCCGCGAGGACGGCAACACGTCGGGAGCCACGCGCGAGACGAAATCGGTGAAGGACGAAGACCCGATACGAAAGAACTCAGAGGTCAGCTCAACTTTCATGTCGTCCGTCGTTCACTGGCCGCCCTTCTGAACGAATGAGCGGACGAACTCCTCAGCGTTCACTTCGAGGACATCGTCTATCTCGTCCAGCAGCGAGTCCACCTCTGAGTCCAGTTCCGCTTTGTGCGCCGTATCAGCAGGCGCCAACTCCTCGACCTCGCGATCGTCGGCTCGCCGTGCCTTGCGGTGGCTCTGCTCTGACTCAGCCATACCTGCTCCTCGTCTGTACTGGCGTCCAGCCTAACCAACGCGACCGACAACGCCACGACATTCTTTGGCGTGTGCAGCCGCCGGTGGGTGGTAGGCCAAAGGGTCTGCACAGGTTGTGACGGTCTGTATGGGTTGCCACCTGGCCAGACCGACCGAAGCCTACGTGCACCTAGGTTCTGCAGCGAGCAAGTGGAGGGACTCAGCAATTAGCCGGGAGGATTAGCGGCCGAGTGCAGCGAACAGCTCGGTGACCGAATCGCACTCCTCGATCAGCTGCCCCACCTGCTCCCGAGTGCCGCGCAGCGGATCCAACAGCGGCAGCCGCTGCAGTGCCGGACGATCGGGTACGTCGAAGATCACCGAGTCCCAGGAGGCCGCAACGACCGAGGATCCGAACTTCTCCATGACCCTGCCCCGGAAGTACGCGCGGGTGTCATCCGGCGGCGACGTACGGGCGCGTTCGATCTCGTCATCGGTGACCAGCCGGCGCATCTTCCCATTACTCAGCAGTGCCCGATAGAGGCTGCGGCGCGGATCGACGTCGGCGTACTGCAGGTCGATGAGCGCCAGCTTGGGAGCGGACCAGCTGAGGCCGTCGCGGTCCCGATAGGACTCCATCAACTTGAGCTTGGCAACCCAGTCGAGCTGATCAGCGAGGCTGAAGATGTCGGTTCGGAGAGCATCCAGGCAGTCCTGCCAGCGACTGAAGATGTCCTTCGCCTCGATCCGAGCTGTCTCGGTGAGCTCGCCGGCGATCCGCTCGTAGTGGTTACGACAAGCGTCCAGATACACCTCCTGGAGGTCCAGCGCGGTCATGCTGGGCCCCTCGGTCAGGTACAGCGGGTCCCGAACCAACAGGTCATGGCTGACCGTCCGCATGGCCGCAACCGGCCCGTCGAGCCGTACGTCGCTGCCGAGCTCGCCTGCCTCGATGACCCGCAGTACCCACGAAGCGGTGCCCACCTTGAGATAGGTGGAGATCTCCGACAGGTTCGCGTCTCCGGTGATCACGTGCAATCTGCGATGCTTGCTCGCATCCGCGTGCGGCTCGTCGCGGGTGTTGATGATCGGCCTGTTGAGGGTGGTCTCCAGGCCGACCTCTGCCTCGAAGAAATCCGCGCGTTGGCTGATCTGAAAACCCGACGTCTGGCTGGATTGCCCGCGGCCCACGCGACCAGCGCCGATGATCACCTGCCGCGAAACGAGGAAAGCTGTGAACTGGGTCACGATCCGATCGAAGGGCGTGCTGCGCTGCAACAGGTAGTTCTCGTGAGTTCCGTACGAGGCGCCCTTGCCGTCGGTGTTGTTCTTGTAGAGCCTGACCGAGCGACCCAACGACTGCGTAGCGCGCTGAGCGGCGAGTGCCATCACAGCCTCGCCGGCCTTGTCGTAACGCACCGCGTCCAACGCGCAGGTCACCTCTGGGCTGGAGTACTCCGGGTGCGCATGATCGACGTACAGCCGCGCGCCGTTGGTCAAGATCACGTTGGCCATGCCGAGATCGGTGTCCGTCAGCTGGTCCGGGTGGGCAGCGGCCCGGGAGATTTCGTACCCGCGGATATCCCGCAGCGGCGTCTCCGTCTCGTAGTCCCAGCCAGCCGGCTGTCCCGCGGCCAAGGCGCCGTATGCCTTGACGACATGGTTGGACAGCTGCATCGGATGCAGCTCTTCCTCGATGAAGGCGTTACTGAATCCGCCGGTCACCGCTGGTGTGCCTGGGGCCAAAGCGCTGATGCCGTACTCGGTCTCGATACCCATGACCCGAGCGTTCAGACGTGCAGCCGGCTCCGCGTTCGCGGGTGCCGACTCGCCGCGATCGCCTGTGGAAGCCATGGCCTCAGCGTAATGTGAGGTTCATGCAGATCTTGCCAGCGATCGCTGTCGACGTAATCTGCATCCTGGTTTTCGCGATCGTCGGACGCAGCAGCCACCAGGAAGCGACGGACCTGCTTGGCGTCGCACACACTGCCTGGCCCTTCCTCGCCGGATGCCTTCTCGGCACACTCATCGGTCGCACCTGGCGGCGGCCCTACTCGCTGATATCAGGCGTAGCGGTCTGGCTTGGCACGGTCATCGGGGGAATGACGCTACGGATGCTCACCGGCGCCAGCGTGCAGCCGTCGTTCGTCCTCGTCGCCAGCTGTGTGCTCGCCATCTTCCTCATCGGATGGCGCGCCGGGCTTCGGCTGATCCAGCACGCCCGCGCCAGAAACACCGCAGAGCCGCCATCCAGGCGTCCGAGCCCACGGACGCACCCGAGTCACTCGCGCTAGGAAAGGCGCTACAGATACTGGCCGGTGTTCGACACCGTGTCGATCGAACGGCCAGGCTGGGTGCCCTGCTTGGAGGAGATCAGCGTCCGGATGAAGACGATCCGCTCGCCCTTCTTCCCGGAGATCTTTGCCCAGTCATCGGGATTGGTGGTGTTAGGCAGATCCTCGTTCTCGGCGAACTCATCCAGGCAGGCCTGCAACAGGTGGCCGATCCGCAGGCCCCGTACGCCGGTATCCAGGAAGTCCTTGATCGCCATCTTCTTGGCCCGGTCCACGATGTTTTGGATCATCGCCCCTGAGTTGAAGTCCTTGAAGTAGAGGACCTCCTTGTCTCCGCCCGCGTAGGTGACCTCCAGGAACTGGTTCTCCTCGGACTCCTCATACATCCGGCCCACCGTGCGGTCGATCATGGCCTGCACGCACGTCTGCGGATCATGATCGAATTCGGCAAGATCTTCCGGATGCAGCGGGAGTGTCGGCGTGAGGTACTTGCTGAAGATCTCCCTCGCCGCCTCGGCGTCGGGCCGCTCGATCTTGATCTTCACGTCCAGCCGACCGGGTCGCAGGATCGCCGGATCGATCATGTCCTCCCGGTTGGAGGCTCCGATGATGATCACATTGTCCAGACCCTCGACGCCGTCGATCTCACTCAGCAGCTGCGGCACGATGGTGTTCTCCACGTCGGAGGACACACCCGAACCACGGGTCCGGAAGAGCGAGTCCATCTCGTCGAAGAAGACGATCACCGGCATACCATCCGTCGCCTTGTCACGGGCCCGCTGGAAGACCAGGCGAATGTGCCGCTCGGTCTCCCCGACATACTTGTTCAGCAGCTCAGGTCCCTTGATATTAAGGAAAAAGCTGCGCCCTTCCTCTCCGGTTCGCTCGCTGACCTTCTTCGCCAGCGAGTTGGCGACAGCCTTGGCGATCAAGGTCTTGCCACAGCCCGGTGGTCCGTAGAGCAGGATGCCCTTGGGTGCCTTGAGCTCGTGCTCGTCGAAGAGTTCCTTGTGCAGGAACGGCAGCTCGACGGCGTCGCGGATGGCCTCGATCTGGTTGCCCAATCCGCCGATCACCGTGTAGTCGATGTCGGGCACTTCTTCCAGGACCAGCTCCTCGACGTCGAGCTTGGGAATCCGCTCGTACGCGAAGTGCACCCGACGGTCGATCAACAACGAATCCCCGGATCGCAGGTGTTGATCATGAAGCCGGTACGCGAGCCGGACAACGCTTTCCTCGTCGCCGTGTCCGATCACCAGCGCACGGTCGCCGTCCTCGAGCATCTCTTTGAGCAGCACGACCTCGCCGACTTCGTCGAACTGGAGGACTTTCACGACGTTCATGGCCTCGTTGATCATCACCTCTTTGCCAGGCGACAGTTCTTCAAGATCAACATCGGGGCTGACACTCACCCGCATCTTGCGGCCGGAGGTGTAGATGTCGGCGGTGCGGTCCTCGTGACCCGCAAGAAAAACCGCGAAGGTAGCCGGAGGCTGCGCCAGCCGGTCCACCTCGCTCTTGAGGGACACGATCTGATCCCGCGCCTCGCGCAGCGTCGCGGCAAGTCGCTCGTTATTGGCAGCGGTGGTCCTGGCATCGGAACGGGCATCAGCCAACCGCCGCTCCAGCATCGCGATGTCATGAGGATGGGAGGTAGCGCGGTCCCGGAGCCGCTCCAGCTCGTCTCGGAGCGCACCAATCTGGGCTATCAAGGATTCGCGGTCCTCATACGCTCCGCGATCATGGAGAGATCCGGCCATGACACACCTCCTGTCAAGACCCTACCCGGGCAGGCTGTGCGGTCCCTTGTAATCATCGCCGTACGCGCCGGGTGCTGGGCGACGTTTGCGTAACGGTGCTGTGAACCCTGGCGCCATGCGTCGTGCGGTGATCACGAACCCAGTGTGGCCCACCATGTTATGCCTTGGCCGGACCGCCAGTCCCTCTACGTGCCACGCCCGGACCATCGACTCGGTGGCCTCAGGTTCGGCGAAGCCGGTATGAACTCGCAGCGTCTCCACGGTCTGCGCCAGCTGCGTCGTCGTCGTCACGTAGGCGCAGAACACCCCACCGGGGACCAGCACCTCGGCCAGGGCCGTCACGCAATCCCATGGAGCGAGCATGTCCAGAATCACCCGATCCAGGGGCTCGCCGGTCAGTGATCCGACAAGATCGCCGACCCGCAGCTCCCAGCTTGGCGGGCTGGCGCCGAAGAAGCTCTCCACGTTGCGCCGGGCGAGATTGGCAAAGTCCGCGCGCCGCTCGTAGGAGATCAGTCGCCCGCCCGGGCCGATTGCCCGCAGCAGGCTGCAGGTCAGTGCACCAGATCCGGCGCCTGCCTCCAGCACTCGTGCGCCCGGAAAGACGTCGGCGCTCATCAGGATCTGCGCTGCGTCTTTGGGGTAGATCACAGCAGCGCCGCGCGGCATGCTGACCGTGAACTCGTTGAGCAACGGCCTCATGGCGAGGAACGGCGTGCCGCCCGATGAGGTCACGACGATGCCCTCCGATTGGGCGATCAGGTCATCGTGACTGATCGACCCCTTGGCCGTGTGGAACTTGCCGCCCACGGCCAGAACGATCGAATGCCGGTGTCCTTTGGGGTCGGTCAGGGTGATCCGCTCCCCTGCTTCCAGCGGTCCCAGGTGGACCCCGGAGAGCTCTACGGACTCAGGCATTGCTGATGCCGAAGAATCCCAGCTGCCAACCGGGGCCGAAGGAACCACCGGATAACCCCACACCACGGCGTACGTAGAGATGCTCGTCGGACTGGCTGACCGGCAGCACGGTCAGATCCACGGCTGACTGCCTCTGCAGCGCAGCCAGCAGCCGGTTCGCGGCGGCATCGTTGGTGGTCGCCCGGAACTCGATTTCGATGGTGCTCACCGTTGACTCCACCGCTGGCAGCGGGGCGTCCAGATAGGGCTGCAGCCAGGCAAGTGCTGTGGAGGTCCATGCCTTTCGGTCGACCAGATTCAGGTCCGCGTTCAGGTCCCCGGGCTTGAGCTGCACGCTCAGTCCTCCGGTGTTCTCCAGTCGGCTGCGAATCTGCGTCGCGAGGTCCTGGCCATTGGGCATCGAGGCGTCGAACCCCAGTGTCAGGTTGATGCGGTTCTTCCAGGTCACCTTGGGGGACGCCTTGCCGCCCAGCGGAAAGGCGGAAATATGCCCCTCCACGCCGGTGGGAACGGTGGAGTCGGAGGTACGGTCGCCCTGCAGCGCGACCGCGATCGCTTGGCGCAGTCCCTTGTTCGACCGCATGGGCGAGGTCGGAGACCATTGGAGTTGCAAGACCCGGGCGCCACTGAGGACACTCTCGGTGAAGCCGTTGAGGGTCAGGTGATCGGGGTTCTGTCGCACTTGCTGGTTGAAGCGGGTGACCGCTGCGCTGTCGAGTCCGCGCCAGACCACATCGACCGTGCCCCGCGTCATCGCATCCTCGATCGTCGGAGAGTCGGCGACGCTGCGGTAGACCAGAGCGGGAATGCGGGCAGGGTTACGTCCCACGTATGCGTCGTACCTGCTGAGTTGCAGCTGGTTGCCGGTGTACTTGGTCACTAGGAAGGGACCTGAGCCAATGATGGGCTCATCGGGATCCTGCACCTGATCGGCGTCGTAGACCTCCTCGTCGACGATGGAGGCCGCCGGGGAGGCCAGCGCCCAACCGAATTGGGTATCGGGCCTGCTCAGCACGAACCGTACCGTCTTCTGGTCCGGCGTCTGGACCCTGCGCAACGAAGACAGCGCGGCAGCTGAGGACCCCGGAATGTTGAGCCTGTACGCTCGCTCGATGCTGAACTTCACATCGCTGGAGGTCAGCGGATGGCCGTTGTGAAACGCGAGGTCGTCGTTGAGGGTGCAGGTGTAGGTGGTCGCCGAGGTGAACAGGCAGTCCCGAGCAGCATCGGGCTTGAGGACCGAGCCTCCGGGATCAGCCGTCATCAGCCGCTGAAACACGTTGAGCGCGAGCACCGTCGAGGCGGCATCTGTGATCGCCGCCGGATCGGTGACCCGGATCTGATCGGTCGACATGACCGTGAACGGTCGCGGGGTCGCGCTCGCCGTCGGAGTGGGTGCCGTACGGTCTCCGGGTGTTCGGCATGCGGTGACCAGCAAGAGGACGGCCACTCCAGCCAGAACGCAGCGTGCCAGGCGCATTTTTCTCTGCTCGCGCGGCGCCCCGTGAGGTTCAGTCGCCATCGAACTGCTCCAGCAGGCGCGCCAACGAAGCGGCGCTCAGCTCAGCGAGGGATTTCACCTGCAGCCGCCGCGGGGCATGCGGAATCGGCACTCGGTGGGGTATTGCCACCACCAACGCGCCTGCGGCATTGCCGGCCCGGCAGCCAGTTTCGGAGTCCTCCAAGACCACGCAATGTCGGGCAGCGACCCCAAGGGCCGTGCACGCCTTCTCGTACGGCTCTGGGTGTGGCTTTCCGCGGCTCACCTCGTCCCCGGCCACGGAGACCTGGAAGGTCCCCTCGGGAAGCTGGCTGAGCGCGGCGTTCAGTAGCACCCGATACGACGCCGACACCAGGGCGCATGGCACGCCGGACTCCGCGAAGGACTCGAGCAGCTCGATCGCGCCGGGCCGCCAGACGATTGGGTGACTGCTGATGTGATCGACCACCGCCGTGAGCAGCTGTTCCACGACCCATGCGGGACTGAGATCCACACGGCCAATGGCATTGAGGATGTACGAGCCTGAGTCAAGCAGCGAGTTGCCCACGAGCTGCTCGGCGTGCTCGTCGGACCAGGTGCCGCCCAGCTTGCCGATGAGGTCATACTCGGCGGCAATCCAGAGCGGCTCGGTGTCGGCCAGCGTGCCGTCGAAATCCCACAGCGCGGCGGCCAGCGTGGAGGTTGTCATGTCGCTCATGGCGCGGCCATTCTTCCAGCCGTAGCCAGCCTGGCAAATCTAACGATCTTCCAGCCGCAGCCAGTCTCTGAATCTAACGGGCGTTGAAGTACTTCGCCTCGGGATGATGCACGATCATCGCGTCGGTGGACTGCTCGGGATGGAGCTGGAGCTCTTCGGAGAGCTCGACGCCGATCCGCTCGGGTCGGAGCAAGGCCACGAGCTTGCGCCGATCCTCCAGGTCCGGGCAGGCGGGATAGCCGAAGGAGTACCGAGAGCCGCGGTAGGCCTGGTCGCGGATCATCTCCTCCATCGATCCGTCGTCGCGGGCGAAGCCAAAATCGGCCCGAACTCTGGCATGCCACATCTCAGCCAGCGCCTCGGTCAGTTGCACGCTAAGCCCGTGCAGCTCCAGATAGTCCCGGTACGCGTTCTGCTCGAACAGACTGGCAGTCACCTTCGCCACCTGCGATCCCATCGTGACAAGGTGAAATGCCACGACGTCGGGACCTTTGACGACGGCCAACTCACGATCGCGGAAGAAATCGGCGAGGCAGAGGAACCGTCCTCGACTCTGCCGCGGGAAGGTGTAACGGTGCAGCTCGGCAGCCGGATCTGAGACATCGGATCCCGGGCGTAGAACGACGAGATCGTTGCCCTGGCTGTAGCAGGGCCAGTAGCCATAGATGACGGCGAACTCCGCAATCGCGTCGGTCTGGATACGGTCCAGCCAGGCGCGCAGCCGTGGCCGTCCTTCGGTCTCGACCAGCTCCTCGTACGAGAGGCCACCCCGCGATCCCTTCAGGCCCCACTGACCCATGAAGGTTGCCCGCTCATCGAGATAGGCGGCCACATCGGCCAATGCGATCCCCTTGACGATCCGGTCGCCCCAGAAGGGCGGCGTCGGCACGTCAATGTCAACCGCCACATCCGAGCGACGCGGCACCTCGATCTCGACCCGGTCCTCCACGAGCGTCCCAGCGCGAGCCTTGACCCGCCGCTCCCGGGGCGCCGGCAACGCGGCGCCCTCTTCGCCGCGTCTGACCGCCATCAGCGCATCCATCAGGCGTAATCCCTCGAAGGCGTCCCGTGCGTAGCGGACCTCGCCTGCGAAAACCTCTCGAAGATCTTGCTCCACGTACGCTCGGGTCAGCGCTGCGCCGCCGAGGAACACCGGGTATGCCGTCGCGATGCCGCGCTTGTTCAGCTCTTCCAGGTTCTCCTTCATCACGACAGTTGACTTCACCAGCAGCCCCGACATGCCGATGGCATCCGCGTGGTGTTCTTGGGCGGCGTCGATGATCGCGCCGATCGGCTGCTTGATCCCAAGATTCACCACGGTGTAGCCGTTGTTGGTCAGGATGATGTCGACCAGGTTCTTGCCGATGTCGTGGACATCGCCCTTGACCGTCGCGAGCACGATGGTGCCCTTGCCGCGAGCGTCGGTCTTGTCCAGATGCGGCTCCAGGTAGGCGACAGCGGTCTTCATCACCTCGGCAGACTGCAGCACGAACGGCAGCTGCATCTGGCCCGACCCGAAGAGCTCGCCGACCACCCGCATGCCGGCCAGCAGGTCGGTGTTGATGATCTCCATCGCCGGCGTACCTGCGGCCAGCGCGGCATCAAGATCATCCGACAAGCCCTTGCCCTCGCCGTCGATGATGCGCCGCTGCAGTCGTTCCCCGAGGGGCAGCTTGAGCAGCTCGGCGGCACGTTCGGCCTTGGTATCGGCTGTCGTCACCCCTTCGAAGAGCTCGAGGAAGCGTTGCAGCGGGTCGTACGCCGGCTCGGTGTCCGTAGCGGGTCGGCGCCGGTCGTAGACCATGTCGAGCGCTACTTCCCGTTGCTCGTCAGGGATCCGGGCCATGGGGATGATCTTGGCGGCATGCACGATCGCCGAGTCGAGCCCGGCGTCGATGCATTCGTTGAGAAACACCGAGTTGAGCACCACGCGAGCTGCCGGGTTGAGACCGAAGGAGACGTTGGACAAGCCCAGGGTGGTCTGCACGTCGGGGAACAGTCGCTTGACCCCGCGAATGGCTTCGATCGTCTCGATGCCGTCTCTGCGGGTTTCTTCTTGACCAGTGGCGATCGGGAAGGTCAGGCAGTCGATGATGATGTCGCTCTCGCGGAGCCCCCATTTCTGCGTGATCTCGTTGATCGCCCGCTCAGCGACGCGTACCTTCCACTCCGCAGTACGCGCCTGACCCTCCTCGTCGATGGTCAACACGATCACCGCTGCACCATGCTCGGCGACCAGGTTCATCACTCGGCAGAACCGCGAATCGGGGCCGTCGCCATCCTCGTAGTTGGCCGAATTGATCACCGCGCGTCCACCGAGACATTCCAGGCCCGCTTGCAGCACCGCCGGCTCCGTGGAGTCCAGCACGATGGGCAGGGTGGAGGCGGTCGCCAGCCGGAATGCAGCGTTCCGCATGTCGGCGACGCCGTCTCGGCCGACATAATCGACGTTGAGGTCGAGCATGTGCGCGCCGTCGCGGATCTGGGATCGGGCAATGTCGACACAGTCGTCCCAGCGCTCCGCGAGCAGCGCCTCGCGGAAGGCTTTCGACCCGTTGGCGTTGGTCCGTTCCCCGATCGACAGATAGCTGATGTCCTGGCGGAACGGCACGTCGGCGTACAACGATGCCGCGGCAGGAACATGGTTCGGCGAGCGATCGCCCGTTTGGCGGCCTGCCAGACGCTTGACGACCTGCCGGAGGTGCTCAGGTCCAGTGCCGCAGCAACCGCCCACCAGGCCGAGTCCGAACTCGCCAACGAATTGTTCCAAGGCGTCCGCAAGCTCCACCGGCTGCAGCGGGTAGACCGCCCCTTTGGCCGTCAGCTGCGGCAGTCCGGCGTTCGGCATGCAACTGACGCCGATCGTCGCGTAACGGGAGAGGTGCCGCAGGTGCTCGCTCATCTCCGACGGGCCGGTCGCGCAGTTCAACCCGATCATGTCGATGCCGAGTGGCTCGAGCGATGTGAGGGCGGCACCGATCTCCGAGCCGAGCAACATGGTGCCTGTGGTCTCGACAGTCACATGCACGATCACCGGAAGATCACGGCCCGCGTACGCCAGTGCACGCTTCGCACCCAGCGTCGCCGCCTTCGTTTGCAGCAGATCTTGCGAGGTCTCGATCAAGATGGCGTCGACGTCGCCGGCGAGCAGGCCCTCGACCTGCTGCTGGTAGGCATCCCGGAGCCGGGCGTACGAGACGTGGCCCAGGGTTGGCAGCTTCGTGCCGGGGCCGACGCTCCCAAGCACCCAGCGGGGCCGTTCGGGTGTGCTGTAAGAGTCGGCCGACTCGCGCGCAATCCGGGCGGCCGCCTCCGCCAGTTCGGTGATTCTGTCCGCGATGCCGTACTCCCCAAGCGCGGATAGATTCGTCCCGAATGTGTTGGTTTCGATCGCATCCACGCCTGCCTCGAAATAGGCATCATGGATGGCGCGGACGATGTCAGGTCTGGTGACGTTCAGGATCTCGTTGCAGCCCTCGAGCTGCTGGAAGTCCTGCAGCGTCAGGTCGTAGCTCTGCAGCATCGTTCCCATGGCGCCATCCGCAATCACCACGCGTTGCGAGAGCGTGGTACGGAGGTCGGCTGCCGCCGACGGGGTTGTACGGAGATCGGCCGGGGCTGGCGCGCTGGAATCGGCCGATGACTGAGCGGCACGCGAGCCATCGGGCATCTCGTGAGAATAATCGCCGCCGGCACCCTGCAGCTGTGACTACCACGATGTGGAGCAAAACCTCTGCGGCGAACTGACGGCTACAGTGAGGTATATGCCAGACACACCCAGCTCGGCCGGACGTGACTTGCGCGATCTGGTCGACCCGGTGGTGGTGATGGCCTTCGGGGGCTGGAACGACGCAGGCAATGCGGCGACCGGAGCCGTCGAACATCTTGCCGAGTCGTACCAGGCTGAACCGGTCTACGCATTGGACCCGGACGACTTCTACGACTTTCAGGTCAACCGCCCACGCGTAGCACTCACCGAGGACGACGAACGCGAAATCACGTGGCCTACCACGGAACTGAAGATCGCCGAGGTCCCCGACGGTCGCGACTTGATCTTGGTTCAAGGACTGGAGCCCAACCTGCGGTGGCGGCAGTTCAGCACCATGATCGCCTCGGCTCTCAGCTCGGCGAACGTTACCCGGGTGCACCTGCTCGGTGCACTCCTTGCCGACACGCCACATACCCGTCCGATCCCAGTGTCGGTGTCGACCCCGAACCGCGAGTTGATGACCAAGCTCGGCCTGGCGCCATCGACGTACGAGGGTCCGACAGGCATCATCGGCGTACTCGGCGACACTCTGGCACGCGCGGGAGTGGATGTCTTGACGTTGTGGTCGGCTATTCCGCACTACGTCTCACACCCGCCGTGCCCGAAGGCCACGCTGGCGCTGCTCTCCCAGTTGGAACGCGTGCTGGATATCTCCCTTGATCTTGGTGAACTGACCGAGCTGGCGCGCGCGTGGGAGCGCGGGGTCGACGAGCTCGCTGCCGAGGACACCGAGGTTGCCGAGTACGTCGCCTCGCTGGAGCAGATGCAGGACGCAACAGACCTTCCGGAGGCCAGCGGCGATGCGATCGCGGCCGAGTTCGAGCGCTATCTGCGGCGTCGCCAGGGCTGAATTGATTGCCTCGCTCGCCAAGCTCGCTTGGCGCGGATCGCGCTGTGAAGCCGCTGCCTTCCTCGCTCGCTCGCCGACGAAAGCGTGTCGGCTCGCTCACTCGTCCAGGACAGCGGCGCGCGATCCGATGTTTGGTTTGCTGATTCCACTCACTGCCAATGACGCTGTATTAGGCCGAGGCGGTCGCCAGATCCCGCAGCTTCGCCACCATCGCATCGGGATCAGCGGCGGCAAAAACTGATGAGCCCGCCACGAAAGAGTCCACGCCTGCCGACGCGCATCGTTCGATGGTCTCGGCCGAGACGCCGCCATCGATCTGCAGCCAGATGTCGCCACCCAGCTTGTCGAGCATGGCCCGAGTGCGCGTGATCTTGGGAAGACACATGTCGAGAAAGCTCTGACCACCGAATCCGGGCTCAACAGTCATGATCAAGACCATGTCGAGTTCGGGCAGCAGGTCCTCGTACGGTTCGATCGGCGTCGCCGGTTTGAGGGCCATGGCGGCCCGGGCTCCCAGTTTGCGTAGCTCGCGAGCCAGCCTCACGGGTGCGCCTGCTGCCTCCACGTGAAAGGTGACCGACTCGGCCCCCGCCTCGGCGTACGGGGGCGCCCAGCGGTCGGGCTGCTCGATCATCAGGTGGATGTCCAAGATCTTGTCGGTGATCTTGCGGATGGACTCGACCACAGGCAGTCCGAGTGTGAGGTTCGGCACGAAGTGGTTGTCCATCACGTCGACATGTATCGCGTCCGAGCTGGGCACCGATTCGATCGCGGTCTGCAGGTTCGCGAAGTCCGCCGACAGGATGCTCGGCATGATTCTGAGAGCCACGATGCCGACTTTAGTGTTTGGCGAGATCGCGCGCGCCGCTGTCCTGGACGAACGAGCGAGCAGCCAGACTCGCGAACAGTCAGCTTCTGAGGGCCTCACTGGCTGCGAGCAAGTGAGGAAGGCAGCGGCTTTCACCGCGCGATCCGCGCCGAGCGAGCTTGGCGAGCGAGGCAATCAAGCCTGAGTTTTTCGCAGGTAGCCCGCGAACATTGCATCCGTCCCGTGTCGATGCGGCCAGAGCTGCAGGTAGGCCCCCAGACCCGCGTCGGGGACCTCGGGCAGCAGCTGCGCCGCCGGAATCACCTCAACGTCCGAGCGTCCTGCGAGGGTTTCGGTCAGCACGTCAGTCGTTTCGCGGCGATGTGGAGAGCAGGTGACATAACCGACGATGCCGCCTGGGGCCGCGCTGTCGATGGCCGAGGCCAGCAGTGCGAGCTGCAGCGGATGCAGTTGCTCCACGTCTGCGACACCGCGCCGCCAGCGCGATTCCGGTCGGCGGCGAAGTGCGCCGAGGCCGGAACACGGCACATCGACCAGTACCCGAGTGAACGCATCGGTCCGCCACGCGGGCCGCGTGCCATCGGCCACAACTACGGCGGGTGTGAGGTCGTCGGCACGATATGCGCGTACGGCGGAGGCCACCAGGCTCGCGCGATGTGGAGCCAGATCCGATGCGAGCAGGCGGCTGCCGTCGAGACGAGCCAGGCCCTCCAGCAGTGCGGACTTGCCGCCGGGCCCGGCACAGACGTCCAGCCACCACCCCGAAGGAGCGGAAGGTTTGGTCAGCGCCCAGGTCACCAGCTGGGAGCCTTCGTCCTGCACTCCGGCTCTGCCGTCGCGGATCAGTTGGAGGTCGGCGGGATCGCCTCGCCAACGAGCACCGAACGGCGAAAAATGACTTGGGCTGTGCTCCGGCCTGCAGCAAATCTGACACCGCGGCGAGGCCGGGGCGGATGGCCAAGCTGATGTCAGGGGCGCGATTGTTCGCGGCCAAGGCCTGCTCGAGTTCTGACGGTTCGAGCAGGTCGGCGTACGCGTCGACGATCCAGCGCGGATGTGCCGTGCGCAGTGCGAGCCGATCACGATCGTCAAGCCCCTGCGACAGCTCATCGAACCACGCGTCGCGACTCCTGTCAGAGACTCGGCGCAGCACAGCGTTGATCACGCCCGTGACCCGCTCCCCCACGGTGGCCGCAGCGAGATCCACTGATGCCGCGACGGCCGCCGGGATCGGGACCCGCATGGCAAGGATCTGGTGTGCCCCGAGCCGAAGCAGATCCAACACGGCTGGCTGGAACTCGCGCAACGGCCGGCCCGCCGCCGCGGCGATGATCATGTCATAGGTCCCTTGCCAACGGCAGGTGCCGGCCAAGAGTTCGGTCGCGAATGCCGCGTCACGGCCCGTGAGCCCTCGCTCGCGGAGTAGCGCCGGCAGCACGAGATTGGCGTACGCTCCTTCGGCGTTCACGGCACGAAGGGCGTCGAAGGCGGCACGACGGGCCCGATCAGGACGCCGCCGTTGCTGCCTGCGTGCATCGGAGCCGCTCAGTTGCGCACCGCTCACTCAGGCCCCGAACAATCAAGCACCGGCACTGAAGCACCGAGTCTCGGCTCCGAGCCGAAGGCGATACCTCGCGCCCAATCAGCTGCGGCCATCGGCTTCTTGCCCTGGGCCTGAACCTCGCCGAGTTCCAGTGCCCGAGTCCCGGTGCCTACCCAGACCGACCGCTTCGTGATCTCGAGCGCTCCCGGCGGCCGGACGACGGTGGAGATCTGGGCAGAGTTGATCTTGAATCGATCGCCGTCAAACGTGGTCCACGCGCCCGGAGCCGGAAAGCAGGCACGAATCAGTCGATCCGTGACCTCGGCCGGTTGGGTCCAGTCGATCTGGGCGTCCTCGACGGTGATCTTGGAGGCGTAGTTCACCTGAGCATCGCTGTCCGGCTGCGGCATCGGTGTCAGCGTGCCATCCTCGATCCCGTCCAGGGTATCGACGAGGAGCCGGGCGCCGCTCAGCGAGAGGCGATGCAACAAGTCACCCGCGGTGTCGTCCGGCCTGATCGGCTCGCTGACCGTAGCAAAGATCGGCCCGGCGTCCAGCTCTAGGACAATCTTGAAAGTCGTCGCGCCCGTTGTCTGGTCACCGGCGAGGATCGAGTGCTGGACCGGTGCCGCCCCTCGCCACGCTGGCAACAGCGAGAAGTGCAGATTGATCCAGCCATTCCGTGGGATGTCCAGTACGCGCTGCGGAAGCAACGCGCCATAGGCGACGACCGGGCAGCAGTCTGGTGCCAGCTCGGTGAGCCGAGCGACAAACTCCTCGTCTCGCGGGCGTTTCGGCTTCAATACCTCGATACCCAGCTCCGCAGCGCGGCGAGCAACCGGGCTGGCGGTCAGCTTCTTGCCCCGGCCGCTCGGCGCGTCCGGCCGGGTCACCACGGCGGCCAGCTCATGGTGGGAATCCACAAACGCATCCAGCGACGGAACCGCGACATCAGGCGTGCCGGCAAAGACGATTCGCACCGCAGGAGTCTAGGACGGCTCTGGAGATCCGGTGTCAGCGCGCACGACGGGCTCAGCAGTCACGTGCTGTACATAGCGACCGCTGAGATCCTCCAGCCGCTCCCGGAGATCAGCGAAAAGCGGGATGCTCTGGTTTCCAGGCCAGTCAGCCGGCAGCCAGGCGGTCGGAAGTCCGGGGTCGACGTACGGAATGACCCGCCACACATCGAGGCAGCCAATCCAGGTGCCGAACGCCCCACGTGGGTCCAAGCCGTCTCCGACAGATCCGTATGCGGACAAGAACGCTTGATGTCGGGCAGCGATGGCCGGCAGATCCCACCAACGCGCGACCGCGCGCGCGAGCCCACCGCTCAGCCGCGTCTCGCCGGCCAGAAAGATCACAGCCGACTCACCAAGATCAAGATCAGCGAGAATGTCTTCCACCTCGCTGATGAGGTACTCCGGGCAGATCCACAGCGCAGCCGAAACCGTGCCGCAACCGATCCACGACAATCGACGCCGCAGCTGGTGGCGAAGCTGTCGCCGGCTTTCGGGAATCGAGTACGAAATCAGGCACCAGCGGTCCGAGACGGACATCGCGCGAGGCGAGTAGATCCGCCGGTCACCGCGCGCAAGCGCTGGAAGTGCAGCTGGCTCGAGGGCATAGCCGGGGCGGCCATTCCGGACCTCTGCGGCGAGCAAACCCTTGTCACGCACTCTGAGAATGGCCGTTCGGGTACGAGCATGATCGACTCCCACGGTTGTCATCAGCTCCATCAAAGCCGCGCTCGCGATCCATCCCCCGAGGCGCCGCAGATAACAGCCGATGATGGTTCGGAGCAGTGACGTCGCGCTGCCGGGTCGTAAGTCCGCATCGTCACCCGCGGCCCGCACCGGGCGCGACGCTGTCAACCGGCTTGTTCCCATAGCACGTCGCGTACAGCCGCGAGTCCGTGGAATACCTCCCGAAAGCTGGTGCTCAATGGCGAGAGGCCAATCCGGAGCCCGTCCGGCGGCCGGAAGTCCGGAATGACCCCCCGCTCCCACAGCCGTTGTGTCGCGATGCGGAACTCGGGATGCTCCAGCGTGATGTGGCTCCCGCGACGCGCCGCGTCCCGAGGCGAGCCGAGCTGCACGCCCAGCGGGCTGAGCAGCCGGTCGGAGATCTGTATCGCAAAATCGGTCAGCGCGACCGATTTGGCCCGGATTGCCTCAAGATCCGCCTGTTCAATCAGCGCCAGCATGTCCTGCATGGCCAACATCGCGATGATCGACGGCGTGCCGCTGATGAAGCGCCGGATGCTGTCGGACGGCAGGTAGTGCTTGACCATTTCGAACGGTTGGGCCGACCCCATCCAGCCCTGGATCGGCTGCTGAAGCGCTTGCTGAAGATCGGCACGCACGTAGCCGAATGCGGGTGAGCCGGGTCCGCCGTTGAGGTATTTGTAGGTGCAGCCGACGGCTAAGTCGACGCCCCAGTCGTCGAGTCGCCGCGGAATCGCCCCTGCCGAGTGACACACATCCCACAACACCAAGGCTTCATGATCATGAGCGGTGGCGGTGATCGCCGGGACGTCGGCGAGATATCCGGATCGGTAGGCCACGTCGCTTAGCAGGATGAGAGCCGTGCGTGGCCCCGCTACCTCGGTCACTTGATCAACGGTGATCCCGCTCCTCCGGTCAGCCTCGAGCCATCTCAGCCGCATCCCGAGCTCGTCCGCGATCCCCTCGACCACAAAGCGGTCGGTCGGAAAGTTGCCGACGTCAACGATGATCTCGTCTCGTCCACGTTGGCTGGCCGATGCGGCCCGAATCCACTTGTAGAGCATCACGCTGGTCGAGTCCCCGACCACTGTCTGACCGGCGGCCGCGCCCAACACCACACGGCCGATGTCGTCACCGACACGTACCGGATCATCCATCCAGCCCTCATCCCAGGCACGGATCAGCCGTCGCCCCCAGATCTCTTCGACGAAGCCGCTGATCCGGTCGCGCGTGGCTCGCAGCGGACGACCCAGGGAGTTGCCGTCGAGATACGCGATGATCGTCGGATCGTCCGAACCGATGAATTGATCTCGGAAATCGGCCAGCGGGTCGGCGGCGTCGAGCAGTTCGGCTCGTGTCGCGAGATCGCGGACTCGCTGCATCCGGATTCAGGTGTGCAGACCCAGTGAGTCTTTCCGTCATGCCACGACACCTTCCTGCAGCAGGTCGGCCAGTCGTTGCGCATGGCTCATCCAGACCACGACGTCCCCGGCGTCCTGCGGTAGTGGTAACCGGGCGTGTACAGCCGCGCCGGTCCCCAAGCGGTCGCCTGATGAGCCGGTCAGCGACTCAAGCAGTGAGTCGCCGGCCAGGCCCGCGTGCCCCAGCGCGATGATCTCCTCCGGGCGCAGGCCAACCGGCATCGGGCCCCCGTGAATGTCGTTGCCCATGTCCGTGCCGTAGTAAAGCCGGCCTCCCAGCCGGATGAAGCGGCGGGCATTGTCGAGTGCTCGTTCGCGTTCTGCCTCGGAGTGGATGGCAAACGTGGAGACCCACAACATGGATCGGGCCATGGCAACCAGCAGATCGTCGGTCAGCGATTCCGTCCACGGCACGTGCACGAGCATGTCGGCACCGGCCTCGAAGGCACGGCGAGCCTGGCCTCGGCCCTCGACGTGTACGCCGACCGGCAGCCGGCGACGATGTGCGGCGTCGACTACCGCCACCAGGGTCGCGTCGTCCAGCACAGGGCCACCGCTGTGCAGTACCACCTTGATCAGGTCATGACCATGCGCGGCGGCCTCGTCGACCGCGCGTGCACCATCCGTGGGTCCTGCCAACTCGCACACAGATCCCACCGGAGCCCAGGATCTTCCCAGCGGGTATCCGCCAACCGCGGTCAGGAATGCTCCAGCGATCTTGACCAGCCCACCCGTAGGCGAATTGATCTTCCAGCCCCGGGCGATGCTCGGCACCCAGCCGAGGTCGTGCACCTCAACCACGGGGGTATCCGCGAGTGCAGTGGCATTGACCAGACCAAGGTGGACATGCCGGTCGGCAATGCCAGGCATGATCGTTCCGGCCAGCCTTGGCACACCGCGTTGCTGAACAGCCACCCGTCCGAACGCGACCGGCCGCAGCTCGCCGTCGTGTTGCTCGAGGACCGCCGGTCCGAGTCGATGGCCGATCCAGAGATCGTCAACCGCAAACTGCACGGTTACTTGCCGATCTCGGTCCGGACGGCGTACAGCTCGGGAAAGAAGGTCAGATCCAGCGCCTTCTGCAAGAAGCCGACCCCAGATGATCCGCCCGTGCCGGTCTTGAAGCCGATGGTGCGCTGCACGGTCCGCAGGTGACGGAATCGCCAGAACTGGAAGTTGTCCTCGACATCGACGAGCGACTCGCAGGCCTCGTAGAGGTCGTAAGCCCGGTCGACGGCGTCGTAGATCGACTGGAACACCGGGATCAACGCCGGCTGCAATACCCAGGGCCGTCGCACATCACGTTGCAGCACCTCGTTGGGAATCTCGAGGCCGCGACGAGACAGAAAACCCAGGAAGGCGTCGTAAACCGACGGTTGATCCAGCAGCTCCGACAGCATGGCGTACGCCGCCTCGTCGGAGTGAAAAACCTTGAGCACGTGTTCGTTCTTGTTGCCAAGGATGAACTCCACCGCGCGGTACTGGGCTGACTGGAAGCCGGAGGCCGTGCCAAGCGTCCCGCGAAATTCTGCATACTCGCTTGGGGTGAGTGTGGCGAGCACCGACCACTGCTCGGCGAGCGTGCGCTGGATGTGCTTGACGCGAGCCAGGCACTTCAGGGCGTGGTGTACGTGGTCGGCGTCGAGGTAAGCGCGCGCGCCGCGCAGCTCATGCAGGATCAGCTTGAGCCACAGCTCAGTCGTCTGGTGCTGCACGATGAACAGCAGCTCGTCGTGGTGCGGTGGGTCGCTGCGCGGGTGCTGCGCGGCCAGCAACGTACCCAGCTCGAGGTAGTCGGCATAGCTCATCGCTTTGCGGAAGTCGGTATGCACCCCCGTCTCGATCGGCCTAAAGCCTTCGCGCACGCTCATTTGGACTCCTCCGCTCGCTGTCTCGACCGTATCACTTTCCTGACGGCCGTCACGATAGTGAAACACGATCCGTGCTGATAACTGAGGGTCTCCGACAGCGTTGACGTCAATTCAGGGTGACTGGATTCACCCTGATCCGGAGGGGACCGCTGCTTTTTCGGGCGCTGCGGATCGCGGCCGCCTCCTTCGCGGCGCGGACCAGTTGTGCGCCTGCATCCAGTGGCGCGCGCAGCATGATGCGCTGGATGGGTGGCGCCGAGCTTTCGGCCGGCGGGCGTAGCGGGTCCATATCCACAGGACCGAGCAACTCGACCTGGCAGGCCTGCTGGACCAGTGAGGCAAACTCCTCCAACGCCTCATGAGGACCCTCGACAGTGATCAGCGTGGCCGCGGGTGGAAACCGTGCGGCTCCTCTTTCGCTGAGCTCCCGCCTGGCGAAACCGCCCGGATCGACTCGCACCAAAGCCTGCAGGGCGCGACCCGAGCTTTCCCCCACTGCAACGACGGACCCACCGTCCGATCCACTGCGGACCAGAGCCACCACATTGAGCCAGCGCCGTAACGCCTCCTCCGCCGCTCGCAAGTCCTGGCGGAGCAGCAGCAGAGTTGTGTCAAGCAATACCGCGCCGGAGTAGCCTCCCTCCGCCGGCGGCTCGGCGCCAGGCGTGGCGACGACGATTGCCGAGCTGTCGTTCACTTCGGCCAGCCGCTTGCCGCCGATCGACTTCCGGACCGGTGTTTGCGGAAAAGCCTTGCCCAGCTCTTCCGCCGTCCGCTCCGCGCCAACGATCGGCGCCCGGACCCGGCGAGAGCCGCAGATCGGGCACTCCCAGTCGATCTGCGGCCGGCCGCACCACTCGCAGCTGGTCCGCACAGTCGCTACCTCGGGTGAATCGCCAGCTTGGGCCCTGGTAGGACCCCCGCAGAAGCCGCAGCGCATCGGCTCGCGGCATTCTTGGCAGACCAGGGCCACCAGATAGCCCGCGCGAGGGACCTGAACCAGGACTGGACCCTGCGGCAGGGCGGCTCGCATCATCTCGAACACCTCGTGCGGCAACCGGGCCGCGCGGGCGGATGGGTCGCGCTCCAGTGCAAGATCAGAGTCGGCGGTCACGCGCACCCTGGGTGCGCCATGCCGTACCGTAACCCGATCGGCGGAGATCTCGCGAAGCCAGCCGCGCTCAGTCAAGCTCTGCAGCTCGGCGGTTCTGGCGTAGCTCGCGAACAGGACACCGGCGCCCGCTTCGGCAGCGCGCAGCGCCAGGACCTCGCGGGTGTGCGGATAGGGGGCACGCTGCTCGGAGAGCAGGTCGTCGCCGTCGTCCCAGAGCGCGACCAGACCAAGATCATGAACCGGCGCGTACGCGGCTGCTCGATTCCCGATCACGATACGCACCTCCCCACGCAGCGCCGACAAGAAGGCTCGATATCGAGCCGCTGGACCGGCCTCGGCCACCAGCACGGCAAAACCGCCGGCACCGAGAAGCTGCGTGCAGGCTTCGCTGAGTCGATCGAGATCAGTTTGGTCGGGCACCACGATCACAGCGCCGCGCCCGCTGTCGGCACAGGCCCGTGCGGCACTCGCCAGGCCGAGAGTCCAATCGCCGCTGGGCGTCGCACTTGGGGTTACTTGCCATAGGGCACGCGGATGTCGCCCGTCCCGCAGCGCCGCCAGAAACTCTGGGCCAGTGGGATAGTCGACCAGCGGCCCGGCCGGATGATCATGTGGCAGCTCAAGCTGTCTGTTATCCCTCGCGGCCAGCTCAGTGGCACCGTGTCGTGGAGGAACTGCCAGTCGCATCACATCGGCGAAGGTACCCGCGTAGTGATCAGCAACCTTCCTGATCAAGGTCGCGATCTCGTTAGTGAGCACCGGCTCTGATGAGACGATCTTGAACAGCGGCGACAGGCTTCCTTCATGATCGCCCACGGCCGCTCGATCCAGGATGAAGCCGTCCCTGAGCCGCCCGGCGAACCGTACCCGCACCCGAGCGCCCGGAACCGCAGCTGCGTCCTGTTCAACCGTCACTGCATAGTCGAAAGGACGGTCCAGGTGGCTGAGCGGAATGTCGACGGCCACCCTGGCAACCGGGAGCTCAGGCTGGCTTGGTTCGGGCACACCAGATGATAGGCAGCGATCCCCGACACTTTCTGCAGAGTGCTTTTCAGGTTGTAACGCAGCGCCTAGCGATGACAGGTTCAGGCGCTGGACCAATCAGTCAGTTGTGATTACCCACGAACCGCTGCCGCGAGAGCGCTGGCGCGGTCGACGCCTTCCCAGCTGACACCCGGCAGCTCGCGGCCGAAGTGCCCGTACGCCGCCACCTGGGCATAGATGGGCCGCTTGAGATCAAGGTCACGGATGATCGCCGCCGGGCGAAGATCGAATACCTCGAGCACCGCGCGCTGAATCTGCTCAACGGGCACCTGTTCGGTGCCAAAAGTCTCCACGTAGAAGCCGACCGGATGCGACTTGCCGATGGCGTACGCGACCTGAACCTCGCAGCGGCCAGCAAGCCCCGCGGCCACCACGTTCTTGGCCACCCAGCGCATGGCGTAGGCCCCCGACCGGTCCACCTTCGACGGGTCCTTTGCCGGAAAATGCTCCACCACCGTGACGCGCCATTCCGCCGTAACTGTCCACGATGATCTTGCGACCGGTGAGGCCGGCATCACCCATCGGGCCACCGATCTCGAACCGCCCGGTGGGATTGACCAGCAGCCGATAGTCACGCTAAGTCGATTTGTAGCGCTCGAGATCAGGATCGACGACATGCTTGCGAACATCAGGGCGCGAGCAATGCGTTCGAGATCGATATCGGCGGCATGCTGGGTCGACAAAACAACCGTGTCGATCCGCGCTGGGCGATCACCGTCGTACTCGATCGGTCACTTGGGTTTTGCCGTCTGGGCGGAGGTACGGCATGGTGCCGTCTTTGCGGGCCGCGGCAAGTTGTTCAGCGAGCCGATGCGCTACGTCGATCGGCAGTGGCATCAACGACGGAGTCTCGCTGCAGGCGTAGCCAAACATCAGGCCTTGGTCACCGGCGCCTTGCAAATCCAGCAGATCGGTGGACTCGCCGGTTCGGCACTCGAACGCCACATCGACACCCTGGGCGATGTCGGGTGACTGCTGGCCGATCGCGATGGACACGCCACACGAGCCACCATCGAAGCCCTTGGTCGACGAGTCATAGCCAATGTTGATGATGCGTTCTCGGACGACGCGCGGGATCTCAACGTATGACTCAGTAGTGACTTCGCCAGCGACGACAACAAGACCAGTCGTCACCAGGCATTCCACCGCCACACGGCTGTTCGCATCCTGCCGCAGCATCTCATCGAGCACAGAGTCACTGATCTGATCGGCGATCTTGTCCGGGTGCCCTTCGGTCACCGACTCCGAAGTGAAAAGTCTGCGTGCCATGAGATGAATATTTTGTTCGAACCTACCGGCGTGACCGTAACGCGAGTGCCTCGTCCCAAATGTGATGGGCAAGCGTGTCCTTGCTCCCGCTAAGTGGTCCGAGCGGCCCTCCGTGGCTGAGAATTGTTATCTCGCTGTCCGGCTGCCCGAAGACCAGATTCGGGCCGACCTCGTTCAGGACCAGCAGGTCGCAACCCTTGCGTTCGAGCTTGGCACGGCCTAGATCGATCAGCGTTTGTCCGCCGTTGGGCGTTTCGGCGGCAAAACCGACGAGCACTTGGCGCGCGTCGGTTCTGGCCTTGACCAGGCTGGCAAGTACGTCGACGGTCTGCACCAGGTTCAGCTCGAGCCCACCGCCAGCCGTTTTCTTGATCTTGGTCTGACTCGTCGTGGCTGGTGTGAAGTCGGCAGGCGCAGCTGCCATCACGGCAAGGTCGGCGTCCTTTGCAGCCACCGCCATCGCCTGAGCCAGGTCGGCGGTCGAGCCGACCACTTCGAGCTCGGTTCCTGGAGGAGAAGGCATCCCGACGTTGGCTGCAACCAGACACACCTCAGCACCACGCAGTACAGCGGCCCGGGCAAGCGCCCAACCCATCAGACCGGACGAGGAGTTGCCGAGATAGCGCACTGGATCCAGCCGCTCGCGGGTGCCGCCGGCGCTGACGGCAACCTTCAGACCTGCCATATCCTGACTTGCCGCCCGTGCCGCAGTGCTCGGGTCCTCGAGCACGGAGACTGCAACGGCGAAGAGCTCTGCGGGATCAGGTAGCCGTCCCACTCCGGCGTCGGGTCCGGTGAGTCGTCCGACATCGGGTCGTACCACGACCGCGCCGCGACTCCGAAGAGTGCTCACATTGGCCTGAGTAGCGGCATGCAGCCACATCTCGGTATGCATGGCGGGCGCGAAGACGATCGGGCAGTGCGCGGTCAGCAGCACATTGGTCAACAGATCATCGGCCTGCCCGGTGGCGGCCCGGGCGAGTAGATCAGCGGTGGCAGGCGCGACGAAGACCAGATCGATCTCTTGTCCGATCTTGACATGCGGCACGAGATGCACGTCGTCGAACACCGATGTGTGCACCGGCCGACCGGACAATGCGGCCCAGGTGCTTACGCCCACGAATTCCAAGGCCGCAGCAGTGGGCACCACCGTCACCTCGTGGCCAGCACCTTGCAGGCGACGTAAGAGCTCACATGCCTTGTACGCGGCAATGCCGCCGGATACCCCGAGGACGATGCGACTCAACGCGCCCTCCTGTCGGTCACGGGCAGCAGCTGCTCAGGCAGGCTCGAAGCGCGTCTCGGAATCCTCGTCGACCGGTGCTTCAGGATCGACGTCAATCATCCGCAGCTTGCCTTCATTCACCTCACGCAAGGCAATGGACAGGGGCTTCTCCTGCACGGTGGTCTCGACCAGCGGACCGACGTGATCGAGCAGGCCCTCGCCGAGCTGTGAATAGTAGGCGTTGATCTGCCGCGCCCGCTTAGCGGCGAACAGGACCAGCTTGTACTTGGAATCTGATTGCTTCAGCAGCTCATCGATCGGTGGATTGGTAATGCCCTCCGCAATCGGATGGTTTCCAGACACGTATCAACCTTCAGTTGGTGAACAGGCGAGCCGCACTCGGCACAGGCAGAGCGTCATCAACTGGGAGTTGGATCAGCACACGCCAAGGAGCCCGTACGGCTACAGACGCACCAAGGCTACCAAGTCTTCAACCGCCTGGGCGATTTCACAGTTCACCACGACATAGTCGAACTCGGCTTGAGCCGCCATTTCGGCTCGTGCCGTCTCCAGTCGCCGCTCCCGCTGGGATTCCGACTCGGTACCGCGTCCGACCAGGCGGCGTATGAGTTCTTCCCATGATGGTGGTGCCAAGAAGACGAACCTCGCGTCAGGCCAGGTCGCCCTGACTTGCCGAGCTCCCTGCAGATCGATCTCCAACAAGGCCGGACGTCCTGCTGTAATGGCCGCCGTGACGGGGGCGCGTGGGGTGCCATAACGGTGCACGCCGTGGACGACCGCCCACTCCAGGAGCGCGTCGTCGTCCGCGACGAGCGCATCGAACTCATCGTTCGAGATGAAGTGGTAGTGCACGCCGTCGACTTCACCAGGACGTGGCGGCCGAGTTGTGACAGAAACCGAGACGAAGATCTCTGGATGCTCCCGACTCAGGCGAGTGACCACGGTTCCCTTGCCCGCTGCGGTCGGTCCGGAAAGTACGGTGAGGCGGGCCTGCGTCACGACCGTTGCGACGACGGCGGTGTGGACCGATCCGAGAACTCGGCGATCAGCGCGGCGGTCTGATGCTTGCCCAGGCCTCGCAGCCTGCGGTTAGCAGCGATGTCGAGCCGTTCCATGACCTTGGTCGCGCGCACCTCGCCCACTCGAGGCAATGCCTTCAGCACATCGACGACCTTGGCGTGGGCGATGACGTCGTCGGTCTCGGCGAGATCGAGTACCTGAGCGAGGTTTTGTTCGCCGGAACGCAGAGCCTTCTTCATCTCGGCGCGGCGGCGTCGAGCCTCGGTCGCGGCAAGCCGCGCCTGCTGACGTTGCTCATCGCTCAGCGGGGGTATCGTCACAGCGCGCGTCCTCATCTCGCGGCAAGGCATTTCAGATCCGCCAAGCCCTGCGGCGAATCAGTGGAGGCTAGAGAACTTACCTCAACCCGAGGGCAGCTTTCATCTCACCCAGCGTCCGTGTCGCAGCAGCCTGCAGTCCCGCCGGTTCTGGTCCGGCGGACATGACCTCGCGACTGCTGGATGGCAGGACGAATCGGGTCGCTTCTCCGAAGACTGCTGCGAGATCCGCGGCGGTACCGCCTTGGGCTCCGATGCCCGGGGAAAGGATGGAACCACCCAGCGCGGCGAAGTCGGTGCCGGTCTGTCCGATGGTCGCGCCCACGACGACTCCAACAGGGCCGAGGGCGGCGCCATCCTTACGGCGGGCGGCATTGCGCGCAGCCGCCTCGTCGATGATCACCTGGCCGACAGTACGACCGTCGGTAGTTTGAGCATGCTGGATCTGCCGACCTTCGGGATTGCTGGTCAGGGCCAGAATGTAGACCCCGCGGCGGCTCCGATCTGCCAGTTCGATGGCACCATCCAGCGTGCCGAAGCCGAGATACGGGCTGAGCGTGATGGCGTCAGCGGCGAGCGGTGAGCCGTCGCTGAGGTACGCGGCCGTGTACGCATCCATGGTTGACCCGATGTCGCCGCGTTTGACGTCGAGCAGTGAGATGGCCCCGGCCGCTTTGATGTCCGCCAAGGTGCGTTCCAGCACAGCAATTCCCGCCGCACCGTACGTCTCGAAGAATGCCGACTGGGGCTTGAACACAGGCACGATGGTCGCGAGGGCCTCGACCATGCCGCGGGCACAACGTTCCAGGCCTACGACATCCGCCGCAAGGCCCCACGTGGTAAGCACACTGGGGTGCGGATCGATACCCACACAGAGCGGACCGCGTTCGGCTACCAGCGCCGCGAGACGTTCACCGTAAGAGTTGATCAGATGCTCCATGCCTGATTGCTCCGCTCGCTGCGCTCGCTCTGTCTTATGGCTCGCTCCGCTCGCTGCGATGTTCGCCGGGAAGCCGCCGTCTTCGTCGGACCCGGCGAAATGACTGTGTCGACGAACCAGCTTGGTTCTCCATTCGTATCGTCGGCTCCTCCTGTAGATCGGCGGCGCGAACATCGCGGCGCGGATCGCGCTTGGTTGCCGCCTACTTCGTCGTCGCTCGGGGACGAAAAGCGTGTCCCCTCGCTTCTCCTCAGCACGGCGGCGCACGATCCGGTTCTAACCGGTTTAAATGGTTGACCAGTGCTGGCCCCGCGTAAATGTATCCGGTGTAGATCTGCAGCAGGCTGGCGCCTGCGTCCAACATGGCCTGGCCGTCGTCGCGGCTCATGATGCCGCCCACGCCGATGATCGGCAGCTTGGTGCGCTGGGTGAGGAAACGGACGATCTCCCGAGCCCGTCTGGTGAGTGGGGCGCCGGATAGACCTCCGGACTCCGTCGCGAGTGGCTCGCCCGCGGCGAGGCCGTCCCGGACCAGGGTCGTATTAGTCGCGATCAGGCCCTCTGCTCCGGCATCGCTGCACACCTGGACCACGTCCTCGAGTGCCGGCTCCGTCAGGTCGGGCGCCACCTTGATGAAGATCGGTATCGGCGGAGCGCCTGCCGCGAGACGCCAGGCCTCGGTCACCAGTGTCGTGATGAGGTCGGCCAACGGCTGGGAATCTTGCAGCGAGCGCAGACCGGGCGTATTGGGGCTTGAGACATTGATCGCGAGATAGTCCGCGTACGGGGCAAGCGCACGCAGTGAAGTGAGGTAGTCCTCGGTCGCGTCCGCCAGCGGAACGCTCCTGGTCTTACCGATGGAGATGCCGAGCGGGAGGCCCACCGCCATATTCCCCCGGGCGACTCCCGCGCCAGCAAGTCGATGGGCGAGGACCTGGGCGCCGCGGTTGTTGAAGCCCATCCGGTTGATGATCGCCCCACTTCCCGGCAGCCGGAAGAGCCGGGGCTTGTCATTGCCCGGCTGGGGCTGCGCGGTGACTGTGCCGAGCTCAACAAAGCCGAAGCCCAGGGCGGCCCAGGCCTCGAGGCCGACTCCGTCCTTGTCCATACCGCCGGCCAGCCCGACCAGGCCTGGAAACTGGATTCCGGCGACGGTAACCGGTCTGCGGTGCCGGGCGCAGAGGGCGGCCAGCGCGCCGCGACCTGGTCTGCTAGCGCCGAGCCGGCTGATCGTCGCCAACGTCTGGTCGTGAACACGCTCGGCATCGCCACCGTACGCGCGAAACAGCAGTGGCCGCAGCACGCCGCGGTAGCCGAGTTCCGCGATCACGGATTTTTCCGGCTCCAGGACTGCAGCGAGCGCACGCCCACATTGCCGGCGATGATCGCCTCGATGCCCTGAACCGCTGCCGCGAGGCCCGGTACCGTCGTGACGCAAGGAATGCTGCGAAGCACCGCAGCGGTGCGAATCTCGTAACCGTCGAACCGCGGGCGTCCGTCACTGCTCAGTCCGTGTGGAGTGTTGAAGATCATGTCGACCTGGCCGTCCAAGATCGCCTCTACGATCGTCTTCTCCCCGTCCGGGCCCACACCTTGGCTGAACTTGCGCACCGTGGTCACCACCACTCCGTGGCGCCGGAGCATCGAAGCTGTGCCTGCGGTTGCCAAGATCTCGAAACCAAGATCAGCGAGGCGCTTCACCGGGAAGATCACAAACCTTTTGTCGCGGTTGGCAACCGAGACGAACACCGTGCCCTTGGTCGGCAGCGGCCCGAAACCGGCAACCTGACTCTTGGCGAAGGCGGTGCCGAAAGCGACGTCGAGGCCCATCACCTCGCCGGTCGACCTCATCTCAGGACCGAGGATGGTGTCCACCGAAATGCCGTCAACGGTGCGGAACCGGTTGAACGGCATCACCGCCTCTTTGACCGCGATCGGTGCCGATGAGTCTTCGGTAGAACCGTCACCCGGTGGCCCGCAGCAGACCCTCGGCACGCAGCTGCTGGACTGTCGCACCGAGCATGATGCGCGCCGCCGCCTTGGCCAGTGGCGTAGCGGTCGCCTTGGAAACGAAGGGCACCGTTCGCGAGGCGCGGGGGTTGGCCTCCAGCACGAACAAGGTGTCGCCGGCCTGAGCGAACTGGATATTGATCAACCCACGAACCCCGACGCCGCGCGCGATGGCCTCGGTCGAGGATCGAATCCGGTCCACGACCTCCGCGCCCAGAGTGATCGGCGGCAGCGCGCACGCCGAGTCGCCAGAGTGGATGCCCGCCTCCTCGATGTGCTCCATTACGCCGCCGAGGTAGAGATCGGTGCCGTCGTAGAGAGCGTCGACGTCGATCTCCACCGCGTCGTCGAGGAAGTGGTCGACAAGCACCGGGTGAGCCGGCGAGACCTCGGTGGCACGTTCGATGTAGGCCGACAGGGTCGATTCGTCGTAGACGATCTCCATGCCTCGGCCCCCGAGCACATAGGACGGCCGGACCAGCACGGGGTAGCCGATGTCATCGGCGATGGCCTTCGCCTCGTCAAAGGAACGAGCCAGCCCATGCTTGGGAGCCGGCAAGTCGGCTTCGGCCAGAACGCGGCCAAAGGCGCCCCGCTCCTCTGCCAGGTGGATCGCCTCAGGACTGGTGCCGACGATCGGCACACCCGCGTCCTTGAGCCCCTGTGCCAGCCCCAACGGCGTCTGTCCACCGAGCTGCACGATCACACCTGCCACGGGTCCCACCGCCTGCTCGGCGTGCACGACCTCTAGTACGTCTTCGAGTGTCAGCGGCTCGAAGTACAACCGGTCGGCGGTGTCGTAGTCGGTGGAGACGGTCTCGGGGTTGCAGTTCACCATGATCGTCTCGTTGCCGGCACGATAACGACATCGCCGCGTGTACGCAGGAGTAGTCGAACTCGATGCCCTGACCGATCCGGTTGGGACCGCTGCCCAAGATCAACACAGCTGGCCTGTTGCGGAGGGCGACCTCGGTTTCAAGGTCATAGGAGCTGTAGTGGTACGGCGTGCGGGCGGCGAACTCCGCTGCGCAGGTGTCAACGGTCTTGTAGACCGGCCGAATCCCTAGTGCCCAGCGCACCCCGCGCACCACGTCTTCGCTGAGGTGCCGCAGGCTCGCGATCTGAGCGTCTGAGAAGCCGTGACGCTTCGCTGTGCGCAGCAGATCTGCCGTCAGCTCTGGCGCGGAGGTGATCGAGGTCGCGATCTCGAGCAGCAGCACGAATTGATCGACAAACCACGGATCGATCTTGGTCGCCTCGTGGACTTGTTCCGGGGTAGCACCTGCGCGTAGCGCCCGCATGACCAGATTGAGCCGCCCGTCGTGGGGGCGAGCGGCACGCTCCAGCAGTTCGTCAACTGACTCGGTGATCTTGGTGTCGAACTGCAACGGCGCCTTCGGGTCCTCCAGACTGCGTAGCGCTTTGCCCAATGCCTCGGTGAAGTTGCGGCCGATGGCCATTGCCTCGCCAACACTCTTCATGTGGGTGGTCAGCGTCGAATCGGCCGCAGGGAATTCTCGAATGCGAACCGGGGAACCTTGACCACGACGTAGTCCAAGGTCGGCTCGAAGCTCGCCGGCGTCTGCTGGGTAATGTCGTTGGGGATCTCGTCGAGCGTGTAGCCGATGGCGACCTTGGCGGCGATCTTCGCGATAGGAAACCCGGTCGCCTTCGAGGCCAGAGCGGAGGAGCGCGACACCCGAGGATTCATCTCGATCACGATCATCCGGCCGTTCGACGGATCGATCGCGAACTGGATGTTGCACCCGCCGGTATCCACCCCGACGGCACGGATGATGCCAATGGCAACATCGCGCATACGCTGAAACTCGCGGTCAGTAAGGGTCATCGCCGGAGCCACGGTGATCGAGTCGCCGGTGTGCACGCCCATCGGGTCGAGGTTCTCGATCGAGCAGACGATCACCACGTTGTCAGCCTTGTCGCGCATGACCTCGAGCTCGGACCCCTTCCAGCCCAAGATCGACTCCTCGACCAACACCTCGGCGGTCGGGCTGGCGGACAGCCCGACGCCGGCCATCCGTCGAAGATCAGCTTCGTCATGGGCGAAGCCGGACCGAGGTCCGCCCATGGTGAAGCTGGGCCGCACGACGAGCGGGTAACCAAGATCATCCGCAGCACGCAGCACATCCTCCATCGAATGGCAGATGCGGCTCCGCGCCACCTCCGCCGGGCCGCCCGCGAATGCCCTGCAGCGCCTCAACGATTGCCTTGAACTGCTCTCGGTTCTCGCCGCGCTGAATAGCCTCGATGGAGGCGCCGATCAGCTCCACGTCGTAGCGCTCC
>CAWEHO010000015.1:0-30411 GCA_963808905.1 uncultured Actinomycetota bacterium
CTCCACCAGCGCTGAGCGGCTCGCGACCGTGACAGCGCCGACAGTGCGCTTGCCCCGTCGCACGATCGCGAAACGCCCGTGCAGCAGGTCGGCGGGAGTCAACATCGCCTCTTGATCATGGATGCGTACGTTGTTCAGGTAGGCGCCGCCCTCGGCAATGGCACGCCGGGCCGCCGCTTTGCTCCGCACCACCCCACTACGTTCGAGCACATCGACAATTGGTGGCAGCTGGTCCTGCGGCGGAAGAGCGACGCCGCCGACTTCCGCTACGACAGCTGCAAGCGTTGGCTCGCTGAGCTCTCGAAGGTCCTGCCGGCCGAATAGTGCGGCAGCCGCGGCGACCGCCTCTTCCCGGTCTGCTTTGGAGTGGACCAGGTCGGTAACGTCATCGGCCAGTGCACGCTGGGCGGCGCGAAGGTGCGGTGCCTCTCGCGCCTGCCGCTCCAGCTCAGCGATTTCGGACGGACTGCGCTCGCTGAATACCTTGAGGTACTCGATGACCTTCTCATCCTCAACGTTCAAGAAGTATTGATAGAACGCGTACGGAGAGGTCATCGCCGGGTCGAGCCAGATCGTCCCTGTCTCGGTCTTTCCGAACTTCGTGCCGTCAGCTCGGGTGAGCAATGGCGTGGCCATGGCGTGCACCCTGGCCCCGTCCGCCCGTCGGATCAGCTCCACCCCGGCCGTGATATTGCCCCACTGGTCGCTGCCGCCGAATTGGAGTGTGCAGCCGTAGGCCCGGTACAGCTCGAGGTAGTCCAGCGCCTGCAACAAAACGTAGGAGAACTCGGTGTAGGAGATGCCCGACTCCAGGCGCTGCCGCACCACGTCTCGGCTCAGCATCCGATTGACCGGGAAGTGCTTGCCGATGTCACGCAAGAAGTCGAGCACCGGCATGGGCCCAGTCCAGTCGAGGTTGTTCACGACTCGGGCGGCACCAGAACCGGAAAAGTCGAGAAACCTCTCAACCTGCCGCCGAATACCTTCGACCCAATTGGCGACCGTCTCCTTGGGATTCAGTACGCGCTCGCTGGTCTCTTTCGGATCACCGATCAGCCCTGTCGAGCCGCCGACGAGGAGCAAGGGAAAGTGCCCGGCACGCTGCAAAGCCCGAGCCACCATGAGCTGCACGAGGTTACCGAAGTGAAGGCTTGGCGCAGTGGGATCGAACCCCACATAGAAGGTGACGGGACCACGAGCCAGGTGTTCCGCGAGGGCAGCCTCATCGGTGGAGAGCGCCACCAGGCCGCGCCACTTCAGTTCGCTGAGCACGTCGATCACGGGTGCAGTCTTCCATTCATCACTAAGTGCTGGTGAGTCATACATCGTCGCGACGAAGTCCTGCAACGATCCGACACTTCTGCTGCCTCAGTCACGCTCGAGCCACTTCCGAACCGTTGCCAGGTCGACGTCGACCTCGGTCAACTGCTCGCGGACTCGCGCCTCCGCAGTGCCGCCACGGCCGGAACGGCTGTCGATCGACCCCGCAACGGTAAGCACCGAGCGGACCGCTGAGGTGAGATGGGGCGAGATCTCCGCCAGGTCATCGGCGCTGAGATCCTTCAGCTCAATCCCGGCGTCCTCGCAGCGTCGTACGCAGGCGCCAGCGATCTCGTGTGCCTCAGCGAACGGCACCCGCCGGCGTACCAGCCAGTCGGCAATGTCGGTTGCCAGCGAGAACCCCATGGGGGCGAGGCGCTCCAACTGATCACGATCGAAGGTCAGCGTGGAAACCATTCCGGTCACCGCAGGGAGCACGATCAGCAGTTGGTCGACGGAGTCGAAGATCGGCTCCTTGTCCTCCTGGAGATCCCGGTTGTACGCCAGCGGCAAGCCCTTCAAAGTCGCGAGTAGCCCTGTCAGGTTGCCGATCAAGCGTCCGGCCTTGCCGCGAGCAAGCTCGGCAACATCAGGGTTCTTCTTCTGCGGCATGATGCTCGAGCCGGTCGACCACTCATCGGCCAAGATCGCGAATCCGAACTCCTGGGTCGCCCAGATGATCATGTCCTCACTCAGTCGCGAGAGATCGACCGCAATCTGAGCACAGATGTAGGCCGCCTCGGCCACTAGATCGCGTGATGAGGTGCCATCGATGGAATTGGCCACGCTGGTCGCAAATCCGAGCTCGATTGCCACGGTCTCGGGATCCAGGCCGAGTGAGGTGCCTGCGAGGGCGGCCGAGCCGTACGGGCTGACAGCGAGTCGACGGTCAAGATCACGAATCCGATCGCAGTTGCGCAGCAGTGGCCAGGCGTGGGCGAGCAGGTGGTGGGAAAGCAGCACCGGTTGCGCATGCTGCATGTGGGTGCGTCCCGGCATCGCGACACCTAGGTAGGCATGTGCTTGCTGCTGCAACGCGGCGATCAGGCTTACGAGCCCGCTAGCCAGCGTCCGCATCGCGTCCCGGAGGTACATCCTGATCAAGGTCGCGATCTGGTCGTTGCGAGACCGCCCCGCCCGCAGCCGCCCGCCGAGCTCCTTACCCACCAGCTCGACCAGGCGACGCTCGAGTGCACCATGCACGTCCTCGTCTGTCTCGGCAGGCTGGAAAACTCCCGAAGCAACCTCGGACGCCAGGGCGTCAAGGCCGTCGATCATCGCTGGGAGCTCGTCAGCGGTCAGCAAATCGGCCTGATGTAGAGCCCGGGCGTGTGCCCGAGACCCCGCGAGGTCGTAGGACGCAAGCCGCCAGTCGAAATGTGTGGAACGGCTCAAAGTCGCCATGGCCTCGGCCGGACTGGCCTCGAACCTGCCTCCCCACAGCCGGCCCTGATGATCTTCCGCTGCGGGGTTCGGCGGGGTGATCAAGACAGGCTGGCGTCCCGGCGCGCCGCCAGCGTGCTCGACATGCCATAGAGCGCTATGAATCCGCGGGCCTGCGATTGATCGAACCGGTCACCTTCGTCATAAGTGGCGAGGCTGAAGTCATACAGGCTGGTGTCACTGCGACGGCCGGTCACGGTGGCCTTTCCGGCATGCAGGGTCATCCGAATGTCACCACTGACGGCCTGCTGCGCCTCGTCGATGAAGCTGTCCAGTGCCCGCTTGAGCGGGGAATACCATTGCCCGTCGTAGACCAGTTCACCCCAACGCTGGTCGATGGTGCGCTTGAAGCGGGCGAGCTCGCGTTCCACTGTGACGTTCTCCAGTTCCATGTGCGCGGTAATCAAAGCGATTGCGCCCGGAGCCTCGTACACCTCACGGCTCTTGATGCCCACCAGCCGATCCTCCACCAGGTCCAGCCGACCTACACCTTGCGCACCCGCACGCTCATTCAAGATCTGAATGGCCTGAAGCATGGAGACCTTTTCGTTGTCGATCGCGATCGGGTTCCCAGCCTCGAAGCTGATCGTTACCTCGTCCGGCTCACGCGCGATGGAGGGATCGGCCGAATAGGCGTAGACGCCCTCGATCGGTGCGTTCCAGATGTCCTCCAGGAAACCGGTCTCAACTGCCCGGCCCCAGGCGTTCTGGTCGATCGAGTACGGCGAAGACTTACTCTGCTGGATCGGCAGGCCCTTGTCCTCGGCATAGGCGATGGCCTTCTCGCGCGTCCAGGCGTAATCCCGAACTGGTGCGATGACACTCAGCTCTGGTGCGAGATTTGCGATGCCGACCTCGAAGCGCACCTGATCATTGCCCTTGCCGGTGCAACCATGCGAGACGACTGTTGCCCCATGGAATCTCGCAGCCTCGACAAGGTGGCGCGCGATCAGTGGACGCGACAGGGAGCTGATCAGCGGATAGCGATCCATGTACAGCGCATTGGCTCGCAGTGCCGGGCGGCAGAAGTCTTCAGCGAACTCATCCTTGGCATCGACGACAACCGCCTCGACCGCTCCACAATCCAAGGCGCGTTGGCGAATGAGTTCCATGTCCTCCCCGCCTTGGCCGACGTCGATGGCCACAGCCACGACCTCCCGGCCGGTCTCCTCGGCCAGCCAGCCGATGCAGACGCTGGTGTCGAGGCCGCCTGAGTAGGCCAGAACAATGCGATCGCTCATGTGAGTTCGCCTTTCTCGCTGTTGTTGGAATGAGGATGTGCTGAGCCGACAGCCGGCTTGCCGGTTCGGCTCATGATCAGAAACTGCTCGGCAATGGTGTCGCCGCCGCTGGGGCTTCGGGTGATCAGCAGGATCGTGTCGTCACCTGCGATGGTGCCCAAGATCGATTCCCAGCCGACTCGATCGATTGCGGAGGCGAAGTACTGCGCCGCGCCAGGCGGGGTGCGGACGACGACGAGGTTGGCGGATGCTTCGGCTGATACCAAGATCTCCGCACACAAACGGGCGAGCCGTCCCTCAAAGCTGGCGAACTCTCCAACGTGCGGCGTCCGGTCTCCACCCTCGCCTGGCACGGCGTAAACAAGGTGACCGCCAGTGCTGCGAATCCGCAGCGCGCCGATCTCTACAAGATCGCGAGACAGCGTACCTTGAGTGACCTGCACTCCGTCGTCGGCCAGCAACTCGGCCAGCTCGCTCTGCGAGCGCACCTCCCGCTGCTCCAGCAAGGTGATGATCTTGGCATGCCGGGCAGCTTTCGTCACGCCCCTCGGGGGGTCCACGGGGGATGGTCCCCCCTCGATGTGACTCGGGGGGTCCAAGGGGGGTCGTCCCCCCTCGTTATGACTGGGCGCGCGGGCGGAGGTTGACATCAGCTCTTCTCCCTCGCGTGCTCATCGAGGAAGGCCAGCAACGCCTTCTGCGCATGTCTGCGGTTCTCAGCCTCGTCCCAGACCACCGACTGCGGACCGTCGATCACTGCTGCTTCGATCTCTTTGCCGCGATAGGCAGGCAAGCAGTGCAGCACGATCGCCTCTTTCTCGGCAAGAGCCACCAATGCGGTGGTGACCGCATACGGCGCGAAGATCGACTCTCGCTCACTACGAGGATCCTCCTGGCCCATTGAGATCCAGGTGTCAGTAGCGATTACGTCCGCGTCGATCACTGCTGCCTTGGCCTCGCCGTGCACTTCAACGCTGCCCCCGGAACCGCTTGCGAGATTCTCCGCGCGTCTGACGACCTCGGGATCGGGCTGGAAGCCGGCTGGAGCCCCAATCCGAACGTGCATCCCTGCCAAACTGCCGCCGAGCAAGTACGAATGCGCCATGTTGTTCGCGCCATCCCCGACATAGGCCAGCGTCAGCCCGGCCAGCCCTTGCTTGCGCTCCCGGATGGTCAGCAGGTCGGCGAGCACCTGGCATGGGTGGTATTGATCCGTCAGCCCGTTGATCACAGGCACGCCGGCGTGATCTGCCATTTCCTGCAACCGCTCTTGGCCTGAGGTGCGCCAGACGATAGCGGCGACATTCCTGCCCAGCACTCGTGCGGTATCGCCGATCGACTCGCCGCGACCGAGCTGAGAGGCTGCCGCATCCATGATCATCGGGTGGCCACCGAGCTCGGCGATGGCCGTTTCGAAGGAGATCCTGGTTCGCGTGGATGGCTTGTCGAACAGCACTGCCACCGTTCGTGGTCCTGCGAAGGGGCGCAGCCGGTATGGATCGGCTTTCAGTGTGTCGGCAAGGTCCAAGATCGCGAGTTGTTCGGCGGCACTGACGTCATCGTCTACCAAGAAGTTTTTCACGGTGACTCCGCGACAACCTGGTCCAAAAGCGACGGCAGCATGTGGACAAAGCTGTCCAGTTCAGCACCACTGATGATCAGCGGTGGCGCCAGGCGGAGCACGTCGGGTCGCGGAGCATTGATCACAAAGCCGGCTCCAAGCGCAGCATCGACCACGGCTGCTGCCATCGGCTTGGCCAAGATCACGGCTTGCAGCAAGCCTCGACCGCGTACGCCGCTGATCGACCGATGACCGAGATCCATGATCGCGGCAGCCAGGTGATCGCCGAGGCCCTTTGCTTGAGCAAGCAGACCATCGCGCTCGATCACGCTGATTACGGCCAATCCGGCGATCGCCGCTACAGGGTTGCCGCCAAAGGTGCTGCCGTGGCTGCCCGGGCCCAGCAGCCGCGATGCACCACCGGTGGCGATGCAAGCTCCAACCGGGAACCCATTGCCTAGTCCCTTCGCCACGGTGACGATGTCGGCGGCAACGCCCTCGTCGACGTGGACCAGCCAGCTGCCGCAGCGGCCAATCCCGGTTTGCACCTCGTCCATCCACAGCAGTGCACCATGCTGGTCGCAGATCTCTCGTGCTTGGGCGAGATAGCCCTGCGGAGGCAATACGACACCGTTCTCCCCCTGGATCGGTTCGAGCACCACTGCCGCGACGGTTTCGTCAACTACCGCAGCCAGCGCCTCGGCGTCGCCATACGGTACGAAGATCACCTCTTTGGGCAGCGGCTCGAAAGGCATCCGGTACTTCGGATTGTGAGTCAACGCCAGCGCGCCGAGGGAGCGTCCGTGGAACGCGCCTTCGGTCGAGATGATCGTGCTGCGTCCAGTCATGCGGGTGATCTTGAATGCGGCCTCGTTGGCCTCGGTCCCCGAATTGGTGAAGAAGACCCGCGCCTCGTCCGCGCCCGTCATGCGGCTCAGCCGGGCGGCGAGGGCCACCTGCGGCGGCGTGGCAAAGAAGTTCGAGACATGACCCAGAGTGGCGATCTGGCCGGTCACCGCGGACAGCACGCTGGGATGGGCATGACCGAGCGCGTTGACTGCCAGACCGGACAGCAGATCGAGATACCGCCGCCCCTCTGCATCCCAGAGATAGCAGCCCTCGCCTCGTACGAACACCCGCTTCGGCGGACCGAACGTGTTCATCACAGAGTCCGCGTACGCCTCGAGCACCACATCGGATGATGCCGAGCCGGACAGTTCACGGCTCAAGATGATCGGATCGACGGTCATGGGCTCACTCCCTGCGGAGGCTGAACTGGTGTCGGCCCGTAGTCGCCGTTGGCGACCTCATGTGGCGGGATCCCCTGGTCGCGGGAGAACACCCGGCTGCCCAGCCGGATCAGTCCGTCCTGGGTCACCATGGTCCCGATACCGACGTTGGTGAAGATCTCCAGAAGCAGCGCATGCGGAACTCGGCCATCCGCGACTGTGGCTCGGGTGAGGCCACCTTCGACTGCTCGCAGGCACGCTTCCATCTTCGGGACCATGCCGGACTCCAAGGTGGGCATCAGGCCGCGCAGTTCTGTCGCCGACAACTCAGTGATCACGTCCTTGCTGTTCGGCCAGTCGCGGTAGAGCCCTGCCACGTCGGTCAGTACGACGAGCCGCTCGGCCTCGAGCGCGACAGCTAGTGCCGCGGCGGCAGTATCGGCGTTCACGTTGTGCGCCACGCCGTTCACATCAGGTGCGATGCTAGCCACCACCGGTACGCTGCCCGACCCGATCAGGCCTTCGACAGCTTCAGTGCGCACCGACATCACATCGCCGACGAGGCCGAGATCGATCTCCTCACCGTCTATCACGGTGCCCCGTCGCTGCGCGGTGAACAGCCCACCATCTTCCCCGGATAGCCCCACAGCCACAGTGCTGTGGCTGTTGATCAGCCCGACCAGGTCCCGCCCGACCTGACCGACGAGCACCATACGCACGACTTCCATAGCCTCCGGACTGGTCACTCGCAGGCCGCCGCGAAACTCTGACACAATCCCAAGCCTGGTGAGCATCGCCGAGATCTGCGGGCCGCCTCCGTGGACGACAACTGGATGGAGGCCGCACCGCTTCATGAAGACGATGTCCTGGGCGAAGGCCCGCCGGAGATCATCGTCGATCATGGCGTGCCCGCCGTACTTGATCACCACGATCTTGCCGGCATAGGTCTCCAGCCATGGCAGCGCTTCGGTAAGAATCGATGCCTTCTCCACCAATGACAGCTGCCGGGTTTCGTCGTGTTGCGACAAGAGCGGGGAGTTCATGTCGAGTACTCCGCGTTTTCCTTGACGTAGTCGTAGGTGAGGTCGTTGGTCCAAATGGTTGCTGAGTGCGGACCGTTGCGCAGGTTGACCTCGACGTGCACATCGTGTCCGCTCAGGTCGACGAGCTCCCGCGGTTCGCCGATGGAGCCGTCCCGACAGACCTGTACGCCATTGAAGGCGACGTCGATGCGATCCGGTTCGAAGTCTGCGGCAGTAGTTCCAATCGCTGCCAGAACCCGTCCCCAGTTGGGGTCCTGCCCAAAAACCGCGCACTTGAACAAGTTGCTGCGCGCGATCGCTCGGCCGACCTGAACTGCGTCTTGCTCCGAGGCTGCATGCTGCACCTCGATAGCGATGGTGTGTGCTGCACCTTCGGCGTCGGCCACCAGTTGCTGGGCAAGATCTTGGCAGGTCTCGGTCAGCGCAGCTTGGAAATCCGCAGCTGTGGGCCGGACGCGGGATTCACCGCTGCTCATCAGGATCACTGTGTCATTGGTTGACATGCACCCGTCGCTGTCGATCCGATCGAAACTCCGCTCGCAGGCGTCAGCCAGCTGATCATGAAGGAGCTCAGGAGCGACGACGGCATCTGTGGTCAGCACGACAAGCATCGTCGCGAGGCCGGGTGCCAACATGCCTGCGCCCTTGGCCATGCCACCAATCGACCAGCCCTCATCGGCGTAGCTCGCCTGCTTGGTCACCGAATCGGTTGTCATGATCGCCTCAGCAGCCGCCTGCCCGCCGTCGCCGCCGAGCTGTGTTGCCAGATGATCAATCCCGGCCGCCAGCCTGTCCATGGGCAGCCGTACGCCGATCAGGCCCGTCGAACATACAGCGACATCCACCGCGCCTACCCCAACGGCATCGGCAACGAGCTCCGCCGTGCGATGAGTATCGGCGAATCCCTCTGGCCCGGTGCAGGCGTTGGCCCCGCCTGAGTTCAAGATCACCGCCCTTATCCGGCCGTCGCTCAGTACTTGTTCTGACCAGACAACGGGCGCCGCTTTGACGCGATTGCTGGTAAAGACGGCGGCGGCCGCGTCGTGCGGACCGGTATTGACCACCAGCGCGAGATCGCTTCGGCCGTTGCTCTTCAAACCTGCCGCCAACCCGCCTGCGAGGAAACCTGCGGCTGCCGTGACACTCACGGCGCTACGCCCATCGTCGAGAGACCACTCGTCTCAGGAAAGCCGAGTGCCAGATTCATGCACTGCACGGCGGCCCCGGCTGTGCCCTTCGTCAGATTGTCCAAGGCGGCGACGGCCACCAGCCGATGGGAGTCATGATCAACTGCGACTTGGACCTGAACCGCGTTCGATCCCAGTACAGACTTGGTCTGCGGCCACTGCCCTTCGGGCAGCAGATGTACGAAGGGCTCGTTTGCGTATGCCTCGGCGTACGCGGAGTATGCCTGATCCTGCGAGATCCCAGGCTCGGCGAGCGGAGCCGTGCAGGTTGCCAGGATCCCGCGGGACATTGGGACCAGTACGGGCGTGAACGACACGGAGGGCTCGGACGCCCCACAAGCGGCAAAGTTCTGAAGCAACTCGGGAGTGTGGCGATGGACGCCACCCACGCCGTAGGCACTGGCGGACCCCATGAGCTCGGCGCCCAGCAGATGCGGCTTGAGTGAGCGGCCCGCACCCGAGGGGCCGCTCGCCGCAACGATGACGACATCCCGGCCGGTGGTCAGGCCGGAAGCGATAGCTGGCAGCAGCGCCAAAGTCGCCGTGGTCGGATAGCACCCGGGAACCGCGATCGCACGGGCTCCGCTCAACTTGTCCCGTTGACCGGGCAGCTCGGGCAACCCGTACGGCCAGGTGCCCGGATGTGTCGACTGGTAGAAACGCTGCCACGCATCAGCCTGCTCCAACCGAAAATCAGCGCCGCAGTCGATCACCAAAGTGTCGGCAGGCAGTTGTGCAGCCACTTCGCCAGACGTTCCATGCGGCAGCGCCAGGAAAACTACGTCATGATCAGCGAGCACATCCGCGGAGGTCTCGTCAACAAGTCGTTCCAGCAGTGGAAGCAGATGTGGCTGGTGCTGACCGAGCAGAGTTCCGGCGTTGGCGCTTGCAGTCACCGCCCCGATTTCCACTCCTGGATGCGCAAGTAACAGCCGGAGCAGCTCCCCGCCTGCATAACCTGTAGCACCCGCTACCGCGACCCGCGCAATCACTCGCATGAGTATGCCATTCCTAGCAACTTCATGCATCTTGAATATCAGGGCTTGGTCATAAGAGATCGATCGCGGCATTGGCAGCGCCCAACTGCGGGGCATATCCGCACGGCGCGTGAGAACATCACAGTCCCGATTGAGGTGATGGTCAGGCACGCGCGGCGAAGCTCAACGTATCTCGGATCACGACCGCAGCTCTCGTCGAGGAACTGCGGCTAGCTCCGAGAGCCGACCGCCTGTTCTAATCGCGCAGGCGGAAGGCCAACCTGGTCTGCCACTCGTTCATGTCAGGCACCTCGTCAGGATCGCTGAGGTACTCCTCGAGGCGGCACCCCCAGGTACTGCCGTCGGCGTCCCAGTCGAAGCCGCGCTCCGCAGCCCAGTCCAGCAGGCCGCGGGTCGCGGTCACGAGGGTGTCCGGATGACCGGTGTGCACAACCGTGGCATAGCGGCCGGCAGGGAGAAGGCCAGTGCGAACCTGATCATCACCCTCGACCTGGCCCGCGACTGGAACACCGGTCTCGAGCTCCAGTTTTGCTTCCATATCGACGACGACATATCGCCAGAAAGGCGGGCCGGCGGGAGAGATGCCGCGACGGGCTAGCCAGCCGATGACCTGGCCTGTCAGCGGGGGGACGACCGTAGCCAACTCATCCATGGTGACGGAAACGGGGATGGCCGCGTACGGCTGATCAATCCTGGTTTCGACAGTCGGACTCTCACCCACGATCAAACTCCTGTTCTCGGATGCTGAGCTCATGAAGCCATAGACCTCGTGGGCAGGCAGAACTCATCGGCATGCGTCGCCTGACCTAGACGGTGCGCTGCACGGCTCCGGTACGCTCGGCCGCGACTGCAACCGCAGCGTCCCGAGCTGCCGCCGTCTCGGCGTCGGTCAGCGTACGGTCCGGAGCCTGGAACCGCAGCGCATAGTTCAGCGACTTCTTGCCCTCACCGACCTGCGGACCTGTGTACAGATCAAAGAGCCAGATCGACTCGAGGAGCGGCCCGGCTCCCGCCCGCAGTGCCCGTTCGACCTCCGCTGCCGGCATGTCGTCGTCGACGATCAGGGCGACGTCCTCCTTGGCCACCGGGAAACCGGAGATCGTCGCGATGTCAGCGGTTGCCGGCGCCGCGGCAATCAGCGCGTCAAGATCGATTTCGGCAGCGGCGGTGCGGGCCGGCAGGCCAAAAGCCGTACAAACCTCCGGATGCAGCTCGCCGGCGTAGCCGATCCCATCACCGCCGGCGTGGCGGATCCCATCAGCGCCGGCGTAGCCGATCCCATAAGCAGTTGGGACATTGAACTCCGCGCACCGGCCCGGATGCCAGGGTGCGTGTTCCGCTGCACGGCGATCCAACTGCACACCGACCGCAAGAGCGGCTGCCTCCACGAACGCGACGGCCTGCTCCCAGCCCGCGGTGTCGCCTGATCCGGCCCAACTGTCGGGTTGCCAGCGGCCCGCAAGCACGACTCCGAGGTGTCGGGGCTGCCGACCCAGTGCACGATCGATCGTGTCAAGCTCCTCAGCCGACGGGCGCTGGGTGACTGGCGGTCGCGGCGCAGGCGTCAGCGGATCGTTGGCGAAGAACACCGAACCCGCCTCGAATAGGGCCAGATCGTCGTTCCCGCGACTGAGATTGCGGACCACCGCAGCAAACAGCCCGGGCAACAGCGAGGTGCGCAGATAGGGACTCGCTTCCGACAACGGGTTGACGATCTTGTTCAATCGGCGACGGTGGTCGTCGGGCGGAACACCCATCGCATCAAGATCAGCAATCGAGGCGAACGGAAAGCTCAGCACCTCGACGAACCCGCGTGCAGCCAGGGTGAGATCAATCGCTCGGCGCGCCCGCTGACTTCTCGTCAGCCCACGGCCGACCGGAGCCGTCGGGACGACCGGCTTGATCGTGTCGAACCCGATCAGCCGGCCGACCTCTTCGACATAGTCGTACGGATCCTTCAGATCCGGCCGCCAGCTTGGCGGCGTGATCGTCAAGGTGTCGCCACTGTCACTCACTGTTGCGCCGACGGCTGCTATCAGGCGTACCACCGAGGAATGATCGACATCTGTGCCGAGAATCCGTGCCGGAAGGGTGTCGGCCATTGCGGTACTCGGCCGACCGGGGACAGAGCCGCGTACCGTTTCCTTCACTAGCAGAGTGCCGCCAGCATGCTCGACGAGGAGCTCGGCGACTCGATGGCCCGCGGCATAGCTGGCCTCGGGATCCACCCCTCTCTCGAACCGCCGGGACGCCTCTGACGACAGCTTGTGACGGCGTGAGGTGCGCGCAATCGTCATCGCATCGAAGTGGGCAGCCTCGATGACGACATTGCGGGTGCTCGGCGAGAGCTCGGTCGTGGCGCCGCCCATCACCCCGGCGAGACCGATGGGACCAGAGGCATCAGTGATCAGAAGATCATCGGGATGCAGCGGACGTACGACATCGTCCAGAGTCGTCAACTTCTCGCCCTCGGCCGCCTTCCGGACGATGATCGCGCCGGCGAGCAGGTCGGCATCGTAGGCGTGGATCGGCTGGCCGGTCTCCAACATCACATAGTTGGTGATGTCGACCGCCAACGAGATGGAGCGCATGCCGGCCAGCTGGACGCGGCGGGCAAGCCAGCGTGGGGTCGGCCGACCTGGATCGATCCCGGTGACGCTAAGTGCCACAAAGAGTGGGCACGCTTCCGATTGCAGCTCAATCGGATAACCGGTCACGATTTCGGCGGGCACTGGGCGATCCACGGGATCGGTGAACGAGACGCCAAGAGCCTGAGCCGACTCGCGGGAGATGCCGCGCATGGAGAGGCAGTACCCGCGATCCGCAGTGACGGCGATGTCGAGGACCTCATCGCGTAGCTGCAGCACCGGTACAGCGTCGGCGCCGGGTTCCAGGTCTGGTTCATCGAGCACCAGGATGCCTGAATGATCATCGCCAAGCCCCAGCTCCTTCGCGGAGCAGATCATGCCGTCGGAGATGTGGCCGTAGGTCTTGCGCGCCGAGATGCCGAAGCCACCGGGAAGTACTGTGCCGGGCAGTGCGACGACGACGGTGTCGCCAACCTCAAAGTTGTGTGCTCCACAGACCACGCTCCGCGATCCGGACTCGTCGTTGTGCGGACCCACATCGACCTGGCACCACCGAATGGACTTGCCGTTGGAATGGACCTCGACCTCGTACGCCAGCACCTTGCCGATCACAAGAGGACCGGTGATCTCAGCCCCGACCTGGTCGACGGTCTCGACCTCCAGGCCGGCTCTGATCAGCGCCTCGGCAAGGGCACGACCATCAAGATCATCAGCTAGCGCGGCGTACTCGCGCAGCCAGCTCAGCGGCACCCTCATCGCGCGGTCCCCAACAGCGCCCGGCTGAAACGCACGTCGCCTTCGATCATGTCGCGCATGTCCTCGGCGTTGTTGCGGAACATCAGGGTGCGGTCGACGCCCATGCCGAAGGCGAAGCCTGAGTAGACGTCGGTGTCGACCCCGCAGGCCTGGAGGACGCGGGGGTTGACGACGCCGCAGCCGCCCCATTCGATCCAGCCTTCGCTCTTGCACGTGCGACAGGGATTGTCGGGGTCACCGACCGATGCGCCATGGCAGACAAAGCATTCCAGGTCAACCTCAGCCGATGGCTCGGTGAACGGAAAGTAGTTGGGTCGCATCCGAGTGCGCGTCTCACCGAACATGGCGCGTGCGAAATGATCAAGGGTTCCGCGCAGGTGGCCGAGCGTAATGCCCTTGTCCACGGCAAGTCCTTCGATCTGATGGAAGACGGGCAGATGCGTGGCGTCATACTCATCGGACCGGTACACCCTGCCGGGACAGACGACGTAGACCGGCAGCTCGCGAGTGAGCAATGCCCGCACTTGTACCGGCGAGGTGTGGGTCCGCAGCACGATGCCGCCGTCCTCAGGCTCGACGAACAGCGTGTCCTGCATGGTCCTCGCCGGATGATCAGGGATGAAGTTGAGCGCGTCGAAGTTGATCCACTCGGCCTCGAGCTCCGGACCCTCGGCCACCTCCCAGCCCATCGCGACGAAGACGTCCTCCATCAGGTTCATCAGCGCGGTGATCGGGTGAACTGCGCCGATCGGCTGGGTCTGGACGGGCAGGGTCACATCGACCCGCTCCTCCACCAGCATGCGGGCCACCTCGGCAGCCTTGAGCTGCTCCTCACGCGCTTTGAGCGCCTCATTGATCGTGCCGCGGGATCGGCCGACGCGTACGCCAACCTCCTTGCGAGCATGCGGCGGCAAGGCCCCGATCTCCTTGTTGGCCAGGGCGATCGGCGAGCGGTCGCCGGCATGCGCGAGGCGGGCCTGCTTGAGCTCCGCCACCGAAGTCGCGGCCGCAAACGCCGCCAGCGCCTCGACCACCATGGCATCAATGCTTTCGGCATTCAGCGGCGTGACCTGAACAGGGTCGTAACTGGTGTTGGGCCCGGACATGGCTCCCTCGGGGTGGATTGTGACGTACGGTGCGCCTGGGACAGTCTAGGAATGAGATCCGCGCGTCGCCAGGAAGTTTAGGGAGTGGACCACTTACGTTGGCTTGTCAGGGCGCTGGGCAGTGGCGGAGGCGTAGAGGAAGACAGCCGCCGCGGTAGAAAGGTTGAGGCTCTCGGCCTGTCCGTACAGCGGGAGCGCCACCAACTGGTCCAGGAGAGCCTTGTGTTCCGGCTGTAGACCCCAGGCCTCGTTGCCCATCACCCACATGGTCGGTCGCGCCAGCTCCCCCGATAGCGCCAGGCCATTGATCGTGCAGGCTGCAGCGGCGTCGGCGCCCAACACCTGCAGGCCTGAAGCGCGGGCCAGACCGGCGGCCTCTGCCAAATCGGCTCCAATGGCGAGCGGCAGGTGAAAGAGACTGCCGGTGGTGGCGCGTACGGTCTTGGCGTTGTAGAGATCCACGGAATCCCGGCTGATCAAAACTGCATCCGCTCCGAATGCGTCGGCACATCTGATCACAGTGCCGAGGTTGCCGGGATCGCGGACTTGATCACAAAACACGACAAGTCGTGGCTGGCCCCCGATTGCTTCGTTGGTTGGAACATCGAGCATGTGGCAGATCGCAATCAGGCCTTGTGGCGTCATCGTGCCTGCCAACTCGGCGACGGCCCGAGCGGGTGCGACCGAGGTTCTTACCCCGGCGCTGGATGCGATTTCAAGCAGATCGCAATGACGGTCGACGCCGTCGTCGGCCACGATGAGCCCGACAACCGTGCGAGGCCTACGCAATGCTTCCGATATCGCCTGCCGGCCTTCAGCAAGAAAACGCCGAGCCGACTCCCGTTCCTTACGACGCAACAGTCGGCGGGCCGCTCGCAGCCACCCTTGGGAGGCTGCAGGAAGCTCAGACTCCAAGAACTCCAGCCTCAGGCGGCAGTAGCGTCCGTGGCCGGCGCATTGGCCTTGGCCACCTCGACGAGTGCGGCAAACGCCGCGGGGTCGGTCACGGCAAGATCGGCAAGAATCTTGCGATCGACCTCGATACCACCGGCCTTGAGGCCGGAGATGAAGCGGTTGTACGTCATGCCTTCGGCGCGGGCAGCAGCGTTGATCCGCTGGATCCACAACTTGCGGAAGTCGCCCTTGCGCGCCCGACGGTCCCGGTAGGCGTAGACCAGTGAATGCGTGACCTGTTCTTTGGCCTTGCGGTACAGCCGAGAGCGCTGTCCGCGATAGCCGGACGCCTGCCCGAGAACTTCACGTCGCTTCTTCTGTGCATTGACGGAGCGCTTGACGCGTGCCATCGCAGTTACTCCTTATGTTTCTCCTGGCGTGCCGCTGCACGCCTCGGGGGTCCAAGGGGGTCGTCCCCCTTGCTCTGCTCATCGCATTGGGGCTGTCAGGCGCTCCTACCGAGCAGTTTCTTGGCCTTCGCAGCATCACCTGGCGCCACCACCTTGTCGCCATCCAGGCGTCGAGTACGGGTGCTCGGCTTGTGCTCGTTCAGGTGCATCTTGCCTGCCTGGCGGTGCATGAGCTTGCCCGTGCCGGTGAACCTGAACCGCTTCTTGGCACCGGAGTGCGTCTTCATCTTCGGCATCTGTGATCCATTTCTCTACTATTTGTTGCCGTAGTACGGCGGGGCTATTTGTTGCCGTCGTACGGCGGGGCCGTACGCCAGGTCTAACCCAAGTCGATGTCGGGATCGAGGTTGTCCGCCGGTCCCCGACGTTTCTTCGTTACAGGCTGAGCGGCAGCCTGCGCCCGGCGACCAGCCTGCTCGGTTCGCTCCGCCTGCGCATCGGCGAGCCGCTCCGCGGCGCGGCGATCGCGCTCCGCCTTGATCTCGGCACGGGCCTCGGTCTTCTTCTTCAGTGGACCGAGGACCATCAACATGTTCCGCCCATCCTGCTTGGGCGCTGACTCGACGAAGCCGTACTCGTCGACGTCGGAAGCCAGCTTCTTCAACAGGTTGTAACCAAGCTCTGGCCGTGATTGTTCACGGCCTCGGAACATGATCGTGATCTTGACCTTGTCGCCGGCCTTCAGGAAGCGTACGACGTGACCCTTCTTGGTCTCGTAGTCGTGAATATCGATCTTCGGCCGAAGCTTCATTTCCTTGATCACTGTGTTGGTCTGGTTGCGTCGGCTCTCACGCGCCTTCTGGGCGTTCTCGTATTTGAACTTTCCATAGTCCATGAGCTTGGCGACCGGTGGTCGTGCCATCGGCGCGACTTCCACCAGATCCAGCTCCGACTCACGCGCTAGGCGCAAAGCATCCTCTATACGTACGATGCCGACCTGCTCCCCGGCCGGTCCGACGAGCCGGACCTCAGGGACGCGAATTCGATCGTTGATTCGCGGTTCGGTGCTGATATGTCCTCCAGTTGGTTGTAGGTAATTTGACCAACCAGGCGGCACCGAATCCGTGCGCGGCGACCCAAAAACTAAGGGTCTCCGCGCACGCGAAGACCCCGAATCCCGCGAAGACGACACGCAGCGTGTCCTCGCAGACCGACCCGACAACTGTCGTTGGATGACGCTGTGCCATTGGCTGACGTTGGGCGGGTGGGAGATCAGGTCTCCACTTGCGGATTCAGTACACGACTGAATCGGTCGCAGTCAAGATATCACCGTAGGGCACAACGGCCACATCTGGCGGTAACTCGACCAAGTGTGAAGCGCGCAGCCGCGTTGAGGTATTCCGAGACCATGGGCGGAACCACCGTCCTCACGATTTTGGGCCTCACGATCTTGGGCGAAGCCTGGGCGTCAATCAGGAGCTGGGATGATCCAGCCGAACTCGCCATCGGACAGTTCAATGAGCCGATGACCAACAGCCAGCTCTACCAAGATCCCGCCTTCGAGTACCAGCGTGTGCGGACCGGCCACATCAATGAGTAGTGCGCTCAGTTCCTCGCTTCGGGCGGCTTGTGCGGCGATATCGAGCGTCACCGGTACAGGCCGTGCATCGCGGCGCCAACTGCGGAGTGCGTCCAGACCCGTGAAGGCCAGTAGTGCCCGATGCCCGTCTGGCCTTTGGAGGGTCACGACCGACATCTCCGCCTCTTTGTCCGAGGTCAGCCCACCAAGTGTCTGTCCAAGGCGAGTCGTCGTTGCCACTACTGGCACGAGGAGACGATCGCCACACAAGGCGGCCACTGCCCGCAGGTAAGCAACTGAGGTGCCTTCCGTGGCGGCAGCGGCGATCAGCCGACGGGTCTCACCGGCGGCCGCGCCGGTGTCTCCCGGAAATGGAGAGAGCGTGAGCCGCCGTTGATGGTCCACGCCTTTGGCCCTCACACTCGTAACAATTCGGGGGGAGGCGGGTGCTCTCCCCCATCGGCACTCGCTGCGGCCCGTGGCACATTGGGAGAATGCCTGCTGTTGACACCGTACTGCTGCCCTTGTGTGTTGGACTCACGCTACTTGGCGTGATCGCTACCGGAATCGCGTGGCGACGGGGAAACAAGGGCCGGGTGATTCAAGGTATTGGCTTGGCGCTTGCTCCGATTGCCTTGTACTTCAGCGGGCTGCTCAGGTTGCTCTGGAATGCCGTCGTCGCCTTTGGCACCTGGGCGTCCAAGATCATCTTCTCGCCGGCGGTGTGGTTCGGCTTGTCGTTGCTCGGCCTGTGCATCGTGCTCTGGGTCGTCGGCGGACTGATCGGGCGTCGGTCCTCCGCTGCCAAGAGCAAAGAAACGAATGCCCAGTCAACAGCCGGTGCGTTGCCAGCCAAGAAAGGCGCAGGCAAGGCGGGGCGGACGCAGCCGCCGGTCGATGAGGAGATGGCCGAGATCGAGGCGCTGCTCAAATCCCGCGGCATCGAGTAATCCCCGAGTTGTCGCAAGTTGGTGTCAGGGTCCCTCGCGGAAGCGCCGGTGGCGCGCTCGGAGTTCCGTGACGGCGGCCGTCGCAAGTGGGCCGTCCACGGTCTGAATGCCCATAAGCTGCTGCCTGTCAGCATCCAAATCGGCCTCGAACGGTCGACCGTCAGCGGGTTTGAGCAACAGTTGAGCCCATGGATCACCCGGCCGCAGAATGATCTTGTGGACTCGCTCCCAGGGCACCAGATGTACTCGCAGAGCGTTGCGAATCCGAAGGCCCGATTCGTTGGCGCGTACATAGCTACTTGCCAAGATCCCCATGGCTACGATCGGGAATGCGAAAATGCCGAGCAGCCCTAACCGATGTGACAACGGAAATAGTGCACGGATCTCAGTCGGCAGCAACAACCAGCCGATGATGCCTAGTACGCAGAGCGCGATGCTGGCTATGATCGCGATCATCCGCACGCGTCGAGGTCTCGCCATATAGACGCTGTGATCGAGATCTTGATCAGCCACCGGCAACACGCTAGATGCGGCAAGCGGCGATGTCCGTGACCAAGATCGCCCGGGCACCGAGAGCCCACAGGTCGTCCATGATCTGCTGAGCGTCCCCTCGCGGCACCATGGCGCGAACCGCCCGCCAACCCTCTTTTGCTAGCGGAGATACCGTCGGCGATTCCAGTCCCGGTGTGATGGCGCAGGCCTCCTCGACGAGGTTGTCAGTGACGTCGTAGTCCATCATCACGTAGTTGCGGGCAACCAGCACCCCGTTCAGCCGGCGTTCCAACTGATCGAGACCAGATGGTGGCTCGGCGCCGGACCTACGGATCAAGATCGCTTCCGAGTACAAGATCGGATCCCCGAACAATTCCAGCCCAGCTTGCCGCAACGTAGTCCCGGTCTCGACCACGTCAGCGATGACATCGGCAACGCCCAGCCGGATGGCAGTTTCGACCGCGCCATCCAGGGCTATCAGCCGAGTGCTGACACCAAGATCCTTGAGATACGACTCGACCAGCCCTGGGTAGGACGTAGCCAGCCGAAGATCGTTTAACTGATCGATCGACATGCTGCTGCCCTGCGGAGCAGCGAAACGGAACCTGCTGCGGCCGAATCCGAGTGGCATGACCTCGATGGCGTGCGCATGGGAGTCGAGGAGCATATCCCGGCCTGTGATGCCGACGTCGAGGGTTCCCTCGCCGACGTAGACGGCGATGTCCCGCGGGCGGAGGTAGAAGAACTCGACGCTGTTGATTTCGTCGAGCAGGGCCAGGTCCCCATCCGAGCGTTGGGCGTAGCCAGCTTCCCGCAGCATCTCGGCCGCAGGTTCGGACAGCGCGCCTTTATTGGGCACGGCGACCTTGATCAGCGGCTTCTCCATGCCAGGCAGGGTCGAGTTCACGGCTCTTAGCGTATGTGCGCCATCACAGGCGCTGGTAAATGTCTCCGAGGTCAAGATCGAGGGCCAGCATCAGCACCTGGAGGTGGTAGAGCAGCTGGCTGATCTCGGTGGCCGCCTGCTCCTTGGATTGATACTCCGCGGCCATCCACACCTCGGCCGCCTCTTCGACGATCTTCTTGCCGATCTCGTGTACGCCAGCCTCGACCCGCGCAACGGTCGAGGAGTTGGGGTCTTGATCAGCCACCTTGGCAGAGAGCTCAGCAAAGAGGCTGTCGAAGGACTTGGCGACGGTCACGGCGGCCAGCCTAGTGTCCACGCCTCCCCGACTTGTCAGAACTGAGCAGGGCTCGAGCGCTGCTCAGTTCTGACAGGTTGGTGCGGCTCGTCAGCCGACAGTTTCCGCCACTGGAGACGCCACCCCGTCGACGGGCACTTCGGCCCGCTCACGACGCTCGATCCGCAGCCAGGTCACAAAGCCGATGACACAGAACCCGCCGTAGACGATGTACATGATCGCCGATGGGTAGTAGCCGGCCACCAGAAGCAGCGGAACGCCGACGGCGTCTACCGCGATCCAGACCAGCCAGAATTCGACCCAGCCCCGCGCCATGCCGTACGTCGCCAAGATCGAGCCGGTCAAGATCCAGGCATCGGCCAGCGGACCCCAGGATCCCAACGCCTTCAACACGAAGTAGAAGATCGTCGTAAGAGCCACGGCCCCTATGAGCAGTTGCAGGCGACCATTCGCACCGGCCCACTTCGGGCGTACGCCGACCCCCTCCGCGGCATGCGACTTCCGGAACTGATGCCAGCGCACCCAGCCGTACACGCTGACGATGATGAAGAAGATCTGCCGGCCAGCCTGGCCCCACAGATCTAGCTTCTGGGGAGTGTCGAAGGGACCGCCTATGGCCGTCCCGACGAAGACCGAGAACAACAACACGTTGCCCACGATGCCCACGGGCCATGCGGCAACCTTGCGCCACATGCCCAGCAAAGCGCTTGCCAATCCGAACCCATTGCCGATGATCTCCCGCCACAGAATGACGCTCGAACCGATCTCGATCTGGGCCTTCAGCAACCGCAGGAGTACTTCTTGGAGATCCATTGATCCCTCCACTCATCCGGTCGCACGAATGCCGGGGTGAAGGAGCACACATCGTCGCCGTGCGATGCACGACGCTGACATGCTCGCGTGAACCTCCCATCCGGACTTTCACCGTCGGTTGTGGAGTTCCACCACATCCACCCTCTGCTGGAGGCAGAGGGGTCGCGGACTGTCACCGCCGGTTCGGACTTTCACCGACCCCGGTACACGCGCGAGTTGTCAACTCGTCGCGATCACTTTACTCCGACTTGTCAGCGTCTCAGCGGGCTATAGCCCGCTGAGATGCTGAGAAGTCGGCTGGGCTAGAGGACCACGCCGAGGAGGGCCTCGCAGGCGCGTGCCACCAGCATGGGGGCTTCGACGTCGTCGCTGTCGATCGCCATCGATGCTCCAGCCCACGCGTCCACAGCGGCAAGCGCAGAGGGCGCATCCAGATCCTGCGCCAGGGCGGAGCGGATCTGGACGAGAACCTCGTCGGCATTCAGTCCGGCATCCAGCCGGACCGCCTCCCGCCACCGGCTCAGGCGACCCAGTGCCGAGACCAGCAGCTCATTGCTCCACTCCCAGTCATCGCGATAGTGGTGCGCCAGCAAGGCAAGGCGGATGGCCATCGGGTCCACGCCAGATGCTCGCAACGCCGACACGAACACCAGGTTGCCTTTCGACTTCGACATCTTCTCGCCGTCGAGCCCAACCATGCCGCTGTGCAGGTACGCCTGAGCAAACGGCTCGTCGGTGGCCACTCGCCCCTGCGCCGCACATATCTCGTGATGCGGGAAGATCAGGTCGGTGCCGCCACCCTGCACATCAAAGCCGGTGCCGAGCCGGTCAAGGGCAATGGCCGTGCACTCGATGTGCCATCCAGGTCTGCCCGCGCCCAGGCTCGACTGCCAGCTCGGCTCGCCGACGCGGGCGTGCCGCCACACCAGCGAGTCCAGCGGAGCCTTCTTGCCCGGCCTGTCTGGATCACCGCCGCGTTCCGCGAAGATCGCGATAGCCGCCGTCTCGGAGAGGTGGGAGAGCGACCCAAACTCCGAGTCACTCGCCTGCGCGAAATAGAGGTCCTCGAACTCGCTGTCGTCGACCGGATAGACCGCCTGGCGCCGTCGCAGCTGAGCAATCAGATTCACGATCAGCGGAATCGATTCCACTGCTCCGACATAGTGTCGCGGCGGCAGGACATTGAGTGCCGCCATGTCCTCTCCGAACAGCCGCGTCTGTTGCTCGGCGAGTGTGGCCCAGTCGACACCGGTCGCAGCTGCGCGCTCCAGCAGCGGATCGTCGATGTCGGTCACATTCTGGACGTGATTTACTTCGAGGCCGCGATCACGCCAGACCCGATTGAGCAGATCGAAGGCGATGTAGGTATTGGCATGGCCGATATGCGTTGCATCGTACGGAGTGATTCCGCAGACATACATGCGCGCGGTTCCACTGGCAGGGCCGATCGGTACCAGCAGTCGCTTGGCAGTATCGAAGGCTTGCAGCCGATGCACGAATGATGACGCCGGGAGCGTAGGCAACGGACGTGAGCTCCAAGCCTGCATGGCGTCACACTATCCGGCGAGGCCTTGGCTCACCCTCCGAACGACGGCCATGCCATTGTGGCCAGGCGTCAGAATGGCAGGTGCGCGGATCGTGCCACCGCTAGAACGGCGGCTGCGCCGATCGTGGCGGATGGTGGCGACCGCTAGAACGGCGGCCAGGGGATCGAGGGCCATTCCCCACGCGGCCGGGGCATTCGCCGCCGCGTGAGCAGCAGATCGGCACGACGTATCAGGGCTGCGATTTCTTGATCACTCAGCAACTCGCCGAGCTGGTCGGGCGCCTCATCGCGAGCCTTGCGAACTGCGCTCAACTCCCGCCTGTTCAGCTCACAGCCGGCCCATCCCCACAGCAGAGTCCGGAGCTTGTGATCAGTGTGGAAGCTCACTCCATGATCAACGCCGAATACCCGACCGGCGCTGCCAAGGATGTGGCCGCCCTTGCGATCGGCATTGTTGATCAATACGTCGAACACGGCGAGCAGTCGCAGCTCGGCTACGTCGGCGTGGATCACCGAGACCGGACGATCTTCGCCATCGAAGCCTTCCACCGAGGCAAACCAGTCTTGCTTGGGCAGCGTCGAGCTTGGAACGAGATCAACAAGCTTGTTGGTGGCGACCTCGTCGACATCCACCCAGACCTGAAGTGATCCCGGCCCGAAAGGTCCTTCAGTCAACACCGTGACCGGCACACAGTCGAAGCCGCCGATGCGAGACACCTCGTACGCGGCAACCTCACGAAGGCCGAGGGTGCGGTGCGGGAAATCCCAGAGTGGCCGCTCCCCTTCCAGCGGCTTGTAGACACACTCGATCGGCGCCTCACCCGTCTGCAACTCCGCGAGGAAGGTCGCGTTGGACGCGTGCAGCAGGCGACCGGTGATCTGCAGCTCTGCCTGCGTAAGCTCTGCCGTCAGCGCGGGGTGGGGCGGCCGGGCGTCACCGTGCTCCGTCATCCGCCCAACGTCTTCTACGGCCACGCACAATCAGTCGAACAACGGCCGGCGGTAGCCGTTCGCCCGAGGGCAGACGTGCCCGTGCGGGTCGATCGGCTGCAGGCAGAACGGACAGGATGGTCGGCCCGCGGCAACGAGGGCTTGAGCTCGAGCGACGAACTCTCTGGCGTACGAGGCAGTGATCTTGACGACGAAGACCTCGTCTGCGTCGATCTCGTCTGGTTCCTCGGGGGCTGCGGCTGGTGCCGCCGTCGCCGGCTCGTCGTCCTCGACATCGACATTGGAAAACAGCTCGATGACAATGCGATCGATGCTCGGATCCCACGCGATGGTCATGGTGCCAACTCGGAATTCCTCGGTGATCGGCGCATCCAACGGATCGGTGTCGCGAGCTTTGGAGGCGGCCGGCGGAACGTTGACCCCGCCTGCACTCCGTCGCAGCACCTCGTCGAGCACGCGATCCAAGTGCTCGGCCAGCACAGAGACCTGCTGCTTCTCGCATGCGACGCTCGTGATGCGGTTTCCCTCGCGCGCCTGTAGGAAAAATGCCCGTTCGCCAGGCTGACCAACCGTCCCTGCGACGAACCGATCGGGCGCGTCATAGCGGTGCACCAGAATCGCCATGCGTAACAGGGTAAGTCAGTCGCGCAATGGGCTGCGAACACATAGTTGCGGCATCGCCACGCGCGAGCAGCCTCCAAAAAGGCGCCCGGGTGGGTCCTGGCGCTCAGTCTGCCACCTCTGAGGCGCCGGGTCCGCCTCCCACGACCGCGTCGTCCGAGGTCCTCGTCCGGCGGCTACGCGGCTTCTTGCGCGGCGGCGACAGGAAGGCTGCCAGATCGACCGTCGTGGAGTTGGCTGTGATCAGGTAGGGGCGAGCTGCGGTATAGCGAACGATCGAGATGGATGCAGGGTCGACAACGATGCGCTGGAAGCTGTCCAAGTGCATGCCGAGCGCATCGGCCAAGATCGCCTTGATCACATCGCCATGCGACACTGCAGCCCACACCGCATCAGGCCCCTGCTCAGCCTCCATTCGCGCGTCCCAGTCGCGTACGGCAGCGATTGCTCGCGCAGACATGTCAGACATTGCTTCGCCGCCGGGAAAGCGGACGGCCGAGGGTTGCTGTTGCACCGAACTCCACAGTTTGTCTTTGCTGAGCTCTCGCAGCGACTTGCCGGTCCATTCCCCGTACGCGCACTCCACCAGGCGCTGGTCGACGGCCATGACACAGCTGTTGGACTGACCTGACAAGACTGCCTGCGCAGTTTGCCGGCAACGTCTCAGCGGTGAGGTGACAATGCCTCGCAGCGGTACGCCTGCAAGGCGAGTACCCAGCTCTGCCGCCTGCTGGACTCCGAGCTCATCCAGCTCGATCCCTGACGTACGCCCAACGAGCAGCCCAGCGGTGTTCGCCGACGTTCGGCCGTGACGGATCAGCAGGACCGTGCTCATGGCGCCGAGGCTACAGAGTGATCGAACGGTATCGGCCGCGCACGTAGCACAGCAGGTCGTCGCCGGGGTCCGATTGGATCTCGACATGCTCGACCACGGCCCGGAGTAGCAAGCCCCAGCCCGCATGATCTGGGTCTGGCTTGAGGCGCGCTCCAATCCAGCCGAGCGAGGTCTCGAGTACCGGGCCCCAATCGGTCTCTCGCCAAGCGGCAAGCGCGAAAGGCCCACCAGGAGCGGGCATTACGCCGGCAAATGCGTCGGCCAGGGCCCGCTGGTTCCACCCCAGCAAGTTGACGGTCACCGTTGGCGTTTCGGCCAACAGGTCGGCCAGCGGAGACTCCTCGTCGATCAGCCCCATCACTTCCCCCGGATCGCCAGCGGCGACCAGAAACGACGAGAGCGTCCATCCAGCGCGTACGCCACCGGCGGCGGCGGCCCAGATGCTGACCGGGGACAGCATCCGACCGCGGAAACGACGAAGCGGGTTCCGGTCCTGCTCGCCGACTGCGAACGGGTGACCGTGGTGGATCGTCACGTGACCAGTTCTACACGTCGCTATGACGTCGGTTTGCATCCGGCGACTGCAGGAACTTTCGGCGAAGGTCCCCACAGCAGAAGCACAGGCACGATGCCGCGCTTCACCGAAAGCGACGAAGGAGCCGGAACCTGGCGAACCGATGTCAGAGCGCAATGTATACGGGCCGTCAGAACACCCGATCGCATGTGGCGTGGATCACTACCGAGCCTCCGGACGCAGCTCAGTCGCAGTCTCGGAACCCCTTACGGTGGATCGAGGGCACCCGCCCGGGTGCGCGTTTGCAGCAAGGAGCGGGTTTTGATGGGCTGGCTAGAGGCACTGGTGCTCGGCATCGTCCAGGGCCTGACGGAGTTTCTACCCATCTCCTCCAGCGCCCATCAATCGATCGTCGGTCAGTTCTTCGGAGGCCATGATCCCGGGTCGGCGTTCACGGCAATTACCCAGCTCGGTACCGAGAGCGCCGTGATCATTTACTTTCGCAAGGACATCTGGCTGATCATCAAGAGTTGGACCCTCGCGCTGACCGGCAAATTGCCACGCAACGACCCGGAGGCCAGGCTGGGTTGGCTGGTGATCATTGGCTCGATCCCCATCGTGGTGCTCGGACTGATGTTTCAGGACGCCATCGACCATGGGCTGCGTAACCTCTGGACTACGGCCGCAATGCTCGCCGGCTTCGGCATCATCATCGGCGTGATCGATCGGGTCGCCGCAAACGCGCGACCGCTGGAGTCGATGACCTGGCGCAACGGCCTGTTTCTCGGCCTGGTGCAGTCACTTGCCCTCATTCCAGGAGTTTCCCGGTCTGGTGCAACCATTGCGGGCGGGCTGGCACTGGGCTACGAGCGAGTGGCGGCCGCAAAATACTCCTTCCTACTGGCCATACCGGCGGTGGTGGGCTCTGGCTTGTTCAAGCTGGCCGATATCTCCTCCGATCCGGTGCCGCCAGCCTGGGGGCCCATCGCGTTGGCGACGGTGATCTCCTTTGTCATCGGTTACGCGGTGATCGCCTGGCTGCTGCGTTACGTCAGCACCCACAACTTCATGCCGTTCGTGATCTATCGAATCGCGCTGGCCGGTCTGGTGGTCATCCTGTTGCTCACCGGAGTACTGAGCCCGTTGCCGCCGGAGGTCAGCACTGGCCAGCCCTGACCATCTACGGAGCGACTCCTGAGCGTTCCAACGCCTCGGCGGCTACCGTCAGTGCGTTGATCTTCTCTTCAACCGAGCTTCCGTGGGGCGCCAGCGCGCACGTAGTCACCCCGGACGCAGCGAGCAGCTGAAACCCGTCAGCAATCCGGTCTCGATCGCCTAGCAGCGACGTCTGATCAATGAAGTCGAACGGAACAGCGGCCATGGCGTCCCGATACCGGTGGCTGAGGTACAGGTCCTGCACCATCGCCGCGGTCTCGCCGAACCCCATCCGTACGGCAAGCGCGTTGTAGAAGTTCTGCTCGCGGCTCCCCATTCCACCCAGATAGAGGGCGGCGTAGCCGCGGACCTGATCGGCGCAGGCGCGTGGATCGGCGCCCACCACGAGCGGGATGCTGGGGACGATGTCGAACCCTTCAAGGCTCTTGCCAGCCCGCGCGCGGCCCGACCGCACCCGCTCTAATTGCTCAGGAGCGAAGGCGGGGGCGTAGAAGATGGCGAGCCAGCCGTCGGCGAGTTCACCGGCAAGCTCCAGGTTCTTCGGTCCGACGGCCGCGAGGTAGACCGGAATGTGTGCGCTGATCGGTGCGATGGTCAGTTTCAGCGCCTTGCCCGGCCCGTCGGGGAGAGGGATCTGGTAGTGCTCGCCGTGAAAGGTCACTGTCGATCGCGACAGCGCCGCGCTGACGATCGTGAGGTATTCCCGCGTACGACGCAAAGGACTGTCAAATCGCACGCCGTGCCAGCCCTCGGAGACCTGCGGCCCGGAGACGCCGAGGCCCAATCGGAAACGGCCTCCGGTCAACACATCGAGGCTGGCGGCGGTCATCGCGGTCATCGCCGGTGTCCGGGCCGGGATCTGCATGACCGCTGAACCGACATCGATCGTTGACGTCTGTGCCGCAAGCCAGGCGAGCACGGTAGGACTGTCCGAGCCGTACGCCTCGGATGCCCAGACGACGGCAAAGCCAAGTGCTTCGGCATGTTGAGTCAACCGCAGCTGTCCATGCGGATCATCAGATCCAACGAGATAGCCGAGGTTGAGGGCAAGACGCATGCCAGACACGCTAATGCCGAGCCTGATTGCTTCGCTCGCCAAGGCTCGCTCCGCGCGTATCGCGCTTCATCGCCGCCTACTTCGTCGTCACTCGCGGACGAAAAGCATGTCGCCCTCCTCCTCCTCAGCACAGCGGCGCGCGATCCGCGAGGCCGTTAGGGTCTCCCCATGGAAACTCGGCAGGTCGGGTGCAGTGGGCTGCGGGTATCGCGGCTCGGGCTTGGCACCATGACCTGGGGGCGCGACACGCCGGCCGAGAACGCTCATGCCCTGCTCGAGATGTTCTGCGAGGCCGGCGGCACGTTGATCGACACGGCTGCGGCGTACGGCGCGGGTGACGCCGAGCGCATCGTCGGTCGGCTGGCGCGAGAGCTCGGGATCCGAGACGAGGTCGTAATCGCGACGAAGGCCGGATTTGTGATCAGGAACGGCAAGCGGATCGTAGACACGTCTCGACGTGCCTTACTTCGTGATCTTGACGGATCGCTGCGCCGGCTGCAGAGCGACTACATCGACGTGTGGCAGATCCATGCGTGGGGCGAGGCTCCCCTGGAGGAGTCGCTGGAGGCGATCGATCACGCTGTCTCGACCGGCAGGGTGCGCTATGCCGGCGTATCGAACTTTGTGGGCTGGCAGACCGCTCAGGCCGCCACGTGGCAACGGGCGTTCCCGGGTCGCACCCCACTCATCAGTGCTCAGGTCGAATATTCCTTGCTCGCACGTCGGGCCGAGGTCGAGGTGCTTCCTGCCGTTCGAGCCTTTGGGATGGGCTTCTTCCCGTGGTCGCCACTCGGACGCGGAGTGCTGACCGGGCAGTATCGCAACGGCACCCCTCGGGGCTCCCGGGCAGCGACCGATCACTTCTCCTGGTTCGTCGAGCCTTATCTGGAATCCCGCAGCCGTGGGGTCGTGGAGGCAGTCGTGCGGGCGGCCCAAGGGCTCGAGCTCACCCCACTTCAGGTCGCTTTGCTCTGGGTACGGGATGCACCGGGCGTCACCGCGCCGCTCCTCGGCGCTCGCACCGCAGGTCAGCTGGCTCCCGCCCTTGCAGTTGAGAATCAAAGGCTCCCGGCCGAGATCGCCGCGGCTCTCGACGATGTGTCCGGCGGACCGAACGCTGCACGGGGTTAGGAGCGCGTCCGAGCGGAACTACCGCGGGATGACGAGGTGCGCACGCGAATGATCTTGCGGCGGATCCATGCATCGCGGGTGCCATCTCGATAGCGACGCAGCCGCGCGAGCTCCCAACCGCCGTACTCTGCATGCTCGGTGAGCAACTGGCGAACGGCGTGGCGCGAGAGGTGGCGCCCCAGCCGGACCAGCTCCACCTCGTACTCGACTCGACCAACCGCCATAGGCGGCCCAGCATAGTGTGCGCTCACGCTCGCTCACGCCCGATCGAGGAAACGATCCAGGACGCGAGCGCCGAATTCCAGCGAGTCGGTCGGTACTCGCTCATCGACACCGTGGAACATCCCCACGAAGTCCAGCTCAGGAGGCAAGCGAAGGGGAGCAAAACCGAAACACTTGATGCCAGCGCGGTGCCAAACCTTGCCATCCGTACCGCCGCTGAAAAGATATGGCACCGCACGAGCACCGGGATCCTCTGCCGCGAGACACGCTTGCATGGCGTCCACCAGGCTCCCCGCGAACTCTGTCTCCACCGACGGGTTGTGCGCGGCAACCTCGTAGCGAACCTTGTCGCCGATCAAATCTGCGATGGTGGCATAGAACTCATCCTCACCTCCGGGCACGAACCGGCCATCGATGCCAGCCGTGGCCAGACTCGGGATCACATTGTGCTTGTAGCCCGCCGACAACATGGTCGGGTTCGCTGTGTTGGACATGGTTGCCCCGATCATTCGCGCGATGCCGCCCAGTCGGCTTAGCGTCTCCTCGGCCTGATCGGGATCAAGATCAACCTCGAACGCCTCGGCGAGCGCCTCGAGAAACGCCCGCTGTGGGTCGGTGATCTTCTGCGGCCAGTCGTATTCGCCGATCCGGGCAACCGCCGCGCTGAGCTCGGTGATCGGATTCTCTCTGTTACGGAGCGAACCGTGCCCGGCCCGACCGTCGGCAATCAGATTGAGCCAGGCCATGCCCTTCTCGGCGGTCTCGATCAGATAGAGCCGAAGATCATCACGCACGGTGAGCGAGAAGCCGCCGACCTCACCGATCGCCTCCTGGCAACCGTCCACGACCTCGCGATGCTCATCAACGAGCCAGCGCGCACCCAGTCCGCTTCCTGCCTCCTCGTCCGCTGTGAAGATCAACCGGATCGGACGTCGCGGCGCTGCGCCGGCGCGGGCTCGAGCGCGTACGACGCTGAGCACCATCGCGTCGAAGTCCTTCATGTCCACCGCGCCGCGACCCCAGATGCAGCCGTCGACCACCTCGCCGGAGAACGGAGGCACCGACCAGTCGTCTGCTCTGGCGGGTACCACGTCAAGATGCCCGTGAATGAGCAGCGGCGACAGGGACGTGTCGACTCCGTCGGGCGCCCAGTGCGCCACCACGGACGTACGACGTGGCTCAGGCTCGAACAACTCGCTCGCGATACCCACGTCGTCGAGCAACTCTGCGACGCGTTCGGCAGCCTCACGCTCACCGGGGCCTTCGTCCGAGCCGAAGTTGGAGGTGTCGATCCGGATCAGTTCCTGACACAGGTCAACAACCTCGGCTTCGGGCAGGTAATCCGCGCTCATCGATTCATCTTTGCCCATAGGATCTGCCCGCGCTCGGTCTGGTGGAACCCTTCGGCAGGACCATACGAATTGCTATAGTTCGTGGGCGCCCCGCGAGGAGCAGCCGCAGGTCCGGGTGGCGGAATAGGTAGACGCGCTAGCTTGAGGTGCTAGTGCCCTTGACAGGGCATGGGGGTTCAAGTCCCCCCTCGGAC
>CAWEHO010000016.1:0-332689 GCA_963808905.1 uncultured Actinomycetota bacterium
GCCGTCGGGACCGTGAATCGACATTTACGCGGTCAACACCCTCGAGGACCGAACCGGGTGGTGCTCCTCCAGGGTGCGGTCGAGGATGCCGGGCAGGGTCCGTTCCCGCCAGGCGCGCATCCGGACGGTCGGGGCAGCGAGGCCGTCGAGCAGCACCGACAGCAATAGGTTGCCCGAAGCACGAGCGATGGCATGGTGGAACTCGCAGTCGAGTTCGATGTATTCCGTCTTCACGCTGCAGGTCCACCGCCAGGCCGAGGGCACCGAGCAGCAGTTCCGGACCCAGCCCAACATCTTGCGATGTCAACGCTCCCGTCGAAGATTTCCGGCACCGAAATCCTGACCTGCCCACACGAGGAATCCGTGGGTTGCCGGGCTGAGACCGGCCGCCACCCCACCTTTGCGCCCGCGGCGTGGCACGGACACAATGACCGGAAGATCGGATGACAGAAGGCTGGCGTCTGGTCGATCATCGTGGCGCTGGCTGGGGACCACGAGGAGGACGAGTATGGCAACCGAGTCTTCGGCCGTCGAGCAGGCCCGTGCTGCGATCCTCCGGCGGGTCGAGGCGGGCATAGCCGAAGGCCCGTTCAGCGCTGAGTGGGACTCCCTCACCTCCGGCTATCGGGTCCCGGATTGGTACGTGGACGGCAAGTTCGGCATCTTCGTCCACTGGGGTCTCTACAGCGTCCCGGCGTATTCCAGCGAGTGGTACCCGCGGGAGATGTACCGGCAGGGCACGGCGGTCTACGAGCACCACCGCCACACCTTCGGCCCACAGCGGGACTTCGGCTACAAGGACTTCATCCCCCGGTTCACCGGATCGGCGTTCGATCCGGTGCGAGTGGGCGAACCTCTTTCGCCGGGCGGGGGCCCAGTTCGTCGTCCCGGTAGCCGAGCACCACGACGGATTCGCCATGTACGCGACAGATCTGAGCCGATGGAACGCGGCACAGATGGGGCCCGGCCGGGATGTGGTGAAGGAGCTGTCCGATGCCGTCCGCGACCAAGCGATGGTCCCCGGCGCCTCCAGTCACCGCGCCGAGCACTGGTGGTTCTTCAACGGTGGCATGAGGTTCGACTCCGACGTTCGCGATCCGGAGTTCGCGGACCTGTACGGCCCCGCGCAGCGCGAGGAGATCCGACCGTCCGAGGCGTTCTTGGAGGACTGGCTGGCGCGGACCGTGGAGCTCGTCGAGCACAACGATCCACAGCTGGTGTGGTTCGACTGGTGGATCGAACAGGATGTCTTCAAGCCGTGGTTGGCGAGGTTCGCCGCGTGGTACTACAACCGGGGCATTGCCCGCAACCGCCCGGTGGCGATCAACCACAAGTTCGACGCCTTCCCACCCGGATCAGCCGTCTACGACGTCGAGCGGGGACAGAATGCGACCATCCGGCCGATGCTGTGGCAGAACGACACGTCCGTCGCGGTGCATTCGTGGGGCTGGGTCGAGGGCCAGCAGTACAAGGACATCCGGGTGATCTTGGGTGACCTGCTGGACGTGGTGAGCAAGAATGGCGCGTTGCTCCTCAACGTCGGTCCCAAGCCGGATGGCTCGTTCGAACCAGCGGAACGCGAGCTGCTGTACCGGATTGGTGACTGGCTGACGGTCAACGGTGAGGCGGTCTATGGCACCCGTCCGTTCGTGGTCAGTGGCGAGGGTCCGACCAAGGTCACGAACTCCTTTCTCAGTGACGCGGACCGCGCCGACTTCACGGCTGCGGACATTCGGTTCACCACTCGGGCCGACATCCTTTACGCCACGCCTTTGGACTGGCCGCGTGGACGACTGCTGATCAGGTCCCTGGCGGAAGGCTCGCCGCACCTGCCTGGGCCCATCGCGTCCGTCGAGCTGATCGGTGCGGAGACTCCCCTGGTGTTCGAGCGGCGGATCGACGGCCTGTCGGTCACGCTCCCACCACCCAGCAGCGATTCGGTGCTGCCGGTGCTGCGCATCACACCAGCGGTCCGGATTCCGAACGCCCGCAAGTATGAGCTCCGGAGCTGATGTGACTGCGAGGCCCGCTCGAAGCGTTTCGGCTCCTGGCGGATTCCGAGGTCGTCTACTGCGGGTCGAGGACGTTCGCGCTTCGCGTCGCAACCCGTCGAGCTGGTCACGCACTACCCTCACGGACACCGCCGGCGCGCTGTGCTGGCCTGGGCGGAGCCGACCGGAGCTCTCCGGGGCAGTGCCGGAGACGGAGTGGTTCCGGCACAACCCGTACGCCGAGTCGTACGCCAACACGGTCCGGATTCCCGGCAGCCCCGCCGCGCAGCACCATCACGAGGTTTTCTCAGACGCGCCGTATGACGACTTCCTGGACCAGTGGACCGCGTCGAAATTCGACCCCGCGGCGTGGGCCCGGCTGTTCGCCGAGGCCAGCGCCAGCTATGTGATTCCGACCACCGAGCACCACGACGGGGGCGCGCTGTGGGACGCCCCCGGCACCGGATCGCGGAACACCCGGACCTCCTCCAGATGTCGCACCCGGTTGCCTCCAATGTCGCCCGTCCGACGAGCGAGCCGTGGGTCCGGTGGCTCAACACGGCTGATTACCTGGTGGCGCTGGTCGATCGGACAGGCGACACAACACTCGACGTCGATCGGGACGCGGTCCTGGCCGGTGAAGCCGAAGTGCGGGCTGCGCCCGGGACGGTGCGCGTCGTCGGTAGCGGCGTGCAGGTGAGCGTGGAGGAACTGACCGACGGCCCGGCCGCGGTCCTCTTCACAAGCGGGGACCACATTCAGAATCGATTTCGGAGGCAAGATCACATGAAGTACGGCGAACTGGGTCGCTCCGGCATGAGCGTCAGCAAGATCTGTCTGGGCACGATGCACTTCGGCCCGAAAGCGACGGAGGATGAGTCGCACGCGATCTTGGACAAGGCGCTCTCCATGGGCATCACCTTTATCGACACCGCGAACGTCTACGGCGGTGAGACTGCTCGGGGCCGCTCGGAGGAGATCATAGGCACCTGGTTTGCCGCGCGACCGGGCGTGCGTGAGGAGGTGGTGCTGGCGACCAAGGTCTACGGGGCGATGGGCGATCTGGGTCCGGCCAACAACAACCGCGGCTTCTCGGCGTACAAGGTGCGCAAGCACCTGGCGGACTCCTTGCGACGGCTCCAAACGGACAGGATCGACCTCTACCAGGTCCACCACATCGATGAACGGGTGTCCGCAGAAGAGTTCTGGGGAACGTACGAGCGCATCGTGGCCGACGGAGAGGTCCTTTACGCGGGTTCGAGCAATTACTCGGGCTGGGGTCTGGCCAAGCGGCAGATGCAGGCATGGCAGCGTGGCTTCGTGGGCTTCGTGTCCGAGCAGACGCAGTACAACTTGCTGAGCCGAGTGCCCGAGATGGAGGTTCTCCCGGCGGCGCAGGACTTCGGGATCGGGGTGATCGTCTACATGCCGCTGGCGGGCGGTCTACTGACCGGCAAGACCGAGTCCCTCGACGGAAGCCGGACCCGTCAGGTGGAGGAGGAGTACGGGATCCGGATCGGTCCGGATAACCCCCAGTTCCGAGACTTCTCCCAGCTGTGTCGCGAGCTCGGGGAACTTGAGCAGGTCGTTGCAACCGCCTGGGTGCTCCAGCACCCCGCCGTGGCTTCGGCCATTGTCGGCGTCCGAGCCGTTGACCAGCTCGCCGGGCTCGATCGCGCCGCCGAACTCGAGCTCGATGATGGAACCTTGCAACGGCTGAACGAGATCTTCGACATCAATGACGGGCGCAGAATCGGCCAAGGTCGCTCCCCGGAGGCCCACTCGTGGTGATCATCCGGCACAGCCCGGTGCTTGGGACGTGCTAGATGACCATGCGGTTGGCGACATTGAGCCGATCGTGATGCAGCGAGCGGATGCCGTTCAGGACAAACCGATTCCGGCTTGAAGGCTGGATGAGTTGTCGGCGCCGTCATACCCCGAGCCGTGAAGGATTGTGTTGCCGATGACTGCGCGCTTCACAGCGTTGGATGTGCATGACGTGCGTTTCCCTACGTCGGACAGCCTCGACGGTTCCGATGCGATGAACCCGAATCCCGACTACTCGGCCGCGTACGCGGTTCCGCGCACCGACGCCGCTGACGGGCTGGCGGGCCATGCGCTGGCCTTCGCCACCGGGCCTGGCAGTGACTCGCAGATTCGCGATCGAAGGGCTGGCCGAGTGGGTCGTCGGCCGAAGCGTGGAAGACGTCCTGGGGGATCTGGGTGCCTTCTCCAAGGAGCTGATCCACGAGCCGCACCTGCGCTGGCTGGGCCCCGAGAAGGGCGTCGTCCACATGGCCGCCGGTGCCGTGATCAACGCCGCCTGGGATCTGCGGGCCAAGCGTGCCGGGCAGCCGTTGTGGCAGCACCTAGCTCGGCTGGAACCTAATGAATTGGTGTCGCTGGTGGACTTCCGCTACCTCACCGATTCCCTGACTCAGCGGGAGGCGCTAGCGATCTTGGAGCGCGCGCGACCGGGTCGTTCCGAGCGGGAAGAGCGGCTGCTGCGCGAGGGCTACCCGGCCTACACGACCACTCCGGGATGGCTCGGCTACTCCGACGACAAGCTCGACCGGCTCGCCCGCGAAGCCGTCGAGCAGGGCTTCACACTGATCAAGCTCAAGGTAGGCACCGACATGGCATGACCTGCGCCGGATGAAGGTGGCCCGTGCGGCGGTGGGTGACGGCGTCCGCATCGCAGTCGACGCCAACCAGCGCTGGGACGTCGGTCCCGCGATCGACTGGATGCGCGCACTGGCGCCGTTCGACCGTACTGGATCGAGGAGCCGACCAGCCCCGACGACATGGTCGGCCACGCAGTCATCCGACGGGCCATCCCCCATCAAGGTCGCCACCGGCGAGCACGTGGCGAACCGGGTGCTGTTCAAGCAACTGCTGCAGGCCGTGCCGTCGACATCGTGCAGATCGATGCCGCACGAGTGGCCCTCTGGCCGGGTGGCGGCTACTTGGGCAGTGCCTCGACATGGCCACACACGTCCGGCGCCCTGGCGGAGCAGCTGGTCGTTCGCCGCGATCAAGTGCGCCGACTGCCGGCCTCACTGCCGCTCAAGCGAGCAGCATTGGCCGAACCGCTGGCCGTCGGCCTGGCGGATGCCGACCTGACTCTCCCCGACCGGAGATTGCATGGGTGCAAGAGGGCCTCGGTGCCGTCCGCGAGTCCTCGGGGCCAACCCATCTTCGGCCTCACTCCGCGGCCGTCGGACCATTGCGGTCCTCGCCAGCCTGCTCAGCCAAGTCAACGGGACCTATGGGAGACTCGGCTCGCACATCGCCGAGCGCGCGACACGTCGTCGTTGCCACAGCCGAACGAGGTCAACCTTGTCGAGCGGCCGGCCACTAGTGACGATGCCGAATTCCGTACGGAAGTGTTGATGGCCAGTCGCCACTTGGGTGGTTCTATCGACTAACCAGGAAAGGAAACCCATCATCATGCCAATTGGATTTGGCCAGGTCGTCATCGACTCGCTTCACGCTGACGAGATCGCCGCGTTTTGGTCGGCCCTGCTAGAGCGCCCGGTGATCGACGGCGCCAGTCAGTTCTTCGCCATGATCCCAGCGTCTGACGACGGCAGCTTTCCCGCGCTGATGTTCCTGGCCGTACCGGAGCCGCGCGAGGGCAAGAACCGATTACACCTCGACCTCGTCGCCGCCGATCTCCCAGCCGAGGTCGAGCGCGCGGTCTCCCTCGGTGCCACCAAGGTCGCTGATTTCGACGAGTACGGAGCGACATGGACCACCCTGACAGATCCCGAAGGCAACATCTTCGACATTGGGACGCGGCACTTCTCGGGAAACCAGCCAGCCAACTAACTTGCACCCGGATTCGGCGGGCGGAGACAAGTCGCCCGGGTCAGGGAATGCCCTGAAGTCCGCCGGCACAGCCCTGAAACGCTCAGCCGCATCTCGTTCCCGCAGCTGGCCCCGGACTAGCTTGGGGAGATGACCCAGCCCGTCCCCGAACCGACCAATGTCGGCCCCATTGCCGGTGGCAACCTGCGTGCCTCCGACGCCGATCGCGATCACGTGGCGACTCTGCTCAGCACCGCTTACGCCGAAGGCAGGCTGACGCGCGAAGAGCACGATGAGCGTACCGATCAGCTGATGTCAGCCAAAACCTTCGATGACCTCGTCTCCATTACGCGCGATCTCGTCGTTGTCGGCACACCTCACCCGGTCCCTGCTCGGCAAGCCACAAGCCCTTTCACCATCGACACAGCGGGACAGAACACCGAAACCGACAAGATGATCGCGATCTTCGGTGGCGTCAACCGCACTGGCAGGTGGCGGGTGCGTAAGAACATCCAGGCATTCGCACTCTTCGGTGGCATGGATCTTGATCTTCGAGATGCGATCTTCGAGGGCCCGGTGATAGAGATCTCAGGCTTCTGGTGCTTCGGGGGACTCGACATGAAGGTGCCGGAAGGAATCGAGGTACTCGACCAGACTGCTGGAATCTTCGGTGGCACCGATGTCCGCGACATTGGAGACCCGGCGCCGGGCGCGCCGAGCCTGGTGATCAAGGGCGTAGCGCTGTTTGGCGGCGTATCGGTACGAGGTCCAAAGTCAAGTAGAAAGCGGAAGTGAACGGCCGCGCACCTTCCCCAAAAGCGCCGTTCAGCCGCTTTGCTGCCGGCAGCACGTAGCCTGAACTTTGTCATGGAAGAACTGTTTGCACCGCCGGCGTACGAGTGGAAGCGGCTCTCACCCAAGTTCCGCTCGATGCGAATACTGACCAGCCTGATCGTCCCGCCTGTCATCTTTACGATTGCAGCGGTCATCGTGGGAGTCGCCTCAGGCATGTGGTGGATCTCCGGTCTGATCTGGGCGATCGCCGCAGTCATCGTGATCATCCGACTCGGCTTCGTCACGCGTAGCTGGCGATCATGGGGTTATGTGGAACGGGAGGACGATCTCTACATCACCCACGGCGTGATGTTCCGAAACCTGATAGCGGTGCCCTACGGGCGGATGCAGCTCGTCGAGGTCGAGTCCGGCCCGCTGGAACGCGCCTTCGGCCTGGCCTCAGTCACGCTGAAGACAGCCAGCCCAGAGACCGGCGCTCGAATTCCTGGCCTTACCCCGGAGGAGGCAACGCGGCTGCGGGACCGGCTGACCGAACTCGGCGAAGCACACGCTTCGGGGATATGACGTCCTCGCAGCCCCCTCAGCACACCCCGCCCGTCGACCCGGTCGGTCCAGAGGTCACCATGCCTCCCCACGCGCCGGCCGCGGCCAGCCCATCACCCAAGCCGACAGAGCGGCCGCATCCACTGACCCCCTTCGTCCGCGGCTGGTTGGTCTTCGTCGCGATCGCCATTGGCTGGGGTCGGGAGATCGTCACGAGCGCCGGCGAGAACCAGTTCGAGCCCAGTGGTCTGGCCTGGCTCCTGCCAATCCTTGGCGTCGTCGTGCTGCTCGCTGCGGTAACCGGCTTTATCAGCTGGTACTTCACTCGGTTCGTCATCGACGACGAGGAACTGCGCATCGAGACCGGCGCCATCTTCAAGAAATCCACGAAGATTCCGTTCGAGCGGCTCCAATCCGTGGACATCATCCAGCCGCTCGCAGCCCGGGTGTTCGGGCTTGCCGAGCTGCGCATCGACGCCGGCAACAGCACCACCAAGTTGCGCTACCTCACCCGCAGCAAGGCGTCTCGCTTCCGCGACTATCTGCTCGCTCGGGCGCATGGCCATAAGGCGAGCATTCACGATCTTGATCAACAATCCGTCGCGAGCGTCTTCACCGACCTGGGCGTTACCGATCAGCCGCTGGTGCAGGTTTCGCCGCAACGACTCATCATCAGTTTCCTGCTGTCGACAGAGTGGTTGATCCCCGCAGCTATGTCGATCATCATTCTGGTCGTCACCTCAGCATTCGGTGTGGTCCCGTTGGCATTGGGCGCCTTGATTCCACTGGTCATCGGGATGCTGTCGCTGATCTGGCGGCGCGTGATCGGAATGTTCAATTTCACTTTGGCCGAATCGTCGCGCGGATTACGGATCACCCGCGGCCTGACCAATCTGACAAGCCAATCTGTTCCGATCAACCGCATCCAGGGCGTGAAGACCAGCCAGCCGCTGCTGTGGAGGCCGATGGGCTGGTATCGGGTGGACATCGACATTTTGGGATACTCCCACGGCGACAGCGAGAACAATGAGTCAACGTCCACCAGCGTGCTGCTGCCGGTCGCCAGTCTCGACGAAGTCGAGCTGGCTTTGGGACGCGCCTTGCCGGGGTTCGATCTTGACGGCGTCGAGCTCCACGCCTCGCCGAATCGCGCGCGCTGGCTGCGGTGGTTCGACTTCTGGACCCTCCGCTACGGCTGGGACGACCGCATCTTGATCACCGAGCAGGGCTGGGTCACCCACGTTCGCGACGTCGTCCCGCATGCCAAGACTCAGTCTGTGCTCATCGAGCAGGGCCCCTTGCAGCGGGCGCTAGGACTGGCCGACGTACATGTCCACACGCCACGAGGGCCTGTGAACGCGGTCGCACATCAGCTCGACGAGCACGCTGCACGTGACCTGGCACTGACCCAGCTCGATCGGGCCCGAGCGGCTCGAACCGCGGAGCGGGAGCATCGCAAGGTCGGTGTGACACCAAATGGTGATCACGAAGGCGAAGCGGACCTGCTGGCCGCGTTCGGCACTCGTCGTGATCAGCTGCTCGGCTCCGGAGGCGAAAGCGAGGTATTCGCTCTCGATCATGATCGAGTGCTGCGACTCTATCGGAGCCGGCACGAGGCGCCGCGGCGAACAGCGTTCCAGCTGCGAGCTCTCTATGACACATGGCGGGGCACTGATATCGGTATCGAGCTGCCGGTGATCATCGACATGGGCGAGCGCAATGGACGCTTCTACACCGTGGATCGGCGATTCTCCGGTCGAAGTTTCTCGAGTTGGCTGCAGTCCGCAGACCTGACCCAGCGCCGCCCTGCGTTGATCAGCTTTCTTGACGCGACCGAGCAGCTGCAACGACTGCCGTGTCCGGTGCCCGGCTTCGCGCGGCTGATCGGTGACGGCGCGCCGCAGCAATTCAGCAGCCTAGGAGAATTGCTCGCCAGCATGCTCCAAGGCCCGCTCGGGACCAGCCGCACGCAACTGGAACGCGACGTGCCAGGCGTCGATGAGGTGTGGAACCGGATGCATAGGGATCTCGCGGAGCGTTCGGTTGCTCCGGCGTTGGTGCATGGTGATGTCTGCCCGCCCAACGCGTACCTCAGCCAAGGTCCGCAAGGTTTGGTTGTCACCGGCATTGGTGACTTCAGCCCGCATACGATCAGTGCCGATCCGCTGATGGATGTCGCGGGCGCGCTGATCTTCCTCGAGCTTGAACCATATGCCGATGCGCCTGCGGATGCGGCCTGGCTGGAGGCGGTGGCCGTGGAACGGCACGGACGAGAGATCGTTCGCTGGATCGACGTCTATCGCCGCTACTACGGCTTCTACTTCTCGAACGCGTACGCGTTCGACCCCACCCTGTATGCGTGGTGTCTTCGCCAGCTGAGCCGGTGAGCCGCAAGAGGGCCAGATCGTCGCGGCAAGAGCACCGGGGGAAGTCTTGAGCTTGTCTGGTGGCTGCCGGCGGCGGATAGTTGGCGCAGGGAAAGGCGGTGCATTCGGGTGAACCTGGAACCTGCTGAGACGCGTACGCTCCAGTTCGGACCCTTCTGGGTGTTGAGTGCAGTAGCCGGCACCTATAACCGATTCAAGAGCTACGAACTCGCTGCGTTTTGGGACACGGTCGTGGCAGTCGCGTTGCGTACGCCGCGACCGGCACGCGACATTCTTACCTCGATGGCGGAAGACCGTTCCGCGCTACTGCTCGATTTCGAGCTAGACGACCGGCCGGTGGTTTCGGGTTTGCGCCAGATCCTGGAGGTCCTCGCCCGAATCGAGCCAGAGACATCCAGTGACTTCAGGCTGGCCCTACTCCGTATTGGGGTCGACATTGCCCGTAACCGCGGCCCCTACGGCCGCACTATCACAGCAGAACAAGAGCAACTACTGCTGTTGTTGGCAGAGCTTTTGGAAATGGACTCCGTGTCAGATATCAGCGACGTACTCGTCTGAACGGCATCTGACCGATATGGGAGGACCTCAGGCACTCCCCGCAGCGGCCGGATATCGCTAGGCTCCCGAGCATGAGCGAAGAACCGGTACGAAGCGCGCCCGTGCTCGGCATCGACATTGGCGGCAGCGGCATAAAAGGAGCGCCCGTCGATCTCGCAACTGGCGAGTTCACCTCGAAGCGACTTCGCATCACCACGCCCCAACAGTCAACACCAAAGAATGTGGCGGCGGTTGTCGGTGAGATCGTGGAGAACTTCGCAGCGATCATCGGCGACGGGCCGATCGGCGTCACGATTCCGGCGGTGGTCACCCACGGCAAGACCCGATCTGCCGCAAACATCGACAAATCGTGGATCGATGCGGAGGCCGAGAAGATCTTCGAAGATCAGCTAGGTCGCGAGATCATGCTGGTCAACGACGCCGACGCGGCCGGCATCGCCGAGGTGCATTACGGGGCCGCAGCGGGTCACCCGGGCCTGGTGATCATGACCACGCTGGGCACCGGCATCGGCACCGCGATCGTCTACCGCGGTGTCCTGATCCCTAACTCCGAGCTAGGCCATCTGGAGATCGACGGTCACGACGCGGAGACGCGTGCCGCTGCCAGCGTCAGGGAGCGCGAGGGTCTGTCCTTCAAAGAATGGATCCCACGATTGCAGCGCTATTACGAGCGGCTCGAGGCCCTCATGTGGCCCGATCTCATCGTGATCGGTGGCGGCGTGAGTAAGAACTCTGAGAAGTTCATCCCCAAGCTCAAGCTCAACGCCGAGGTACTGCCAGCCAACCTGCTGAACACCGCCGGCATCGTCGGGGCCGCTTGGCTTGCCGCTGACCGGCAGATCCACCCCGACGCGCTCAAGTAGCGGGCCCGGTCGCCGAAACCTACGTGCACCTAGGTTTGGCGATCGACCGGGAACCGGGCCGCATGAGTCGTCGTCGCCACATGAAAGCTCCTACATCCGCTCAAGCGGCTCGATGCCGAGCATGGTGAGACCGGAGGCGAGCACCCGCTTCGTCGCCGAACACATCGCGAGCCGCGAGTCTCGCACCGCGCCGGAGGACTGTAGCACCGGGCACTGCTCGTAGAAGATCGCCAACGCTCCGGACAACTCATAGAGGTAGTTGCACAAGCGATGGGGCTGAAGTGTCCGGCCAACCTCCGGCACGACATCTCCGAACCGGGTCAACAGCAAGGCAAGGGTTTGCTCAGCGGGCTCCTCGAGTACCAGGACCTTCGATTGCTCCCCATAGCCGCGAGCCGTGGCCTTGCGAAGCACTTGAGTCACCCGGGCATGCGCATACTGCAGATAGGGCCCGGTATTGCCCGTGGTCTGAACCATCCGGCCGACGTCGAAGACGTAATCCTTGTTCAATCCATTGGACAGATCGGCGTACTTGATCGCGGCCAGCGCGACCGGCGGCGCCGCCTGTTGCTCGGCCGCGTCTAGCAGGCTGTTCAACGTCACCGCAGTGCCCTCGCGAGTCTTGAATGGCTTTCCATCCGTACCCAGCACAGTCCCGAACGCGACATGCTCGGTGACCACGTCATCGGGCAGAAAACCCGCCTTGCGGGCGACGGCGAACACCAAGTCAAAATGATCGGATTGGCGCGCGTCCACCACATAGATGAGTCGGTTTGCATGTAAGTCGCGGACCCTGTGCCTGACTGCCGCCAGATCGGTGGCGGAATAGCCAAAACCGCCATCGCTCTTTCGCACGATCATGGGAGCCGCGAAGCCATCGACGAACACGCACAGCGCGCCGTCGTCGATCACTGTGATACCGCTCTGCTCCAGCTCTTCGACGACCGAGGGAAGATCATCGTTGTACATCGACTCACCGGCAAGATCATCATCGGTGAGCAGCACGCCCATCCTGGCGTACGCCTCGTTGAAGCCCGCCAGCGAGACGTTGATCAATTGCCGCCAGGTCCCGCGGGTCTGCTCATCTCCGGATTGCAGAGCGACGACCCGGCGCCGGGCCCGGTCAGCGAACTCCTGATCCGCGCGGAAGTGTGCGCTGGCGCGAGCATAGAGCGCCTCCGCCTCCGGCAGACTCAGCGTCGAGGCATCGATGCCTTCGTCGTGGATCTGCTCAACCAGCATCCCGAACTGAGTGCCCCAATCGCCAACATGGTTCTGAGCGATTACGTGATCACCGAGGCCGGAAAGAACCCGACGCAGGCAGTCGCCGATCACCGTCGAGCGGAGATGCCCAACATGCATCTGTTTCGCCACATTGGGAGCTGAGTAGTCGATCACGACGATCTGCGGGTCGGATGTTTGCGGCACCCCCGACTGCGGGTCGGCGAGCTGATCGGTTGCCGCCTGAGCCAACACCTCGGTCCGCAATCGGAGGTTGATGAAACCCGGGCCAGCGATCTCTGGCGGCTCGCAAAGATCAGCGACCTCGAGCGTGGCAACAATGCGGGCGGCGATCTCACGCGGGGGCTTGCCTTCGCTGTTGGCCAGGCGCAGAGCCACGTTTGACTGGTAATGGCCGAACTGGGGTCTCGTGGCAGGCCGAAGCTCTGGGTCGATGCCAGTCACAGCCTCGATCCGGGCACTCAGCAAAGCAGCAAGGGAAGACACAACGGGAGATTATTTCACTGTTCCGCGCATGGCTCGGAGCCTCGACGCCCGTCAGACACTTTCAAGCTCATTGCTCTGTCAAAGGCTCTTGCCAACGGTAGATCTGCCCATCGCGCAATTCCACTGCGTCGGGCGCGGCCGGCGGTGCTGCATGTCGCAGCCGCTCCATGACCGCGACCCGCCCGCGTATCCGCGTGCCGTCGGATGTCGTCCAATGCAGATAGGGATGCAACAACAGGCGCAACCCGTCCCAGTCTCGCGTCAGCATCGCTTCGTAGGCCGTCTGCGTCACGTCATCTGCGAAGACAGGATCCTCATCCATCGGGGCCAGGTTGGCAATGCGGACACCAATAGCTGCGCCGTTCCTGACCGATGCGGCCTAGCTCGTCAGTGCGGATGGGGGTGCCACAGCGGCGACACGGCTGCCTCGACCGCTCGTAGACATAAGAGCGTCGACCGGGTCGCAGATCGCCGGTGGTTGATTGTTCCGGCCGCCACCGGTTTGCCTGCAGCAGTTGCTGGCCGCGCTCGACGATGCGCCGCAGGTTGGTCACCTCGCTGACCGGCGTACGCGGGTGAACTCCATGCAAGAACAGCAACTCCGCTCGATAGAAGGTGCCAAGGCCCGCCAGATTTCGCTGATCAAGCAAAGCCTCGCCGATCGTGCGGTCAGGCTGAGTGGCAAGCCGTCTGACAGCCTCGTCGAGATTCCAATCCGGCCCGAGCAGATCCGGTCCGAGATGTCCGACAACCGAGTCCTCTCCAGCCGTAGGAACGAGCTCGACGACAGGAAGCCGATATCCGACCGCATCATGATCACTCGTTGCCAGAACGGCGCGAATTTGAAATGCAGGTCCTCCACTCCAGCGCCGTCCCCGCGGATAGATCTTCCACACCCCATCCATCTTGAAATGTGTGTGGAGGGTGAACTCGTTGCTGAACCGGAACAGCTGGTGCTTACCGCGCGAAATTACCTCGCGTACGCCAACGCCGGTCAGATCGGTCGTCGCCAGAGCTGGCACACGAAATTCAGATCTCGTCAGCACCCGGCCGGCAAACACCTCGTTCAGCCGCTGGCATGCCCGCCAGACGGTATCTCCCTCGGGCACGGCCTCATTGTGCCGCTGAGCTGCGCGCGTCGGAAATCGCGCGCCCACCGTGCTGAGCCAGGCTGGCGCGCCGCTGTCCTGGACGAGCGAGCGAGCAGACACGCAATATCGTCTGCGAGCGAGTGAGGAAGGCAGCGGCTAACGAGCGCCAGCCTCAGCGAGCGGAGCGAGCAATCCAACGAGGAGGGACCAGTGGCGCTTCTTCCTCTGCGAGCGACGACGAAGTAGGCGGATCCAAAGCGCGCGATGCGCGAGCAGTTCCAAAAATCGCAGGTGTGAGCGCCCGCATCATGACCGCCACCCAGGTCCGGAAGGGTCGCCACGTCTCGGCCAAGGCGAGCATCTCGGAATCGCTGAGCTCATGATCAATGCCGTACGCCTGCTCGATCGCAGCCCGTGATCGGGGCTCTCCGAGGGTGGGCGCATCGGCGTGGCCGCATGCCCGTATCACAATCAACGAGCTGTAGAACGGGCCGACGCCGGGCAACTGCTGCAGCTCGGCTCGGGCATCTTCGAGAGCCATTGCCCGTAGGCGCTCGGCGTCCAATCGGCCGCGCTGGGCGGCCTCAGCCACAGCATGCAGCCGAGGAATCCGGTCGGCGGGCATCCCCGGCATCGACCCCATCTCCAGCAATCCACTCGGCGTCGGTATGCACCACGTCCGGATCCCTGACAGCTCGAAGTCAGCGCCATACAACTCCGACAATCGGTTACGCAGCGTGATTCCCTGACTGCGCGGGCGGCGAGCGCTGATGATCGACCAGACCGCGGCCTCGTAGGGCGAATAGAACAGCGCTGGCCGAAACCCTGGCGCTTTGTTGTGTACGCGGGCTAGCACCGGGTCGGAGAGACACAATCGATGAAAGGCCTCACCGTCGTGATCGAGTGAGACCACCCGGGCAACCTGCTTGCGAAGCGCTGCAACCTCGGCGTCAGTCAGCCGATCGCCAACCGTTTGCACTCGCAGCTCGAGTCGATCGCCGAACTGTTCGGCCTCAACCCCGACTTGGCGTTCGTAATCGCCGTCCAGGCAGAATGCCATCCGCATCACGCCGTCGAAGCTGCGCTCGTCGCGATGACCGAAGCCCATCATCGCGATCTCCCGCAGATCGAACGGACCAGCAATGTCCAACTGTGTTGTGGTCTGTGCTGTGGTCTGTGTTGTTGTTCGTGGTGTTATCCGCGTTGCTTTCTGCTGTGTCGTTGGTTGTGTGCTTGGTTGTGTGCTTGGTTCGTGTCCTCGTCGCCATCACAGCAGTCTCCGACGCAGCACTGACAATTTGTCCAGAAATCGGTCTTTTCGGCCTTTACCCTTGGGAGGTGCCGATGCCAAGACCAGAGGTTTCCCGGAAGCGGTCGCTGTTGGGGTTGTCTTGGCTGCTGGCCGGTGGGTCGATCCTCGCGCTTGCCGCGGTCGCCGGCTCTGTCAGGTTCGTTCGCTCCGAGGCCGCTGGCCATCTGTATGGGGAAGCAGATGTGCCTGCCCTTCCGGTGGGACTAGTGCTTGGCGCTCAGGTCAAGCCTGACGGCACACCGTCGGGATTCCTGGCCGCGCGTCTCGATCTTGCCAGGCGACTCTACGATGCCGGCCGGATCCAGACGATCATCGTGTCGGGGAACCACAGTGCGGACGAGTGCAACGAGCCGGTTGCGATGCTGAACTACCTGACCAGGGCGGGTGTGCCGGCCGACAGAGTAATCACTGATCCTGGGGGCTTCGACACCTACCAATCGTGCCTGCGAGCCAGGCAGATCTACGGCCTCTCGCAGTTGATCATGGTCACCCAGAGCTACCATCTGCCCCGTGCCGTCGCGACCTGTCGCGCACTGGGTATCAACGCGATCGGTGTCGGTGACGACTCAGCCCGCCAGTACCGAGTGTCATGGTGGCGCGGGACTGTTCGCGATCAACTGGCATGCGTAAAGACCATTGCCGATCTCGCGACCAGGCTGGACACCACGATCCCGGCGGAGTACACAGCTACCGCCGACGTCTCCTGGCGCAATCCATAGCTCGACCAAACCTTAGGTCACTCCCCTCGCCGAAGGAATGCAACGAGTTGTCGTGATTGCAGAGCGCGGAATCGAGGCGAAGTACCGGATGGGGAAAGACTCAGGCTCGAAACTCACCGGACCTAATTTGGGTCGTCGAGGCCGTTAATTGGCAAAACTTAGTTTTGCATACTAAGAATGTGCAGGGTATTCATGATTGCACCCCGGCGAAATTAAGCAGAGCCCAAATCGTAATCGATTTCGTTTGATTAATTTCCGAGGGATTATGAAACCCTTATCAGAATCTCAAAATAAATGACTCCTCCTACGCGGTCTCTCTGGTCTGCCGCGACGTAAATGTCCGATCACGTTATGAGGTGAGCGATGGCGCGGTTCTTGGCGGGGGTTATGAAGTTTCGCCTGTTGATCTTGGCGGCCGCCATCGGGGTCCTGGCCGTCGGGATCGTGCAGTTGCGCGACGCACGTCTGGATGTATTGCCAGAGTTCAGCCCCCCGTACGCGGAGGTCCAGACTGAAGCGCTCGGTCTGTCCGCGGAGGAGGTCGAGCAACTGATCACCGTGCCCCTCGAGGCCGACTTGCTCAACGGAGTCGAGGGCATCGACGTGATCCGCTCAGAATCGCTGCCTGGTCTCTCGTCGGTCGTGATGGTGTTCCAGTCGGGCACTGACATATATCGAGCTCGGCAACTCATCGAGGAGCGCCTGGCTCAGGCGCACGCCCTTCCCAACGTGTCGAAACCGCCGACACTGCTGCAGCCGTTGTCGTCCGCCAATCGAGTGCTCATGATCGGTATGACCACCAACGAGCTAACGCCGATCGAGCAATCGGTCATCGCCCGCTGGACCGTACGCCCCCGGCTCATGGGTGTGCCGGGAGTTGCCAATGTCTCCATCTGGGGCATGCGTGATCAACAACTGCAGGTACAGGTCGATCCAGCGACCTTGCGCGATCGCAAGGTGACGCTGAACCAGGTGATCAATACAGCCGGCAACGCGCAGGTTGTCTCACCGCTCAGCTTCCTGGAGGCCTCAACCCCCGGCACCGGCGGATTCGTGGAGACACCGCAGCAGCGACTCCAGGTCCGGCATCTGCTGGAGAAGATCGCCAACCCCGACGAGCTCGCAAAGGTGCCTGTCGAGGGCACGTCCGGTGCCGTGAAGCTCGGTGACATCGCCGACATCAAGGTTGATCATCAGCCGCTGATCGGAGACGCGGTCGTCAATGGCAAGCCCGGTCTGATCTTGGTCGTCGAGAAATTCCCGGGTGTGAGCACGACCCAAGTCACTCGTGATGTACAACAAGCCTTGGAGACGCTACGACCGGGCCTCAGCGGGATTGAGACCGACACCTCATGGTTCGCGCCTGCGGACTATGTCGAGGCGGCCAAATCAAATCTCGGGCTCGCAGTTGCCCTCGGTGCCGGACTGCTCCTTCTCGCACTTGCCGCATTGCGCTTTCACTGGCGTGCAGCACTCGTCGTCGTGATCACCGTGCCGCTGTCAGTGATTAGCGCAGCCCTGATCGTCAACCTGCTTGGCTACGGGTTCAACGCACTCGTGGTTGCCGGCCTGGCAGCCGCAGTGGCCATCGTTGTGGATGAGGCAATTGCCCCTGGCGCAGCTGTCGTCCAGCGGCTCCGAGCCCGACGTGCGGGTCCCGACGCTGAGCCCACTTGGGTCGGAATTCAGCAAGCTCTTGCGACAGTGCATCGGCCACTGATCTATGCCGGCATCATTGCCGTGCTCGCGATTGTTCCCGTGGCGGCGCTGGAAGGACGGCCTGGAGCATTCTTTACGCCAATGGTTCTGGCGTACGCCATTGCGGTCGTCGCCGCGTTGATCATCGGTGTGACGGTCGGACCAGCGCTGAGCAGTCTGCTCTTCACCCGCTGGGAGCCAAAGGCAGCCCCAGAACGCGGGCCCGTGCCGTGGCTTGGCGCGCGATACCGCAGCGGGGTGCAACGCTTCTCCGGCAGCCTGCGCCCGGCTCTGCTGGTGGCGGCCGCCTGCGGTTTGCTGGCCGTCGCGATCTTGCCGTTCGTCCACACCGCACTGACGCCAACCTTCCAAGATCGGAATGTGGTGGTCAGGCTGCAGGGCCAGCCGGATATCTCCAGCGAGGCGATGAGCCAGCGGGCCACTGATCTTGGCAACGCCATCCGAGGCCTGCCGGGCATCAGTGGGATCGGCGCAACCATCGGACGCGCCGTGACCGGAGACCGAGTCGTCAATGTCAACTCCAGCGACGTGTGGGTCTCCATCGCTCCGGACGCGAACTACCAGGCGACCCTGGCTTCGATCGAGAACGCTGCTCGCCAGGTGCCGAATGCGACGGCCGAGGTCGTCCCCTATTCCACCCAGGAAATGAGAGACGTCGGAAGCCTCAACACCGGGGCCAACACCGTGACCGGCAGCGGCTTGGACGTGCTCACTGGTCTGAACACTCCTCTGGCCGTACGCGTCTATGGGCAGGATCCCAAGATCCTCGCTGCCGAAGCCGCCAAGGTGCAGCAGATGATGGCCACGATCGACGGAATTTCGAATCCGCGTGTCGAGGGCGCGGCCACCCAGCCAACGATCGAGATCGAGGTCAACCTGGACAAGGCGCAGCAGGTCGGTATCAGCCCTGGTGACGTACGCCGTGCCGAGGCCACCGTGCTGCAGGGTATCCAGGTCGGCAGCGTCTTCGAGGAGCAAAAGGTCTTCGATGTGATCGTCAAGGGCACACCGGCCACCAGGCGCAGCGTCGCCGATGTTCAGTCGATGCTGATCGACATACCGGGCGGCGGTCATGTCAGGCTTGGTGATGTCGCCGACGTGCGGGTCGTGCAGACGCCACCCGTCATCCGTCGCGACGCTGTCTCCCGGCGCGTGGACGTCGTCGCTGATCTCGGCGGTCGAAACAGCAGCGACGTGGTTGCCGACCTGGAGAAGCAGCTGGCCACGATGAGTTTCCCGATCGAGTATCACGCTGAGGTGGTTGCGAAGACCACCGGCGACGAAATCGGAATCGGGCGTGCAATCGGCTTCGCCGTCGGTGCCGCGATCGCGGCGTTGCTCCTCTTCCAGGCGGCCTTCAACAGCTGGCGCCTCGCGCTCGTCGCCACGGCGGCCCTGCCGCTGTCGCTTACCGGCGGCCTGGTCGCCGGCCTCTTCAACGGGCTGGCGTTCGGCTTGGGCTCGTTGCTGGGACTACTGGCGATTCTCGGCCTGGCGGCTCGATACATCGCGACGATGATCTCTGCGATGCAGGGCGCTGATCGTACCCGGAGCAACGAGGACGACGCCGACACGGTGTATGACAGGGCCGGGGAATCCTCCGGTTCCATGATCACCAGCGCTATTGCGATCGCCGCTCTCGTGCTGCCGGTCGTGATCCTGGGTCCACGTCCGGGTCTGGAGATCGTACAACCGCTCGCCGTGGTGCTGCTGGGCGGTTTGGTGAGCTCGCTGCTCGTCGCCCTGTTCGTGCTGCCCTCCGCGTACGAGCACCTGATTCCGCGCCGGGACGCCGAGGCGCCGCCGGAGCACGACGACGAGCTGCAACCCGTCGCCGCGGCTACGGAGGCGTGATCGTCATGAGCACCCGGAGCAAACTCCGCAGGGCCCGACATGGATTCCTGGGTTTGGTGTTAGCCGCCGCCGTCGGGATTTCCTCGGCCGGTTGTGCAGAGATCGAGTCGGTGTCGGCTGAGCCGTACGAGCCGGCAGCGCTGGAGTCGACCGGCCCGTCTCAGCCCGCGAAAATCACTCTCACCGAAGAGGCGGCGCGCCGAGTTGCGCTCCAGACAACGGTCGTCGGAGGTCGCGGCGCCGAGCTCACGGTTCATCACGCTGCGCTTGTCTATGACAAGAAGGGCCTGCCGTGGGTCTTCGCGGTTGTTGGGCCCCGGACCTATGCCCGTTCGGCGGTGACCGTCAGACAGGTGGACGGCGACGTGGTGACGTTGAGTGCTGGCCCGCCGGCAGGTACCGAGGTGGTCACGGTTGGTGCAATCGAGCTTTGGGGTGCCGAACTCGGCATCGCCGGCAAGCACTGAGGGGCTGGCAGATGCGTTCCATCGTCAAAGCGAGCCTCCGGTTCCGCTGGATCGTGCTGTTCCTGGCCGCGGCCACGCTGGCTATCGGCTTCGTACAGATTCCCGAGACGAAGGTTGACGTCTTTCCGGAGTTCGCACCACCTCAGATCGAGATCCAAACGATCGCGCTTGGCAACTCCTCCAACGAGGTCGAGCAGTTGATCACAGTGCCTATCGAAGATCAATTGGGCGGCATTGAGGGTCTATCGGAGCTGCGCTCCAAGTCGGTCGCCCAGCTGTCCTCGATCCGGCTCATCTTCGAACGCGGCGCGGACGAGTTGAAGGCCCGCCAACTGGTGCAGGAGCGCCTCTCACAGATCACTCCGACCCTGCCGACGTGGGCCAGCCCGCCGTTCATGATGCCGGCGCTCTCGGCGACGAGCCGCATCATGAAGGTCGGTCTGACGTCGGATACGGTCAGCCCGACCGATCTCTCGGCCATCGCGTACTGGAAGATCCGGTCACGCCTCCTCCGAGTGCCCGGCGTCGCACAGGTCGCCATCTGGGGTGAGCGCTTGCCGCAGCGCCACATCCAGGTCGATCCGGCGAAGCTCGCCCAGTACGACGTCACCCTGCAAGACGTCATGGACGCCTCAGCCGATTCCGTCGAGGCGGGCCTGCTCCGCTACTCCGACGGTGCGGTTGTCGGTACCGGTGGGTTTGTCGAGGCTGGCGGTCAGCGGTTCAACATCCGTCACGTACAACCGATCGTCGAACCTGAGCAGCTCGCGCAGGTGCCTGTCGTGGAACGCGATGGCAAGGTGCTGCGGCTTGCTGATCTAGGAAACGTGCTCGTCGATCCCGGACCACTGATCGGCGATGGAGTCGTCGACGGCGGGCCGGGGTTGCTGCTGGTCGTGCAGAAGTTCCGCGGCGCCAACACCGTTGAGGTGACTCGGGGCGTGGAAGAGGCCATGCGGCAGATGCAGCCCGGACTGCCCGGAATCACGGTCGATACCACGATCTTCCGGCCCGCCACCTTCATCGAGCAGTCGATCGACAACCTCCGGATAGCGATGCTGCTCGGCATCGCGCTGGTGGTGTTGATCATCGTCGCGTTCTTGTTCGAATGGCGTACGGCCTTCATCAGCTTGATCGCCATCCCACTGTCCCTGGTCGCCGCCGTGCTGGTGTTGGACGCCGCGGGAGCCACAATCAACGTGATGGTGCTGGCCGGGCTGGTGGTGGCCATCGGGGTGGTGGTGGATGACGCCATCATCGACGTGGAGAACGTGGTTCGACGGCTCCGCGAGGCTCGGGCCACGGGCAGCGGAGCGTCGACGTTCAATGTGGTGTTGAACGCATCGGTCGAGGTCCGCTCCGCGATCACGTACGCGACCTTGATCAACGTCATCGCCGTGGTGCCGGTGCTGTTCTTGGAAGGATTGTCCGGATCGTTCTTCCGGCCGCTGGTGCTGTCCTACGGTCTGGCCGTGTTGGTTTCCATGCTGGTGGCGCTGACGGTAACGCCCGCCCTGTGCCTGATTCTCCTGTCGCGGGGAAAGCTGGCGAGCAAGGAGTCGCCGTTGATGCGGGCGCTGAAGCGCGCGTACGTCGCCGTGCTCGCCCCACTGATCCGGAGGCCGCTGCCGGCGATCGCGATGACCCTCGCGTTACTCGTCGGCGGAGTCTTGGCGGTGCCCACGTTGGGTAGTCAACTGCTTCCGAACTTCAAGGAGCGCGACTTCCTCATGCACTGGCTGACTCAGCCTGGAACCTCGGTCACCGAGGAGACGAGAGTCTCGGTCTCGGCGTGCAAAGACCTGCAAGAGATTGAGGGTGTTCGCAACTGCGGATCTCACATCGGCCAGGCTTACCTCGCTGACGAGGTCTATGGCGTGGACTTCGGTGAGAACTGGATCAGCGTCAGCCCGGAGGTCGACTACGACAAGACCCTGGACGAGGTGCACAAGGTCGTCGAGTACTACCCGGGCCTTTACCGCGACGTCCAGACCTACCTTCGGGAGCGCATCAAAGAGGTGCTGACCGGCGCCAGCGAGTCCATCGTGGTGCGTATTTACGGACCTGACCTCCCGACGCTGCAGAAGCAGGCAAAGGACATCGAGCAGCGGATCGGCGACATCCCGGGGATCGAAGACGCCCATGCCTCGCTGCAGACCGATTTGCCCCATATCGAGGTCGAGCCCGATCTTGCGAAGGCTCGACAGGTCGGTCTGACCCCAGGAGACATCCGTCGGCAGGCGTCGACCTTGATCGCTAGCGAGGAAGTCAGTGACATTTTCTCCGGCGGTAAGGCATATGACGTTCACGTCACTGCCATCCCGTCGGCGCGCGACAGCGTAAGCGACGTGCAGAACCTGCAGCTGGACACCCCATCGGGAGGCCATGTCAGGCTGCAGGACGTTGCTGAGGTTCGGATGGGCCCCACGCCCAATGCCATTTTGCGGGAGCAGCAGTCGCGCTACATCGACGTCGGCGCCAACGTAGCGGGCCGACCGCTGAACGAGGTCGTAGACGACGTCGAACAGCGAATGGAGGGAGTCACCTTCCCGCTGGGCTATCACGCGGAGGTGATCGGCGAATCCACCGAGCTCGACGCCGCGGAAGACACGTTGTTGATCTTCGGCATCGCCGCCGGAGTAGCAACCTTGCTGCTGCTGCACGTCGCATTCGGCGGCTTCCGGCCGGCGCTGTTGACCTTCGTGCTGTTGCCCATGGCGCTGGTTGGCGGGGCTATCGCAGTGTGGCTCAGCGGCAGGGTGTTGTCGCTCGGTTCACTGGTCGGCTTCCTCGCGGTCTTTGGGATTGCCGCGCGCAACGGGATCTTGATGGTCAGCCACTTCCAGCACTTGGAGCGCGTTGAGGGCGTCAAGTTCGGTGCGGGGCTGGTGATCCAAGGTGCCAAGGAACGTCTGGCGCCGATCATGATGACCGCGCTGGCGACTGGCCTCGCGCTGGTCCCGCTCGTGGTAGCTGGCAGCATTCCGGGGCACGAGATCGAGCACCCCATGGCGATAGTGATCCTCGGCGGCTTGCTCACCGCGACCTTGATCAACTTGTTCGTGCTGCCGTCGCTGTACTTGGCGTTCGGCAAGAGCCGGCGGGATCGGCGGCCCGAGCCAGTCGAAGCAGCAGTCTGAATCCGCTCCCATGTCGACTGTCGTCGTGGAGAGGTGCCCGGGCGGGCTAGGCAAACATGGCCGAGAGTCTGGCGGCACGCGGTGGTCAGCAGTGCTTGGGTTTCAAGCATCTTAGGTTTGCTACGCCCGCCCGGGCACCCTCCACGACTTGACGCTCGCCCAGGAATGTCTTGCAGCACAGCCATCAAAACCACCCAGAATCGCGTTCCCGTGGGTGCGTCTCACAGCAGCGAGCGTCAAGACGATTCTGGCCGCGAGGTCATGCCGCCGAGGATGGGGTTGGCCTACCTGCGCTGCGAGCGGTAGTAGGTGATCAAGGACTGGGTCGAGGAGTCTTGCTTGTCAAGGGCTTCGTCGTCGCCGGAGACTGCCGGGGCGATCTGCAGCGCGAGCTGCTTGCCCAGCTCGACACCCCACTGATCGAAGCTGTCGATGCCCCACACCACTCCTTCGGTGAAGGTGATGTGCTCGTAGAGCGCGATCAGTTCGCCGACGATCCGTGGACTCAGCTCAGGGGCCATGATCGATGTAGTGGGGCGGTTTCCGGAGAAGACCCGTGCCGGGACGATCGCATCTGGAGTGCCCTCAGCGCGTACCTCGTCGGCGGTCTTGCCAAACGCCAGCGCCGCAGTCTGAGCGAAGAAGTTCGCCAGGAACAACTCGTGGACGTCGTTGTCGCCATCAACCAGCGGATGCGCAGGATTGGCGACGGCAATGAAGTCAGCCGGGATCAGCCGGGTTCCCTGATGGATCAACTGATAGAAGGCGTGCTGGCCGTTTGTGCCCGGCTCGCCCCAGAACACCTCACCGGTGTCCGTCGTCACTGGAGAGCCGTCGTATCGGACGCTCTTCCCGTTGGACTCCATGGTCAATTGCTGCAGGTACGCCGGGAACCGGTGCAGGAATTGCGCATACGGAAGCACCGCGTGGCTCGCAGCCTTGAAGAAATTTGCGTACCACACATTCAGCAGACCGAGCAGGGCAGGCACGTTGCTGGACAACTCGGTAGCCGCGAAATGCCGGTCGATCGCATGGAATCCGGCAAGGAACTCGGCGAAGTTCTCTGGCCCAATGGTGACCGCCACGGACGTACCGATCGCCGAATCCACCGAGTACCGGCCGCCGACCCAGTCCCAGAAGCCGAACGCGTTCTCCGGGTCGATGCCGAAGGCGGCCACCTTGTCGAGGGCGGTGGAGACGGCAACGAAATGCTTGGCTACTGCGGCATTCGCCGCCTCGTCGCCGTCCTCTATCGCCCCGGAAGCGCGCAGTCCCGCGAGCAGCCAGCTACGGGCCAGCCGGGCATTGGTGAGTGTCTCCAGCGTGGTGAAGGTCTTGGAGGCAACGATGAAGAGTGTCGTCTCCGGATCAAGATCTTTCGTCTTCTCTGCCGCGTCGGTGGGGTCGATGTTGGAGATGAAGCGCGCCTTCAAACCGGGCTTCACATATGGCTGCAACGCCTCGTAGACCATCACCGGGCCAAGATCAGAGCCACCGATCCCGATGTTCACAACCGTCGCTATGGGCTTGCCGGTGACGCCGACCCACTCACCGCTGCGGACCTTATCTGCGAAGGCATACACCTTGGCAAGCACGCTATGCACTTCGGGAATCACGTCGACGCCGTCGACGACCAAGCTGGATCCCTCGGGTGCCCGCAGCGCTGTGTGCAGCACAGCCCGGTCTTCTGTGACGTTGATGTGTTCGCCGGCCAGCATCGCAGCACGGCGCTCTGCCAGGCCGACCTCGCCAGCAAGATCAACGAGTGCATTCAGAATGTCAGCGTTGATCAAGTTCTTGGAAAGATCGACATAAAGATCGCCGGCTTGAAAGGTGAACGACTTCGCTCTCGACGGGTCGGCCGCGAACCAGCCGCGCAGATCGGGCTGCAGAGACTCGTACAGGGCCGTCAGTCTCGCCCAGGCCGGAGTCGTCGTTGGATCTACAGGCTGGCTCATCGGTTCCCCTTCATCGTTTGGCTGGGTACCAGGTCACACTACTGAGCGGGGCTCGGTCACCTCAATCACCAGAGAGGAATGCGGTGCGCGCCAGTTCGGTAGCGTGCGGGCCATGGATGCCCGGCTTTCCCGGTCGCGCCCGGAGCAGGACAGGCTGTACGCGCCCGATGAGTCTGAGTTCCGAACCGACCTGGAGCGGATTCGGTTCGCGACCGCGTTCTCCCGTCTCGCCGATGTGACGCAGGTGGTCACCTCCATGGCGACCGGCGGAGTAGTGCACAACCGCCTGACCCACACGATCAAGGTGACGGCAGTCGCTCGGGCAATCGCCGTGCGACTGATCCGCACCCAAGATCACACCCTGCTTCATGATCTTGGCGGTCTTGATCATGTTGTAATACAGGCAGCCGCCACTGCTCATGATCTTGGACATCCTCCATTCGGCCACCTCGGCGAACGGGTCCTTGATCGATTAGCCCGGGAGCGATTCGGGCTCGCTGATGGTTTCGAGGGAAATGCGCAGACCTTCCGGGTGCTGACCGAGCTGGAGGTCCTCGGACCAGGCGACCAGGGACTCAACCTCACCGCGGCGACTCGCGCCGCAGTGCTGAAGTATCCCTGGGCTTGCTTCTACTATCCAGATCCTCATCCCACGGACTGGCCCATTCCCCCCAGGGGTGCCGGTCGTTCACGCAGCAAGGGAGCAGCGAAGTTCTCGGCCTACCTCATCGATCTGCCGCAAATGCTTGATGCCCTTGCTGCATTCCCCCGGCTCCCGCCGGGACGGCAGACCTTGGAGTGCTCGGTTATGGATCTCGCCGACGACATAACGTACTCGCTGCACGACGTAGACGACTTTCACCGTTCGGGCGTATTGCAGTTCTCACCGGTCTCGGGCGAATTTCGATCGTGGGAGCACGAACGTCTGGCGCTCGCTGATCTTGACGACAGCGAGCTGGAGGGTGCGCGTCGCCGGCCTGGCGCTGGCCTGGAGCGATTGCGGCGTCACCTGAGAAGCCGGGATGCCTGGATCTTCAATCAGGACATGTTTGCGACTGCGGTAGGGACGGTCGGCGACGAGTTCGTCGACGGCGTGCTGGCCACGCCGTACGACGGATCAATGGCGGCCGACCGTGCGATCTCAGGTTTCACCTCACGCTGGATCGACCACTTGATCAGCTCGGTAAGCCCCGATCTGCACCCCGCCGTACGCTCCGGGTACGTCTCCATGAACTCGCAGGCTTGGCATGAGGTATCGGTGCTGAAGTTCGTCAACCAGTACTTCATCTTGGATCGCCCCGACCTGGCGATGTTCCAACGCGGTCAGGAGCAGACGGTCGAGCATCTTGTGCTGGCATTTGACGACTGGCTCTCAGATCCGATCGATGCGTCGCGAGCCCCGCGACGGCTGCTGGACCTTGTGAATACGGCGACCAACGCGTACCGGACCGTGGCGCGGGAGCACCCAGAGTGGCTTGGCGAGGCCGTCTCTGATGCCGAACTGGCACGAATGGGCAGGGGTCGAGGGATCATCGACTTCGTCAGTGGCCTCACCGACGCCCAGACCATCGCCTTCGCTGCGCGATTGAGCGGTGCGACCGGCCTGTTGTGGAGCACTAGTCTCTGACAGCCATGGCGGAGGTTCAGCGACGATCCTCACGAAACCCGAACGCCAGGTACGAGCGTTCCGCAGGACAGGCTCATTTGCCTGCGACGTGCTGTGAACCGGTCCAGTCGTCTCCCCGGCAGAGCATGGGCTTGTCGGACGCTGGCCGCATTCGTCACCGGGCCACCCGGCAGCTGACCTCGCACGGCAAGATCATGGACTTGAGTTGCTCGAAGTACTCCGGCAGAAGCGGCTGTCAAGATCGCCCAGCGAGCCACCACAGAGGTCCGGAGCGATGATCCCTTCCGGTTTGACCCGATGGTTAGTTGGATAACTTGTCGAACACCAGTTCTATCCACTTGGGGAAGTGATGATCGAAATAACGTTCATGGACAACAAGATGAAAGTGTTCTCCACCGCCACAAAATACGACATCGTCGACGGTTGGTACGTCCTGATGGACGATGACGGTCACGAGCGAGGCCGTGCCAAGGCGAGCAAGGTCCGCGATATTGAAGAAGTCGACGAGGACGAGTCAGGCCCGCCACCTTTGGTCTGGGGCGAAAGTTCAGCTTCCCGCAAAGCCAGTTGAGGTTCCGCTCCCGGGGCTCTCGCATGCTCTTGGGTCTTGTGAACCGGCTGCGCCATGCAGACGTCAAGAGTTTGCGGAATATCTGCGTCGAGCGTTCAGTCGAACAGCCAGGCGAGGCTCGACAATCGCCACCATGGCTAGACCATTGCGAGGTGCCGCTTGCGACTCCACCGGACCACGAGCGTGCACGGGCCATCGCAGAGACGCTGAACAGTCCCCGCATCGCCACCCGCCGCCTATAGATGGCGGCGGGAGTGTCCAGTGGCCTGCCTCTTGGCCGGGTCTTGACGACGACCGGTGTGATGATCCATGACGCCCGGGATGTGATGATCTGAAATAGCGCCTAACCAGGGGTGTTGCTTGTGTCGATACCGGTCCCGAACCAGTCACTCGCTTTCTGCTCAGCGGGACTTCCGGCCCGTGGGAGTTGCCGCCTGGCAGCCACTTACTCGTGTTTGATCTTGCTGAGAATTACGTGATGATCATTTCGCGGGCACCCATTTGGTACCTGCTGGGTCATTGAGAACCAATAACTGTCAACAGTGCTCAACAGGCAAACCGCCTAGTCAGCGCATCCATAGCTCCGGCGGCTCCGATATGTCAAAAGTGATCGGCGGTACGAGTTTGCAGCTAGCCGGGATGTGAGCCGAGATCCGCGCTGCGATCCTCAAACCATGACGCTGCGCTGCCTGATCATCGACGACAGCCGGTGCTTCCTGGATGCGGCCCGCAGCCTGCTGGAGCGGCAGGGCATGGTGATCGTGGGGGTCGCGTCCAGCACCGCGGAGGCGCTGCAGCACGTCGAGGAACTCCGTCCTGACGTCATCCTGCTCGACATCGACCTCGGCGGCGAGAGCGGTCTGGAGCTTGCCAAGCAGCTCTCGTGTGAGCCTGGTCAGGCACGGCCAGCCGTGATCTTGATTTCGACACACGGCGAGCAGGACTATGCCGAGCTGATCGCAGCAAGCCCAGCAATCGGGTTCCTTCCCAAGGCCGCTCTCTCCGCTGCAGCCATTGAGCAACTGCTCGCCCGGTGCGGCGGGCACAGCCAAGAACGCTAACCTCAGCGGGCTTCGAGGTAAGCGAGCACCGCGAGCACCCGCCGGTGATCATCATCGGTTTCAGCCAAACTCAATTTGGTGAGAATGCTGCGCACGTGCTTCTCGACCGTCCCCTCGGTGACCCAGAGTCGTCGGGCAATCCCGGCATTGGAGCGGCCTTCCGCCATCAGCCTCAGGACTTCCTGCTCGCGCATGCTGAGCGCTTCCAGCGGATCATCACGATGCCGGGCAGCCACCAGCTCGGCGACCAGCGCCGGGTCGACCACCGACCCGCCCTTGGCGACCCGTTGCAATGACCCGATGAACTCGTCGATGTCAGTCACCCGACTCTTGAGCAGGTAGCCAATTCCCCGGCCGCCGGCCAAGAGCTCCAGTGCCTGTTCGACCTCGACGTGGGCCGAGAGAACCACAATGCCGATCTCAGGGAGATCCTGGCGGATCACATGCGCCGCATCCAGACCTTCCGTCGCATGGCCCGGCGGCATGCGAATATCAACCACGACCAGCTCTGGAATCTGATCGCGCACCATGGTCAGGAGCTGAGACGCATCGCCGGCTTGACCGACAACCTCGAACCCGGAACGCTGCAGCAGGCTCGCGAGGCCCTCACGGAGCAGGACGTCGTCCTCGGCCAAGATCACCCGCAACGCCGTCATAGCCTGATCATCGACGTTCCCACCCGAAGGCGCATGCGGGGCTTCCGTCCATCATCGTGTTGATCAGACTATCGACTAGCCTCCAAGCTGTGAGCGCGACGCAAACACCAGTGGGGTCTGACGTACGAGATCGCTGTCGGATCTTCACGCGCACATCCGCGTCCGCGGCCGCGCATCGCGAGCGCCGGAGACCCTCTTACCCGAGATCAGCTGACCGGAGAACACCTGCGCGAGGCGGGCTGACCCGTCGTACGTTGATCTCGAGCGGCCTGCTCGCGTTGATCATTGCGACCGCTTTCGCGGTCCTGCTCTCCTCGGTCTCAGACCTACGCGCCTCCGAACGACGCGCGCGGCAGTCCGAGGAGGTATTGGTGGAGGCCAACCGGCTGGAGCGCCTCGTCATTGATCTGGAAACCGGTCAACGCGGATTCATCATCACTGGTGAGCAGCGCTTCCTGGAGCCGTGGCGGGACGCCCGGACCGCGCTCCCCACCGAGGCGAGCACGTTAGAACGTCTGGTCGCCGACAGCCCTCAGCAGGAGGCGCGGGCGCAGGCCTTGGCCCAGGCCACCGACTCGTATCTGCGGGACTATTCCATCCCGCTGGTGGATGGAGCCAGGCGCGACCTCACCTCCGCGCGGTCCGTGGCGGCAACCAGCGAAGGTGGGCAGCGTATCAACGCCATCCGATCCGAGTTTGATCGATTCGTCGGATCCGAGCGCGAGCTCGCCGCTGCCCGGGAGCAGACGTCAGATGCAGCGGCGCAACGGGCGGTTGCCGCCGCGGTGGCCGGTCTTGCCGGATCTATCTTGCTGATCGTCGTGTTCGCCTGGTACCTGAATCGAGCGATCGTCGGTCCGGTCCGCCGGGCAGCCGTGATGGCAGATCGGCTCGCGAGCGGTGATCTTGCAGCACGGATCCCCGAACGTGGGGTCGACGAAATCGGACTCCTGGAGCGCAGCTTCAACAGCATGGCAAGCTCCCTGGAACATAGCCGCGAGGAACTCGCCGCCTCACGCACCCGGATCGTCGCAGCCGGCGATCAGGCTCGGCGGCGGATCGAGCGCGATCTGCACGATGGTACGCAGCAGCGGCTGGTGTCGCTGGCACTCGACGTGCGGAGCACGGAGGCGACCGTAGCTGATGAGCTACCAGAGCTGAGGGCCCAGCTGGCCCGGGTCGCCGACGGCCTGACGGGTGCCCTGGAGGACCTGCGGGAGTTGTCCCACGGGATCCATCCTGCGATCTTGTCTGAAGGCGGCCTAGGCCAGGCGCTCAAAGCGCTCGGCCGCCGCTCCACGCTGCCGGTCGAACTCGAGGTGAACATCCCTACGCGACTCCCCGAGCCGGTGGAAGTTGCCGCTTACTACGTCGTCTCGGAGGCGCTGGCCAATGCCACCAAGTACGCCCGGGCATCCGTGGCTGAAGTCTGGGTCCGTGCGGCAGATGACCGCCTGCGACTCACGGTCCGTGATGACGGCATCGGTGGCGCGAACTTAGAGCGAGGCTCCGGTCTGATCGGCCTCGCGGACCGTGTCGAGGCATTGGGCGGGACCCTTACGATCCACAGCGGGACTGGGCAGGGCACCCGTCTTGAGGTCGATCTCCCGATCCACTCTGACGACTCGGCAAGTTAGCCAGATGGCGCGCGCCACCTCTACGATCAGCGATGCTTGAGGGGTGGAGCTGATAGCAGAGGTCTGGCGTCGAGCGACTGCTGTCCAGCCTCCGCCTGCGCCGATCGTCATCGCTCTAGCAGCCGCCATCGCCGCGGGTCTCGTTCTGCCACGCGTGATCTGGCCTTACACCCGAATGCTGATTACCATCACGCACGAAGGTGCGCACGGGGTGGCGGCATTTGTGACGGGTCGGCGACTGGAGGGCATTCGGCTGCATTCGGACACCTCAGGCCTGACCGTTTCCAGCGGGCGGCCGAGTGGCCCAGGCATGGTGACGATGCTGATGGCCGGCTACCTCGGACCCGCCGTGGTCGGACTGGGAGCGGTCGGTCTACTCCTGACCGGGCACAGCCTGGGCCTGCTCTGGCTCTTCGTGATCTTGCTGGCGCTGTTGCTGCTGCAGATTCGCAATTTCTACGGATTCGTCGTGGTCGTAGGATGCGCGGTGGTGCTGATCTTGGTGAGCTGGTATCTGCCCGCTCCGATGCAGTCCGGGCTGGCGTATGTGCTGACCTGGACCTTCCTGCTCGCGGCACCGAAACCGGTACTGGAACTGATCAGTCAACGTCGGCGCGGGCGCGCACCACAATCCGATGCCGACCAGCTGGCCCGGCTGACCCACGTCCCAGGGAGCCTCTGGGTAAGCGGCTTTCTGGTCATCAATGGCGCTGGTCTGGTGCTCGGTGCAGCATTGCTGCTCCCGGCACTGGCCGAGCTTGGCCAAAGGGTCGCGCAGCAGTTCGCGGCCGCCTGAAACTCGCCTGAAGTGCATGACAAAGGCTCTCGTCCGAGATCGGACAAGAGCCTTGTTAGTGAGGTCTTTTACAAGACCTTGCCACCACGCTGAGCAACCATAATCAATTCGTCGCGCATGGCGGGAGTCGTAGCATTCGCGATCGCGCGATTCAGCTCCCGACGAGTGCGATTGGTGTCATGGCGGCTGCGGATGGCCTTTGCGAGGCGTGTCATGGCGACCATCCTTTCCGATCAGTTGTAAGGGATTAACGATTGATGATGTAACACCAACAGGCGCTGTGGTATTCCAGGTCGAAGGTGCAGTGGGGCCGGTGGGCCCGCTTCAGGCTGCTTGGCCGTATCGGCGATCGCTCAGGATGAGCCCGGCGCGCTCTAGCTCTGCCTCGACCCGAATTCGTTCGATATCGCGCTCGAAGCCGATGGAGTCACCGTCCAGCTCGTGCTCGATCTCGAGCATCGTGCATATCTGCCTGAGGAGTTTGTCGTACGCAAGCCGGTTTCCCATCTGATGGGCGGCAGACCGGTGGGAATCCGAGCCGAGTATCGCCCGCAACCGCCGCAGATCCGCGGCGAGCTGCTCGATCGGCACACCCTGCTGATGCCGCAGTTCGCGGACGGCCTGCCGATGCGCTGCCGCGGAGCTGCGCCGTTCCCGCCACCGTCGTAGGGCTTCGTCCCACCTTCCGACCAGCAAGTCATAGAGGACCACGCTCAGAATCGGCACCAGCACCATGATGGCGACGGCAATACCACCAAGTAACACTTGATACAAGTCCACCGCCATGAAATAACACTAAGTCGGGGCTCGGGCGTTCACAAGCCGAGGCCGGACCGTGGACCAAGCCGTTACGTTGGGCATCGAAATCCGGGCTGAGCCATCGACGGCCCGACGGGCGCCGATCGACAAACGCCGTTCTGAGCATGTCGAATGGCTCAGCGCGTAACCCCCAAGCAAGATCGCCTTGTGTCAACTGCCGAAACTGCTACCTGCGTCCTGCTTGTACGGAGCTGCCGTCCACGCCGAGGGCGTGACAAGGTTGCCGGTGTCCAGGGCCGTGAAGTTCCATGTCCCGACGTAGGTGTTGTTGCTGAACACGTTTCCTTGGTCGTACACGATCGCCTTACTGATCTTGTCAGCTTTGTACGGCGACCATGACGGGTATGTGCCGTAGTTGGAGAAGATGGCGTTGCGCCCACACATCTTCGTCGAGCAATTGGCGAAGTTCGCGCGGTCCATCTTGAAGGTGTTGTGGTGCACCTTGACGTTCTGTGTCTTCCACCTGCAGTCGGAGTAGTACGGCGAATTGGAGATGTTCGATGAGTTGCAGGTCGAGAGCTTGGCTACCGATGGGTTCACCAAGGTGCAGTAGGACGTCGAGGTGTTCGCTGGGGAGCCGCAGAAGCGGTCTGCGTTCTCCCACAACGTCACGCCGTTGTAGTTGTCTTCGATCAAGTTGTTCGAGATGTCGATCGTCGGGCTGCCAACCAAGTCGTACGGCACCCGTGAATCGCCGCCGGACTCGGAGAGGTAGATCGCAGCGTCCGGGAAGTTGTCTCCAGACTTGATCCGTGCAGGGCCCTCAGCCACCAGGTTGTGACGGATCACGTTGTTGCGGATGGCGGCGTTGTAGCTGATCTCCCAGAAGATCGCCTGCCCGTCGTTGTTCTCGATCCAGTTGCCCTCGAACAAGAAGTTGTTGTCATTGGTATCTGCCCATAGGCCGACGCTCTTGTTGTCGTGGACGTAGTTGTTCGTGACACGTACGTTGCGGACGTCCCAGAACTTGCCGCCACCGGTACAGCCACAACCGTCCATCTTGGCTTCCCAGTTGCCGGTGTTGTTGCCGACGATCTCGTTGTGGTCGAGCACGATGTTGGATTCGCCGCCGTCGGGGCCGTAGCCCTGGAAGCCGTACTGGCTGTTGTCCTTGAGGCAGTTGTACGAGGCGACGTTGCCGGCGCCCACGAAGATGCCGGCACCACCGTTGTTGGTGACGGTGTTGTATTGCATCGTCCAGTTCTCACCAGAGTCGTGGTTGACGGTGCCTTCGTTCATGGGCGCAACGAAGTTCTTGATCGTCAGGTACTTGATCGTGACGTTGCGCGCGTGCTGGGTGAAGGCGTAGTTGTTCTTGCCTTGTCCGTCGAGGATCGCGCCCGGTCCACCGATGTAGGTCGAGTTGTCGCTCGGGATGATCTGGTCGTACATCCCAGTGCCGAGGGTGTGAATGCCTGGGGCGAACCAGTACGTCTTGCCTGCCTGTCCAAGATCAAGGGAGGCGTTGTCACCGGCGGGAACGGTGATGGCGCCAGCAGGGGCGGTTGCGGGTCCGTTCAGCACTGACGCGTTGCCGCAGATCTTTGCAGGAGGTGCGCTTGGCCACGATCCATTCGGGGCCGGCGGCACTGTTGTTGACTGCGTAGGTGCGGGCGCGGCTGTGGTGGGCGGAGCCGTTGTCACGGTTGGCTTCGGCGCGGGCGGCGCCGTAGTCGTGGGCGGGTCTGCTGGGCGTCTTGGTGGGCGTGGCGGTGGGCGTCGGCGGCGTGCTAGGTGTCGTTGCGCCCTTGTTGGAGACCGTGAAGGTTCCACGACGGCTGGAGGTGGTGCCGTCGGACCACGTCATGACAGTCCTGATGCTGTGCGATCCATCAGCGAGCTTCGTCGTGTCGTACGGCGTCGCTGAGCCGTCGGCAGCGGTACCCGCGAAGTCATATGGTGGGTCGGTGTCGGTTCGAACGGGCGGCTCGGTACGCCGCCGGCTGTCCAGGTAGAAGTCGACCTTGTCAAGGCTGTTGGAGTTCCGCACGAAGATGTAGATCATTCCCTTGACGGAGGAGCCGTCCAGCCGCACCGCATTCGACCGATCCGGGCTCAAGCTCACCGCGACCCGTGACCGCGTCGAGGCTGCAGCCGACTCGATGCCGATGCCGCTGAGTGCGAGGGCGATAACGGCGCCGAGCACAATCACCAGCATGCGGCGATGCCGCGAAGCCAACCGGGATCCACCAGGAGACATGTCCATCCTTCGCATGCTGGGAAGTTGTGGTGCAAGGGGCTGTCTTGGAATCCCTCAATTAGCCGCGCCGGCGTTGCCCATTAGCCGCTGCCGCTGTTGCCGTAGACCGAGACGTGTACGTGGTCCATGTGGTTGGCCGTCGGTGAACCACGGTCCGACATTGAGCGCCAACCCTCCGAGCTCCGCTGCACAGTCCAGATGTGCTGCCGATAGATGACCTCGCTGGCGCCGAGGCGCTTGGCATTGGCACGGACCCAGTGCGCGATGTTCCAACCAACCGTGGAGTCAGAGATCATGCAGTCGAGAGCTCGGCCTTGTCCGTGGTACCCGCCGGAGCCGCGTTTGCCGAAGAAGGTCTTGACCTGGGGATAGCGATGGCAGACGGCGCGATGAACCCGGATGGCATCAGGCGTCAGCCCAGATTCGACTGAGGATCCTGACCGGCACGGCGCACTGGAAGAGCCGCCACCACCGCTACCGGACTCGGCTGTGGGCTTGTGGTCGGAGAGGTATTCGTTCTTCACCCAGCGACCCTTGTCGTGGTAGGACACGTAACGGAATCCGTCGGTCACCGTGTGGGTGACCGAGATCTTTGTCCCCGCACGAACGACGCCGACGACGGTTGCGTTGTTCTTGGGCTCGGTCCGTAGGTTCAGATCCGTGGTGGCGTACTTGCTGTCGGTCACCTTGAGCCGCGGGACGGGCGTGATCGTCTCCGAAGCCGTCTGCTTTGGCTTAGGCGCCGCGACACTCCGAATCGGCACTCGGGCGATGTGGCGAGTGACTTCCTGCCCTCGTACGCCCAACGCGCCGGCTGTCGCCTCGACCGATCCGGTCGCGGCTGGAGCCGGGTACGCGACCTGTGCGTTATCACCCGGCATGACGGCACTGGCGACGCCTACGCCCAACGCGGTAACCAGTACCGCTGGAACCGCTATCCGTGCTAACCGCACGCGCAAGAGGCGGCCGTATCGCCCGTCGTGGGCGCGGTCGAACCACTTATAGTCACTCCCCCGAGAAATGAGACCAAAGCGTTATCTCCGGCAGGAGTCTAAACGGATCTGTCACGATCGCCCAACCCCCAAGCGGGCTTTGGACAGGTTTTTTTCTCTCCGAGGCGAGATTTGGCTGGAATCCGGGGCAAATCGGACGATTGCGCACCTCATTGTCACGATCTGGCCGTTGCCGTCGTTACATTCTCGTTGCCATTCAAGCCGTGGGCCAGGCCTAGTACCCGTGGCTCGCGCCGCCCATGTCCTCGCAAGAGCGTTCTGAATTGTGGTGTCCATCTCCACATGACGGGCGCCCGGCGGGATTTACCGCTCGTCCATCGTGCTCACGTCCCAACGCGGAGAGGCTGAACCCGCATGACTCACGACGACGGATTGTGATCGGAGCAGGACAGCCGGCCCAGGAATCGCTGGGGGCGTGGCCGATGACGGTCAGCGGGTCGCGCAGATCGAGATGGATCGGGCTGGGGCACAAGATCATCGGAACGGCAATGCAAGGCGGCGTGCCCTACCCGGCGGTACGCGACGCGTTGCCCACCCGACCATGGCTGAATTCATTCCATCGGTGCTGTGGTCACTCAAGCCGTTGGACTGAAAATTCTTCAGGTCTCACACCGGTTGGGTCATGCCCGCCGGTGGTGCGAACACACTTGTCCTCACTCACCCTTACTCGGATTGAGTTTGTGCTCACTGACCATCCCACGGTCGTGCGATCGGGCGTCCCTTGATCGGCTTGGGCGCTCGCGGACTCCGCTTGTAGTCGGAGACGAAAGGGCTTTCGCCAATCCAGAATCGCCATGGCCGATCTGCCTCGACCGAGACCCCGACGCGCGGTCCAACCATGATCATCTCTGCTGTGCCGGCCGGCGGCTGCAGAGTCACCGGTCCGTTGCCGAACAGGTCGCATCCTTTGTGCTGCGGTTGCAAGGCGAGTGCCTGGGTCAGCCGACCAGGACCTCGCGCAAGATCACGATCGCGGATCTGCCCGCGTCGTGATCTCGCCACCGCGAGCCCCTCAATCACCTCGCCCGCACGCATCAATACTCCGGAGCCGACCCCCTCAGGTCCGCAGCTGATGTTCCCCGCCCAATGCATGCCGTAGGTGAAGTACAGGTAGAGATGGCCAGGCGGGCCGAACATCACTGCATTGCGCGCCGTCCGGCCGCGATAGGCATGTGATGCCGGGTCACTGGCACCCTCGTACGCCTCGAGTTCGGTCAGCCGGACCGCCACCGGACCGTGCCGCAGCACCGCACCAAGCAGCCGAGGTGCAATCTGCTCGACCGGCCCACAGAGGTCGGGTATCACCTGAGCACCTCGACCGTGCCCGCCGTTCCGTCTACTCGCACTCGATCACCGGTTCGTAGGCGCATCGTGGCATTGCCGCAACCTACGACCGCCGGAATGCCGAGCTCCCGAGCGACGATGGCAGCATGGGAAAGCGGCGCTCCGACATCGGTGATCACTGCGGCCGCTCGCGGAAACAGCGGAGTCCAACCAACATTGGTAATGGTGGTCACAAGCACCTCGCCGGGCTGCAGCGCAGCACCGTCAGCCGCGTCGCTGATCACCCGCACCGGCGCCTCGACCACTCCCGCCGAGCCCGGGAAGCCGCGTACGGCAACATCAGCTTGGTTAACGCTCCCTTCGACGAAAAGATCTGATCGCCGATTCGGGTCAGCCGCCCAGACATGAGGATTGAAGGTGCCACGGATCAGTGCCGGATAGGCCGGCAACGCCGTATAAGACTGATACGCCGCCCGTCGTTGCTTGATCAACTTCGGGCTGATCGTTTCGCCGTGCAGCACGCGAACGATCTCTGCCTTGTCGAGGAAGAAGATGTCCTCGCCCAACCCGGTGAGATCGCCGGCGCGCAGCGCGTACGCACGAAGCACCCAGAAGTATCTGATGACCTCAGAGCGAGCTCGCTCGCGGTCTCGAGAGATCTTGGCCCAGCCCTCCAGCTGGTGGTGCAGAACCCGGGACTGCAGGGGATGCCGCAGCTCCAACTCTGTCCACGCCTCGCTTCGCCTGCGCTCCTGCGCATGAAGCAGGTCACGATAGCTTGTCGTCGACACCGCCCGTTCGGCGAGCTGCCTATCGATCCACTCGGGCTCCTCGCCGGGCCTTGGCAACGAGATCTCGAACTCGTGCGGTCCGCGATGCCCATAGCGTCGATTGAAGGTGTCGCGATCGATCTCGCCGGCGGCAAGCTGGTCCAGCCCATCGAGCAGCCCAAGGCTCGCCAGCTGACCCGCCTGTGCGCCCAGACCGGCTGTCAGCGCATTCGCTGCCGCGTCGCCCACGAGGCGCTGCAACCGCTTCCGCGTGGTGATGAAGGATGCCCCACTCGATCGGGTGGCCGCAGACAGCATCCAGCTCACTCGATGAAACTCGGGATTGAGCACCTCGATCCACAGATCAGCAAGATCGACCGGCGTTGCGACCGCTGCGATCTCGGCTCGCCGCCGATCACAACGCGCAGGATGCTCAACCAGATAGGCATCCAGCACCTTGACATCCCGACGTGCTTCGCCAAGGACGTGCAGACCCATGGGCAGCACCGCGCGGACGATGTCGAGCCGGTGTGCCTTGACTGGCGGGATCTCAAGATCAGCAGGAAGCCTCCCGAAGACTTCCTCGGTCAGGCTGCGGTAACGCTTCTCGCTGACACCCACCGCCGCCGACAGCGTCATCAACACGCTGAGGTTGAGATAGATCCTGCCCCCGATCCGGCCGTAGCCGACATACGGCGGGATGGAGGCGGTTGCCATCGCATCGGTCAAGAACACCTGCACCATCGACCAGGTCGCCGGCGTCATGACGTCAGGAATGGCTTCACCGACATTGGTATTGGTCCACAAGAAATCGCCGGAACGGCTGTCATTCCACGGGTCGGGGTGGATTGCGGTGGTGATCGGCCGAGCCTGCAGGATGAAGAGTTGATCGCCACTGCGACACCATTCGATATCCATCGGGACGTTGAAGAGGCTTTCGACCATGATCGCGAGATCGACCAGACGCTGTGCTTGTTGCTCAGTCAGGGCGGACGCATCTTGCCGGTCCGCCGGTACCGGCAATGTGATCGTTCCAGTCTTCGCCAGCCCAGTCATGATCGTCTGGTTATTGATCATGGTGTGCATGATCCGCCTCGACGTGCGCTCCACGGTCATCGTGTCCGGAGTCACCTGCCCACCGACGACCGCCTCGCCGAGACCCCAGGCGGCGTTGATCTCGATCATGGTGTCGTCTCCGGTCACGGGATCGGCGGTGAACATGATGCCGGAAGCATCGGCATTGACGAGTTCCTGCACCACAACGGCGAGGCTCACCTCGTCTGGTGGAATGCGGCGGCGGGATCGATAGCTGATGGCGCGCGCGGTCCACAATGAAGCCCAGCAGTCGCGTACGGCGTCCAAGAGCTGATCATCTTCAAAGATGTTGAGATAACTCTCCTGCTGACCGGCGAAGGAAGCATCCGGCAGATCCTCAGCAGTCGCAGATGAGCGTACGGCCACAGACGGCGAGCCTCGTTCGTGGTAGGCCTGCAGCACAGCAGCCGCGATCTCGGTGGGGATCGGGTGGCTGGTGAATAGCGCGGCAATGGCGGACTCCACCCGATCGGCTTCCTCATCTGCTGCCTGGGCGAGGATTCCGAGCTGCGCCTTGATCGGACCCTCGAGACGGTTGACCGCCACAAAGTCGGTATATGCAGCCGTCGTGATATGGAATCCGTCCGGCACCGGCAATCCGGCCAGCGTCAGCCGCGCCAAGGACCGGCCCTTCCCGCCGATTTCAGGAAGTCCGAGCCCCTCGTCGGCGAGGGCACGAACATACGTCGCGGTCATCGTTCGTTGCGCCAAATACGCCTCCCGGCACTAGCCGACGCCGACCCACTCCCCGCTCGCCGCCGAACGCAGCATGGCGTCACAAATCTCTGCGGCCCGAGCCCCGTCCGCGAAGGTGGGCAGTCCGTACGGGGCCTGCCCGTCGCCCGCGTAGGCATCCACGGCGGCGTAGGAATCAACGACGTAGTTCTCGAAACACTGGGCGTAACCCTGGGCATGGCCGGCAGGCAGGATAGACAGGCGTCGCTGCTCGGCAGATCCGCGGGTTGGATCGCGTACCAAGATCTCGGCGCCGGCCTCGCTACCGATCCACAACTGTTCTGGCTTTTCTTGATCAAATACCGCGCTCTGGTGCATCCCATCCACTTCAAGCCACAGCCGATTCTTGCGACCGGCGCTGAGCTGGCTGATCACCGCTGAGCCAGCGATATCATTCGCAGTGCGGAACAAGATCAAGGCTGAGTCCTCCGTGTGAACATCTACCAGCGGAGCGTCGACCTCTGCTGCACTGAACGTCGCGGCGGTCGCGGCAGGGCGCTGCTTGATCGTGATCGAGGTCGCGGCGACGAGTCGGGCGATCCGATCACCAGTCACCCACTCGACAAGATCACACCAGTGAGAACCGATGTCGCCAAAGGCTCGCGACGGCCCACCGGCCTCGGCATCGACTCGCCAGCTGGTTGCCTTCGGATTGAGCAGCCAATCCTGCAGATAGCTGCCATGCATCAGATTGATGGCGCCAAATTCCTCCGCCTGCACCCGGGCCTGCATTTCGCGCGCCATCGGATGAAACCGGTACGCGAATGGGATGGTGTTGACCACGCCCGTGTCCGCGGCAACCTGAGCAGCCTGTCGAGCGTCTTCCACGCTCACTCCTAGAGGCTTCTCGCAGAGCACATGCTTGCCGGCCCTCATCAGTGCCACCGCGTAAGGGACGTGGGAAGCGTTCGGTGTGCAGATGTGCACGAGATCCGCCTTGCTTTCGGCGACCTCCTCGATGCTTCCGTACGCCTGCTCGACACCCCAGGCTTCAGCGACCTCCCGAGAGCGATCCGGGCTGGAGGCCATCACCCCAAGAACCTGAGCGCCGGCAAGTATTGCGGCTCGCCGATGCACGTCGCCGATCATTCCGGCACCAAGAATCGCCACGCGTTTCGCTGTCTCAGCCATGCCGGAAAGACTATGCGGGCAGAGCGTGTCGCGGCCCCGGGGTCTGCCCATGCATCAGGTCGAGCCGCATGCCGCTGCGAGCTGGGCTCACATCGCATATCCGATCAATCCGAGCCTTTCGAGCACGGTCCGTGCTGTTCGTACTCACTCCGACGGATGCGAGTTCTTGCGAGCAGTTGGCGGACCGCCGACTTGCCTCCCTTCGGCAGGCAGAATTGGCGCTGTGGGCGGAGCTCGGATCTTGGTGGTTGAGGACAGTGATGCCATCCGGTTGCCCGTCGCTGCCGCCCTGTCCGCTCAGGGTTTCGAACTCGCAGGGGCGGCTGACGGAAACGATCTTGAAGCTCTATTGCCGTCCTTTGCGCCCGATCTGGTGATCTTGGATGTAATGCTGCCCGGCCGCGACGGCTTCGAGCTGCTCCGGGTGATCCGCCGCACGAGCACTGCGGCGGTACTGATGTTGACCGCAAAGGACGCGCTCGCCGACCGGGTGCACGGTCTTACCGCTGGCGCTGACGACTATGTGATCAAGCCCTTCGCGATGGCAGAGCTGGTGGCTCGGATTCATGCGGTACTGCGCCGCAGTCGTCCAGGGGGTAGTTCGATCTCTGTTGACGACCTGGTGATCAACGACGACGCTACGCTGGTGCGGCGTGCCGGCGACTCCGTGGACCTGACCGGGACCGAACGGCGGTTGCTCGGCTACCTGGCCGCGCATCGGGACAGAGTGGTGAGTAAGACTCAGATCTTGACCGCAGTCTGGGGCTACGACGGCTTTGACGAGAACGTGGTCGAGGTGCACATCTCCTCGTTACGTCGCAAGCTCGAAGCGGGCGGGCGCTCGCGACTCGTGCACACGGTGCGCGGCCGGGGCTATCTGCTCGGAACGACAACGTGATCGCACCAGACATCCAGCGGCGGCAGCAATGAAGCGGCTGAATACCGTCTCGCTCCGGCTCCGGGTCATTGCGGCGGTGATGGCTGTCCTCGCGGCGATCTTGATCTTGCTCAGTATCGCGGTCAACGCGATCTTCATTGCCCAGTCGAATCGCAGCCTCGATACTCTGCTCGCCGGTCAGGCGCAGCTGGCGCGGCAGCTGGCTCGCGCTGGCGCCGGACCGCAGCAGATCGTGAATCGAGTGCAGGCCGGCGGCGTGCAGGCGTACCTGGTGCTCAAGAACGGGACCGAGTTCGGCACCCCGATCACGACTGGTCCCACCGTGAAAACGACCACCATCACGCTGAATGCCCCCACCCGGGTCGATGGTGCACAACTGACTCTCGCCGTTGACACGTCCCTTGTATCTGGAGCCCGACGTACCCTGCGGCGGGTTCTTCTGATCACTGGCCTGATCGCGTTGCTGGTGAGCGCAGCGCTCGTTGCCGCGGCAGTTCGGCTTGCGCTTCGACCCTTGGACTCGATGGCTGCACTAGCCAAGACCATCAGCCAGGGCAACCGCGGCTCTCGGCTGGCGCCAACCCGGACCGACACTGAAATAGGCCAGACTGCGCAGGCGTTCGATGAAATGCTCGACGAACTCGAGGGTGCGGAAACTCGGGCACGACAAGCCGAAGAACGCACCCGGGCCTTCCTCGCGGACGCGGCACACGAGCTACGTACTCCGATCGCCGGGGTGCAGGCCGCGGCCGAGACCTTACTACATCATGATGATCAGCTCGATCACGAGGAGCGCCAGCATCTGCAAGTGCTACTGGTGCGGGAGGCCGAGCGCGCCGGTGCTCTGATCTCGAACCTGCTTGCGGCCGCACGGCTCGACGCCGGCATCGATCTTGATCTTGCACCGGTATCCTTGCGGACATTGGTGCACAGTGAGATCGATCGGGTGCGGCTCATGCGTCCTGAGGCGACGGTGACGATGAGTGGGCCGGAGGTCGTCGCTCGGGCAGATGCCGCGAAGGTCAGCAGCATTCTGCGCAACGTGATCGACAACGCTCTGCGGGCGGCAGGGCCGCAGGGAATGGTGCATATCGTGGTACGCGAGCAAGATCAGTTCGCGATTGCCGAAATCTGGGACTCCGGCCCTGGCGTGCCGCCGTCCGAGCGAGAGCGGATTTTCGAACGCCTCGTACGACTTGATCATGGTCGGGCAAGCGATGCCGGGGGCTCTGGACTCGGGCTGGCAATCGCGCGGGGCTACGCCAGGGCACATGGCGGCGATCTGACTTGTGAAGATCCACGCGGCATTGGCGCCATGTTCCGGCTGGTACTGCCGCTCGAGCCTCGGCAGGCCGCCGTCCACTAGGAGAACCTCGACGCCACATGCGCGTTACCTCAGTGCCCTGGAATCAGCTGCGAGACGGGACAGAGTCCCAGCTGGTGATCGAGATTCGGAATGCGCTCGGGCAGGAACCTTAGTGATTGCGCAGCATAGAGATCAGTTCAGACTTCGTCTTGCCCGCGTATCCCGAGAGGCCCAACTGCTTGGCACGCTTGCGCAGATCATCGACCTTCCAGTCGTCGTACGACCCGGCCTTTCCGCCTTTCTTGCCAACTGAGGACCGGCCGCGTGCCGCCGATGCGTTCGCGATCCGAGCGGCCTTCTCTTTCGATCCACCCTCCTCGCGAATCTCTTCGTATACCTTGGGATCCTTCACGCTGGGGCCGGGTGTCTTCTTGCCTGGCATGATCGCCTCCTTTCAATTGGCTGGTGAATCTGCTTGACGCCTGCCGCGAAGGATCAGCGGAAATGCGGCAATGACGATCACCACGAGCAGCGTCACACTGGCCATGACCAGCGCCGCAGTCCGACCTACGACCAGATCGAAGATCAACAGCACGGTGCCGACGAGCATGACCGCGACACCCACTAGCACGATCCGTACGATGATGTGCGCGGTCTGCACGACGATCATCTTTGCGCCCTTGCGGAACAGGCCACGATGCAGGCTTACGGGCGCCAGGCCGAGTGCGGTAGTGAGAACCGCGGCAACGACCAGTACGAGATAGGTCCGAGTCTGGAATGTGGTGAGCTGACTGAACCTTGCCTGAAAGGCAATGGTGAGCAAGAACCCAGTGAAGATCTGCGTGCCCGTCTGGGTGACCCGCAGCTCCTGCAGGATCTCGTTCCAATTCCGATCCATCCGCTCGTTCAAGGACTCGTCGCGACCGTCCGTCGGGTCGACGTCGGCGTCGGCCTTCGCGGCCCGATTGTCCGATCTCAATTCGTCAGCCTGCACGTTTCACTCTCTTCACAGTCTTAAAACCCACGCGACGAGGTGGCTAAACATGCCCCTAGCTCGTACGCCAGGAGCTCAGGTCAGGAGGTGCTGACGATCTGCTCGATAATTGCGGTTGTCGAGACCGAGGGCGTACGGGGTAGGTAGACGACCTGGCAGATGTCGCCGAGGTGGTCGAACTTCCCCTGCCAGTCGTCCCCCATCACCAAAATGTCGGCCTTGTGCTCGAGTACATACTCGCGTTTCTGTTCCAGGCTTTCCTCGATGAAGACGTCATCGACGACCTTGACATTGGCGACGATTTCGAGACGCTCGTCCTGGCTGAAGACCGGATTGCGCCCCTTCTTCGCGAAGTTGAGCTTGTCTGAGGAGACCCCGACGACGAGCCTGTCACCAAGGGCGGCGGAGCGATTGAGCACCCGAACGTGGCCGACGTGGAACACGTCAAAGGTGCCGAAGGTGATCACGGTCTTGCTCGCCACGTCAGGTGCTCCTCTGTGCCAAAGATGTTTCCGGCCAACCCTAAGGGGCTCAGCTGCCGAACGCTCGAGATCCTCAGCGGTCACGGACGCCCAGTCGAGGCGGAGCTGTCAGTCCCCCGGGCGGGTCAACACAGCCCGCCAGCGATGCGTCTCAGGCGGATCGCGGATTTCCTCCAGGCTCGCCATCTCGAGGCCTTCGACCGCAAAGGATTGGATGTCAGCCCGGCTGAGCGGCCAGGGCGGCCCGTCGACCCGCTCGCCAACGTCCCGTGCAACGGCCAACACCAGCAACGTGCCGCCTGGCGCAACGAAGCGCCCGGCGTGCAGCACGACGGTCGGGCGTAGCCGTATCGGGAGAGCTTGTGTGGTGTAGGTCTCCACCACAAGATCGAAGTGGTAGCGCCACTCGGCCGGTGGATTCAGCAGATCGGCCACGCGGAAGTCGACCGGACTCGCCGGAAAGCGCCGCCGCGCCGCATCGATTGCCGACCGCGAAATGTCAAACGCGATCACGCGATATCCCTGTGCCGCGAGATATGCGGCGTCATCTCCGAGTCCCGAACCAACCACCAACGTCCTGCGTCCTGAGAGAGTCGGCTGCTGCTCGATCCAATCGACCAGGAGCGGGTGAGGTGCTCGGCGATCCCAGGGTACGATCGCGTGTCCGTCCGCCGCCTCGGCGTACAGCCGCTCGAACCATCCGGTCGCGTCCCCCTGGCGGAGAGCCTCCCCCGACAGTCGGCGCGCGTCCTCATCCGGATCCTGTGCCGTCATGGATACATCCTGGCGGACCAGGATGAAGATGGACCGGCGGATGCGGCTTGTTGAAGCCCGACGTGCCCTCTTCGACCAGCTCAGAGCGCATGCCGTTTGACGTGGTTAGCCCAGATCGCGCAACGCCAGCTCGAGCTGGTCGAGGCCGTGATGAAGTTGGTCTTCGGTGATCACCAGTGGCGGCGCAATGCGGATGGTGGACCCGTGCGTGTCCTTGGCCAGTACATAGCGCCGCGCCAATGCCTCGCAGACCTCCCGACCGGTGCCCAGGCGCGGATCGACGTCTACTCCCGCCCACAATCCGCGTGAACGGACCGCGACTACACCGTGACCGATCATGCGGTCCAAGCGATCTCGCAGTTCAGTCCCCAGCCGAGTAGCGCGCTCCTGGTACTCGCCGGTCTCGAGCATTCGAACGACGGCCAAGCCGACGGCGCAGGCGAGCGGGTTGCCGCCGAAGGTGCTGCCGTGCTGGCCGGGCTTCAGCACACCTAGCACGTCATGATCAGCAACGACCGCGGAAACCGGCACGATGCCGCCTCCCAGTGCCTTGCCCAGCAGGTAGACATCAGCGTCGACGTCCTCGTGCTCGCAGGCGAGCGTACGGCCGGTGCGGCCGAGACCGGACTGAATTTCATCCGCAATCAACAACACCTGATGTCTACTGGTGATCTCGCGCACCCCTGCCAGATATCCGGCGGGCGGTATCCGGACCCCTGACTCACCTTGGATCGGCTCCAGCAGTACGGCGACAACATCATCGCTGATCGCCTGACGCAGGGCTTCAAGATCGCCGTACGGGACCATGAGAAAGCCGGGAGTGTACGGTCCGTAATGATCATGCGCCTCTGGATCATCGGAGAAACTGATGATTGTTGTGGTACGACCGTGAAAGTTGCCGGTTGCGACAATGATCAACGCACGCCCATCCGGCACACCTTTGACCTCGTAACCCCACTTGCGCGCAACTTTGATCGCAGACTCGACGGCTTCGGCGCCGGTGTTCATGGGCAGCACCATGTTCTTGCCGATCAAGGTCGCCAGCCCCTTGGCGAACGGCGCCAACTGATCATGATGGAAGGCACGTGACGTCAGCGTCAGCCGGTCCAGCTGATCCTTGGCGGTTGCCACAAGCCTCGGGTGACGGTGCCCGAAGTTATTGGCCGAGTACGCCGCGAGGAAATCCAGGTAGTGCTGACCCTCGGCGTCGGTCAGCAGCGCTCCGGTACCGCCGGTCACCACAACATCGAGCGGGTGGTAGTTGTGAGCGACGTGATCGTGCTCGATCTGCAGCAGCTCACCGGCGCGGGTAAGGGTGTGGTCCACGGTGATCACGATGCTCCTCCTGCCGAGCGTTGGGATGCGGCGTGTTGGGATGCGGTGTTGGGGACGAGGCTGGAGACTTCGACGCTCAGCGGTGCTGCCCGCAGCGCTGGGACTCGCGAAGGCCGGATCTCCTGGGTGCAGCACTTCACACTGCCGCCGCCCTTGAGCAGCTCACTCAGGTCAACCGAGATCGGCCAATAGCCGCCGGCCGCCAGCTCTTCGCGTAACTGGCGGGCTCCGGCAGGGACGAATACATGCAGCCCGTCGCTGACCACGTTCAGTCCGAAGGAATACGCATCGTGCTCGTTCGCGATGAGCGCATCAGGAAACAGCTCAGCGAGCAGCCGGCGGCTCGGCTGACTGAAGGCATGCGGGTAGTAGGCGATGTGATCATGCTCGTCGTCGAGGACAGCCAGCGCGAGATCGAGGTGAAACAGCCTGGGATCAATCAGCTCGAGGCTGATCACCTCGCGTCCGGTGAGCAGGGCAAGCTCGTGATGCGCCTCCGAGGTAGTTCGAAAACCGAAGCCCGCCAGGATCCTGTCTGACAGAACGGCGAAATCACCCTCGGCCTCATTGACTGCGCTGGCCTGCGGAACGCTCCCGCCGCCATACAGAATGCCGTTTCGCCGATGCCACTCGGCATGCAGAGCCGCCTCCGCCTCACGTTGCGGATTGGCGAATCTGGCCGGAAGCGTCTGACCATCGACCACTATGGCGCCGTTCGCGGCGAAGACCATGTCGGGCAAGTCCGGCCGGGGCTCCAATAGATCGACTCGATGACCCGTCGCACGGTAGGCATCAACGAGCCCTGACCACTGACGAACCGCAAGTGCCCGGTCCACCTGGCCGGTCGGATCCATCCACGGGTTGATCGAATAGGCGACGTCGAAGTAGGTCGGCGGGCACATCAAATAGTGCCGAAGTCGGGCGTGCCGCACGGCGTGCCCAAATTGGTTCAGCACAGTGGTTGTCACCCTTGAAGGGTAGGGCCCGAACGAGCGCAAGTCCGATAGTGTGATCAACGAAACCGAGGAGACTGTATTGCGTCTTGACGAAATAGATCACAAGATCCTTGCGCGACTTACCGAGCATGGTCGGGAGAGCTTTGCCATGCTCGGGCACTATGTCGGACTGTCGACAGCGGCCACCAAAAGACGGGTCGATCGGCTTCGCCAGGCCGGCGTCATCCGGCGCTTTACGGCCGAGATCGAGCCTGCCGCATTGGGCTGGACGATCGAGGCCTTCGTCGAGGTCTACTGCGAGGGCAGAGTGCCGCCAGACCGGATGCGGGAAATGGTCAGCACCATCCCGGAAGTGGCCGAGGCGTACACAGTGACTGGAGACGCAGACGGTATCTTGCGCGTACGAGCGGCTGACACCGGCCACTTCGAAAAAATCCTCGGCATCATTCGCAACCATCCCGGCGTCTCTCGCACCCGGTCTTCACTCGTTCTCTCTCGACTCTGAGCTCATGGCACAGATGTCGAACAGTCGGGCGGGTCATGCAGGGCACACTTGCGGCACAATCCGCCCGGTCTTCGCTTGATCCGATACTGGGCCCGCTATGCGGAAGCATGCGTTAGTTTCATCAGAATGAGGCTGCAGCAGTGACCGAATCTGGTCCTCCCTTTGACTCGGGTCGCCTGGGGCCAGCGGCGCCGGTGCGCAGGATCCGCGTCACCGACTTCTACAACGCCAAGCGCCAACACGAGCGCTGGGCGATGCTGACCAGCTATGACCAATACACCGCTGAGCTGTTCGATGAGGCCGGAGTGTGGGCACTCCTCGTTGGCGACTCGGCCGCCAACAACGTTTACGCCTATGACACCACCCTGCCCGTCACAGTCGAGGAGCTACTGCCGCTGGTCCGGGCCGTGGTCAAATCCACCAAGCGAGCCTTCGTGATCGCAGATCTGCCGTTCGGCTCGTATGAGGGCGGGCCCTCGCAAGCCCTCGAGACCTCCATCCGCTTCATGAAAGAGGGCGGCTGCCACGCCGTAAAGTTCGAGGGTGGTATGCGGGTGGCGGCCCAAATCCGCAAGGTTACCGATGCCGGCATCCCCGTAATGGGGCACATCGGTTTCACTCCGCAGAGCGAACACAAGCTTGGCGGATATCGCGTGCAGGGCCGCGGGGATGACGCAGGGCGACTCATGGCCGACGCTCATGCGGTCGCAGACGCAGGGGCTTTCGGCGTGGTTTTGGAGATGGTCCCTGGCGACTTGGCGCGCCAGGTAACCGCCGAACTCGACATCCCAACCGTCGGCATCGGCGCCGGCCCCGGCTGCGATGCACAGGTCCTCGTCTGGCAAGACATGGCTGGACTGCGGCGCGGCAGGATGCAGCGGTTTGTCAAGCAGTACGCCAACTTGGCCAAGATCATCGGCGATGCGGCTGCCGCGTACGTCGACGACGTGAGGACGGGCATCTTCCCCAGTGACCAGCACACGTTCGCTTCGACACTTCCTACTCCTGAGGCCAAGACATGAAGATCACGCGCAGCATCACCGAATACAACGCATTTCGTAGCAAGCTTCAGGAACCTGGAGGGCCGCGGCTGGCCTTCGTACCCACGATGGGTGCCTTGCACGAGGGTCATCGCTCGCTGATCAAGTCGGGAAGATCACTTGGCGATTTCGTTGTAGTAAGCATCTTCGTCAATCCGCTGCAGTTCGGGCCTGGTGAGGACTACGCCCGCTACCCCCGGCCGCTCGACGATGACCTCGAAGTCTGCGAGGCCGACGGGGTCGAGGTCGTCTTCGTGCCGAGCGTCACGGACCTCTATCCGCCCGGACGCCAGATCACCCTCGACGCTGGCACGCTGGGCTCAGTGCTTGAAGGGCATTCTCGGCCCGGCCATTTCAACGGCGTGCTCACTGTCGTCTTGAAGCTGTTCAACATCATCCGGCCGCACGTTGCGATCTTTGGCGAGAAGGACGCGCAGCAACTCGCCTGCATCCAGCGGATGGTGGCCGACTTGAACATCCCGATCGAGATTGTGGGAGCACCGATTGTCCGCGAACCTGACGGGCTTGCCCTGTCCAGCCGCAATGTCTTCCTCACTGCCACGGAGCGCGCGGTCGCGCGCAGCATCTCGGCGTCGCTGGAGAAGGCTGCGACCCAAACCTCGGTTCCGGCGGCCAGAGCGGCCGCGTATGAGGTGTTGGATCGGGCTGCAGCCGAACCCTGCTTCGAACTCGACTACGCCACGATCGTCAATCCCGCAACATTCACCGACGTACCAGATGATCATGTTGGGCCCGCCCTGTTCGTAGTAGCGGCTCGCGTTGGCGGAACCAGACTGATCGACAACATGAGCATAAACTTTGCACCTACCCCGTGGTCTTGATCAGCTGAGCGACGCTTGTGGACTTCGACACCGCTGCCGACGAGCTCTATGCCACCTCTCCCGATGACTTCATCGGGCGACGGAAGCAGCTGGTCGCTGAGGCGAAACAGGCGCAAGACCGCGGGCTCGCAAACCAGATCGGCCAGCTCCGGCGGCCAACTCGCAGCGCCTGGCTGATCAATGTGCTCGCGCGCGACGATCCAGACGATCTCAATGCGCTCTTCGAGCTCGGTACGGCTCTTCAGGACGCCCAGCAGCGAATGGCCGGCGATGAACTCCGGCAACTCTCCGCGGAGCGTCGCAAGAGGGTGGATGCCCTGGCACGCCGCGCAGTCGAGCTGGGCCATGATCACGGGTACGACGCACCGGATGCAGCGATGCAGGAGGTCGGCCAGACGTTGCAGACCGCGTTGGGTGATCACGGGGTTGCTGACCTGGTACGCGCAGGACGGCTGACCCAGGCCGTGACGTACGGCGGCTTCGGGCCAACTGATCTTGCGTCCGCACTCGGAGCGTCCCTCCCCGCAAAGGCGCCCGGCCGAGCTGAAGAGCCCGTCCCCGCGCCCTCGGCGGTCAAACTGGATGCCAAGCAGCGCCGAGCAGCAGAGAAGGCTGCCGCTGAGGCTCGGGAGCAGGCAGCAGCGGCCAAAGATGCGGCGGAGTCAGCAGAGGCGGAGGCCGAGGCTGCCACCCAGCGCGCAGATGATCTTGCCGAACAGGTCGAGTCACTCCGCGCCCAGCTGCGCCAGACCGAGGTCGCCGAACGAGAGGCTAGGGATGCAGCGCGCGTCGCACGGAAGCACTATCAGGAAGTACGCCAAGCTGCCCTATCGGCCGAGCAGGTTGCCGCCACGGCAGCCAAGGCCGTCGAAGAGTAGAAGGTTCCGGGTGGCTCTGCATGGTTTGGTGACCGTCTGCACTGGTTGCTCACTGTGCGGACGACCCGCAAACTACCTGCACGTAGGTTTCGACAACTAAGCGACCGACTCCAGATGCAGCAACAAAGAAGCACCGCGGCGCGCCGGTGGCAGCGGGATACCGGCTGCGCCCAGCGCCTGTCCGGTCAGCACTGGAGTTCTCGACGCCCACTCGGGTGTCACGGTCTGAGCCTCACCCGGGCGCACGCCAACGACCTCGATCCGATACGAGGTCGTTGGATCGAGTCCGTCGATGCGCACCCGCCGGCTGGCCAGCGCGCGTTCCAGCCAAACGAGAGCGAACACCGCCTCGCCGCGATGATCAGCAACCACACCGTGAGCCAGGAAACCGCGATCACTTTCGTCCGAGCGCACGGTGGTTCCGGAGTACAGCAGCGATCTGAACCGCTTGTGGAGCGCCAGCCAACGATGAATTGCCCGCAGGCTGCCCGGAGCTTGCTTACGAAGATCAATACCTAGACCCAGCCGACCGAAAAAGGTGGATATCGCGCGATACGCCGTTGGAATACCGTCATCGGGCTCGTCCAACGCCGGTTGCCACACCAATCCCGGCGGCAGCAGCTGCACCAGACCAGCGAAGTCGCCGTGCCGAGCCGTCGAGTCGCCCGACAGCTCCGCCCCAACGGCGCGGGCCGCCATCGCCAGGTCGAGGCTGGTTGTCTGAATCGTGAGCTGCGGGTATCGCTCGCGGAGCGCATCGAGCAGCCGGTAGGCGGCCAGGGTGCTGCTGTGCTGCGTCGCGGTCGCTCCTGGACGATGCGCACCGTGGACGATCGACCAGCTGAGCAATGAGGCATGTTGGCGATCAAGCAGCTTGGTCAGCCGTTCCCAGACGTACGTCATCGCTGGTCGTACGGACAGATCCAGCACCTGCCGTATGACACCATCGCGTTCGACTGTCAGCAACCAGTCCGGATGGTCGCGCGCCGTGGCGGAATCAGCCTCGACCGACTCGAGTTCGACGGCGAACCCGATCTCGAGATCAAAATCCCGAATTCGTGCCAGTAGCCCTTCAAGATCGCCGAGGGACCCGATCGCAGCCGGTCCGGCACTATCGGCGTACGGGTCGAGTCCGGTGCGCGAGCACCATTCGATGTCGAGGAGGAACGTCTCGGTGCCAACCGCAGCCGCGTACTCGGCGAGGCTGACCATGGCCTGCCGATCATAGTGGGCAAAGGCAGGTGCGCCGGCGTCGAAGATAATTCGATCGTTACGCGGCGCTTCCGGCTGCACGTGTCGATGGAGCCGCGCTGGCTGCGGCATCAAGCCCGTCACCCCAGGTCCACAGCACCCAGGGTGAGTGATACGCCTCACCAGTGCCGAGTACGATCTCGCCGGCCTGCAACAGCTCCCCACCACCGAGATAGGTCCTGCCGTACGCCGTACGCTCCACCCGGTGCTGGACCGCGCCGCTGAAGGCGACGTGCACCTGCCACACCTGACCGCGCCGAAAACCCGTTCCTGCTTCGGCCAGGACCAGGTGCGCCGGCCGGTCGTCGAATACTCCATGATCAACAGACCAGGAGCCCGATCGCAACGCCACTGCCGAGAGCGCAGGTCCGTCGAACTCGACGCGATGCGTCGCCCGGTCGCTGACCGGCAGGAAGAGTTCGAGTGCTTCCAGCCGGTAGTCCGCGGCGTTCTTGTTCGTGACGCCAGCACGACAACGAATCAGGCCGATGTCGGTGAGCTGAATAGCGAGGTCAAGACTCAGCCCATTGACCACGTCATGGGCTTCGATGATCACCGTGTCGGCACCGACCTCGGTGAGCCCCGGTGGTATTCGCCTCTCGCTGATCAGTCGCGTCTGGCAATCAGTGAAGCAGGCCGCGGAGGCGTGGCCATCGTGGGATCCCGCAAGGGCAGCCCGGGAATTCCAGGCGAGCGAAGTCTCGGGCATGACAGAGGACATCATCGAGGGCAAGGGATCGGGGCCGGTCGGGCCGAAAGCGGCCAGTAGTGCTTCGGCCGACAATCCGCCAAGATCACCAAGATCAGCGCCCCAGTGCAAGATCACCGGCAAGCCCGTCGGCTTGAGCTGCATCAGAGCGCTGACACCTCGTGCTCGCAGATGCAGGATTGAAGCAGCTGAGTCGTGATCGGGAGAGAACGCGGTTGTCGCCGCATCCTCTACCGACATGAGATTCTCCCCCCAAGAACGAGATTTCTCCGCTAAGCGCAGAAGCCTATCGGAAAGCCGAAAAAGGTTGCGCGCCAATGTCGCCCCCGCGCAACCGCGACCATCGTAGATGGCAGGCTCGTAACCGCCTATGCGACGCCCGGCCGCGTGTCGGCGCTTTTCGCAAAGGGTTCTGCGCGAAATGGGGGCCGCTGGATCAACAGCGATATTCCAACCACAGTGGGTATTTCAAATGTGATCATTGATCGGTAGGGCCATCCATCGGCTCGGAGGGAGCGGCGGCTGTGAATGCACGTTCAGAGCGACGCTGTGCGGTCGTGTACAACCCGATCAAGGTGGTCGGCGAGCTACGCGACGCAATCAGCCGGCAGGCCACGGCCATGGGCTGGGCCGACCCGGTCTGGCTGGAAACCACTGCCGATGAGCCCCGCCGGCCAACGACGGACGATCTGATCTCGGCTCAGGTTGATCGCGTGATCGCCGCTGGTGGTGACGGAACGATCCGGATGATTGCCGATCGGCTGGCAGGATCCGGAATCCCGATGGCCGTGGTGCCGGTCGGCACGGGCAACCTCCTGGCGCGCAACCTCGACATCCCGCTGTCAGAGTCCGAGGCGCTCGAGGTCGCATTCAGCGAACACACCCGTGATATCGATTTGATCAAAGTTGCGGTCGACGGGGGGCCAGGTGAGCACTTTGCGGTGATCGGCGGGCTCGGTGTCGACGCGATGATCATGGAGGAGACCAACTCGGAGCTCAAGGACGTGATTGGCGCTGGGGCCTATTTCATCGCAGCAGGGAAGGCGCTCGGGCGTACGCCGATCGACATGCGAATCGCGCTTGATGATCACCGTCCCCATCGCCGTCGCGCCATGATCTGCGCAATCGGCAACGTAGGCAAGCTTGCCGGCAATCTCAACCTGATTCCGGAGGCGCGGCCCGACGATGGCCGACTCGATGTGTACGTGGCGTCACCGCATCGCCTCTCTCATTGGATGCGGGTGTTTCTTCGACTGATCACTCGCCGGCCGCGCCGCGATGACCATGTCGACGTGTGGCAGGGCCGGGAAGTCGAGGTAACCCTCAAGTACCCCGACCCGTATCAACTCGACGGTGATGTCGTAGCTGAGTGCCGCACGCTGCACGCTGAGGTCTCCCCTGCGGCGCTGACAGTCTGCGTCCCCGGCTAGTGCGTCAGCCGGGGACGTCGGGCTAAGCCGGTGCCACTTGCCGTGCGACGGCGTCAGGCGACTGGCGGTGGACCGTCGTAGCGATTCTCGTTGATGTGCCGGGTACGGCTGCGCTGTGCCTGCATCACCAGCGCCAGGATGAGTGCCAAGGCACCCGCCACGATGAGAATGATGCCGAGCGTGTCATCAGACACGAATGGCAGATTGATGTTGAGTGCAAAGAGCAAGATCGCACCGATCACGATCAAGACGATGCCAACTCCGATACCCATGTTTTCCTCCTCCTACTTGTTCTCCCCCGGATGAACTCGGACAGGTCAACTGGCCTTCTTGGCTGACTTCGTTGCCTTCCTGGCCGCCGCCTTTCTGGCCGGGGTCTTCTTGGCCGGCGTCTTCTGAGCCGTGCTCTTCTTGGCCGCAGCCTTTTTGGCTGGGCGCTTGCTATCCGCCGTCTTTCTCGCTGCGCGGTTCTGTTCCACACTGCGCCGCAGGGCCTCCATCAGGTCAACGACCTCGCCGCGATCGGCTTGATCTCCTTCCTGTTCGCCGAAGGTGGCTGCGGTGTCCAGCGCGTCGCCCTTCTCGAGCTTGGCCGCGATCAGCTGCCGCAGTTGATCTTGATACTCGTCACTGAACTTGTCCGGACTGAAATCGGTAGCCATGTTGTCGACCAGCGACGATGCCATTTTGAGCTCCTGAGACGACACCCGCACGTCATCATTCAGACTTGGAAAATCAACCTCGCGCACCTCGTCGTCCCACAACAGCGACTGGAGCATCAGCACCTTTCCGCGAGACCGCAACGCCCCTAGCCGGGTCTTCTGGCGCAGCGAGAACTGCACGATCGCTGTCCGATCGGTTTCCTCGAGAGCGCGCCGCAGCAGAGCATACGGCTTGGCGGCAGATTTATCAGGCTCCAAGAAATAGCTGCGGTCGAACATCATCGGATCAATTTGCTCCGACGGCACGAACTCGACAACCTCGATCTCTTTGCCGCGCTCTTCTGGCAGTGATTTCAGGTCGTCTTCAGTCAGGACCACCGTCGTCTTACCCTCCGCGTAGGCCCTGTCGATGTGAGCGTACTCGACCACCTTTCCGCATACCTCGCAGCGGCGTTCGTAACGAATCCGTCCGCCGTCGGCGTCATGTACCTGATGCAGGTTGACATCATGGTCCTCGGTCGCGGCGTAGAGCTTGATCGGCACATTTACCAGGCCAAAGGTGATAGCTCCCTTCCAGATCGCTCTCATGCCTGGACTACTACCCACTCCGACCACACAGAATCCGCGCAGACGCATTTCCGCACCCAGATTGACCAGTCGATACTGGCTCTATGGGCAAGGCATCGCAGGACCAGGTGGTGACCGTCGAAGGCCGGACGATCAAACTCACGAATCTGGACAAGGTGCTCTATCCGAAGACCCAAACGACAAAAGCAGACGTCTTGTCCTACTACGCCCAGGTCGGCCCGACCATGCTGCCGCACGTGCGTGATCGACCCGCGACCCGGAAACGCTGGCCCGACGGAGTCGGTGGCACCAAGGAAAAATCACCGACTGTCTTCTTCAACAAGGATCTCGCTGCTGGTACCCCTGATTGGGTGCAACGGCGCACGATCTCACACCGAGAACATGACAATGACTACCCCGTAATCAATGATCTTGCAACGCTCACCTGGCTGGCCCAACTGGCTGCGCTGGAGATCCATGTCCCGCAGTGGCGGTTTGGGCCCGACGGCAGGCCGCAAAACCCCGACCGCCTAGTTCTTGATCTTGATCCTGGTCCTGGCGTGGACCTGGCCACGTGTGCCGGGATTGCCCAGCTGGTGCGGGACATCCTGCGCGACATCGGCCATGACCCTGTGCCGGTGACGAGCGGAAGCAAGGGCATCCACCTGTATGCGCCGCTGGATGGCTCGCAGACGACGGAGCAGGCCACCCAGGTAGCACGCGAGCTCGCGCTGGCACTCGAAGCTGATCATCCCGATGTCGTCATCTCGACGATGAAGCGCTCGCAGCGCGATGGGAAGGTCTTCATCGATTGGAGCCAGAACAATGGCGCCAAGACCACTGTTTCGCCGTATTCCCTTCGAGGGCGGGAGCAGCCATGGGTCGCCGCGCCTCGAACCTGGAAGGAACTGGCAGATCCGAACTTGCAGCAGCTGGAGTACGAGGACGTTCTCGCACGTTTGGCCGACTTAGGTGACCCACTTGCGCCACTGGCTCCCATTACTGATCGAGATCGGCTCGCCACCTACCGGAGCATGCGCGATGCGGCCAAGACACCGGAGCCCGTGCCGGCCCGCCCGCCAGATCAGCGAGCCGATGGCTACAGATTCGTCATCCAGGAACATCATGCCCGACGCTTGCACTACGACGTCCGATTGGAACGCGACGGCGTGCTGGCAAGCTGGGCGGTGCCCAAGGCACCGCCCAGCGATCCCAGCGTCAACCATCTCGCAGTGCGCACTGAAGATCATCCGCTGGAGTACCTCACCTTCCACGGCAGCATTCCGAAGGGTCAGTACGGCGCTGGCAGTATGCGCATCTGGGACACCGGGACTTATCGATTGCACAAGTGGCGTGACGGCAAGGAGGTGATTGTCACACTCTTCGGCCAGCCGGGAGGCGGCCTTGGTGGGGTCCGCAAGTTTGCGTTGATTCACACCGGCTTCGGAGACTCCCAGCCGGAGAAGAACTGGCTGATGCACCTCATGGAGACCGATCCGGAGGATATCCGCCCGGAGCCCTTCGACAAGGTCAGGACGGCGCCTGTCGAAGGGCGCGCGGACGGTCGCGCTGGGCCTGTCGAAGAGCGAGGTTCCGGAGCGGAAACCGACTTCCCTGACCATGTGGAACCCATGCTCGCAACCCTGGTCGACGCCGCCCACTTCGGTGATGAGGCCGGTTGGGCGTTCGAGATGAAGTGGGACGGGGTCCGCACCGTCGCGTACCTGGCCGGTGGACGGGTCAAGCTGCTGAGCCGCAAGGGCCGTGACGACACAAAGGTCTATTTCGACGTCGCAGATGACCTGCATGCGATCAAGGTCGACACGGCGATTTTGGATGGCGAGGTCGTGGTGACCGGACGCCACCGGACGACCAAGCTTCGGCCTGCTGCAACCTCGGATCAACCTCACCAGGCAGGCTGACATAGAGCGCGCTGCGAAGACCTACCCGGCCCAGCTGATGCTCTTCGACATCCTCGAGCTGAACGGCCGGTCGTTGATCAAGAAGACTTATCAGGAACGCCGACAGATTCTCGAAGCCGTGGTGTCCCCTATGCCCGGATCACGGATCCAGGTTCCACCGATCTTCGACGGCGATCTAGAGGCCGCACGGCAGACAGCTGATCAACTTCGGCTGGAGGGCGTCGTTGCCAAGCGCCGCGATTCGATCTATCAGCCGGGACGCCGTGGGCACACCTGGCTCAAGATCAAACTGCACCGGATGCAAGAGGTGGTGATCGGCGGCTGGCGGGAGGGCCAGGGGCGCCGCAGTGGTGGAGTCGGATCGCTGCTGATGGGACTGCCCACCGACGATGGCCTGCATTACCTCGGCCGGGTCGGATCCGGGTTCAATGATCGCCAGCTCGATGACATCCAGGCCAAGCTGGAAAGACTCGGCCGTAAGACCTCGCCCTTCATCGATGTGCCACGCGAGGACGCGCGCGACGCCCATTGGGTGACTCCTTCTCTGGTTGGCGAGGTGTCATACGGCGAACTCACCGAACCGGGGCGATTGCGGCACCCGGTCTGGCGCGGCCTACGGAGGGACAAGGCTGCTGACGAGGTCGTCTGGGAGCGTCCGCCCGAAGGCTGAAACGGCCACGGATCGCTTCTCGGCTAGTCACCGCGTGCTTCCAAGGCGGCGATGGATTTGTTGATGTGGGCCGCTCGGATGATTGGGCTGCGAGCTGTCACGACATCCAAGATCACGGCATAGCGGTCTGTTTTGCTCAGCGAATCGAACGCCGATGCAGCGCCTGGGCTCGCCGCGAGAGCTGCGGCAAGATCGGGCGGGACTGTAGCTTCCTTCTGAGATTCGTACGCCGCATCCCAGCGTCCGTCGGCCTTGGCGGCCGCCACCTCGGCGAGGCCGGATGCCCGCATCCGGCCATTCGCGGTGAGCTCCTCAACCTTGCGTACGTTCACCCGGGACCAGCGACTGTTTGGTCGGCGTGGAACGTACTTCTGCAGGTAGTACAGATCATCGAGTGCCTTGCGCTGACCAGAGATCCAGCCATAGCACAGGCCGACGTCAACCGCCTCGTCGTCAGTCAGTGATGCAATGCCGGATCCCTTCTTTGCGATCTTGAGCCACACGCCGGCGCTGCGATCGACGTGCTCGGCCAACCAGGCCTCGAACTCGGCGGCGTCATGGAATGCGATCACCTCGGGCTGTGCTGCTTCAGGCTGTGCTGCTTCAGGCTGTGCTGCTTCAGGCTGTGCTGCTTCAGGTCTGTGCTGCTTCAGGCTTGCGCGCCATGGTCTGACACTAGGGCCGCCCTTCTGGAAAGTGGTCACGAACGACGGCCCTTGATCGATTCAGCGATATCAGATTTGACCCCTCCGTCGAGGAGTGATCATCACTGTTCGACGATGGCGGCCAGCTTCAGGCCGCGATGTGCGGCCAGCCGCTCCGCTTCGAGATCCAGCCGCCGACGGGCTGCCCTGGACAGGCTGGTCCACAGGTCGAGGCGTAGCGTGAAGTCCTTGCCAGCCGTCTTCGGCCGCCAGCTGCCAACGATCTCAGTGCCGAGCAACACGGCACCGGGCCGACCGAGAATCGGCCAGAGTGCCTTGTGTCTCGCCCGATCGGGCATTATCACGTCTCGGTCTTTGCCTTGAAGGAACAGATCGAACCCGCCGAGCAGCCGCAGCAATTCTTGATCATGATCGACATCGCCGATCTCGCCCAGCACCCAACCCTGCCGGCCATCGACGTTGACTGCGAGTGCATCTTGCGGCCAGTGCTTCTTGATCTCACCGACGGGCGAGTCCAGGAAGGCCGCCACATCGTTTGGCGTGGCGGGTCCGAGAAACCGGAGATAATTGCGGATCGGTTGCAGAGACTGCGGAGCAGCCATTGGGTCGGGGGCAGGCCCGGGTGTGCGTTTCGGCCAGCTTGCGATGCGATGCAGCACCGGCGGTGAGGTGCCCGGCTCCAGCTCGAGTCCGGCGTACAAAGTGCCGACGCGGAAAGGAACTTCCCAGGAGTGAGTGGCCTGGCATGCTCCGCAGTAGCGAAGGTACGGCGCATCCAGGCGCTCGGTAAGCCGAGTGGAAACCTCGCCCTTGGCCATCGGGCGAGTGACCACCTGGCGCAGCTGAGTCGCGATCTCCGTGAGACCAGTTAGCGTGGGAATGCCAGCCTCTTTGAGCGGCTTGTCGGCGCCGATGACTCGCTTGGCCGCATCCCGATCCGACAGCGGCGAGGTCGCCATGAGAACCTCCGGCAGATCGGCCCTCCGGTAATAGTGCGGCGCGGCCCGGAGGGTCCACGCCAGCGCCACGTCTGGGCTGGCTTCCAGTTCGGCCGCGCCGCGGACTGGAACACCGCGGTTGGCCAACGCCCAGCTCGCACCGTCCCGACCTGTGTCTTGAACACCGAAGTCGAAGACATCGGCGTCGGTGATCGCCCGTGCAGTTTCGGCTCGATCCAGCTGCTGCGCGTGGATGCGGTATGCCAGCGCCTCCGAACGCTTCATCGTCCTTTCCGAGTCCTTTCCCAGTCCCTTTCCGAGTCCCTTTCCGAGTCCCTTTCCGAGCTTGATGAGTCCTTCGGAACTGATCTTCACCATAGGCATACACCGGTGACAGCTTCTGCTGCGCAAGTATCACGCCAGCCGCTTGCGCTTCACCTGGGCCATGATCGACGAGCGACCCGATGAAGTCGCTGCCGCGGTAACCGCAGCCCTTGGGGATGTTGGGCGCCGCCTGGACTGGCAAAACCTCATGCCAGCATGGCAGACAATGGTCGTGACACGCTTGGACTTCAAAAGGGGATGCCGAGCTGGGGTGAGGTTTGCGGGTCTTCGTCGAACGATTTGTCCCTGCTCAGGAGGGCAAATGGCTCGGCAGTCGCTCCCGCGGAAGGAGAGACCATGATCGAACGTGCCAACTGCGTGATCGCCCTCCGGTCCGAGGGGGTCTCGGTCGTACTCGATGTCTCCGCCGGGCAGCTACCCGCCATCGTGCACTGGGGTGCAGACCTGGGAATGCTCGACCCAGCAGATGCTGCGGCGCTGATCATTTCCAACATCGACCCTGGCGGCCCGAACGTCGTCGACGAGCCGGTACGTCTTGCACTGTTGCCAGAACACTGGACGGGCTGGGTGGGTCGTCCGGGCCTGAGCGGATCGCGCGCAGGCCGAGCCTGGTCGCCCAAGTTCACCGCGACGGAGGTCCGGCTCGCCGGGGAGCCCGTCGCCGCGACAGATGGTTCACCAACCTTGATCAATTCGGGCGCAGCTGTCGTTGAGGTCGACGCGGTCGACGAGATTGCTCAGCTATGGCTGTCCATGAGCATCGAGCTGACCGTCGGTGGACTCATCAAGGCACGTGCCGAGCTGATCAATACCGGTGAGGATCCGTACACCGTCGACGACTGCGTGATCGCGTTCCCGATCCCTCAGCATGCGCAAGAGATCTTGGATTTCGCCGGCCACTGGGGCAAGGAGCGGGTACCACAACGCCGACCACTGGGCGTTGGCGTGCATCTACGAGAGGGTCGCAAGGGTCGTACCGGTCCGGATGCCGCGACGCTGCTGCATGTCGGTGTGCCGGGATTTTCCTTTTCCGAAGGAGAGATCTGGGCCGTACACACGGCGTGGAGCGGGAACCACACACATTATGCGGAGCGCCTCTTCACCGGCGCACAGGTGATCGGCGGCGGGGAACTGCTGCTGCCCGGTGAGGTGATTCTGCAGCCTGGCCAGACCTACACCACCCCCTGGATCTATGGCTCGCACGGCCATGGCCTCGATGGAGTCGCCCGTCGCTTCCATCGCTTCCTGCGCGCTCGAGAGAGCCATCCCTCCACGACGCGCCCGGTAACCCTCAACGTCTGGGAAGCGGTCTATTTCGATCAAGACCTGGCCCGTCTTGCCGATCTTGCCGAGCGGGCGGCCGCTATCGGTGTCGAGCGGTACGTCCTCGACGATGGCTGGTTCGGGGCGCGCCGTAATGATCGCGCTGGACTCGGTGACTGGACCGTCTCACCCGAGATCTGGCCGCACGGCCTGCATCCTCTGGTCGACAAGGTCACCGGACTCGGCATGGAATTCGGGCTCTGGTTCGAGCCTGAGATGATCAACCTCAACTCAGCAATCGCCCGCCGGCATCCGGAATGGATCATGTCCACCGGCGACCGGCTGCCTGTGGAATCGCGACACCAGCAGGTGATCAACTTGGGCATCCCGGAGTGTTACACGTACATCCGGGATGCGATCTTTGACATCCTCGCCGAATACAAGATCAGCTATATCAAGTGGGATCACAACCGGGACCTCATCGATGCCGGCACTTGGCCGGACGGTCGCCCCGGCGTACATGCACAGACCTTGGCCTTCTACCGCCTGGTCGATGAGATCAAAGCCGCACACCCAGGGCTGGAAATCGAGTCGTGTTCCTCCGGCGGCGCCCGGGTTGATCTTGGTGTACTAGAGCGCACCGACCGTATCTGGGTCAGCGACTGCATCGATCCACTGGAGCGGCAGCACATGAACCGCTGGACCGCTCAGCTGTTGCCGCCAGAGCTGCTGGGCTCGCACATTGCGTCTGCGCGCTCACATACCACCGGCCGGGTACACGATCTGTCTTTCCGCGCTGCCACCGCGATCTTCGGCCACCTCGGCATCGAATGGGACCTGACCAATGCGAGTGCGGAGGACCTGGCGGAACTGCGGGAATGGGTCAGCTTCTACAAGGCCAATCGGACGTTGTTGCTGGGCGGCGACCTGGTGCGCGTCGACTTCCCAGACCCGACCACCCTCACGTACGGGGTGGTCGCCCCCGATCGCTCCTCGGCGATCTATACAGTCGCGTCGATCGGTCAATCCGAGGTCACACTGCCCGGCCGGCTGCGATTCCCTGGGTTGGATCCGGACCGACGCTACCGCTTCGGGCCGATCATGGTCGGAAGTCCGCCATCAGGCCTGAATTCACCACCATGGTGGGGTGGGTCGAAAACCGAATTCGATCCGTCGGGCGGACGCCGAACAATCGGCTGGGATCTGCCCGACGATGGGGGAACTGGCCTCACGCTCTCGGGCGCTGCGCTGGCCTCAACCGGCGTAATGGCTGCACAGATGCACCCCGAACATGCTGTCCTCTACCGCGCCGAGGCGCTCGACTGATCCAACGCAGCACTGATCCAACACAGCGCTTTGATCCAGTCTGACGAGCGCGGCAAGCAATTCGCGGACCACCCGTCATAGTGTCAGCGCCGTGGCCATGGTGGGCGCGAGCGGCAGTTGCGGGATCAACGTCGCCTGCACCGCGTGATAGAGATCCGATTTGCCTGGCCAGACGGTTTCGATCACGTGATTATTGGCGTCGAGTTGCTGATACCAGGACCCATACGTCCGATCGAACAAGGTGCGCTCGGCGTACGCCCACCAGCCCGCCGCAAGGTCGGCATAACGGCCATCACCAGTTCGCATCCTCAGCGCTGCGGCAGCCGAGATGGCCTCGGCAACCACCCAGGCCATCCGGTCACGGACCACCGGACGGCCATCCCAGTCGGTGGTGTAGACGAACCCCTCCGAACCGTCGACTGCCCAGCCGTCGGCCACGGCACGATCGAACAGCGCTTCGGCGGCCGATACCAGCCAGTCGGGTGGATCAGCCAGGGACGCCTCCAGGTGTAGCAGCAATCTGGACCATTCCAGTCCGTGTCCAACCGTTGCACCGTAGGGCTGGAACGGGTCGTCAGGGCGATCCCGATGATGCTCGAGCTGCGGTTGCCAGTGGGCATCGTAGTGTTCGGGAATGCGCCAGGAATGCGGCTGCGCGAACTCCAATGCCACCCGCCGACTGATCTCCAGCGCCCGCCCGCGCCACTCATGATCACCAGTCACATCCGCAGCGGCGAGGAGGGACTCGACTCCATGCATGTTGGCATTGACGCCTCGGTATTCATCGAGCTCGGTGAAGCCGCGGTTCCAAGAGTCGACGAACATCCCTGACTCGGCGTCGAAGAACCGCTGATCCCACACGTCGAGCGCCTCGGTAAGCAGATCACGAGCGCCGTTCAAGCCGGCAACAGCCGCCGACGAGGCGCCGAGCACGACAAATGCGTGCGTGTAACAGGCTTTCTCGTCGGGACTCTCGCCCACGTCGTCGACGCTGGTGAACCAGCCTCCGCTTTTTCCGTCCCGCAGCCGGCCGGTAAGGCCAGCCAGCGCCTGGGCTGCAAGATCACCATCGGCCGATCGTCCCAACAGCTTGCCGAGGGAGTACACGTGAAGCATCCGGGCGGTGATGTAGGTGTAGACCGGTCGGGACAGGTCAGGTTGGCCGGTCGCATCGAGCCATGCGGCGCCGCCCAGCGGATGCGGGAAGTGCCGGCCGAAATCGAGCAGTCGCTCACATTCTGAGTCGAGGACCGCCGGTGGGATGCCGGATTCAGCGCTCATGAGCCACCAGCTGTCAACAGAGTCTCGCCGCTATTCACCCGCTCACCGTAGCGACGGTCCCGCAGGCGCGACAGCATAGAAACAGCATAGAAAAGAAGCCGACAAGCTGCCGAATGCCGACTCAGAACACGGTGACGCCACATTGGGCTCATCCATCCTTTCCCATGACATCCCCCAGAATTACGTCTACAGGTTTGAGCAGGAACCACGGCTCAACGCCGGCCTCGCGCTGTCGATCCGAAAGGAGCTGGCATGAACCAGCAAAACGATCCGCCGATTCTGATGAGCGATGAGTGGCAGCATCCGAATGAGCAAGGGCCAGCCTCAGCATCTGAAACCAATCTCGCACATTCGCCGGGCGATCGGGGCGATCGGGAGATTGTTGACGATTCGGAGGAGTCCGCGCCGGCGTCCGAAGAACCTACCATTCCGCCATCCACATTGCCGGCCCAGCGGGATGAGAACTCGGCGCTGCTGGCGCCATTGGCCCAAGTTTCGTCGTATGACTTAACAGTCATGCAGACTGAGTTGACAGCACTTCGAGCTGAGACCATTCACACGAACGAGATTCTCGATCGGCTTCACGCCGAAAACGAGCGCTTGCGTCGCGGAGAGGTGGAGCAGCTATTGCAGCCGGTATTTCGCGATCTCCTGAAGCTGTCGGACGACTGGACGGCAATGGCCGCAGCCTGGGAATCGAAAGATGCCGCGACGCCTGCCGATGTCGCAAACAAATGCCGCAATGTTGCTGAGGATGCAAAGCTAATCTTGGAGCGCTATGGCGTCGATTCGTTCGCGCCAGACATCGGTGCAACGGTCGAGCGACGGCAACATCGCGTCGTGGGCAAAATTCCGGCCGAGTCCTCCGAAATTGACAACACGGTAGCCGAGGTTCGTCGTCCGGGATATGTCTACGGCGAGAAGGTCATTCGGTTCGCTGAGGTAATCGCCGCAGCATATGAGGGCTGAGCCGAGCTTGGCAGCTGAACGCGGAAGGCCGCTCGAGGAATCCCGGCCGGCGTTGACCGGTGCGTCGACGGCGGTAGCCGCGGGATCTGCCGGAGGATCGCACCTGCTCCCGATTCCCGCCAACGCGGCGGAGGTACCGAGGCCACATTGAACGCGACAGCTCGCACAATGTCTCAGGACTCCTGTGGCGCCCCTGACGAACGTCGAGACGATCGATAGTATCGGCACCGACAAAAACCGGCACGTGGTACATCATTTGCCCACCACACGGCCTCTGGAGTGATATGTCTGACAAGCCCGTCCTTGGTATCGATTTGGGTACAACATATTCCTGCGTTGCCAGGCTCGACGACAACGAGCGAGTCACAGTCCTGCCCAATAGTGACGGTGATTACACCACTCCATCAGTTGTCTACTACGAAGGCTCCGGGAATGTCATCGTGGGCAAGTTTGCGAAGAAGGAGCTTGAACAGCATCCAGACAGCGTCGTATCACTGATCAAACGGCACATGGGGGAACCGGACTACACCACCGGTGTCGGCGACAAGAAACTCTATCCGCAGGAAGTTTCGGCAGTCATTCTCCGCTTCGTCGTCGAGGATGCCCTCAGCGAACTGGGCGTGGAGATCCCTGCCGATGGACCTCTGGCGGATGTGGTCATTACGGTGCCGGCCTACTTCGGCGCAGCCGAGCGCAGCGCGACCGTCGACGCCGGCAAGATCGCCGGACTAAACGTGCTGAACATCATCAACGAACCAACCGCAGCAGCACTCGCGTACGGTGTGGCCAAAGCGGGCGGGCAACGCACCGTCTTGGTTTACGATCTCGGCGGCGGGACCTTCGACGTCACCGTGATCAAGGTCTCCGAGAACGAGATTCGGGTGATCGCTACCGGTGGTGATCACTCTCTCGGCGGGGCCGACTGGGATGAGCGGATCAAGGACATGCTCGCCGAAGAGTTTGCTGCCCAGTACCCAGACCAGGGCGATCCCCGAACAGATCTTGACACGGGCAGCTCGCTGGGTGTCATAGCCGAAGACGTCAAGAAGACGCTGCAGAAGAAGGAAAGCACCACGGTCACCCTGATCGCCCATGGCGAGCGCGCGAAGATCGAATTGAGTCGCGCCGGAGTCCTGGAACGCACCGATGATCTCGTTGCTCGAACTTTCGAGTTCACCCGGCAGGTACTCGAGACGGCCAAAGCCAAGGGCGTCAATCAGATCGACGATCTTCTCCTGGTGGGTGGCATGTCGCGATTCCACATCGCTCAACGCTTGAACGAGAAGTTTCCCGAGCTCCCGGAGCCACGCCTCATGGACCCCGATCAAATCGTGGCCAAGGGCGCAGCGCTGTTTGCCGCGCATCGAGTCGCCGAGCTTGACGATCTTGATCCGGAGAGCGAGCAGCGCGATCGGCCCAAGCTTCCAGGTATCACCTCGCTCGAACATCATCAACGTGACATCCAAGGGCTATGGCGCCAGAGTCGTCAAGGACGAGTCCGACGAGGTCGGCCACATAGCGTGGCTGATCCACCCGAACGATGAGATTCCGGCCGGGCCCGCGCGAGACCTTCCACACCGTGAGCCACAATCAAACCCGGGTTCAGATCGAGGTCTACGAATCGACGACAGACGTTCTGAGTCAGGTGATCGCCGAACATCTGAAGCTGGTCGAAGGGGAACTCGTCGGACTTCCGAGCGGTCGCCTGCCCGGTCAGCCCATCGAGGTCAACTACAACCTGGGCGACGACGGCATCTTGCGCGTCACGGCAACCGCCGACGGTCAAGAACTCCGGCTCGAGGCCAAGATCACCGGAGCGACTCCGGCAGACGTCATGGCCAGTCCGTTGCCGAGTATCGCGCGATGAGCCGGCGATAATCGCAAGCGGGCGTTCCACCTCCAATGGGAGCGATTGACTTTGACGAGGCGCGATTCGTCGAAGAGGTTGTCAAGCCCGTGCAGGAGGGTTGGGACCCGACCGACAATCTGTTCCGCGTCTATCAACTGCCAATTGGTCTAACAGAGACACCCACGATCCAGCGAGCCCTGGACCTGGTCTCGCAGCACCTGACGAGCCAGCGGCTGGAACGGATCTTTCCGTCAGCAGTGGCTCGATTGCGGGCCGGGCACGCGCATGCCACTGAGATTCTGACGAGTCCGCGGCTGCGCCAGGAACACGCGACGACCGTGGCGCGGAGCGCCGAACAGCTTCAAGCCACTCTCGCTGATCGTGTCGCCGGGGGACCCGGCATTCCGCCGCAGGTAGTGACGGTCATTGCCACGGAATCCCGTGGCAGGCATACCCGTGCAGAAATCCGACACGCCTTGGCAGAACTAAACGCGTCCGAACAGGCCCCAATCGATCTTCCTCTGCCAACCAGCCCGAAATCCTGGCCACAGATCCGCACTGCTCTGGGCGAGCTTGGAAAGTCGAGCTTGTTCGACTACTTGCAAACGACCGACGCGCTGGCGTCCGTGACGACAGCCGAAGCGCAGCTTGGACAACGAATCTTGGAGCTGCGGAAACGACGAGATGCCGCCAGCAGCGCGGAGCTGAACCTGATCGAGTCGCTACGCGTCATTGTCAAAGCAGGAACGTTGGTCGATGTCCTACGGTCTGAATTGCTGAGCGAACTGCAAAGCAAGGCAGCTTACCGCTTTCCGGTCTTGCTCTCAGCAGCGGAGACCGCCGAGGCACGGCTCCGCGCACTCGGCATCACGCAACCGCCGAGATCCGTCGCATACGCGGTGTGGTGCCGTCAGCGGTACCCCGAAGTCATGGGCAGTGGCGGCGCAGGCTGGAAGATCACGAAGCAGGAGGCTCTTGCAGCCAAGGAACTACGCCGCGCGCTCGCTGCCTTCAACTCCGCTGAACGACTGACGGCGGCGGAAGAAAAGGAGCTCAGGGCGCTCGCAGCGAAGATCAGCGAGCTCGATACCGAAGTCGCTCGCGCAGCCGATCTGGAAACCACAGATCTGGAAGCGGCGGCGCGGATCTACCTTGCGGTGGGCGCTCAGATGTCGGATGCGGGGGTCGCGGCGGGCCTGATCCGCTGCCGGCCACTGCCGGTACGAGCCGTGACCACGCGACTCGACGGGTCTCGAGTGTCGATAGCCTGGCAACCGAGCGCCTCAACCGTTGGGCGGCTCGGTTACACCGTCGTGCGTGCGCTCAACCATCCCCCCATCGGGGTTGCGGACGGCCTCCAAATCGCCTCGGACAGCGGCGGCTTGAGCCTGGTCGACGATAGTCCCCCGGCAGCGCAGAAGCTCCATTACGGAGTCTTCGCGGTACGTGAGGGAGTCGCATACTCCGACCCGGTGGTCAGCGAGCCACTGGTGGTGCTGCCGGAGGTTCGAGATCTCCAGCTCATCCCTGCTGCTGATGCGATTCGCGCCACCTGGACGGCCCCTTGGGAGGCGGCCGCCATAGATGTCTCGCGTCGCGTCGTCGGTTCTGGTGTCGCATGGTCGCGAGTCGCTAGCGTCCGACGTCAAGACTTCACCGACCCAACCGTGACTCCTGGCCTGCAGTACGAGTACCGCGTCCGGGTTCGCTACCTGCTGCCGGGCGGCAGCGCCGCGATGTCTACCGGCCAAATTGTTTCGGGCCGGTGCCAGGAGCTTCCGGTCGCCGTTTCCCGGCTCGACATCAGCTTCGATGGTGACGATCTGGTTGCGTCGTGGCCAGTTCCGCCAGCAGGAGAGGTCGAGATCCGCGAGCTCGGCGCTGCGGATCTGCCCGTCGGCGGCGTGGTTCCGGTCGCCACGCTCGATCGTGTGGGTCAGAGCTTGACCGGCGTCATTGTGCGCAGCCGGTCGGAACTTCGTGCGCAACCGACGTACGGGACTGGCAAAATTGTTCTCTTGGCAGTCACGTTGCTTGGCGATCTCGCGGCGATAGGTCCGGTGCGGGTGCTCGACCGCCGACTTCGTCCGGTTACCGAGCTGCGCGCGACACGACGAGGTCGGGATGTCGTACTCACCTGGGTGTGGCCCGATGAGGCCCTCGAGGTGCGCGTTCTACAGCGGACGGATGCGGCGCCCAGCGGTCCGGAGGACACCGATTCCCGATGGCACGCCGTCAGCAGGGTCGCTTACGACTCGCTTGGGGCTCATTTCACACTGCGGCCAGGACGCAACTTCTTCGCCGTCTGCACGACTTCGAGCAACGAGGACGGTCGAAGCTTTGGCCCTTCGGTCAATGTCACCGTGGAGTCAATCGAGGAGGTGCAGTACCGGATCGTCAGAGCCGGACTGCGTGGAAGCCGCAGACTGCTGACAGTGGGCTCAGCCGCAGGACCCGAGCTGCCGAGGATGCATCTGGTGGCGCGGCCTCGGACCCGACCGATGGAGCGGACTCAAGGCCACCTGCTGGTCGATCTCCCAGGTGGTGCTGCGGAGTTCTCGCATGAGTTCATGATTCCGCGCGACCTGGGTCGGCCGTTGCATCTCAGACTCTTCTCGCTCGATCCAGGCGTTGTCCTGCGTGCCGAACGACCTGATCAACTGATCGTCCGTTGAGGGCGTTATGGCTCGGACGGCAACCTGCCCATACTGCTGGCACTCATTCAAGCAAGACAAACTGCTCCTCTTCTGCAGTGAGGTCTGCGCCACCGGCGAGCGCAGCTTCTTCACAGCCAATGAGTCGTCCAAAGGCCTATGCCCACATGGCCGCCGACCGCTACCTCGACGCTTCTGCCCGGACCCGGATTGTCATCGAGCCTTGCTGCGTGAATACCTCGAAAACCAAGGGCGCAATGTTGCCGTCATAGGCTCGGCCGACGCCGGCAAGACGACGTACATCGGTGTGCTGCTGCACGAGTTGCAAGGACGTGTCGCTGCCCAGTTCAACGGGATGGCACTTGATCTATTGGGCGACGAGTCGCGGAAGAACTACAGCGAGCGTTTCGCGAAGCCGTTGTTCGAGCGGCGTGAGGCAGTACGCAAGACGGCACGGCTCGAAGCTGGCAATAGCCTCGACCCGTTGATCTTCAGCCTGAAGATCCCCACGCGCGGATGGTTCGGCAGACGCTTGCAGAGCATGATCAGCGTCTTCTACGACGCTTCGGGCGAGAACGTGCTTACGGCACAGGCCATGGATCCCCTTGTCCGCTATCTCGAGGCCGCCGGCGGCATCGTCGTACTGATCGACCCGATGCAGATGCCGCGACTGCGAAGTCGGTACGGAGTTGCCACCGCCCCCGACACCCGCGAAAGACCCGTCACCGACCAGCACGCGGTAGTCCAACGCCTAGCCGAGCTGCTTCGCGAATCTGCCACCAGGAGCAAGGCCAAGCTCACGGTTCCACTCGCCATCGCCATCACGAAGCTAGACCTCTTGAGTAACAGCTTCGAGCCGGAATCCCCGCTACACCGCACGCCAGAGCACGCAGGTCATTACGACGAAGCCGACGGCGCGGACGTACACGAAGAACTGCGTGCCTGGCTTGAGCACTGGTTCGGACCGTCGTTCGACAACACAGTGGCCGCAAACTTCGCGGTCTATCGCTACTTCGGGCTTAGCGCACTCGGTGCACCGCCCCGAGACGCGGTCCGGCTCGCGGAATCAGGCGTCCACCCTTATCGAGTCGAGGATCCCATGCTGTGGCTGCTCGCACGTTTCGGTTCCATCAAGAGCGTGAAGGGCAGGCGATGATCGGCCGAATCGAGTACACCTCGTGCGAGGACGGGATCGACGGCATCAGTGGCTTCCAGATCCGGGCCATGACGCCCGACATTCCCGCTTCGCTGTGTACTGCGGCGGTCCGGGACAGCGTTTACGAGCCGCCGCCCGCGGCACCGTCGATGCCCGATGCGGTCGGAGTTGGCGAGCTTTCCGGTGGCCTTCGGCTACACGGCCGCAGCGGACGGTATCGCGGTCTATCGCGCCAGCTATGTCGGCCGCGACCACACCGGCCGCTGGGGCAACTACTTCGCGCAAGCCCTTGCGGCCGACCGCGCCGAGCAGCTACCTGGTCTGCCGATCGACCTGTGGGAGAGTCCGACCTGGCGCACTGCATCGACGCGTACCGGCTTCCTCGAACCCGTCGCCCCCGCAGAGCTCGTGGCAGGTGATGCCGCTGGACCCCACGCGACACAGGAGTTTCTGGCCGCCTCGAACCGGCTCGACACACTGGGTGGTCTGCTTGCTGCCGCGCGAGACGTACTCGATGGACAGCATGGCCGTCTGGTGCTCATCGTCGAAGACTCAACCTCCGCAGCGCACTGGATCTCAGCGGTCACACGGTCCATTCCAAAGGCGATGGCGTGGTCGGTGTCATTTACGACCTTCACTACTCGGCCAGAGTCACACCAGGCACTGCTGACCTTTGCAACCCCTGACGTGACGGTACCTACCTACGGCGACTACCGCACTATCGATCTTCGTCAACCCGATGCCAGGGCCGATGTGACGCTCGGTGAGTACGAGCGCGTCATCGGACAGTTGTGGAAACGGGAGGATCCGAGTCGACTCCTCCAGAGCGCGCCAGTAAATCCACCGCTGAGCCCGAGCGAACTTGATCATTTCGTCCGCTGTGCGGCGTTATTCGAGACGTTCCCGGTGTCGATCATGTGGCGCGAGCCAGAGGTGCTCGATAGTCTGGAGTTCGCCGTGCGGCGATGGCCAGCGATGCTGACGCGGCCGTGGGACAGAGTGGTCGGTGCCGTTCGGGACGTCGGAGGGCTTCAGGATCTACCGAGGTGGAGCCTTCTTCTTCAGGAAGCAAGCGCACGCCACGCACCCATCCCCGGCCCGCTGCTGAAGCAATACGTCCAGTCGGCCGTGGAGGCGATCGCTGCGGGTACGGCTGATAACTCACTGTGGATTCCTTCCCTTGAGCTGGCGGACCAGCTTCATCTGGCTCGCAAGGTGTTGGTACCCGCACTCTGGTACGGTCCGTCTCCGGAACTTTTTGATTGGCTCCGGCAGCCCGCCAACTCGGATCTTCGAAATGTTGCGCTCGACCGTTTCGCCGTCTTGGTAGAGACCACCGACGACTTCACGGTGGCCGCGAGCTCGCTGAGCGCGGGAGGCGCAACCGCGATTGCTGAGCTTGCTGGTGGTCGCGAACGCTTGAGGCTCGCTGCGGAGACGTCTCTCGCGCGCTCCGGTGCAATAGATCCGGTCGATGTTCTCGTCAGGTTGCCCGAAGCGGCGCTGAAGGCTCCAGACGAGTGGCAACTGCTCGTATCGTTGCTGTGGCCGGCTTCCCCGCCTAGCCCCGCTCAAGCCGAGGCTTTGCTGTCGAACCTCCCCGTCGACCGGCTACGGCGTACGGGGCTCACAGATGATCACATCGTCCAGCGACTACTCCTTGATGCCGAAACTCGCCTCACCAGGGATGACTTCACTCTCGCAACGCTGCTCACAGAGGCGGTCAGGCAGGATCAAAACCTGTTGAGCGAGCCCAATCGAAAGGTCGTCGAGGTTGTCGGCTTGGTCGGCTACTTCGGCGGTCGGCCCTCGTATGAGGCCGCGATCAAGTCAGCGACGTGGGGGATAAGGCAGTGCCAGCATTCGGTGGCCCTTGCGCTGGCCGACCAGTATTACCTAGCCCTGGTCTCGTGGCTATCGAGGCTCGAGTGGAGGGAACATTTGGGTGCCCTGAGGCAGGTGCTGTTTCCACTGGCTGACGCGGGAAGATTCCTCCCGTTCTACGTACGCAGCGCGGAAGAGGACCTGGCTAAGGGCAAGCCGGACCGCGCGGCAATCTTGATCACGGTGTGGCGTCAGCTGGGCTCAATTACCGATGACGGGGCCGAAGACGAAGCACGCAGCCTGAGTGATGAACTTCTGGAAATCGTCCTGGCTTCCGGCCTCGCCCGTGCGAGCCGACGACATCTCGAGCGCATCGGCGAGTCGAAGCTGGCTCGACGATATGGCGGACGCCCAGATGAGAGCTTCCAGATCTGGTGGGCCAAGTGGCAGAAGCGCCATGAACGACCTCGGATGATTGATCGCCTGCGGGGTCCACGGCTCGGCAGAGGCGACTAGCGATCATGCTGCTCTTGATCATTTTTGTCTTACTTTGCGTTGTCCTGGCGAGCCTGCTCATCACCGCCGGGTTCCTCCTTGCCATTCCGATCCTCGCTGGCGCGGGTGCCTGCGGGCTCATCGTCGCCATGACCGGGTTCGCCGTATCAGGCGTGCGTGGCTTTGGTGGGGACGCTTCACTGGACGCACTCCGCATTCGCCCGGAGGAGGGCGCCGAGCCCGCGTACCGGAGCTACTTTCAGGGTCCTGTCATACGCGAGTTCGGCTTGGTCGTCGATCAGAGCTCGCGGGTCGCAGTCAGCAGGATTGGACAGTGCGTTGGTTGGGGCTGGGATCGGTTCAATAAATATGACAGCACGTGGTGGAAGTGCTTCGCTCTGCTGCCTGTCCTTGCTCTGACGATTGGCCTCGTCATCGGCGGTTGCCTGGCCGCGGTCATCTTGGCCGGCACCGCGATAGTCGCCGGAGTTCTGCTCGGCCTCATGGTTCTCTTGGGTCGCATCCTCGGACTCGTCTTGATGGGTATCGAGCTGACCGTACTGGCGATCCGCGGGATCACTTTGGAATGCCCGTCATGCCGGGAGCGCGTCACCAGACCGGTCTATCGCTGCAGCGGAGAGGCGGGCTGCGATGCAGCCCACAAGCGGCTTGTGCCGGGCCGCTACGGAGTACTGTTCCGGGTCTGCCGATGCGGCCGCTTGCTGCCGACGTTGTTGCTGCTCGGCAAACTCAAGTTAGCTAGCCAGTGCTCGCACTGTGCTTACCAGCTACCCCGGCGTGGCTACAGCGTCCCGACATTGCACATTCCGGTCGCCGGAGCGCCCCAGGTCGGCAAGTCCGTCTTCATGTTTGCGAGCGTGAAGCGGCTCTACGACAGTGTCGTCGGAGACGAAACCAAGCGACACTTCTGGGCCGACGAAAGCTTCAAGAACACTTTCCTGCAAACCAAGGAGACCATCGGAAATCCCGAGGAAATGCGCAAGACGACGGTTACCCGACCTAATGCGTACAACATCTATCTCGGTACCGGAAAGCTGCGACGGCTGGTCTATCTCTATGACAGCGCCGGAGAGATTTACGACGACTCCCGTGCGCTGTCCGAAGCAGACTTTTATCGGTTCACCAAAGGGCTTGTTCTCTGCGTCGATCCCTTTTCTCTCGCAGGTCTGCGGAGGCAAGTAGACGCGGCGACGCTCGATAATGTCCGTTCCCTGGACAAGGACCCGAAGGATGTGCTCGAGCGGTTGACCGAGAACCTGCGCGAGTGGCGCATCCGTGGCCGGGGGGACAAGCTCTCAATCAAGTTGGCGGTCGTCCTCACCAAAGCGGATGCCTTGCAGCCCGCACAGATCCCACACCCCTACGCCAGCCTTTCGACGCTGAACGGCGAGGGATCGAGACGCGCCGCGCGAGATGCGGCTGTGCGCGATTGGATCGATGAGGTCGGTGTTCGGATGGATCTCGTCACCTCGATCACCAATAACTTCCAGACCACGTCATTTTTTGTGGTGAGCCATCGCGAAGCCGCATCCACTGATCCACGGCCTCAGCGTGCGGTCAACGATGATCCGGCCGATCCCGTGCAGTGGATTCTCAACCGGAGGGCATTTACGTGACTGCTGACGTTCCGCGCGCCATTGTGGTCGCTCGTCGACTTGCCGGGGCGGTGCTGATCCTTTCCTTACTGCTGGTCCTGATCAGTATCGCGATACTCATCGACTGGTATTGGAACCTGCTGGGCGGCGGCGTTTAGCGCTGAGACGATAGGCACCATGACCCAGACCACAACAGTCGATCATGAAGCAGAAATCGCTGGCCGGCTGGCGCAGCTGAGCCTTGAGCAAAAGGTTCGGCTGATGACCGGGGCTGACATCTGGGCGCTGCATCCGATCCCGGAGATTGGGCTGCGGCGTCTCGTCACGTCCGACGGGCCGGCGGGAGTCCGCGGGGAGACCTGGGATGAGCGGAGCCCATCGGCCAACGTGGCCTCACCCACAGCGTTAGCGGCAAGCTGGGATCCGGCCAGGGTCGAGCGGATGGGCCGACTGCTTGCCAGTGAGGCGCGTCGTAAGGGCGTCGACGTGTTGCTGGCACCGACGGTCAATCTGCACAGAACTCCGTATGGCGGCCGCCACTTTGAGTGCTTCAGCGAGGATCCTGAGCTGACAGCCATGATCGGCACCGCGTACGTGCATGGGCTGCAAGCCGAGGGGGTGGCTGCGACCGTCAAACACTTCGTCGCCAACGACTCCGAGACTGATCGCTTCAGCGTCAACGCGCTCGTTGACGAGCGGGTCCTGCGCGAGCTGTATCTGATGCCCTTTGAGCGGATCGTTGCGGCCGGTGCCTGGGCGGTCATGGCCGCCTACAACAGGGTCAATGGCACGACGATGACCGAGAATCTGCTGCAACGCGACGTATTGAAGCGCGAGTGGGGATTCGACGGTGTGATCATGTCCGACTGGTACGCCACTCGCTCGGTGGCAGCAGCCGGCGACGACCTGCTTGATCTCGCGATGCCTGGACCGTTGAGTCCGTGGAGCGAGTGGCTGCTTGATGCAGTACGCGCCGGCGAGGTGTCCGAATCGGCGATCGATGGGCACGTGCTCCGACTCTTACGGCTCGCGGCTCGGGTGGGTGCGATCGAAGGGCTGGACCCGGCGACACCGCCGGCTCGGAGTTGGAGCGAGGACGAGCTGCAGACCGAGCTGCGCGCGACCTCGGCCGCCGGAATGGTCTTGATCAAGAACGACGGCACACTTCCTCTTGAACCGAGCTCGCTGAACAAAATCGCTGTGATCGGCCCCAATGCCGCGACAGCTCGAACCCTCGGTGGCGGCAGTGCGACGGTATTCCCGTCCTATGTGGTTTCCCCGCTCGATGGACTGACGTCAGCGCTTGGTGACGGCGTCGAGATCACGTACGCGCTCGGGGTCCGCAGCAGTGAGCGCACTGAGATCGCAGCAAAGCAGCTCCTGCAGCTTCCGGATGGCAGCGGGCCGGGAGCCGAGGTGATCTTCTTCGCTGCCGACGATCATGAACTGGGCCGGCAGCAGCGGCAGGCGGCCGCAATGATGTGGTGGGGGCCCGTCCAGGACGATCTGACAGCCAATGATATTGATCATGTGCGTATCGCCACTCGGCTCCGGGTGCCGGAGTCCGGTCGTTACAGGGTCGGGACGTCCGGGCTTGGTGAGTTCCAGCTGGTGATCAACGGCGAGGTGATGTTCGACGAGACCATCGAGCTCCCACCCGATGCCGACATGGTCGAGGGAATCATGAAGCCGCCGCAGCAGCTCGCAGTCATCGAGCTACAGGCAGGACAGGACGTGCCTGTCCAACTGACATATCGGCCAACTGGTGGCGCGGCCGCGCTCGGCGGCGCCGAAGTGACCATGTTGACCGTGCAACTCAATGTTGCGCCGGTGATTGACGAGCAGGCGGAGTTTGACCGTGCCGCGAGTTTGGCGGCTGAGTCTGATGTCGCCGTGGTTGTCGTCGGCACCAACGAGGAGGTCGAAAGCGAGGGCTTCGATCGGACCAGCCTTGCGCTTCCCGGCCGGCAGGACGAGCTCGTACGCGCGGTCGCCGCCGCCAATCCCCGCACGGTCGTAGTGGTGAACTCGGGCGCACCCGTGCTCCTGCCATGGGCGGATGACGTGGCCGCGGTGCTGGTCTCCTGGTTCCCTGGGCAAGAGTTCGGTAACGCTTTGGCCGACGTGCTCACCGGGGCGGTCGAGCCCGGTGGTCGTCTGCCGGTGAGCTGGCCAGACTCGGAGGAAGGGCTGCCACTGGTGACGCCGGTCAAGGGCGAATTGCCGTACGAGGAGGGTCTGCTGATCGGATACCGCTGGTATCTCGCAACGGGCCGTACTCCGGCGTTCCCGTTCGGTCATGGTTTGGGCTATACGACGTGGGCGTACGAGGGCATGGCCGTAGACGGCGACACCGCGACGGTGACCGTACGCAACACCGGGGAAAGGGCCGGCCGCGAGGTCGTGCAGGTGTACGCCGGCCGACCTGACAGCAAGGTCGAGCGGGCGCCACGCTGGCTGGTGGGCTCTGCGGTTGTCGAGGGGGCGGCTGGCGAAGTTGCGAGTGCCTCCGTTACCCTCGGCGACCACAATTTCCGCCACTGGGACAGCGCGGCTCACGCCTGGGCAACCGAGCCCGGCACGTATCAGCTCTACGCGGGCCGCTCGGTGAACGACCTGCCACTCGGCGCCGAGATTTCTCGCGGCTGACTCCTGTCGGGGAGTTACTGGACTGGAGCGCGCAGCAGGATCTCGTTGGTGTCTGACTGCCGGATCTCAAGATCAGCGATCTGCGAGACCCTCAGTGGCGTCGTGCCAGCTGGACGCATCTGCTTGTTCGGCGTTGCGGGCCATTCCTTGATCTCCGAGGCGTGGCCGGACCGGTCAACCACGAAGATCGAATAGTTCTCGTGGCCGCCACCGGGACGCGGGTCGTTCGAGTTCGGCGTACACGCACTCGACCTGGATATCGGTGCCGTCCTTGACAGGAACGACATCGGCGATCGCCGTGATCCCGGATGGAACGACCGGCGAGAAGGCGATGCGCTCGGGACCGGCTGGCCGCAGCGGGAGCAGTCCGGTAACGACTGCCCCACCGCTGATCACCAAGATGACAGCTGCCGCGATCCCCGCCACGGCGGCCAGCATGCGGCGCCGACGCGCCCGCACCTTCTTGATCATCTTCGGCAGCAACGTAGGCGGCGGTGCGGGCTCGATCAGCTCCGTTTCATCGACGCCGGAGGCAGAGGCTTCTCCGTGCCCCACCTGATTGTCGACTGTCATCGCCAGCATCGCGGCATCGGCCGGCGAAACCTGTGCCAATAGACCGGGAATGGCAGCCAGCTCGGAAACCGCTGCTTGGCAGTGCGGGCAGCTGGCCAGATGCTCTTCGAACTCCCTCCGCTCCGCAGGAGAGAGCGCGCCTAGGACGTACGCGGCATCCCACTGCGCGAACCTGTCGGGGATTGCATTCACGGCCGAGTCACTCCTTTCTCCTGTAGGGCCAATCTGAGCGTTCTGAGTCCGTAGTGGAGCCGCGACTTGACGGTCCCCTCTGGAATTCGGAGCCGCGCTGAGATGTCCGCGACCGACCGGCCTTCGTAGTAGGCGGCGCTGATGACGGAGCGATGCTCCGCCGACAGGCTGCTCAACGCCTCGGCAATCAGCCATCGGTCGAGGACCACGCTTGTCGCATCGCCGACGCTTTCCTCCGGCGGCTCTTCGATTCGCTGCTCGTGTCGCGACGCCGCACTGCGCCAGCGGTCGATGATCAGGTTCCGGGACGCGGTAAAGAGCCAGGCGCGAGCCGCAGATTCGTCGCGCTGGCCGAGGCTGGGATCCTTCCACGCCTTGAGCAAGACCTCCTGAACTACGTCCTCGGAGAGCTGACGATCGTGGGTCAGCCGCATGGCGAACCGCCACAGCTCGCTCGCATGTCGGTCGTGCAGCTCTTGCAGCGCAGCCTCACGCTGTCCGCCGACCACCGAGACTCCTCCCGACCTTTGACCCGCTGCGTCCGCGGGTGCAATGCCGTCGCCACGTCATGCCCGCCCTCATCCCTCACCGATAAGGACGACGACGACGGATTGTCAGTTCACCAGTGTTCCTTGACCGCCACCGAACGGTCGAAATCCGCAGCGCCGTTCAAAGTCTGCGCCGCAGGTCAAGAAACCGTCATGAGACCGAAGCTCGGCCAGTTTCGCCGGGAGCCTCCCCGCGTACGCTCGTCTTTTCCGTCACCTGCGGATGGGCCTCGGCCAGATGATCACCTGGACACAGCACCAATACCGACTTGCCTTCGTGGGCTTCGAGATTGATCGCGAACGTGTGCAAGTCATCGACCTCACCGATCTCCTGATCAGTGAACATGTCGACCAAGACACTGCCTGGCACCAGGTACTCGGAGTGAACGCTGCCCGAGATGGGATGTGCGGAGAAGTTCAAGACCGTAACCTGCTCCGCGTCGCTGAGCTGGTGCACCATGACCAGCATGGCCTTGTTGGACACCTGCGGCACATCGAGCTGGACACTGCTGGCGATCCCGTAGCGCTTGCGAACCGCCAGAATCTTGGCGAGCCGGCGGGCAAACGACGAGCTGTCCTCCAACTGGGCGCGCAGCGAACCATAGAGGCTGATGCCGCGGGGCATCTTGGACAGCGACTCGTTCGCGTGCGGTCGATAATCCATGAGGTCGTACGCCGCGCGGTGGATCCAGCGCGTATCACCATCAGCCAGCAGCCCTCCGACCTGCCTGCGGTCCAGCGTGAGCATCCCGCACAGATCCCAACCAGACAGGGCGAACACCCCTGGCTGGAGCGCGTTGAACATCGCCAGCAAGAGGTGGGCCTGCTTGATCTGTTGCACCTGTTCCGAGGTGAGCTTCGTGACGCGGGTGAAGCCCAGCGAGGCTGCGATGATGGTTGCCGTCGTCGACGCAATGCCGTTCTGGGTGAACGTCGCATTGTATGGGGCTGCCTCCCCGGTCAGATGATCAAGAAGATCCTGCCGGACGGTCGCCGCAAGCTGGTGACCGCTGAGCTCCTTGCCGCGGAACGTGAAGGTGTCCCGCGCGTGCAAGGTCTCGAAGTGCACCAGCTCGTAGGTCATTTCGTCGTGGTTTTGCAGCGCGTGCACCAGCGATGCCGGCTCGACCCTGTGTTGCATCGCCAGATTGAGGGTGAGGCGGACGAACTCGGTATCGCCGGTTGCCATCGCGTGGTGATAGGCGGGCCGGTTGATGAAGTCGTAGGAGAGGTCGGCTCCACGCTCGGCTGAGCTCTTGATGTCGTCGATGGTGAGATTGAGCTCCTGAAACGTGAAGCCGCCCACCTTGCGGACCATGCTGGCAATCAGCTGGTTGGCGGCCTCCGACAGCGGGTGCCCCTCTGACCAGGCCGGCGAGTCTTCCGAACTCTTCTCTACGCCGAGGAATCCGTTGGCGTCGAGCCGCAGCCCTCCGCTGCCAAGGTCACCCAGGGAGTGCAGGGCGTCGCCGATCACCATCCGCATACCAGCGAAGCTCGGGTCGAGCCAGTTGATCGAGGGCTGGCCCTCCTTGAAGTAGTGCAGATAGACCCAACGCCGCTCCACTCCATCCTCACCGAGGACTGGCGCGGTAACGCTCCAGTTGGTGTCCTTGAGGCCGGGCTTGTAGAAGATCACGCGCTGCATCCGGCCGATGATGTAACCGTGCTTGGCAAGTTGATCTTCGGCCTCGTTGTCGAGATTGATCGAATCGCCCCTGGTCACCGTCGGCAACAGATGCCAGTCCTTGGGATCGATCTCGACCATGTGGTAGATGCCGGGATAGTCACCGACCTTCAGTTCGGCGAGCCGAAAGTCGGCGCCCTTGCCAGTGTGGCCAGGCACGATGTCGTCGATCACCATCCCGAGGTGGCCAGCCGCCACCGCGCACATCGACCGAAACTCCTCCTCGGTGCCGAAGGCGTCATCGATTTGAGTACTGATGCGGTCGAAATGCCCATCCACACTCGGCGTGGGATCCCAGCCGACCAGGCCGCCGGCCTTCTTGACCGGACCCGTGTGTAAGCCGTCGATGCCGATTGCCTCGAAAGCGGTCCAGAGATCCTCATCACCCAGGGTGCCGAGGAATGAGGTGCCAGGCTTGGTGATCATGGAAATCGGGTACGCGGTGAACCATGCCGAGCCCTTCTCGATGGCGGCACGCGGGTCGGGGTTGGCAAAGGGGTTCTGCCACATGCTGCCCTGACCGGAGAACTGAGTCGCGAACGCCTTGGCGTCCGCGAGCATCGATCGCTGGATCAGCCAGGTGACGTAGGCGGGATTATCGCCCACGGGCTTCCCGATGCGCTCCGCGCGCGGTCTCTGCCTGAAAAGATCACGGAGCCGGCCCCTCGGCCGGAGTCGCCTGGGACGGGCTGGGTAGAACTGTTCGTCGTAGCTGATCTCGCTTGCTTCGTGTGCTGGCGGTGCCGGCTCGTCAACGTCGGTCTCGGTCGCCTCGTCCGCGAGAACCGACCGCTGGCCGTCCTCAGTCTCGGCTGCTCTACGCCTATCCGGTGCCGGGCGACCGGCGTCGATCTCGCTCATTGGTCCCCCTGGTTCGCGCCCGCTCGACCCAAAGATTGCGGACGCTGCTCACGCTAGCGTACGGGGTTTGATTGGCAGTCTGACAAGCTGTTCGACGTTCGACCCGTTCCCCGCGTGAGCTCTAGAACGAGATCCGATGCACGGTCGCGGCACACGGAAACTCCTGGCGTCGTCGGAGCGAACGGCTCGTCACTGTCGTAGCTCCGGCAGGCGCCTGCAGGCTCAGTGCTCGGCGTTCCAGCTTGGGCTGCCCAGCTTCGCCTCGACCTGCTTCTCAAGATCAACTCCGAGCTGCCGGGCAAGGATCGCGGCCGCAATCATGACCTCGGCCAGCTGTCCGCCGAGCTCGTCGGGAGCACCGAAGCCCAGGCCTTCGCTCATAGCCAGCCGCAGACCCTTGACACTCTCCCCGGAACCTTCAGCCAGGCGCAACGCCGTGTCAGTCAGCGCATCCTCCCCGTCGCGCTCCCGCAAGCCGTCCGCGAGCGCAACGATCCTGGGGTCGGTGGCGATCAGGGCCAAATCCGGATCGGGGTCACCGCCGAGGATGAGGAAGCGATAACCGATGATCTCGGCCCTGAATCCGCGTTCTCCGGGCCGCCGCTCACGCATCTCGCTGTAGACAACGCCGGCAGCTCGGTGCAGCAGAAACAGTCCACTCAGCTCCCTTGGCGGCACGTGGATCTGAAACTCGATGCCGACACCACGCGGCACGATGTATGGATCACTTGGCGGCACCAGCTCGACACGCGAACGAGCCAGCGAAAGGCAGGCTCGAGGCTGCTCCTGGTCCCAAACGGACTCGTACTCGACCTTCCAGCCAGCTTGGCTGAAGATCGACGCGGCGGCGTATGGATCCTCGGTTGCAAGCAGGGGGGCAAGCATTCCTGACTCCAAGACACAGAGGGTGCGCTGCTTTTCACTCTTCCACAAATGTGGGCTTGCGGCGTGCGACGCGGCGTACCGATCTTGACCAGATTGCCCGCGCGCTAAACTGCGTCGCGTACAGCAGCGCCTCGCGCAGCAGCGCGATCACATCCGTACCAGGAGTCCAGCACAAGGTCGTCAGCCTAGACTCGGAGCGATTATGCCGAGGCACCCAACGCGTACCGGCAGTACGCCCAATCGCGCAAGACTGGCCTTCTTGAGCGGGGCACTGCTGCTGATGATCATCCTCGGCGGCTGCTCGACTCCCAGACCACCCGCGCCTACCGAAACGGTTCGCCAGCTGAGCTGGAGTCGTATTGCGTTGCCGGACTCCGTCGCAGCCTCTTCGCTGACCACGACGACTGGAGAGTTGCTCGTCGGTGGACGTGCCACGTCCGGCGGAGATCATCCAGTGCTCTTCGTCGTGAACGCGTCAGGCACCGCCAGTCCGGTGCCGTTGCATCCGAACAGCCCTTACGGGAAGGTCGCCGACATGGTGTCGGTGGCCGCCCGTGGCAACCAGGTCGTCGCCCTCGGCGCGGCACATGGCGGCGCGCACGCGAACTTCCGCTGGACGGTCTGGACCGGATCCAAGCAGGGCCTGGACGACCAACCACAGACATTCGAGACTTTCGGCGGCGAAAGCGCCGGCAGTCTTCTGGACATCGTGTTCACCTCCCAAGGGCCGGCCATCGCCGGCAGCTGGGCCGCTCGGGCAGGCGGTCTGGACGCCGCAATCTGGCTGCCACGCGGGGAACGCTGGGTCCGGCAGAGCTCTGCAGGCACCGCGCTTGCGAACACGCCTCAGGTCCAGGTCGCTCCCCGCGCCGCGGCCGCCGCCGGCTCGGCCATGATCATCTCAGGCTCGGTGATCACCTTCGGCGGCGGCGCAGAGCAACGAGCCTCGGTGTGGACCTGGCCAACGCACGATAGCCCTTGGACTCTGCGGCAACTGCCGGACGCCGGCACCCACAGTGAGGCGCTGTCGAGCCACTGCGCCCAGACCTGCTGGGTCGCCGGCCACGCCGACGGCAAGGTGGCGCTGTGGAGCTTCGATCCGGCTCACGCCGACGCGACTGCGATGCGCGACTCCACCCTGCCGTCAATGGACATCGACACCGATGGGCCCGGGCCGAGAACTGTCACGTGGAGCGGACGGCCAGGCGTGCTCTTCAGCCATGCTGGCAGCACCAAACTCTTGGTGAACGACAGCGCTAACAGCTGGCAGACCTTCGGCGCCCCGGCTGGCTCGGTACTTGACGCGACCAGCGTGGGCGACCGGCTCTACGCCATCATCCGGGCTGACGACTCGGTCGGCCTCTGGACCACCGACCTCTCGGCCGCGCAACCTCGATGACTCCAGGCTGAGTTGTTCGAAGTCCTCGACGGACGCTCGGGATGGCTCGAAGCGGAAACATCATGTATTCAGCGCCGCGAGTGCGCGAAGTGCGAGCGGATACCCAGCTACTCCGAGTCCGACAATGATCCCGGCCGCCACCGGAGACACATAAGAGAGATGCCGGAACGGTTCCCGCCGATGGACGTTGGAGATGTGCACCTCGATCACGCGGGCGCCCGAGCCGGCGATGGCGTCGTGCAGCGCAATGCTGGTGTGCGTGTAGGCGGCCGCATTCAACACCGCCCCAACAGCTTCACCCGCCGACTGAGCTTCGCCGGCCTCCTGAATCCAATCGACGAGCTCACCTTCCCGGTTGGTCTGGCGGAACTCCAGGCTCCAGCCCAACTCATCCGCCACCTCCCGGCAGGAATGCTCCACATCGGCCAAGGTCGCCTTGCCGTAGATGAGGGGTTCACGCATCCCAAGCAGATTGAGGTTCGGGCCGTTGAGCACGTACGCGGACGTCATGGAGGTACTCCATCATGATTTCAAGGCAGGCATGATTTCTAGGCAGGCATGATTTGTAAGCAGGCATGGAATTGTTGTTGGACAGGGTGATCGGCACAGCAGACGACGGCGGATGCACCGCGCGAGCGATCCGAGTGCCCTGGAAGGGAAGTTCCTTGGCGCTTGGCGACGTTCAGGTGCGTCGACACGCAAGGCCGACGAGGGAGGGATACCGGGTCGTATCCCGACCGAGGAGAACGCCGCGAGGTGCGTGCCTGGGCGCCGCCAAGCGTCAAGAGATTTCTCTTCCAGGGCACTAAATGCGCGTACCGACAAAGAACTCACGAGGCCGTCGGTCCTCGCTCGTCATCTCCGCGACCGAGCGCGGCCGAAACCCGACATCCGCGAGCACCTGGAGCCAAAGCGCCCGCGGAAAGAGGCCGAACTCGTGCGTATCGTGCACGACATCCACTGAGCCGTCACTCGACCGCAGCATGAACGCGTAGTCGGTCCGAGTAGAGGTATCGCCCGGATCCGGGTCGCTGGACCAGGACAGGTAGCGGGCGCCCCGGCCGTCTGGGGCGTCGTGTCCTCCATGATCGATACCCGGCTCGAAGTTCTCGACGATGTCGTCGGGCACGAAGACCGCGACACCGCCCTGCCGACAATGCTCGTACGCGGTGCTCGCCGCCCGTCGCAGATCAACCTCGGTGATCATGTAATCGATGGCGTCATGGACGAACACCGCGTCGAAGGTTCGGTCGAGACGCACTGTTCGCATATCGCCCTGGATGTGCTCGCATTCCGGATTCAGTTGACGGGAGACGGCCAGCATCTCATCGGAGAGATCGACAAGGGTCATCTCGAACTCACCCTTGAGATGGAAGGCGTTGTTGCCGCCGCCACTCCCAAGCTCGAGAACTGTTCGAGTCGACGGGTTGGCGGTGCGGAGCAGTGAGGCTGCGGACGCTGCTTCCCCGACGTACTCCTCCGGCGCGGAGATCAGGTGCCACCAGGATGCAAGATCACTGTAGAGGCGTCGCGGTTCTGCGTCGCGATCATGTTCTTGTGCTACGGGCTCCGTCACCTGGGTCAGCCTAATGCCGCCTTCCTACGCCCGGTTCGGCCCCGGAGCTGGCACTAGCGATCGGCGGCATCCGCGCGATGCCACGCCATGTCCCGCCGCATCGCCAGACCGCGTACGTAGGCAGCTTGACCCAGGTGCTGCATCGTGTCGCCGATCACACTGACCAGTCGGACAGCGGCGGTCACCGGCGGATCCCAGCGAGTATCGACTATCCGATCCAGCTCGGCAGACGTGATGCCATCCACATAGCGCATGGTGAGCTCATGGACCGCCCGGTGATACTCCCCGAGAAGCTCACCGCCTACGCTGACCTCAGCAACCTCTTGCGGGCCCTGGCCGTAGCCGGTGGCCCACTTGCCAAAGGGCAAGCCGAACCTCTCCCGCCACTCCGGCCAAACCTGCTCGACGTGCGCCAGGTCGGCGACATGATCGTCTTGGATCCGGCTCAGGTGCCAGATGAGCCAGGAGATCGAGTTCGCTCCAGGATCTGGGCGATAGGTCGCGATCTCGTCAGTAAGGCCGTCGGTGAGGTTGACGACAAGCCCGCGTACCCGCCCGAAGGCATCCACCAACAGCTGCTGCGCATGATCACTCATGTCATAGAACGGTAGTCCGAGCCTTGTCCAGCGTCCGCGGGACGCCAGGATTGATCGACCGACGTGTACCGGATCGCTCCAGTCGGATGATCACCGACTTCGAGGTAGGAGTGTTACTTTCCGCCGCGGTTGAGTCCAGAGGCACCAGTGGGTTGGTCTCGGGGTAATACGCCGCTGCACTGCCGCGCGGCGTCTGGTAGGCCACGATGCGGAAGGCGTGCGCCCGGCGTACGTGATCATCAGCCTCCCAGTGCGTCACCAGATCAACGATTTCGCCGTCGTGGAAGCCGAACTCCTCGATGTCCCGCGGGTTGACGAACACCACTCTGCGACCACCCTCGATGCCGCGGTAACGATCACTGAATCCATAGATCGTGGTATTGAACTGATCATGGCTGCGCAAAGTCTGCAAGATCAAATGGCCAGGTGGCACCTGAAGCGCCTCAATCGTCGACACCGTAAATTCCGCACACCCTGACTCCGTGGGGAAGGTACGCGAGTCTCGTGGTGGATGCGGCAGTAGGTAGCCGCCGGGCCGCGACACGTTCACCTCATAGGTCTGGCAACCGGGCACCACACGTGTGATGAGCCGACGGATACGGCGATAGTCGTCACGCATGCCCCGCCAGTCAATGCCATAACGATCGCCCAACGTCGCCTCCGCAAGTCCGGTGACGATCGCCACCTCGGACCGGAGATGAGGACTGGCTGGAGCCAGCGGTCCGCGTGACACGTGCACCGCGCAGGTCGAGTCTTCCACTGAGACAAGCTGCGGGCCACTCGCCTGTACGTCAATCTCCGTACGGCCCAGTGTCGGCAAGATCAATGCCGTGGTGCCACACACCAGGTGAGACCTATTGATCTTGGTCGAGATCTGCACAGTGAGCTCGGCACTGCGCAGTGCTGCAGCGGTGACCTCTGTGTCCGGAGCGGCCTGCACGAAGTTCCCGCCAAGACCGATGAAGATCTTGGCCTGCCCATCGCGCAACGCACGAATCGCGTTGACGGTGTCGAAACCATCCTCCCGAGGCGGCTCGAGGCCGAACTCGGCCTGCAGCCGGTCGAGGAAGTTTGCGGGCGGAGACTCACAGATGCCCATCGTGCGGTCGCCTTGCACGTTGGAGTGGCCACGCACCGGCAGCAGCCCAGCGCCTGGCTTCCCGATATTGCCCTGCGCCAGCGCCAAGTTGACGATCTCGCAGATAGTGGCCACTGCGTTGTGATGCTGCGTCAGGCCCATGGCCCAGCAGAACACCGTCTGATCGGACTCGCGGAGCAGCTGGGCTGCCTCGGTGATCTGTGCGCGCGAGAGGCCTGTGGTTGCCTCAACAAGATTCCAATCAATGGCCGACACGTGGGCCCGCCAGTCCTCGAAACCACGGGTATGCCGTGCAATGAAATCATGATCAAGAGCGTTCCACTCCACCAGCAGGGCGCCCCATGCTTGAAAGAGGGCCAGGTCACCATTGATCTTGATCGGCAGGTGCAGATCGGTAAGATCGGTGCCTTTGCCAACGCATCCACGCGGCGTCTGCGGGTTCCGGAAGTTGATCAAGCCCGCCTCCCGCAGCGGGTTGATCGCAATGATCTTGGCCCCGCATCGCTTGGCCTTCTCTAGGGCCGACAGCATCCGCGGGTGATTGGTCCCCGGATTCTGACCGGCCAAGATCAACAGCTGGGCGTCATAGACGTCGTCGAGGGTGACGCTGGCCTTACCGATCCCGATGGTCTGGGCCAGCGCGTAGCTGGTCGACTCGTGGCACATGTTGGAGCAGTCGGGCAGGTTGTTGGTGCCGTACGCCCGTACGAACAGCTGATAGCAGAAGGCCGCTTCGTTGGAGGTCCGGCCAGATGTATAGAAGATCGCCTCATTCGGACTCGCTAGGGCGTTGAGCTGGTCGGCGATCAGCCGAAAAGCTGCACTCCACTCAATGGGCTCGTAGTGCGTGGCTCCGGGCTTCTTGATCATGGGATGGGTGATCCTGCCCTGCTGCCCGAGCCAATGCTCATCGTGGCGGTCCAGGTCGGCAATGCTGTGGCGGGCGAAGAATTCCGGCGTCGCCCGTGCCTTCGTGGCTTCTTCCGCAACGGCCTTGGCGCCGCTTTCACAGAACTCAGCTGTGTGCCGATGACCCGGTTCCGGATCCGGCCAGGCACAGCTCATGCAGTCGAAACCTTCCGCCTGATTGAGCTTGAGCAGCGTACGAGCGGACCGGCTGAGCCCCATCTTCCGCACTGATCGTTTCAACGCCACGGTCACACCGGGGATCCCAGCAGCATGTTCATGTGGCTCAGCTATTGCGATTTTGGCCTCGTCGGCTTCCTGATCCCTGCGCATCTTGCACCTCCATCGCCGCCGTCGCGCTCCGCCCAAGAGTCAATCTAGCGCGGTCCTTGGTTTGGTTACCGACGAGTAGCATAATGGAAGTTACTGAGGAGTAACTTATTCAGAGGTGCCGGATGAGCCATTACAAGTCGAATGTCCGGGATATTGAGTTCAACCTTTTCGAGGTGCTCGGACGCGAAGAGATCTTAGGCACCGAGCCTTACGGCGATCTCGACAGAGCTACCGTCTCGGCGATCCTGGCCGAAGTCGATCATCTGGCGAGGACCAGGCTTGCTGAGTCGTTCGCTGATGGGGATGGGAATCTGCCCGTCTTCGATCCGCAGAATCACACGGTGACGGTGCCTGAGGATGTCAAGAAGTCCTTCCGCGCACTGATGAACTCCGGTGCGTGGCGGCTCGAGCTGCCCGAAGCGCTGGGCGGCCACCTCACTCCGCCATCGGTGCAGTGGGCAGTTCACGAGCTGAACATCGGCGCCAACCCGGCTGCGCTGCTCTACTCGGCTGGTCCCAAGTTCGCGTACGCACTGTGGGCAACGGGTCAGGAACGTGATCAACGCATCGCCAAGATCATGATCGAGCGCGAGTGGGGTGCGACGATGGTGCTCACCGAACCTGATGCGGGCTCTGATGTCGGCGCTGGACGCACCAAGGCGATCCCCCAACCGGATGGCACGTGGCATATCGAGGGCGTCAAGCGCTTCATCACCTCCGGCGAACATGACTTGTCCGAGAACATCATCCATCTGGTGCTCGCCCGGCCGCTCGGCGTCGAGGGCGCGGGCGGACCGGGCACCAAGGGCCTGTCGCTGTTCATCGTGCCCAAGTTCCACTTTGATCTTGAGACCGGCGAGCTGACTGGGCAGCGCAATGGCGTCTTTGCGACCAACCTCGAAAGGAAGATGGGAATCAAGGCCTCCGCCACCTGTGAACTGACGTTCGGAGGCACTGAACTGCCCGCGGAGGGCTGGCTGCTGGGCGAGGTGCACAACGGCATCGCGCAGATGTTCCACATGATCGAACACGCGCGAATGCTGGTCGGCGCGAAGGCAATCGCCACTTTGTCCACCGGCTATCTCAATGCACTCGAGTACGCCAAGACTCGGGTCCAGGGCGCTGATCTCACCCAGGCTGCAGACCGCATCGCGCCGCGCGTGACGATAGTCAATCATCCTGATGTGCGGCGTTCCCTGATGACGCAAAAGTCTTACACCGAAGGACTGCGGGCACTGCTGCTCTACGCCGCGACCATTCAAGATCGCAATGCGATCGCACGAGCCAACGGCACCACGGATGCTGCTGCCGAGCGGCTGAATGATCTGCTGCTGCCGATCGTCAAAGGCTACGGCTCGGAACGCTCGTGGGTCTTGCTCGGTACGGAGTCACTGCAGACGTTCGGTGGGTCGGGATTCCTGACTGACTATCCGATCGAGCAATATGTGCGGGACGCCAAGATCGATACCTTGTACGAGGGCACGACAGCGATCCAGGGCCAGGATCTGTTCTTCCGCAAGATCGTCAAGGATCAGGGCCGCGCGCTTACCGATCTTTCCACTCAGATCACTCAGTGGATCGCGGCCGAGGGTGGCAACGGTCAGCTCAAAGAGGAACGCGCCTTGCTGCAACAGGGCCTCGACGACGTCGGCGCCATCGTGGCAACCATGATCAACGATCTTCGTTCGTCGGTGCCGGGTGTGCCCACAGCTGCGAGCGTCGGGAATCGCGCACCCGCCTGTGAGCCAGACTGGCGCCGGAGCGCCGGCCGGAGCGAGCGGAGCGAACGGAGCAACGATGGAACACATCGTGAGCCGCTTTCCTCTGCGAGCGACAACGAAGTTGGCGGATCCAAAGCGCACGATGCACGAGCAGCGTCAACACGCAGTGATCCCCGCAACGTCTACAAGGTGGGTCTGAACACTACGCGACTGCTGATGGCACTCGGCGACGTGATCTGCGCGTGGCTGCTGCTCCGGGGCGCGGAGGTGGCGCTCGATCGGCTCAATGCGGAGCTCACTCCGGCGGAAAAAGCCTTCTACGAAGGCAAGGTCGGCTCGGGCCGATGGTTTGCGCGTACGGTGCTGCCCAAGCTGGCCGCGGAGCGGGCCATCGCCGAGGCCACTGATCTTGCCATCATGGATCTCGACGAAGCTGCCTACTGACCGCCTCGCGGCTCCAGGGCCGACAACGATTGCGACACGGCTTAGGCCGGTACTAGCTCGGAGTGCTAGGCGCGAGACGATTGGAGGCATGACTCAAACCACCAGCTCGCAGCCGTCCCGGATCGTCATCGTCGGAGCCTCCTTGGCCGGAGCATCGGCCGCCATCGCGCTTCGAGATCAGGGATATCAGGGCGAGCTCACGCTGATCGGTGAAGAGAGTCAGCTCCCGTACGAGCGACCGCCGCTATCCAAGGCCGTACTTCTGGGCAACACCGACGAGCCGGACTGGGTCGGCGACGAGGCAACCTATGCCGACAAGAACATCTCCCTCCGGCTAGGGACTACTCGCCACCCGGATCGATCGGAATCGCAAGGTGGTGGTGGCGAGTCGCACCGAGTATCCCTACGACAAGCTGCTGATCGCGACCGGCTCGGCGCCACGAAGGCTGGACGTGCCCGGTGCTGATCTTGAAGGACTGCTGACTCTGCGAACCCTCGAGGAGTCCCTCGCGCTGCGTGAGCGGTTCACCGAAGGTGCCGCAATCGTGATCGTCGGAGCCGGCTGGATCGGCTGCGAGGCGGCTGCCGCTGCGCGTGAGCACGGTGCCAAGGTGACCGTGATCGAACCCCGGTCGCAACCGTTGCTGCCCGTGGTCGGTGAGCAGATCGGCGCAACCTTCGCGGCGCTCCATCGTGATCACGGCGTGGATCTCCGGCTAGGTATCGGCGTAACTGGCTTTGCCGGCGACGGAGTGGTGTCGTCGGTGCACATCAAGGGTCACGCATCCGTACCAGCCGACACGGTACTGATCGGAGTCGGCGCTGCGCCGAACATCGCCCTCGCTGATGCGGCGGGCCTGGAGCTTGCCGAGGGCGGCATCGCAGTCGATGCAACACTGCGCAGCTCTGATCCGGACATCTATGCCGCGGGCGACGTCGCGGCCGAAGATCATCCCAGGTATCGACATCGCATTCGTGTGGAGCACTGGGCGAATGCCAAAGATCAAGGCAAACATGTCGCAGCCAACCTGCTCGGCGCCGACGAGCCGTACGTGCTGCGCCCGTTTTTCTTCTCCGACCAGTACGACCTCGGCTGTGAGTATCGCGGGTTCGCCGATCCGGCAAAGGACCGGCTCGTGGTGCGGGGGGACCTTGCGTCCCGGGACTTCACGGCCTTCTGGCTCCGAGACGGTGCCGTGGCGGCTGCGATGAATGTCAATCAGTGGGACGACGGGGAAGCCCTTCAAGAGCTCGTCGACACCGGTCGTCCGGTCAGCGACAAGGAACTCGTCGCAAGCTGACTCCACCTCGTAACTCGAGCTTCTCAGTGTCAGTGAGGCGTTAGAACAGGAGCGCGAGTGCGGGGTCGTTGAGGATGGCGGCGACGTCGGCGAGGAAGGTCGAGCCTTGCGCGCCGTCAGCGAGTCGATGATCGAAGGAAGCCGACAGAGTGGTCACCCAGCGCGGCTCGATCCGCTCCTCGGATCCTTCTCCAACGACCCAGGGTCGGCGCGCAATCTGGCCGACACAGAGAATGCCGGATTCCCCTGGATTCAGAATGGGGGCACCCCCGTCGACGGCAAAGACGCCGATATTGGTGATCGAGAACGTGCCGCCCGCCGTGTCCGCAGGCTGAGTCTTGCCATCACGCGCCCTCGTCACGATCTCTTGGATTGCGGCCGCGAGCTCGACGAGACTAAGCGATTCAGCGCTTTTGACGTTGGGTACGAGGAGCCCGCGTGTCGTCGCGGCAGCAATTCCGAGGTTCACCGAGCCTTTCAGCACGATCTCCTGCGCCTGTTCATCCCAGAACGAGTTGAGCTCCGGTGTCCGCCCCAGTGCAAGACACACTGCCTTGGCAATGATCAACAATGGGGACAGCCGAAGATCAGCAAACTCACGACGAGTCTTGAGCCGCTCCACCAGTTGCATCGTCGCGCTCACATCGCAGTCCACCCAGACTGAGACGTGCGGTGAGGTATACGCCGAACGCACCATTGCGTCGGCCATCGATTTGCGTACGCCCTTGATCGGGATCCGGACATCCTCGCGGGGCGCTCGCCCGGCTTCGACAGGCGTAGTCCCGAGCCCTTCGACAAGCTCAGGACGGCCCTCGTCGAACGGCTCGGGCCGCAGACGAGCGCTTGCCGCAGTGACGTCCTCGCGGGTGATCACCCCGCCCTGCCCGCTGCCGGTGATCGCTCCAAGATCAACGCCTAGATCCTTGGCAAGCTTGCGTACCGGAGGCTTGGCCAGTACCGCACCGCCGGACGGCACCGGCGTCGGTCCGGTCTCACCAGGGCCCGGCAGCGGCGCACCTCGCGGGGCCCCTTGCTCGGCCTGTAACGGTTCCCGGCCATCGGCGCGTCGTGACACCGGTGCTTGGGTGGAGAAGGTGTCCGCAACCTGATCGTGGGCCTCCACCGGTCCATCCGCAGTGCCGCGCCGGGGGCGACGTTTGGCCGTCCCGGTACGTGGCCCGTAGCCGACCAGGTTGGGCACCTGCGCCTCCTGGCCGTCGCCGGTGGAGCCAACTGGTTGCGCTGCATCCAGACCGTCGTCGATCCTGACGATCGGCGTCCCCACGGCCACGGTGTCACCCTCACCGACGAGCAGCTCAGTCACCGTTCCGGCGTAAGGGGTGGGCAGTTCGACCAACGACTTGCTCGTCTCGACCTCCAGCAGAATGTCGTTGATCTTGATCTCATCGCCGACCGCGACCCGCCAGGTGATGATGTCCGCCTCGACCAGACCCTCCCCCGGATCTGGCAGCCGGAATGTCTGCAAGGCCATGCGCCTCCCCCTCAGTAGGCCAGCGAGCGGTCGACCACATCGAGAACCCGATCAAGATCAGGAAGGTAGTCGTCCTCAACGCGGCTCGGCGGATACGGAATGTCGAAGCTGGCAACTCGCAGCACCGGGGCTTCCAGGAAATAGAAGCACTGCTCAGTGATGCGTGCCGCAAGCTCAGCACCCAGACCGAGATTCAGTTGGGCCTCGTGCACGGTGACCACGCGACCAGTTTTCTGCGCCGACGCGTAAACCACCGTCATATCCAGCGGCGAGAGTGTCCGGAGATCGATCACTTCAAGATCACGACCTTCCTCGGCGGCGACATCAGCAGCGTCCAGACAGGTCTTGACCATCGGTCCATAAGCGATCAAGGTCACATCGGTTCCAGATCGAACCACCCGCCCCGAGTGCAATGGCGCCGGAGTCACTGACTCATCCACCTCAGCCCGCTCGTGGTAGCGGCGCTTGGGTTCGAAGAACATGATCGGGTCGTCCGACGCGATGGCCTGCTGAATCATCCAGTACGCGTCAACCGGATTGGAGCACGTCACGACCTTCAGGCCTGGGGTATGGCAGAAATAGGCCTCCGGGGATTCGCTATGGTGCTCGACAGCTCCAATGCCTCCTCCGTACGGGATCCGGATCACGATCGGCATCCGCAGCAGCCCCCGTGACCGGTTGTGCATCCGAGCGGCCTGGCTGACGATCTGGTCGAACGCCGGATAGACGAACCCATCGAACTGGATCTCACACACAGGTCGGTAGCCACGCAGCGCCATGCCCACCGCAGTGCCGACAATGCCCGATTCAGCCAGCGGCGAATCGATCACTCGATGCTCGCCGAAATCCTTCTGTAGTCCCTCGGTCACTCGGAAGACGCCGCCAAGTTTGCCGACGTCCTCGCCTGCGATCACAACCTTCGGATCGGCCTCCAGGGCCCTGCGGAGCCCAGCGTTGAGGGCTTTTGCCATGGTCAGCGCCGTCATCAGTGCACACCTCCCGGGATCGCCGGCTGCGCTTGCCGGGACCGTTCGGGCGACTCAGCGGTGACGTCCTCAAATGTTGCAAGGTATTCGGCGTAGTTGGCCTTCTGCTCCTCCAGGTGCGGAGTCTGCTCGGCATACACGTAGTCAAAGAAGTCGAGCATCCTCGGGTCGGGGAGGGCCAGGCAACGGGCCCGAAGGTCCGCGGCATAGTCGGACGCTTCAGCCTCTACATCGGCGAAGAAGGCCTCTTCGCCGCTGCCGCTCCGCGTGAGGTACGCCCGCACCCGCTCGATCGGATCTTTCAGCCGCCAGTGCTCGAGCTCGTCGGCGAGCCGATACTTCGTCGGGTCGTCGGAGGTGGTGTGCGCGCCCATGCGATACGTGTAGGCCTCGATCAACGATGGACCGCTACCCGTACGCGCGCGCTCGAGGGCCGCTTTCGTCGCCTCATAAACCGCGAGCACGTCATTGCCGTCCACCCGTACGCCGGGGAATCCGAAACCAGAAGCCCTGCGATATAAGGGAATTCGCGACTGCCGCTCGATCGGCTCGGAGATGGCCCACTGGTTGTTCTGGCAGAAGAAGACGATGGGCGCGTTGTAAGAGCTCGCGAAGATGAAGGCCTCGTTGACGTCGCCCTCGCTGCTGGCACCGTCGCCGAAGTAACCGACGACCGCCGTGTCCCGGTCCGGATCGCCGGTGCCGACCAGGCCGTCGCGCTCTACGCCCATCGCGTATCCGGTGGCATGGAGCGTCTGCGCCCCGATGACGATGGTGTAGAGGTGGAAGCGGCACTTCTGCGAGTCCCAGCCGCCAAGATCAACTCCGCGGAACAGCGCCAATAGGTTCAGTGGGTCGACACCCAGGCACCAGGCCACGCCGTGTTCTCGATAGGTGGGAAAGACGAAGTCTTGCTTGCCAAGCGCGCGCCCCGAACCAATTTGCGCCGCCTCCTGGCCAAGACACGAGGCCCACAATCCCAATTCGCCTTGGCGTTGCAGGGCCGTCGCCTCGGAGTCGACCCGGCGGGTCAAGACCATGTCGCGGTAGAAGCTCTTGATTTGATCATCGTCGCCGCTGAAGGAGTACTCGGGGTGTTCCAGTCGCTCACCCTCAGGAGTAAGCAGCTGGATTAGCTCGACCTCTCCGCTCGCACCGCTGGCGTCGCTCATTGGCGCATCCTCTCGTCACCGGATGCGGTGGTTCCGCATCTCATCGGTCCCGGGTGCGGGATCGCCGCTGTGGGTGGTACCACCACCCGCCGGGGCGTTGGTTGTGTCTCCGGCTCGCCGCGGATGGCGAACGGATTCGACTGGCTCGGCTGTCCTTGTGGGTAGCGTCGGGCCGGCCGCGCACCCCAAAGTACCGCCTCGCCTTCAAGGCGAAAAAACAACTTGCATGTCCTATCTCTTTGGCCGTAGGGACACCAAGCCTGCCGACGTTGGTGGCTGCACGTTGAGCTTGTGGTACGCACCTTCAAGGGATTCCTGGAAACGCAGGATGCGGATCAAGGCCGCAGCCACGGCCTCCGGGCCAGCAGACAGCGAGAGTCGAATAGCTGTGCCGCCGTCCCGCTGGTCGAAGTCGGTGCCAGGAGTGAGCGCTACGCCATGTTCCTCCAGCAACGCCTCACACCAGGATTCGGAGTCGGGGTGTGGCCCGAGTTGAGCGCCAATGCCCGCGTAGACGTAGAAGGCGCCATCAGCCGGAGCAACTCCGGTCCAGCCAAGATCCTCAATTGAGTCCAGGACAATCGCGCGGGCATCCGCGAATCCCGCCACCGCTGTGTCGGCTTCGCGATAGGACTCCTCGGTGAAGGCCGCGAGCGCCGCATGCTGGGCGGGAACTGGCGGACACAGGGCGTAATTGCCTGCCAGCGCATCGAAAGCGGCCACCATGTCGGTCGGCACCAGGCTCCAGCCGAGCCGCCAGCCCGTCATCCCCCAGTACTTGGAGAACGAGGAGATCACAACCGATTCGCGATCATGCTGCCAGGCGCAGCTGGCTGTGACCGTGCGGTCGGTGATGCCGTGGTAGATCTCGTCGCTGACAAGCCGGACTTCATGATCACGGCACCAGCAGGCAAGGTCGGCAAGATGATCGGGAGCGATCATGGTCCCTGTCGGATTGGCTGGGGAGGCGACCACGAGACCCGCCAGCGGCGCGGCTGCGTGCGCTCGGTCCAGCATCTCCACTGACGGTTGAAAACGCTCAGCTGGACCGCAGGCCAGCTCGACCACTTGACATCCCAGTGAACTAAGGATGTTCCGGTACGCCGGATAGCCCGGGCGGGTCAACGCCACCCGGTCACCATGATCAAAGGCGGCCAGGAAGCTGAGCAGGAAGGCGCCCGACGAGCCGGTGGTCACCGCAATTTGATCTTCGTCGATGTCCAGCGAATACCAGCGCTGATAGTGCGCTGCGATCTCCCGACGCAAAGACTTGATTCCGAAGGTCTCGGTGTATCCCAGCGGCGTACGGTCGATCATCAGTTCCGCGGCGCGGCGGCGTACATCCGAGGGTGCTCCTTGAGACGGCTCGCCGGCACACAGTGAGATGACCTCGCGGCCTTGCGCCCGAAGCCCCGCCACCCGGTTGAGGATGCTCATCACCGCGAACGGCGGGACGGCCGCCCGGCGTGAGGGCTTCATGCGCTCTGTTGGCGCTTACGCGCGCGGTATGCAGCAACGTTGGTCCGATTGCCGCAGTTCCCGGTGGCGCAGAAACGCTTGGACGAGTTCTTGGAAAGGTCGATCAACACATCTTCGCAGTCCTCAGCCGCACAGATCCGGAGCCGGCCCAACGCGTCGGCTCTGATCAGATCGAGGATGGCCATCGCCGCTTCGGCGGCGATCCGGTTGGCTAGCGGCGCATCTTGTCGAGTCACGTGCAGATGCCAATCCCACTCGTCGTGGCGTGACAGGTAGGGCCGGGCGTCTGCTTCGTCGAGGATTTCGTTGACCAGCGCCGCCGCCTCGTCACGATCCCTGACTGTCCAGAATCTGCGTAGGCGCCCACGCAGTGCGCGGACCGACTCGAGCTCTTCGGTGGTTCGGCGAATCACCCCCGAGTATGAGTTATCGGCCAGGAAGCCATCCAGATCAGCGAGCGTGACCAGGGTGTCGCCATCGAGGCCAACGGTGTTCACCAGCGCCGCGGCTCCTGCCAGTGACACCTCAGTGTCATGACTAAAAAGCATCTTGACTCCTGACATCATGTGCTCTAGTGTAATTAGTATACGCGAGCTTTGGTCATGACACTCCATGACTTCGGCTATCGATCCTAGGAGGCCGGACGTGACGACGACTGCTCCGGAAGCCACCCGGACAATTGCCGATCGAGCCTACGGCCGCGGTGCCACGTTCGCGCTTGTTTCGGCGGCATCGTTCGGGCTCTCAGGCTCCCTCGCCCGTTCACTACTGGATCTCGGCTGGTCACCCACCGCTGTAGTAGCGACGCGTGTGGGCGGCGCCTTCGCAATCCTCCTCATACCAGCGCTGTTCCTGCTCCGACGGATCGGACTGCCAACTGGCCGGCAGTCAGTGCGCATACTTGCGTACGGATTGGTGGCGATCGCGCTGGCTCAGCTCTGCTACTTCAGCGCTGTGCAGTACCTCTCGGTTGGTGTGGCCTTGTTGCTGGAGTACCTGGCACCGGTAATGCTGATCGCCTGGCATTGGGCCCGGACCCACCACCGGCCAGCCGCGCCGGTGCTTGCCGGCGCCGGCTTGTCGATCGTCGGTCTCGCCTTTGTCCTCGACCTGCGCGACGGGCTGACGCTCAACTGGGTCGGTGTTGGCTGGGGTCTCGGCGCGGCGTTGTGCCTCAGCGCCTACTTCCTCCTCAGTGAAGACAACGGAACCGATGAGAGCATCCACCCGCTGCTGTTGACGACCGCCGGAACCGGCATCGGAGCGGTGATCTTGCTGGCTGCCTCTGCCGCCGGCATCCTGCCGCTCGCTGCGCATGCCGGCGTTGTGACCTTGGCGGATCGGTCGGTCGGCTGGTGGCTTCCGGCACTGTCGTTGATCTTGATCAGTGCAGTGCTCGCGTACCCGACCGGCATCGTCGCGGTGCGCCGTCTCGGCAGCTCGCGGGCATCCTTCGTCTCGCTGACAGAGGTGATCTTCGCGGTGGTCTTTGCCTTTGTGTTGCTTGGTCAGCGACCCGGCCTGATGCAGCTGATCGGCGGCGTGTTGATCTTGACCGGGATCGCGCTGGTGCAGCGTCCCCAGCCTTCTGTCAGAAAGCTACGTTGACCCAGGTTGCGGACGGTCCACGCAGGTTGGAAACTGCGCAGGCTGCCAGCAATCTAGGTGAACGTGGGGTTGCCGCGGCCCCAGAGAGCGGAGTCGGAGATCGAGCCGAGGGACAGAGTCAGGATCTGCCAAAGTCGGTGACCAGCCACACCCTGCCGTGCACCGAGTCGTTGATCACGTCAATCCCGACATCATCGAACTTCTTGTTCAAGATGTTTTGGCGGTGCCCGTCGTCAGGTGGCTTCTCGTTGTACATCGCCTTCTGTACGGCGAGTACGCCACCTTCCGACCGGTCGCTGTTGTAGGCAATGTTCTCCCCGACCATGCTCCACTCGTATCCCGCGGCAGAGACTCGGGAACCAAGCGCGGCCTCGCCGCCCAGCTGGTGGCTGAGCGTGTTGGCTTTTGCCATGGCCAGGTTATGGGTGTGCGCAGAGGAGATGAGCTTGCTATTGAGCTTTAGCGCTGGCAGCCCATGGTCTGCACGTTCGTCATTGAGCTCGTCGAGGACCGCGTCCGCCCAGTCGGAGCGTGTGTCATAGCCGGAGGCGCTGGACGCGGACTTGCTCGGCGTTGACTTCGGGCTCTGAGTTGGCTTCTTGGTCGGTTTCGCGCTGTGGCTTGGTGAGGCGATCGGCGAGCGGCGTTTGGTCGCTGTTGGTTTCGTCGATCCCGCACTCGGCGTCCCCGCCGCGTGGGACTTGAGCGGGCGATAACACGCACTGCCCTTCTGGTGGATGTTGCACTTGTGACTCCGCGAGTATGCGCGCGCCCGCTGGCTGAGCGAGTCGCCGCTCGGAGTCGCCTTGCGCGACGGCAAAGGAGTCTCGGTGGGCAACGACGATGGGGTGTCCAATGGAGAGGACGACGGGGCTGCCGGGACGGCGATGAGCCGGTCGTCTCCGCTGGGTTCCCGCGGATCGCTGAGGGCTGCGCCTCCGTAGAGGGCAGCTCCGGCGACAGCGGCGCTGACGATCACGGCAGCGCTCGCCGAAGCGATTCGAAGTCTTTTGCCGGTCACGGTGCCTCCATCGCGTACGACGACCCCCGAGCAGGTCACGATTTGATAACGGCAAAGGTAAAGCCAAACATATCCAACCCCATCCGGCAAGCACCAGACCGTTCCGCGGACACGCCGTACACTGCGCCGGTGGGGAGCGAAAGCGTCGACAGCTGCGAGCCTCGGAATTACGCGAGCAGCTCGGAAACGGGCGGGTCGAGCGGCCTCCTGATCGCCGGCACGTCTTCCGACGCAGGCAAGTCACTCATTGTCACCGGATTGTGCCGCGCATTGGCGCGGCGAGGCATTGCAGTCGCGCCATTCAAGGCGCAGAACATGTCGAACAATTCCTGCGTCTGTCGCGATGGCGCAGAGATTGGGCGCGCTCAATACCTGCAGGCGCAGGCCGCCGGCATCGCGGCGGAATCGGCTATGAATCCGGTGCTCCTGAAACCAGGCTCTGACCATCGTTCACACATCGTGCTGCGAGGCCAACCGTCCGGGACCTTGGAATCCGGGGAGTACGCGACCGGCCGCGAGCATCTGGCAGTCGTGGCTTTTGCCGCATACGACGAGCTCGCCAGTCGCTTCGAAGTGATCATCTGCGAGGGCGCCGGCTCTCCCGCGGAGATCAATTTGCGAGCCGGCGACTACGTGAATCTCGGCTTGGCGCGGAAGAAGGGTCTGCCCGTCGTCGTGGTGGGCGATATCGATCGTGGCGGAGTGTTTGCTTCGCTGTATGGAACGGTGGCTCTGCTGGATTCCACTGATCGGCGGCTGGTCAGGACCTTCCTGATCAACAAGTTTCGCGGCGATGTCGGCGTACTGCTGCCCGGCTTGGAGGAGCTCACCCGGCGGACGGGCGTGCCGTTCGCCGGCGTGCTCCCGTGGCTTCCCGACGTTTGGCTGGACGCCGAGGACACGCTCGAGGTAGCTGCATGGCGGCGTCACAACACCACGGAGGGCACGTTGCGAGTTGCCGTGGTCCGACTGCCACGGATGTCCAACGGCACGGATGTGGAGGCCTTGGCCGCGGAGCCCGGGGTGGAGGTGCTCGTGACGGCGGACCCGCAGACCGTGCGCGGCGCCGATCTTGTCCTGCTTCCCGGGTCGCGATCGACCGTTAGCGATCTTGAGTGGCTGCATCACGTTGGGCTAGCGCCGGTGATGGCAGCGCGCGCCCGACATGGCGAGCCGATACTGGGGATCTGCGGGGGATACCAGATGCTCGGACGCGTGATCGACGACTCGATCGAGTCGGGCGGTGGAGTGGTCGACGGACTCGGCCTACTTCCGGTGACGGTGAATTTCGGCGCCGGCAAGGTGCTCGGACGGCCGACGGGCGCCTGGTGCGGGCATGAGGTCGAGGGGTACGAGATACACCACGGGATTGCAGAGATTGTGGGTGACGCCGAGCCATTCCTCGATGGCTGCCGGCAGGGGCAGGTGTGGGGAACCATGTGGCATGGTGCGTTCGAGAACGATGACTTCAGGCGATTCTGGTTGGCCGAGATCGCTGCGGTGACTGGATCGCCGTGGCGTCCCGGTCCAGGTGCGCCGGCATACGCGGCGCGCCGTGAAAACATGATCAACAAACTGGCGGACGCCGTAGAGAGATACGTCGATCTTCCTCTGTTGCTTGCGGGCACACGGGTGGCTGCGCAGCTGTGACGATTCGGGTGCTGGTGATCGGCATCGGGAGCGGGAATCCAGATCACTTGACTCGCGAAGCCGTTGCGGCACTGAACCAGGTCGACGTTTTCCTGGTCGCCGACAAACGGGCTGCGAAGCACGACCTTGTCGAACTGCGTCAGGAAATCTGTCGCGCGGTGATCACACATGATGACTACCGCGTCGTCGAAGTGCCGGATCCCGAGCGTGGCCCTGATCGGGAGCGGAATAGCGCGGAGTATCAATCAGGCGTTGCGGCCTGGCATGAGGCTCGAGCTCGGCGCTATGCCGAGATCATCGCCACCGAGGTGGACGATGGCGGCACCATTGGTCTGTTGGTGTGGGGCGATCCAGCGATCTACGACTCCACGATCCGCATCGTCGATTTGATCAAGACTCACGCCGTTGATCTCGACCTGGCCGTTATCCCGGGCATCAGCAGTATCCAGCTGCTCGCCGCACGACACAAGATCATCCTGAATCGAGTGGGCAAACCCATCCACATCACCACTGGACGGAGGCTGCTCGGTGAGTACTCCCCTGCCCTCGGCGATGTAGTGGTCATGCTGGACGGTGATCTTGTATGCAGCGAGCTTCTCGACCAGTTCGGTGACCTCACGATCTACTGGGGCGCCCAGCTCGGACTACCTGATGAGTCGCTCGTCGCCGGCAAGCTGAGCGAGGTCATCAAGGAGATCCGAGCGAAGCGAGCCGCGATCCGCAAGCTCCGCGGCTGGGTGATGGACACGTACCTCCTACGCCCGTCTTAGCGGGCCCTGAGACGGGCGTGGTACGCGTTTCTCTTGACGATGGCCGGGGTCAGAATCAACCCGGGACGAAGCTGAGCCGCACATTCCGGTCAGCGTTATCAGCGTTGGTGTCCACAAGCACCACGCTCTGCCAGGTACCGAGTGTGGGCTGGCCGCCAAGCACTGGCAGCGTGAGCGACGGTGACACGAAGGCCGGCAGCACGTGGTCACGGCCGTGACCGCGGCTGCCGTGCCGGTGCCGGTAGCTGCCGTCGCGGGGAAGCAACCGGTCAATGGCGTCCTCGAGATCAACCTCGGAGCCGCTCCCAGTCTCGATCAACGCGACGCCCGCGGTGGCATGCGGGACAAAGACATGACACAACCCGTCCCCCCGCTTACGACAGAACTGAATGATCAGGTCCGTGATGTCAGTCACAAGGCGGGTCCCGTTGTGCAGCTGCACGACATCGCTATCCATCACGACATCATGGCAACTGCGCTCGCTGGTCAGCGAGATGGTGGCCACGCCTGTCGTCCCGTCCGTGGGTGGGGTCACGCTCGCCATCTCAATCTGGAATCTAAAGGTCGTACGGATTCGCAACGTGGACACCGCAATCGTCGAAGTCGCGGATGTTCGACCGCGCCAGACCTTCGTTGACTCCTCGGCGAGCTGTTGCAGGCCTGAAGGTCGACGGACGTAACTTCTGGGACCTGTCCGGTGAGCACCCGGACTGGGATGAGTACCGCGCTGCGATGGTGACAGACAGGCGTGTGGTGATACGGCTGAGGCCCAGCCGGGCATACGGGCGGCTGAGCTGATCTTCCTAGCCCCGCACCAAATCTGACACTCCGACGGGCTCGTAAGCCTGATCACGGCGCGTAACGATCGACTGCCGACGGGCCCCGGTGAGGTAGCGCGCAGAGCCCAACGAGCCGGGCCATTCTGTGCTATCTGCTCCGATCGCCTGACGCATCGTGTACGCCCGCGTACTGGGCGGCGACTTCAGCCCGAACGTGCGCATCAGATCTTGCGTCTGCAACCCGACATAGCCAACCGACTCGTTAGCCCGGCCAACCATCCAGCACAGCGCCGCAGCCGCCGTCTCAACCTTTGCCCGCCGCAGGAAGATCTGCGGATCGCGGACCGCGACGTCATGCAGCATTCGCCGCACAGCCGTACGGTGTTCGACATCGAAATGCTGATCACAGCAGTCGTCGCACAGGACAAGTACCTCGGCGACGCGATCATGTATCTCGGTGGGCAGTCCGCGCCAGTCAAACGGCTCGTCCGGAAGCGGCTCGGTCGTCAACGCAGCAAGTTGATCATGGCCACCGACCTGATCGGCCAGCAGATCCAGCACAAAGATCTCGAGGTCGTCCTGATCGAAAAGATCATCGTCGGCAAGATCATCATCATTCAGCGGAGCAAGAGCGCCTACTGCCTCCAAGATCGCCTCCGGCCCCTGCCGTCGCGGCTCTGCTGGTGGCCTGTCGATACTCATATTCGTACTTCTCGATCGCATGCAGAGCCTCGGAAGTCAGCTCCTCGTCGAGGCCAATCTCGTGGTGTGCGAATCGCACGAAATCACGCAATACGAGTGGCATGCGCCGCAGATACCGTTGATCGGCGACGATCTTGCGCGGATACCAGTCCAGCATCAAGATCTCGATCGCTGTGGGGCTCCAGCGAAGCGGATCGCCGTACCCGTAGTCGGCCCGATACCAGATGAGATCGCCAGCGATCGAGCGGTCATCCGGCAGATCGAGAGCTACCCCGAAAGAGCTGGTCAGGAAGTGATCCGCCAAGGCCTCTCGATCGTCATCCGACCATTCCGGGCGTACGAAACCCGTCCCGCCGTCCGGCAGCTGTCGCAGAATCCACTCCAGCAGCGGCCGGGTTGCTGGCCAGTCCTCGGACTCCAACGGTGGCCACGTTCTGGCCCCCGCCTCGATCGCTTCGCTGATGCGAGCATGTGCATCTGCCGGCGGCAGCGGCTCGAGAGCGGTGTGTTGGGTGTCGGCGTGTTCCCGCCAAACCTCGTTGAAGTTCTCCAGCGGCTTGTTGGACAGGAAGTTGTCCTTCACGACGATGCCCAGATTGAAGTCGATGAATGTCACGGTGGTCAGGTCGTGGCCGGCGAGACGCGTATGCAGTACGACGTTGTAACCATCACGGACCATATCTGTCACCTGCTGCGCTGCGACGATCTCCAGCTTGTTCAGCTGATGCATCCAGGACGGCAGCAGGAAACTTCGCGTACCAAGATCACGTACCACGCGAGCCCGCAGCACCTCGTTTCCATGCAGATGCGCCATTGTCCAGGCCAGCGCCGCTGCGGCCGGTGCGTCCCCGGCAACAAGTGCGTTCAGCAGGTCAGGCAGCGACACATCCTCGCGCTTGGCGGAGGGGTCCAGTACGTGATCGTTACGGGAATCCACGAGATTGAGGACAGCGCTCGCTGTTTGCAGCATCGTCAGCGGGTGGTCCTCCGCCAGGGCAACCTCAACCTCGTCGAGCAGATCCCAATCGTCCTCCGGATGCCGTCGCGCCGACCGGAGAGCTGGGTGACCCGAGCGTCGCGGGGGCTGCTTCGATGACCGGTGCTTCTTCTTGGGCACCCGGTCCACGGTAGTTGGCTTTCCCTCGCGTGGGTCGCGTCTTAGCGAAAGTGGTCGATTCGGACAGGAAAGCGTCGCATCTGGTGGCGGGTGTGACTACTTGCCGCGTGACCGATGCGCGGCGACCGCAAATACCATCGGAGGATGGCTCGACGCCTGTTGGAGCGCGATCAAGAGCTCGCCACCCTCCTGGATGTAGCCAGCGCGGCGGCGAGAGGGACCGGCTCGGTCATCTTGCTCCACGGCGAAGCAGGAATCGGTAAGACCAGCCTGGTCTCGGCGATCAGATCGCAGCTGCCGGACGGAACCCGAATGCTGGTCGGCGCCTGTGATGCACTCAGCACGCCACGGACACTAGGCCCGTTCCGAGATCTGACAGCAGCGGTCGGCCCGCGGTTGGCGCGGGCGCTGCAGGTCGGTGAACGCGATCTGGTCATGGATGCTCTGTTGGATGAGTTGCAGCGGCCGCCTCCCACCACCCTGGTAGTCGAGGACGTCCACTGGGCCGACGAGGCGACGGTTGACACATTGCGTTTCTTGGTACGCCGGATCGCCCAGCTGCCGGTCGTCCTACTGCTCACCTACCGCGATGACGAGCTCTCGCGCGACCACCCGTTGACCCAGCTACTTGGGGACGCATCACACGCCGAGCAGGTTCACCGGCTCAGCCCGCAGCGTCTCTCCGAGCCGGCCGTACGCGCACTCGTCGTCGGCAGCTCGCTAGACGCTGAGGAGGTCTACGCCCTCAGCGACGGAAATCCGTACTTCGTCAACGAGCTCGTGGCTTCGGCGGTTGGCTCGAGCGTTCCGCCGACTGTTGTCGATGCGGTCCTGGGCAGGCTCGGTCGACTTGCCCCAGCTCACCAAGACACCATCGAGCTGCTGGCCGTTGTGCCGTCGGGTCTGGATCGGCGGCTCATCGATGCCCTGGTCAGTGACCAGGCCGCAATCGCGGCTGCCGAGGAGCGAGGACTGCTCACTGTGCACCGCGATGGAGTCTCATTCCGCCATGAGCTGACGCGCCGGGCGATCGCCGACGCCTTGCCCGTCGCGCGGCGTCTGGAACTCAATGCACGCGTGCTCGCAGCAATGGAAGGCCTGGGCATCCACGACGCCGGTCGACTTGTTCATCACGCCTCCGAAGCGGGCGATGTGGATGCCCTCGTACGGTATGCACCCATCGCAGCCCGCGACGCGGCCACCTCCGGTGCCCATCGGGAGGCCGCAGCCCATTACACACTCGCCCTGGCCCATGAGGATCGCTTCACGCCAGCGGAGCTGGCCGACCTCTTCGAGGAGTGTGCCGTAGAGCGCTACACAATCGGCGCAGCGGCGGACGCCGTTACAGCTCAACGTCGCACCGTGACATTACGCCGGCAACTGCAAGATCAGCGGGCGCTCGGGCTGAGCCTGCGTTGGTTGTCGAGGATCATGTGGTTCAACGGGAGGCGGGCCGAGGCAGATGAGGCAGCTGAGGAAGCGACCGCCGTACTCGGAGAGGTCGGAGACGACGGACTGTTCGCATTCGCGCTGAGCACCCAGTCGCAGCTCGCGATGCTGGCAAGCCACACAGAGGAGGCGGCGGCGCTGGCTCGCCGAGCCATTGCGTTGGCCACGGCCGCAGGCGCAACTGCAGTGCTGTCTCACGCGCTGACCAATCTGGGTAACGCAAGGTGGCAGAGCGGGGACCGCGACGGCTTCAATGATCTTCAAGAAGCGGTGCGTGTTGCACTATCCATCGACGATGTTGAGGATGCGTGCCGCGCCTACGTCGGCATTGTGTGGTGTCTCTTGGACGAGTTCCGACTAGACGATGCGGAACCGTTCATGACCGACGCGTTGGAGCTGTCGGAACATGCAGAGTTCATTGGCTTTCTCGCCTATCTGCACGGGTGCAGGGCGCGGATGGAGCTGGCCCGTGGTCACTGGGAGGCCGCCGTCGCTGCCGCGGAGCTGCCGGCGCGCTCGCAACCGGCCGCTCACTGCGTCGCCCTGACGGTACTTGGCACGGTACAAGCCCGCCGTGGAGAGGCTGGCGCAACCGAACTCCTGGAGCAAGCGCAACGCGTCGCGGAGCAAATCGATGAGCTGCAGCGCATTGGCCCGGTGACTGCCGCGCGATGCGAACACGCTGCCTTGCGGGGCGACTCGGCAGCTGTGATCGACATCGCCGAACCCATCTTGGCCGAGGCCGTACGACTCGGAGATCATCCCCTCCAGGCCGAGTTGGCCTACCGGATACGCAAGGCTGGGCGTCTGGTCGATCCGCCCGATGGGGATCATCCCTTCGCCCTGCAGGCGCGGGGCGATTGGCAAGCCGCAGCACGAGCCTGGGCCGAGCGCGGCTGTCCCTATCATCGCGCCGCCGCCCTGGCCGACAGCTCCGATCCGGCCGCGCTGCTGGAGGCCTTGCCGATCTTGGATGGGCTCGGAGCAATCCCGCTGTCACGCCAGGTCAGGGCCGAACTGCGGCAGCTCGGTGTGCCGAACGTACCCAGAGGCCCGACGGCGGACACCCGCGAGAATCCGGCCGGGCTTACCGAGCGGCAGCTCGAGGTGCTTCGGCTGCTGGCTCGCGGGCTGACCAATAACGAGATCGCATCGCAGCTCGTGCTCTCGGTGCGTACCGTCGACCGCCACGTCGCCGAGATCTTGGGAAAGCTGGGAGTCACGTCCCGCCGGCAAGTCACGGCTCGAGCTGAAGCCTTGGGGATTTCGCGGCCTGGTCCTTAGTCGGCTGTCGGTTCACTACCCATACCTGCCATCGTCGCGGAACGTCGATGTGGGTAGTCCCACCCGCCAATTGGGTAGCGCTTGCCGATGATCGTACCTGCCCCTCGCCCGTAGAAATTGATCAATCAACAGATCCATTTCGGAGGGCAACATGATCAACAACACAAACGCGAAGACGCATAGAGGTCGGCGCGTACTCATCGCCGGCGGCGGCATTGCCGGACTGAGCCTCGCGCGAGCACTCAAAGATGCCGGACACAATCCACTGGTTATTGAACGCAGCCGAGAGTGGCCGATGACCGACACAGCGCATTATCTGCCGGCCAACGCACTGCGAGCCCTAGATCACCTTGGTCTTGGCGAGGCGGTCACCGCGGCCGCTCATCCGATCAGCAGGCAGCGCGTCACAGGTGCTCGCGGACGGACGCTCGTAGATCTTCCGGTGTCGAGCATCTGGGGCAACGGCAGCCAGAGCGTGGCAATTCGCCGGAACGCACTGCATGACCTCCTGCAGGCGGCAACTTCCGACGTCGCCGTTCGACGCGGAACCACGATCGCCGCCAGACTTCGCAATGGCGCGATCAAGCTCAGCGACGGATCGATCGAGCAATACGACGTACTGGTCGGTGCCGACGGAGCCGATTCCGTGGTACGCACCGCTGGCCTCGGAGGCACGGCGCCACAGCACACCAGTCGCTGGTGCTGGCGCTTCATTGCTGACGGCTGGAGCGGCGAGGAAGACACCTGGCACGCTCGCCTAGCCCCTGGTCGCAGCCTGGTCACCATGCCTCTGGGCGACGGGGCCGTCTTCTGCTACGCCGACATCGCCAGCAGCAACGGCAGGCCGCCGGGCGACTGGCGCAACTACTTCGACGATTTCGGCGCGCTGGTCACTGATCTGCTCACCCAGGGTGGGCACGCCTACGCCACCCCAATCACTGAAGTTGATCAACCCTACGCATTCCTGGGTCGGACCGTCCTGATCGGCGATGCCGCCCATGCGATGTCCCCATCAGTGAGCCAGGGCGTCGCCTTGGCTGTCGAGGACGCGCTGGTACTTGCAGAGACGCTCAGCAGCCTGCCGGTCGACGAGGCCCTGCCGGCGTACGAGCAACGGCGGGCTCCGCGGATCGCCTGGGTTCGTGCGCAGGCCCATCGCCGGGACAACACTCGAGGGCTCACGCCCGCTGTGCGGGACAGCGTGGTGCGGCTCACTGGGCGCCGGATGGTGCTTGCCGGCCAACGAGCCCTGCTCGCCGCGCCCTGACGCCCCACTTTCTCCCTTCACGCCCCCGATGTATGTGGGTCGCGGGTGAAGAAGGTGGGGCGTCAGCGCGTGAGGTGGGATGCTTGACGCGTGCCCGGATCTTTGGATTGACTGGCCGCCAAATGACCACGAACGAAAGCCACCGTGCCGACCGCGTCAAGGCTGAACGCGATCCGCTGGGAATGATCAACGGCGAAGGCATAATCACGGGCACTGTGGTCTCCGCGGCTGCGATAGCAGCATCGGTAGGGCATCTGGAAGATACGCGGCTCGTTCTTGCCATTCTGGGAACCGCATTCATCTATTGGCTGGCACACCTCCATGCTCGGACACTGGGCGATGCCGTCAAACACCACACGCATCCCGCTGCCGCATTGAAAGAGGCGCTCGCTGAGACCTGGCCGATCCTTGCGGCAGCCCTGGTACCCGCCGCCATCTTGATCATCCTCCAACTCCTCGGCGTAGATCTGCGTATCGACGCCTGGATCGCCGTGATCGCCTGCACTGTGCTGCTGACCGGCTATAGCTTCTTTGCGGGTCGCCGTGGTGGGCTCAGCTTCGGGGGCAGCCTGATAAGCGCGGGCATCGGTGCGCTGCTCGGGCTGTTGATCATCGGGCTCAAGGCGAGCCTGCACTGACGTTTGCCGGCCCGACCCGGCCGGTGCTCGTGCGGCCTGCGCCTCAGCCCGCACGAACCTCATTCAGCACTCGGTGTACGGCCTCGAGAGTGCGATCCACGTCCTCGTTGGTGGTTCGCCAGTTGGAGACAGAGATTCGCAGTACGGCTTGTCCGTGCCAGGTCGACGGGGTCATCCATGCGGTGCCATCCCGCAGCAGTCGTGCGGCAACTTCGCGCGTCACGTCGTCGGTGCCAAATGACACGCACACCTGAGTGAATACGACGTCGTTGACAACTCGTACGCCATCCAGCTCGGCCAGTCCGGCGGCAAAGCGACGGGCGTGTGCACAGAACCGCTCGACCATCTGTGCTACGCCGCGACGGCCGAGTGAGCGTAGGGCGGCCCAGACGGTGAAGCCGCGAGCTCGACGAGAGAATTCGGGAACCGTCGAGAACGGATCCGGCCGCTCGTCCTGGATCAGGTACGCGGCATGCACTCCCATGGCGGCGTACATTGCGTCAGCGTTCGCCACGATCGCGATGCCACTGTCATAGGGGACATTGAGCGTCTTGTGCGCGTCAGTCGCCCACGAATCCGCTCGCTCGACGCCAGCGACGAAGTGCCGGTATGTGGGCGAGGCGGCAGCCCATAGGCCGAACGCGCCATCTACGTGGACCCAAGCGCCGTACTGATGTGCAAGATCAACAGCTGCTGCGATCGGGTCGAAGGCGCCGCTGTGGACGTTCCCCGCTTGCAGACAGACGATCACCGGATTTCCGCTGACCTGGTCCAGCGCGGCTGCCAACGCATCCAGTCGGATCCGACCTTGATCATCGGCCGGAACCACGATGCTCTTGGCTTCACCCAAGCCAAGGAACCGCAGCGCGACGTCGACTGTCTCGTGACGTTCCTCGCCAACGATGACGCTGACCTCAGCGGCGTTGCGCAACCCGTCGTTCTCGACATTCCAGCCCGCGCGGCGAAGCACCTCATGGCGAGCAGCGGCCAGGCAGGTGAAGTTGGCGATCATCGCGCCAGTGACAAAGCCAACGGCAGAGGTGTCAGGTAGGCCCAGCAGGTCAAGCAACCACTCACTGGCCACCCATTCCGAACCCGCTGCGGCCGGCGAGGAGGACAGCAGCCCGGCGTTCTGATCCCACGTCGAGGTCAGCCAATCCGCCGCCAGAGTGGCTGGCAGCACACCGCCGATCACCCAGCCGAAGAACCGTCCCGACGGCGTCGCGACGACTCCCGGCTCGGCCCCCGCGATCAACTCCTCGACCACCTCCAGCGGCTCGGCGCCCTCCTCCGGCAGCGGCCGCCGCAGCGCGTTCGCAACGCCGTCGACGTCTGTGCGTGCCGCAACGCGCCGGCCCGGCAGATCCTCGAGAAAGCCAGTGGCCTCCTCGAGGACACGCTCCAAGACCTTCCGCTCATCCGTCATCGCCTCACTCCTTGCGGCATCGATGAACACACCCTGCCACTGCGGATGAGACATGCCGACATGGGCCGTCCGGGGTGTCGGCCACAGGGCCCGCGACAGCCGGGCCCTCGGATTGAGCCGGCAGCCGATCAGGCGGAGGCTGCGGCGGGCTTGCTCGAGGCGAAGATCGCGTCGATCGGATCGCCAGGAGTGTCGTACACCCGGATGTCGCGGAAGTCGGCCTCGGCGACCATCCGGCGGGCGACTTGCTCGCCCCACGCCGTCCCCAATCCGGTGCCACCGTGTGCCAAAGACACCGTCAGGCAATGCAGAGTGCTGATGGCATACACCATCGGGGCGAACGGATTGCCGATGTTGTCAGCCAGATCGCTCGAGACCCGAGGCTCCTTCATGAAGAAGACGCCTCCCGGAGCCAAGAGCATCGTAGATGCGCCTCAGGACAACGGCCGGCGCGACCATGTCGTGAATCGCGTCGAAGACGAAGACCACGTCGAACGGCTGGTCAACGATGAGGTCGGCGATATCGCGCACTTCGAAGTGAGCATTCATCACGCCAGCGGCGGCAGCCTCCGCCCGCCCTCGCGCAATGGCGTCCTGGTCGATGTCGTATCCGGTGAAAGTTGACCGGGGAAACTCGCGCGCGAGCAGAACGACGGCGTGGCCGGTGCCGCATGCCACGTCGGCGACTCTGGCGCCGTCGGGTCAGCGTTTCTTTCAGGCCGGCGACGCAGGCCAGCCAAATATCGATCAGATCCCCGTCAAAGGCCCCGCGACCCACGGCGTCCATGGCATCGGTGAACTCGGGTCGAAATGCCTCGTACGGGACGCCCCCGCCGTCGCGGAACACCCGGGCCACCTCCGCCACGTGCGTGGCCAGATGCGTGTTGAGCTGGCCGAAGGGCGCCAGGTTCCCCGAGCCGATGCCGGTGAGGCACGCCGCATGTTCGGGCGGCAGCCGGTACGTCTCGCTTGCCGCGTCGTACTCGACGATGTTGCTGCTCGCCATGGATCCGAGCCACTCCCGCACATACCGCTCGTGGAGCCCAGCGCGTCTCGCCAGCTCGGGACTGCTCGCCGGCCCCTGTGCCGCAGCCTCGAAAAGACCTGTGCGGTGGCCGATGTCGATCATGGCGCTCAGCATCGCGCCGGTGTAGATGCCGAAGATGCGCCCGGCAAACTCCTGCACGCGTGCTTCGTCGATCGTTTCGATAGTGGTGCTCATTACGGCTTTCCCTCCAGGTCTTGGGCCACCCGGTTGGTGACCTCGCTTCGTCGACGCTAGAGGGGCAGAAGGGTCGGGCTCATCGGGCTACGGACCCATCGCTGACCAGGGTCGATGGGTCGGATTACCCACGCCGCGACTGGATCAGGTGATGCTCGAACGCGTACGCGGTCGCTGCGGCTCGAGTGGCCAGCCCACACTTGACAAAGATGTTCGACAGGTGCCGGGCCACCGTCTTGTGGCTGATCACCAGGGTCTCCGCGATCTGCCGGTTGGTCCGACCGGCCGCCACCAGGGCCAGGACCTCTGCCTCGCGTTCGGTCAACCCATCCGGCAGACTCGGCCCTCGCCGGAGCATCTGGAGCTTGCGCATGTCGAGGCTTGCCCCGAGCCGCTCAAACACCTCAGCCGCAGCGTCCAAGGCACGAGTGGCGCTATCGGTGTCTGAGAGTGCGTTGCAGGCTCGCGCGAGCAGCAGCCGCACCCGTGCTGCGTCGTAGGGCGCATCCAGGTCCTGCCAGACGCGGCAGGCCTCCCGCAGAACCGGCAGCGCCTCCACGCATCGGTCCTCGGCGACAAGCACGGCTCCGGTGGCCTGTAAGCCCCTCGCACGGAGCAGCTCGGTGCCGAATGATCCGGCGATACCTGCCAACTCTTCGGCCGCTTTCTTCGCCGGCTCGAGCTCACCGCCGTCGAGCGTGACCTCCACCAAGGCCGCCAGCAGCGGAGCGCGAACCAGCGGCTGTCCGGCGCGTGCTGCGAGGGCGACGTCCAACATGGCCCTCGCCCTCTCAGGATGGCCATGCGCCAGCCGAACGAGAGCCAATGCCGGTTGCGGATCCCGGCCGAGGCGATCAGCCTCCTCCAGAGCGAGCTCGGCACCGGCGAGGTCACCCTGCCGCAACCGAACCTCGCCCACGGCGTAATGCGCCTCCGCGACGCTCTCGACCTGGATCCCTTGCAGGTCGGTACAGACCCGCGACGCCTCGCGCTCAGCCTGCTCCCAGGCGCCGCTCACCGTCAGCAGCTGCGCCTGATGGACTCGGCAGATGCCGGTGAACAGCACCGCCGGCGGGATTTGGTTGCACCACCGGGCAAGAGACTTCGTCCACTGCCTCATGCGGCGCAGGTCGCCGAGCTCGTGGCAAGCGGCGATCATGTTGCAGTAGATGTTTCCGGCGTACGCAGGGTTCATCTGCTCCGACGTCGCGTCGAGCATCGCCTCGTCCAGGAGCGCCATGCCCTTCGCAACCTGGCCTGATCTGATCATGGCTCGGCCCTCGATCACCAAGGTAAGGGCGGCCAAGTTGGGGTCACCGTGGCGGCGAGCCACCTCCTCAATCTGTCGGGCCTGATCGACGATGTCGTCGACGGACATCTCGGCGGCGCGGGCGTCCAGCTCGATGTATTTCGCGTAGGCGTGCTCGACGCCATCAGGCAGCTCATGGAGTAGCCGGTGAAACCGACTCAGCCACCCCGAGCCTTCGGCCTGATCCCCACGAAGGAACAGCGTCCCGGCAAGCTCGAGAGCTGACATCGCGGCGCGTTCGCGACGCTGCTCGCTCAAGTAGCGGTGATAGCACTCTTCGTATGCGGCGAGCGCCTCCTGAATGAGGCCCAACCACCAATCGGCCTCCGCCAACGCGTACACATCGTCGGAGTGCAACGCGTCCTGCGCCTTGGCCTCCAGAAAATCCCGGCGGGCAGCGGTCCAGTCGCGACGCGCGAGCGCATCGTGAGCCGCCCGCACGATGTCGGCGTCGTCGCCCAACGTGTCGTTGTCCATGACGCATCAATCATCGCGCCGGTCGGTACGGTCTGCTCCCTCCGGGCCGACCGTGCGAGAACGATCTTCAGTAACGTTGATGCCTAGCTATCGGTAGGGAGGCCCTATGGATCATTTCGTACGACCTGGACTGCGCTTCGACGTAATCGACGCAGGACCTGCTGATGCTCCTGCGGTGGTACTGCTGCATGGGTTTCCACAACAGCTGTCCACCTTCGAGGCCGTTGCCGGACGGCTGAACGACGAGGGCCTACGAACGCTCACTCCCAGCGAACGCGGCTACACCCGTGCCGCTCGACCCATCCGACGGCGGGAGTACCGGACGGCCGCGACCGCCGCTGATGTGATTGCCCTGCTCGATACCGCTGGCCTTGCGAAGGCTCACATCGTGGGGCATGACTGGGGCGGCAATCAGGCCTGGGGCGTAGCGGGCTGGAATCCGGACCGAGTTGCTTCGCTAACGGTCCTCTCAACGCCTCACCCGGCAGCGTTTCTCAAATCGGTGTGGACCAGTCGACAGGGTTTGCTGTCGTGGTACATGGTGCTTTTCCAACTTCCTGCGCTGCCGGAGCGGTTGGCGCAGCGTACGCTCGCGAAGTTCTTGCACGATAGCGGCCTTCCGGACGACTTCATCGGTCGTTACGCGGCGGCCATGGCAGAGCCCGGCGCGCTCACCGGGGCGCTGAACTGGTACCGCGGTATCCCGTTCTCCAGGCAGCCGCCGGTCGGGCGGATCACTGTGCCTACCACTTACGTCTGGGGACGGGATGATTTTGCGCTGGCCCGGCGCGCTGTTGAGCTAACGGCCGACTATGTCGCGGGGCCGTACGAAGTCGTAGAGCTCGAGGCCGGCCACTGGCTGCCTGAAACAGCAACCTGAGGCCATCGCGGACGCCATCCTCGCTCGCGTCAGGTCAAGCCTCAACTCATGACGTCTTCAAGATCCCCTTCGAGATCCAGGTAGACCTGTTGTAGCTCAGTGATCAGCTCCGGATCGGGCTCCTGCCACAGCCCACGATCAACAGCCTCACTGAGTTTTTCGATGATGCCGCGCAGCGCCCATGGGTTCGCATGCTTCATGAAGTCCTGGTTTTCCTTGTCCAGCACATAATTCTGGGCCAATTGCGCGTACATCCAGTCGGTGACCACACCGGCGGTGGCATCGAAACCGAAGAGGTAGTCGACGGTCGCGGCCAGCTCGAATGCCCCTTTGTAGCCGTGCCGTTGCATCGCCGCGATCCATCGTGGGTTGATCACCCGCGACCGGAAGACCCGCGCCGTCTCCTCACTCAGAGATCGAGTCCGGACCGCGTCTGGACTCGTCGAGTCCCCCACGTACGCCTTAGGATCACTGCCGGTCAGCGCGCGTACGGTCGCCACCATGCCGCCGTGGTATTGGAAATAGTCATCGGAATCGGCAATGTCATGCTCCCGGGTATCGACGTTCTTCGCCGCCACCGCAATTCGCCGATAGTTGGCCTCCATGTCCTCGCGCGCCGGAATACCGTCAAGATCACGACCGTAGGCGAATCCGCCCCAGGTCGAGTAGACCTCGGCAAGATCACGATCATTACGCCAATTGCCCGCTTCGATGAGGGGCAGAATGCCTGCTCCGTACGAGCCTGGCTTGGAGCCGAAGATGCGAGTAGTGGCTCGGCGCTGATCGCCGTGGGTGGCAAGATCATCTTGTGTGTGCCGCCGGACGAAGTTCAGCTGGCTGGGCTCGTCTCGATCGGCCACCAGACGCACGGCATCGTCAAGCATCGCCACGACGTGTGGGAAGGCGTCACGGAAGAAACCTGAAATGCGAACCGTCACGTCAATCCGCGGCCGGCCCAGCTCGGCGAGATCGATCGCCTCAACGCCGGTCACCCGGCGAGACGCCTCGTCCCAAACTGGCATGACGCCGAGCAGCGCCAACACTTCAGCAATGTCGTCGCCGCTGGTCCGCATGGCCGATGTCCCCCAGACGGACAGTCCGACCGACTGTGGATACTCCCCCGTCTCGTCGAGATGCCGCTGCAGTACAGATTCGGCCATCGCCTGGCCGGTCTGGTATGCCAGCCGAGAGGGGATCGCCTTGGGATCGACCGAATAGAAGTTGCGGCCCGTCGGCAAGACGTTGATCAGTCCGCGTAGCGGCGACCCTGATGGGCCAGCGGGGACATACCCGCCATCCAGCGCGTGCATGATCGCCGTGATCTCATCACCAGTCCTGGCCAGCCGCGGTATGACCTCCTGGCAGGCAAAGCGGAGCGCGGCAGCGACACCTTCGTCCTGCGCTCCCAGGCTGCTCTCAACGATCTTCGGGACGGCGTCGATCGACCAGCCCGACGCCGCGAGTTCCACGATCAGCTCACGGGCCCGCGCCTCGAGTGCGTCCACCTCCGCCAATGTGCCCTGAGCCGCCGGCGCGCCCTGAGCCGCCGGCGCGCCCTGAGCTTGTCGAAGGGTGCCCGCCTCGACCGGTTCAGCGTTCATTGCCCCGGGAGGCGCTCCGACAGGATCCCCGAGCAGTGCGATTGCGGTCCGCAACCCCGGGACTCCATTGACCTGCCCGCCAAAGATCTGCGGCGATCGCAGCACCGCCAGCACCAAGTTGATCAGCTCATCGCCTGATGGCGCCTCGCCGAGCACATGCAGCCCGTCCCGGATCTGGGCATCCTTGATTTCACACAGCCAGCCGTCGACGTGGAGGACGAACTCGTCGAAGGCTTCCTCATCAGGAGCCGTATCCAGGCCGAGATCATGATCAAGCTGGGCGGCCTGAATGAGCGTCCAGATCTCACCACGCAGCGCCGGTGCCTTTGCTGGGTCCATGGCATTGACCTGCGCGTACTCGTCGAGCAGTTGTTCAAGCCGAGCGATATCGCCGTAGGTCTCAGCACGAGCCATGGGTGGCACCAGATGATCAACGACCGTGGCATGCGCCCGGCGCTTGGCTTGAGTTCCTTCGCCGGGATCGTTGACCAGGAAAGGATAGATCAGTGGCAGCGAGCCGATCGCGGCGTCGGTGCCACAAGACGCCGACATGCCGAGGTTCTTGCCCGGGAGCCATTCCAGGTTGCCGTGCTTGCCGACGTGAATCATCGCGTGCGCTCCGAATTCCCGCTCCAGCCAGCCATAGACGGCCAGGTAGTGATGGGATGGAGCAAGATCAGGATCGTGATAGATCGCGATCGGGTTCTCACCGAAACCGCGAGGCGGCTGCACCAAGATCACGACATTGCCGGCTTGGAGCGTGGCCGCGACAATCTCGCCCGCGGCGTCGCGACTGCGATCGACGAAGAGCTCACCAGGTGCTTTCCCCCAGGCATCGGTAACCGCCGCAACAAGATCAGCAGGGAGCTCGGCCAGCCACTGGCGGTAGGTTGCCGCCGCAATACGGACCGGCTGGCCGGAGAGCTGCTCGGCCGTCAACCACTCAGGATCCTGCCCACCGGCTGCGATCAATGAGCGGATCAGCGTGTTGCCTGCGGTGGTATCGGGGTGCTCACCCTGGATCGGATCGAGTGGTCCTGTCCCCGGGATCTCACCCGGTGCGCCAAGATCGTAACCGGCCGCGCGCATCGCTCGCAGCAACTTGATCACCGAGACCGGGGTGTCCAGCCCGACGGCGTTGCCGATCCGCGAGTGCTTGGTCGGGTAGGCCGAGAGCACGATCGCAATGCGCCGCTGCTGGACGGGGATGTGCCGCAATCGGGCGTGGTTGACGGCGATCTCGGCGACCCGGCGACACCGCTCATGATCAGGGACGTAGCTCGGCAATCCATCAGCATCGATTTCCTTGAAGGAGAACGGCACGGTGATGATCCGGCCGTCGAACTCCGGAACCGCCACCTGCGTCGCTACATCCAGCGGGCTCATGCCCTCATCCGAGGCGGCCCATGACGCCCGATCCCAGGTGAGGCAAAGCCCTTGCAAGATCGGGATGTCGAGAGCAGCCAGCGCGCGTACGTCCCACGCTTCGTCGTCGCCACCGGCGGTTGCCGTGGCCGGCTTGGTGCCGCCGGCCGCGAGCACGGTCGTGATCAAGGCATCGCAGGTGCCCAGATACTCGATCAAATCCGAGGGAGCATCACGCAATGAGGCAGCGAAGATCGGCACGCCGATACCGCCAGCGGCGTCGACGGCATCGGCGAGCGCGTCGACGTACGCGCTGTTCCCGGCGGCGTACTGAGCGCGATAGAACAAGATCCCGATGCGCGGTCGGGAATCCCCGACCGGCAGCGGGCGCGGCACCACACCCCAGATCGGTTGGCCGACGGCAGCCTCGAAGCCGACACCCGTGAGCAGCACGGTGTCGCTCAGAAATGCGTGGAGCTGCCTGAGATTGTCTGGTCCGCCCTGTGCCAGGTAGACATGGGCATCGGCGGCGATTCCTTTCGGCACAGTCGACAGCCCCATGAGCGCTGCATCGGGAGCCTGTTCGCCACCCAGGACGACCACCGGCTTGCCGCTCGCGCGAAACCGATCGAATCCCGTGCACAGCAGCTGCGGCGAGCCGAGAATCCGCGCCAGGATCAGGTCACATGCCTCGAGCACCTCAGCGAGCTGGCTATGCGCGTCACGCGCCGGATTGGCCAGGACGTAGTCGGCCCCGCTTGCCCGCGCGGAGAGCAGGTCCGTGTCGGAGGTCGAGAGCAAAGCGATCCGCGGCATCCCGGGAGCGTAACCCCTCAACGGCCCGGCCGCTTACCATGGCGGGCGTGACTCGCGCGGACCGGTGCCCAGGCGTGCTGCGCCCCCATCTGGCCGTTGACGGCGCGGTGGTACGAATCCGAGTTCCTGGCGGACAGACCACCGGTGTAGCGCTGGGCTCATTGAGTCGGATCGCGCGGGAGTTCGGCAGCGGTGACCTGCAGCTCACATCCCGCGCAGGCATACAGCTTCGGGGCCTGCCCGACCCGCTGCCGACTGGATTCGTCGCCGCCGTGCGCGACGCGGGCTTCCTGCCGTCGGACACCCACGAGCGGGTGCGCAATATTGTCGCGTCGCCGCTGACCGGCATCAGCGGTGGCCTGTCAGACGTGCGGCCGCTGGTGGTCGGTCTCGATGTTGGACTTTGTGCAGAGCCGGAGCTCGCCGACCTGCCCAGCCGATTTCTTTTCGCCATGGACGACGGCCGCGGCGACGTCAGTCGCGTTCCTTTTGATCTTGGATATCGGGCTGCTGGTCCTGATCATGGATGGCTGATGATCGGTGGCCCGCGGTTGGGTATACCTGTCGCGGCAGGCATCGCTGTCGAGATGTTGCTTGATCTCGCGCAGCAGTTCCTGCAGCGCAGGGATCGCTCCGGCGCTGTGTGGCATGTTCGCGACCTTCCGAGCTGGGCGAACAGCCGAGCTGGCGTACGCACGATCAACTGGCCGCGCCCGGCAGCGAAAATTCCACTCGGCGAGATCGCTGGTGCGGCCTCGGTCCAAGTGCCGCTTGCGTTGCTGGCACCGGCTCCGGCTGCCACCGTCGAGACTTGCGCCGGCGGGCCAGTCGTGATCACACCAACGCGAGGCCTGGTGCTGCCCGGAGCCGCCGATCACCTACCCGACCTCGTTGCGGCCGGTCTCGTCGATGATCCCGCCTCGCCCTGGTCGAGGATCTCAGCATGCGTGGGCGCACCCTCGTGCCGGAACTCTTTGATCAACACCCGCTCGTACGCGACGTCGCTCGCCCGGTCCGGATCACCTGTGCCACGGACCCATATCAGCGGGTGCGAGCGGCGCTGCGGCGCGCCTGCCGACGACCATCTTGATCTTGTGGCACCGATGGCACTCGATCTGCCGGCACTCCCTCAGGAGGCCTGATGATATCCGCACCTGCGCGGCGCTATGACTACGTCACGGTGCCTGCGGAGATTTATCGGAGATCGTTCGCGACCATCCGTTCAGAGGCTGATCTGTCCAGGTTGCCGGAGGACATGCGAACCGTCGCCGTCCGGATGATTCACGCCTGCGGCGACGTCGACCTCGTCAAAGATCTTGCGTTCCACCCGCGACTGGCATCCACCGTCCGCGCAGCGCTCGCCGGACAGGCGGCGATCTTCGCTGACAGCCAGATGCTGGCCGCTGGCATCACCCGGCGGCGGCTTCCTGCAGACAACGACGTGGTCTGTTTGCTCGGGGATTCCAGAGCGGCAGAGTTGGCAGCACGCTGGGGAACCACCCGATCCGCGGCCGCCGTCTCGCTCGGGACCGAGCGGCTCGCCGGCACCGTCGTGGCTATCGGCAACGCCCCAACCGCACTGTTCCATCTGTTGGAGCTGATTGCGGATGGCGGGCCACGTCCCGCCGCAATCATCGGGATTCCCGTTGGTTTCGTGGGATCGACTGAGTCCAAGATCGCGCTGGCTGAGAACCCGTGGGACATTCCCTGGCTCGTCGTGCACGGACGGCGCGGCGGCTCCGCCTTGTGCGCCGCCGCAATCAATGCTCTGGCTCACGAGTCGGAGATCGCGTGATCGGCCACCTGTACGGAGTGGGTGTCGGCCCTGGTGATCCCGAGCTGATCACGATTCGAGCAGCGAAGCTGATCAAGAACGCTGATGTGATCGCCTATCACTCAGGTACCGCCGGTCGATCAATCGCGCGCACGATTGCCGACCCTCTGATCAGCGAGGGGGCGATCGAGGAATTGCTGATCTATCCGGTGACAACGGGCCTCATTGATCATCCCCTCGGCTATTACGGAGCTGTCGATGATTTCTACGATGAGTCCGCTGAGCGGCTGAGCAAGCATCTGGGCGTTGGCCGAGATGTGGTGGTGCTTGCTGAGGGTGACCCGCTGTTCTACAGCTCGTACATGTATCTGCACGATCGGCTGTCGCCGCATTTCCCCAGCGAGATCGTGCCTGGAGTCACCTCGCTCACCGCGGCGGCCACGGCCTTGCGAAGGCCGCTCGCGCGGCATGAGGACGTCCTGACCGTCTTGCCAGGAACCTTGCCGGTCCCCGAGCTCGCTCGCAGGCTCGCCGATACCGATGCGGCCGCGATCATGAAGCTGGGCCGGACCTTCGCCGGCGTACGCGAGGCGCTCCGGCAGTCCGGCCGACTCGCCGACGCGCTCTATGTGGAGCGGGCGACGACCGGGGAGCAGCGCACCATGCCGGCGAGCGACGTTGATCCTGCCGGCGTGCCGTACTTTTCCATGGTCGTGGTACCGGGCCGGGATCGCCGCGTCGACTCGGCAGGAAGAGCCGCGACGCCGCAGCCGGTCGCTCCTCGTGATCATGGCGAGCTGCCGCAACTGTTTGTCGTCGGTCTTGGGCCCGGACCGGACGGCTGGATCACCCCCGAGGCATCCGCGGCGCTGGCAAAAGTCGATCATGTGGTGGGATACGGTCCTTATCTTGATCGGTTGCCGATCCGACCACATCAGCAGCGACATGCCACGGGCAACACCGTTGAGCTGGAGCGCGCACGCCATGCTCTTGATCTTGCCTTGGAGGGCCAACGGGTCGCGGTCGTTTCGGGTGGAGACGCCGGAATCTTCGGCATGGCCTCCGCGGTCTTCGAGGCGGCAGCGGCTGACAGCTATGCAGATGTCAAGATCACGGTGCTTCCTGGGGTGACCGCGGCTCAGGCTGTGGCCGCCCGTGCCGGCGCACCGCTGGGCGGGGACTACGCGGTGGTATCGCTGTCGGACAGGCTCAAGCCATGGCCGGTGATCGAGCGGCGGTTGCGTGCTGTCGCTGAAGCCGATCTGGTGCTCGCGATCTACAACCCCGCGTCGCGCACTCGGCGCGAGCAGATCGTTCGAGCGCGCGAACTGCTGCTCGAGCTGCGTCTGCCTGACACCCCCGTGGTCGTCGGCCGTCAGATCGGTCGCGACGGCGAGAGCCTGACCGTCACAACTCTTGGAGCGCTTGACCCTGACAGCATTGACATGAGCTGCCTTTTGATCATCGGTTCCAGCCAAACCCGGCTCGGACGTAACGCGACGGTGTGGACCCAGCGTTCTTACACTTGATCCGGGTTGGACTGGGTTACACCCCTTGACACTGTGAAGACTGCTGCGATTTCGATACCTGACGGCTTCATGTGCGGCATAGACCGTGGTCTGCCGCTTGTCATCGGCCTCTAACCACGCCGCTTTCCGTACAGGTGCGACTCGACAAAGTCTTCAGCATGCAACGCCTCCCCCACCATGATCACGGCGGCCTGCCGCAGACCGGCAGCCTCGACTTGGGACGGCATGGTCTCCAGAGTTCCCCACAGCACCAGCTCGTTCGGCTGACTGGCATTGGCGACGACAGCGACGGGGCAGTCGGGCCCGTACGCGGGCGTCAGATCCGCACAGATCTGGCGGATCCGCCGGATCGCCAGATGGATGATCATGGTGGCTCGCGTCCGCGAAAGGTACCCCAGCGATTCGGTCTCGGGCATTGCAGTCGAGGCCGCTTGGGTTCGCGTCAGGATCACGGTTTGCGCCAGCTCGGGGACGGTGAGCTCCCGGCCGATGATCGCCGCGGCGGCCGCGTACGCCGGCACACCGGGAGTCACATCCCAGCTCACCCCCGCCGCATCCAATCGCCGAGTCTGCTCGGCCAGCGCCGAGTAGATCGAGGGATCGCCGGAGCATAGCCGCGCGACATCTTGTCCGCCCTGACACGCCGCAGTCAGGTGATCAGTGATCTGATCAAGATCAAGGTGCTGACTGTCGATCAAGGTCGCTCCCGCCGGGCAGTGTTCCAGGATCTGAGCGTCAATGTAGGTGCCGGCGTAGACGCAGACCGGGGAAGATCCGATCAGCCGGACAGCCCGCAGCGTCAGCAGATCCGCCGCGCCGGGACCTGCTCCGATGAAGTGCACGGTCACGTCGGATCCTTGATCGCGCTCCATTGCACGACGGCTCGCGCCGGACGCCAGCCGTGATGGCGGCCGATCGGCTCCAGATGTTCCACCGAGAGTCGAGTCAGCTCCCCGCCAAGGCGCTTCCAGCACTTGACTACGATCATCTCCGTCTCCTGAGTCACCGCATGAACGACCAGCCGGCCGCCGGGCCGCAGCGCCGACCATGCCTGCTCAATCGTCTCGCTGGTCCCACCGCCACCGACGAAAACCGCGTCTGGCTGCGGCAGCGAAGCCAGCGCTCCCGGTGCCTCCCCATGCAGCACCGCCAGGCCAGGAACGCCGAGCGCTTCGGCATTTCCACGAATCCGCTTGACCCGATCAAGGTTGTGTTCTACAGCAATCGCGCGGCACTCATAACCAGAGCGCACCCACTCGATCGCGATCGATCCCGCGCCTGCGCCAACATCCCACAGCAGCTCACCTGGTCGCGGCATCAGCCGCGCTAGCGCCGACGCGCGAAGATCGCGTTTGGTCAGCTGCCCATCATGATCAAAAACTTCATCGGGAAGACCCGGCGCCAGCGAAGCAGCCGGCCCACTGCTCCCGACACAAGCCACACAGATCACATTGAGCGCTGGCGCTTCGTCGCTCCAATCGCGAGCGAGCGCTTCGACCCGTGATTCGATTTCGGTGTCAAGATCGCCTAGAACCGTGACACTGCTGTCTCCATAGCCGGCGTCGGTGAGCAGCCGCGCGACCTCGGCAGGGCTCGCGGCGTCGCGGGACAAGATGATCATGCGGTGGCCGGGGAACAACCAGCGCCGTAGCTCATCGAGATCGCCACCGCGGAGCCGCAGCACTCGAGTCGACTCCTCCGCCCAACCCATCCGAGCACGAGCAAGCGCGACCGAGGACACCGCCGGATGAATGCGAACCGTCTCGGCTCCGACCAGTTCCACCAGCGTGGTGCCAATGCCGGCGAGCAGCGGATCGCCCGAGGCAAGTGCCACGACTCGTCGACCGGACACGTCGTTGAGAAGCATCGGCAGCCCGTCGCGTAGCGGACTCGGCCATGCGATCCGCTGCTGACCTGGAACCGGCGGGATCAGATCGAGGTGACGCGGGCTACCGATCAGCACCTCCGCGTGCTGAATCCGCGCGCGCAGCCGCTCCGGAAGGTCGCTCCACCCCCTCGCGGTCAGTCCGACCACCTCAATCACGCCTCAGACTGTAGGCCTGCGGCTCGGCCCGTACGTAGATTGCGACACGGGCTTGGACAGGTCACGCGTCGGGCACCCGGTCCATGTGGGCTCGGAAAGCCGCTGGATGTGACATCATCGAGGGCGGCGGCGGCAGAGGAATCCGGTGCAAGTCCGGAGCGGTCCCGCCACTGTGACTCGGGTTGTTGGCCACACTCAGCAACAAGACCGGGGAGTCAGGACGTCTGCCGCAGCTGGCCGTTGTCGCATCCCGCGTACGCCGGCCCGACCCAGACATGCCGCGGGCGTGGATACCCGCAGGAAGGGTGTGAGGTGCGGACGTTTCCGTTCTCCGCAGTCGTCGGTTCCGAAGACATGGCACTCGCCCTGATCTTGACTACGGTGTCGCCAGAGGTCGGGGGCGTCCTGGTGCGTGGCGAGAAGGGCACCGCGAAGACCACAATGGTCCGTGCGCTGGCCGATGTCATGCCGAGCATCGATGTCGTCGAGGGCTGCCGCTTCAGCTGCGACCCGCTGGACCCCGATCCGAGCTGCCCGGACGGTCCACACGATCGCCCAGTGCCGAGGGCTCGCGCCGCGAGGTTGGTCGAGCTGCCGGTCGGCGCGACGGAAGATCGCGTGATCGGATCACTTGATCTACGCCAGGCCCTGGGCGCCGGCGAGGTGATCTACGAGCCTGGGCTCTTGGCCGCGGCCCACCGCGGAATCCTCTATGTCGATGAGGTGAACCTGCTTCATGATCATCTTGTGGACCTGTTACTGGACGCCGCCGCAATGGGACGTTCGACGGTTGAACGGGAAGGAGTCTCGGTCGCCCACGCCGCGCGGTTGATCTTGATCGGGACCATGAATCCTGAAGAAGGTGAGCTACGACCCCAGCTGCTGGACCGTTTCGGACTGACGGTCGAGGTCGCGGCCCCGCGGGATCCCGAGCAACGAGCAGAGGTGATCCGTCGCCGGATGTCGTTCGACCGTGACCCGGCCGCGTTTGTCGCCACATACGCGGCCCAGGAAGAGACGCTGCGCGTCAAGATCGCTAGGGCGAGGTCGCTGCTCCCGTCGGTACATCTCGGTGATCGGCAGCTCGCGACCATTGCCAGGGTGTGTGGCGCGTTCGAGGTCGACGGCATGCGCGCCGACATTGTGACCGCTCGGGCCGCCGCCGCGCATGCCGCATGGCAGGGCCGCCATGAGATCACCAAGACCGATATCCGCGCGGCCGCCAGGCTGGCGCTGCCACATCGGCGTCGCCGCAATCCCTTCGATGCACCCGGCCTGGACGAAGAACTCCTTGATCAACTTCTGGCGGACGAGCCAGATCCGGATCCCACTTCGCCAGACGACCCGCCTACGAATGGTCATTCGGCAAGCTCACGGCACAACGGGACGCGGCCTGAAACCGTTGACGGCGCTTCGACGAGCTCCGCGCACAACGACCGGCAGCCTACTCATAGTCCTTCGACAAGCTCTGGACGCGTTGACAGACCTTCGACGACTTCCACGGACCAAGATCGAATCGTCGCTGCCGGAGACATCTACCGCACCCGCTTGTTCACCGCGCGCGGGGTGGGCGCCGGCGAGGCGGGACGCCGCAGCCGCGCGCTGACGTCAGCGGGGCGTACGGTCGGAGCGATTCCGGCCAATGGCGAAGGCGGTCGGCTGCACCTGATGGCAACTATCCGCGCGGCGGCACCGCAGCAGGCAGCCCGCGGCCGCATCCCGGCCGAGCGGCTCAGACTTGTCGCTCCGGACCTGCGCATGACCGTGACCGAGGGGCGCGAATCCAATCTCGTACTCCTCGTTGTCGACGCGTCTGGATCGATGGGTGCCCGGCGCCGGATGGAGGCGGTCAAAGCCGCGGCTCTTTCCCTGCTGCTTGACGCGTACCAGCGCAGGGACAAGGTAGGACTGATCACCTTCCGTGGGGCCGATGCGACGCTTGCCCTGCCCCCGACATCCTCCATGGACACGGCGGCGCGCCGCCTGGAGGAGCTCCCAACCGGTGGCCGAACCCCATTGGCCGAAGGCCTGCTCTGTGCGGGGGAGGTGCTGCGCCTGGAGCGAATCCGCGATCCCCGCCGCCGACCGCTACTGGTGCTCGTCACCGACGGGCGGGCCACTCATGGTCCAGACGCGGTCGCCCGATCGCGGATGGTTGCCGATCAACTCCGGCGTGCTGATGTGGCCGCTCTGGTGATCGACTGCGAGTCAGGGCGGATCGTGCTGGGCCTCGCCGAGACGCTGAGCATGCACCTCGGCGCGCAGTGCCTCAGGGTCGATGAGATTGCCGCTGATCAACTGGTAGACGCCGTACGCCAAGGCCGGGCAGCGTAATGCCGGCGGGCGTTCCGACCAGCGTTCCTGAGGATGGGCTGACCACCCGCCAGCGGCGGAAGCGACCGTTGTTGATCATTCACACCGGTGATGGCAAGGGGAAGTCGACCGCGGCATTCGGCCTTGCCCTGCGTGGCTGGAACCAGGGCTGGTCCGTTGGAGTCTTCCAATTCGTCAAGTCCGCCAAGTGGCGCATAGGCGAGCAAACTGCTCTCGAGTCGCTGGCCGAAGTGCATGACGCGAGCGGCCGCGGCGGCTGCATCGAGTGGCACAAGATGGGCTCTGGATGGTCCTGGAGCCGCAAGGCTGGGACTGACGATGATCACGCTGTGGCCGCCGCCGAGGGCTGGCAGGAGATCAAGCGGCGGCTCGCCGAAGAAAAGCACACGCTGTATGTGCTGGACGAATTCACCTACCCGATCAACTGGGGATGGATCAGCCTCGACGACGTGATCAACACCTTGGCGTCTCGGAGCGGCTACCAGCACGTGATCATCACTGGTCGGCGGGCGGATCCGAGGCTCATCGAGGCGGCCCAGCTGGTCACGGAAATGACCAAGATCAAGCACCCCTTTGACGACGGCCAGAAGGGCCAGCGAGGGATCGAGTGGTGATCGATTCGGAGTCGCCGCGATCAGCAACGGAGCTCCCCCGTCTGGTGATCGCCGCTCCTGGTTCGGGCCATGGCAAGACGACTGTCGCCACGGGGCTGATGGGCGGACTCAGTGCGACAGGTCTCAAGGTGGCCGGCTTCAAGGTGGGGCCCGACTACATCGACCCTGGCTACCACACGCTGGCTACCGGTCGCCTCGGGCGCAACCTCGATCCCTATCTCTGCGGCGAGAACCAGATTGCGCCGCTGCTGCTGCATGGGGCTCAGACGCCAGAACCTGCCGATGCCGCGGTGATCGAGGGCGTTATGGGTCTGTTTGACGGGCAGATTGGCGGCGAGGGATTTGCCTCCACGGCCCATGTAGCCACCCTGATACAAGCTCCGGTGATCATGGTCTTGGACATCTCGCATACCTCGCGTACGGCGGCAGCGATCGTCCGCGGACTCAATACCTTCGACCCGAATGTCCGTCTGAGTGGTGTGATCCTCAACAAGGCCGGATCCGAACGACATGCGCGCGAGATCGTCGAGGCTCTCCAGGCGACGGGCCTCGAGGTGCTCGGAGTGCTGCCGCGCGATGCAGGCATTGAAATCCCCTCCCGGCACCTTGGTCTGGTACCGGCAGCAGAGCGTGAGGAAGCAGCAGAGGCGGTCGCTCAGCTTGCCGGCCGAATCAGCGATCACGTCTCACTCGACTCGATCATGTCGATCGCGCGGTCGGCGCCGCCTGTGGCGGCCGAGGTGTGGTCTGCAGCAGCCCACGTACGCCCTCCGTCCGATGCGCGGCCAGTGGTCGCAGTCGCGGCGGGCCGGGCCTTCACATTCCGCTACGCCGAGACCGACGAGTTGCTCCGCGCCGCCGGCTGCGAAGCCGTGATCTTTGACCCGATGTCGGATACGCAGCTTCCGGCCGGAACGGCCGGGCTCTATTTGGGCGGCGGGTTTCCTGAGATGCACGCCACTGATCTCGCGGCCAACGCTGCGTTGCGATCGGACATCAGGGCGGCGATTGATGCCGGTATGCCAACGATCGCCGAGTGTGCCGGGCTGCTCTACCTGTGTCGCAGCGTGGACGGGCTGCCCATGATCGGAGCGATCGAGGCTGACGCGATCATGACACCGCGGCTGGCACTGAGTTATCGCGCGATCATCGCAGATCATGATCATCTTTTGGCTCGTGCCGTGACTCGGTTGACCGGTCACGAGTTCCACCGCACCACGATCGACCCACCTCACGGCGTACCCGCTGCTTGGTTGGCGGACGGTAAGCAGGTCGGATTTTCCGTGGCCCCCGGCACGACCGGCCGGGAGACTCTGCACGCAAGCTATCTTCACCTGCACTGGGCCGGATATCCCGAGCTAGCGCAGCGATTTGCCGATGCGGTTCACGATCACGCCCAGAGGATGCGCTCTGAGCTTGTGACCCGGCGCACTGCGCCGGCACCCATGCGCCCCGAGCCCACAAGCGTGCGCAGTGTGCCCACAGCCGTGCGCACTGAGCCGACAACCGTGCGCACTGAGCTTGTCGAAGGGCGCCCGCTGGCGTCTCACCCCAATGCTGTTTGCGATCTTCACCACCACGGAGACCGCGATATCGCCGAAGGCCTGATCGACCTGGCCGTCAATGTCCGCCTGAAAGCTCCCCCGGCTTGGCTCAGCGCCATCATCAACGGCACCATCCAGGATCTCGCCGCATACCCCGACACGGATGCGGCACGCAAGGCCATCGCCGAGGCCCACTGCGTCGCTATTGACCAAGTGCTACCAACCGCGGGAGGCGCTGAGGCGTTCACCCTGGTGGCGCGGGCGTTCCGTGCTGAACGGCCATTGATCATTCACCCACAATTCACCGAACCCGAGGTGGCACTCCTGGCTGCCCGACATCACCCGCAACGGCTCATCTTGTCGCCTGCGGCAGGCTTTCGGCTCAACGCGGAGCGCGTGCCTGCAGACGCCGATCTTGTCGTGATCGGCAACCCGACGAATCCGACGAGTGTGCTCCATCCGGCACGGCTGATCAGCTCCCTGCGACGCGCGGAGCGGATTGTTGTGGTCGACGAGGCCTTCATGGACTGCGTGCCGGGAGAAACCGACACGATGATCGGTGATGACATGACCGGGTTGCTGGTTCTTCGATCGCTGACCAAAACCTGGGGGCTGGCCGGGCTGCGCGCCGGCTATGTGATCGGTGAGCCAAGGCTGATCGAAGCACTGCGGCGACAGCAGCCTCACTGGTCCGTATCAACCCCGGCACTCGCGGCGATGGCTGCCTGCTTGACACTCGAGGCGCGGAACGCGGCTGCGGCGGCGGCCTCGGAAATCACGGCGTGGCGGACCTACCTCATCGAGCAGCTTGCCAGCGTGGGCCTCAGTGTCGCAGGGCGCCCTCGGGCGTCCTTCGTCCTGGTCAACACCGGCGGCGTACGCGAGAATCGGGAAACCGGCTGGCTCCGCCTCGCGCTGCGGGAGCACGGATTCGCTGTCCGCCGCGGCGAGACCTTTCCCGGCCTCGGGCCAGACTGGATCCGGATCGCGGTACGCGAACCCGCGATCACTGACCAACTTGTGGCGGCCCTTGGCCGACTTGTCAGAATCTGAGCACCACATTTGGTGCTCAGATTCTGACAAGTCGGCGTGGCGGAGGAGGTGGCGCACATGGGAAGCGAGCCCATTGAAAGCGGGCCCATGACAAGCGAGCCCATGACAAGCGAGCACAGCCATCAGGTGACCGCGACCGGCGCACACCGCAGGCGGCTCGTCGTCGTCCTCGTGATCACATGCGCCGTGCTGATCGCGGAGGTGATCGGTGGCCTCATCGCCGGCTCGCTCGCTCTGCTTGCGGAGGCCGGCCATGTACTGACTGACTCAACCGGTCTGGTCTTGGCGCTGATCGCCGCTTCTCTGGCGACACGGGCAGCCACCGAGAAGCGTACCTTCGGGCTGCAGCGCGCCGAGGTGCTCGCGGCCCTGGGCAACGCTCTGCTGCTGGTCGGGGTCGCTGTCTGGGTGCTGATCATGGCCGTCGACCGGTTGCGCAGCAACTCCGTCGAGATCGACAGCAGTCTCATGCTCGTCGTGGCGATCCTCGGCGCGCTCGCCAATCTGGCCAGTCTGCTGGTCCTCCGACCGGCACAAGCCAAGAGCCTCAATATGCGCGGTGCCTACGTTGAGGTACTCGGTGACCTCATCGGTTCCGTAATGGTGATCGTCGCCGCCGTACTGATCTTGATCACCGGCTGGACCCCATTCGATGCGATCGCCTCACTTGCCATCGTGGTACTGATAATCCCGCGTGCCTGGTCGCTGCTGCGCGAAGTAGTGGACGTGCTGCTGGAGGCGACGCCACGTGGGGTGGACCTGACAGAGGTGCGTGACCATATGAAACGGGTACGCGGGGTGGTCGACGTTCACGACCTGCATGCGTGGACGATCACCAGTGGCGTACCGGTCCTGTCCGCGCACGTCATCATCGATCAGGCCTGCATCAACGAGGGACGCTCAGGAGAGGTGCTGGACCGGCTCGGCGAATGCCTCGGCGGACACTTTGATGTTTCCCATTGCACCTTCCAGCTGGAGCCGATGGGACACCAGGAGCACGAAGCTGCCCATCACGCCTGATGCGGCTGAGCTTTTGTCGAAGCGTCCTTCGAGTAGCTGAGGGCGCGGTCACAGCGGTGTCAGGGGCAGCTGTCAGGCTGACAGACATGCCGACGCAGTACTACACAGCGAGCAGTATCGATGGCTTCATCGCCGACCCGGACAACTCCCTCAGCTGGCTTTTCCAGTTCAGCGAGCAGACGGGGATGGAAGATCAATATCCAAAGTTCATCGCGGAGGTCGGGGCGATGGCGATGGGCTCGACGACGTATGAGTGGATCGCAGGTCACACCGGCTTTCTCGCCGACCCGAGCAAGTGGGAGTACACCATCCCGACGTGGGTGTTCAGCAGTCGGGAACTGCCACGCGTCGATGGTCCAGACATCCGGTTCGTTTCAGGTGATGTGGTGCCAGTGCACGAGGAGATGGTCCGTGCCGCGGACGGCCGCAACGTCTGGCTGGTGGGTGGCGGTGAGCTGGTCGGGCAATTCCACGATCATGGCCTGCTCGATGAGGTGATCATCGGCATGGCATCGGTGTTCCTAGGTGCTGGCGCACCGTTGCTACCGCGCAGGATCGTGACGCCACCGTTGCAGCTGCGTGAAGCCACCGCGTACGGCACGGATTTCGCCATGTTGCGCTATGCCGTGCGCAAAGATTCAGCGGAACCTCAGTAGCCGCAGGCTATTGGTGACCACAAAGAGCGAGCTGAGCGACATCGCTACCGCAGCGATCATGGGATTGAGGAAGCCGATCGCGGCAAGCGGCAAGGCTATGACGTTATATGCAAACGCCCACCAAAGATTGCCGTGGATCGTACGCAGCGTCGCCCGGGCAAGGCGGACAGCGTCCGCGGCCATCCGTAGGTCTCCGCTGATCAGCGTCAGATCGCTGGCATGCTTCGCCGCGTCCGTACCAGTGCCGAGCGCGATACCAAGATCAGATTGCGCCAGCGCTGCCGCGTCGTTAACGCCGTCACCCACCATCGCCACGCGATGCCCGGCTTCTTGCAGTCGCGTGACCTCGGCAACCTTTTCATGAGGAAGGACATTGGCAATCACGTCGTCGACACCAACCTCGGCTGCCACGGTCCGAGCCGCGGCTTCATGATCACCCGTCAGCAGCACGGGTCGCAGACCGAGCGCGCGCAACCGGCGGACCGCCTCGGCGGATGTCGGCTTGACCACATCGGCGACAGCGATCACACCGCGGGCCTCGCCGTCCCAGCCGACCATCACCGCTGTGCGCCCCCAGGCCTGCTCGGCCGCATACGCCTCCCTGAGCTGGCCGGCAACCCGCAAGCCTTCCGCCTCCAACAGCTCCAGTCGCCCCACCACCACCGACTCGTCAGAATCCAGTCGACCCATTGGCGTACCGGGCTCTGACAACTCGGCGAGGACGCCGAAGCCGGGACGGTTGTGGAGCCTGGTCACGGTGTCCAGCGAGCCGTGGCTGCGAGCGTGATCGGCGATGGCCTTCGCGATCGGGTGCTCTGAACCGGATTCAGCCGAGCCGGCCACCCTGATCACGTCCGCGGTCGTGGCATTGGCGCCGACCCGGTTGGCCAGCACAGCCATCCGACCCTCGGTGATCGTTCCGGTCTTGTCCAGCACGACGGTGTCGATTTGCCGGGCGGACTCCAATACCTCAGGGCCGCTGATCACAATGCCCAGCTGGGCGCCGCGCCCGGTGCCAACCAGCAGAGCCGTCGGAGTCGCCAGTCCGAGGGCGCAGGGGCAAGCGATGATCAATACCGCCACCGCGGAGGTGAAGGCGAAGGAGACTCCCGACCCCTGTCCCAGCCAGAAACCGAGAGTAGCGACCGCAAGCGCAATGACGATCGGCACGAACACGGCCGAGACCCGATCTGCCAGGCGCTGTACCGCGGCCTTACCGCTCTGTGCCGCCTCGACCATCCGAACGACCTGTGCCAGCTGGGTGTCGGCACCGACCCGGGTGGCTTCGACGACCAGCCGGCCGTGGGTATTGACGGTGGCCCCGACCACGCTGTCGCCCGGTCCCGCCTCTACGGGCACCGACTCTCCGGTCACAGTTGATGTGTCCAGCGCACTGTGGCCAGAGACGATCACCCCATCTGTCGCCACGCGCTCGCCGGGTCGCACCACGAAGCGGTCGCCAACGCGCAGCTGTGAGATGTCAACCACCGTCTCACCGTTCGCCGTGACCAAAGTGGCCTCGGATGGCGCCAGCTCCAGCAGCGCTCGCAGCGCGGCACCGGATCGGCGCTTGGCTCGTGCTTCCAGGTAGCGTCCCAGCAAGATGAAGGTGGTGATGCCCACCGCAGCCTCGAGGTAGAGGTTTGCGGTTGGAGCGTGCCGAACCAGTCGAAACTCAAACGGGTGGGTGAAGCCGATCTCGCCGGCCGCTCCGAAGAACAACGCATACGCCGACCAGCCGAATGCGGCGAGGGTGCCGACCGAGATCAACGTGTCCATGGTCGCGTTGCCATGCTGCAGATTGAGCAGCGTGGCGCGATGGAACGGCCACGCACCCCAGACGACCACAACACTCGCCAAGGCGAAGGACAGCCATTGCCACCATGGGAACTGCCACGCCGGAACCATCGCAATCATGATCACAGGCAGACTCAGTGCCGCAGTGATGATCAGCCGACGGCGCAGTTGCCGCAATTCCAGATCGGGATCGCGCGGGCTCTCGGCCGGCAGTGTGGCCCGGTAGCCGGTCTTCTCGATGGTATCGATCAAGGTCTGCGCCGTGGTGCCGCTGCCAACATGAGCGGTGGCCTTTTCCGTCGCGTAATTGACAGAGGCGTTGACGCCTTCGATCCGGTTGAGCTTCTTCTCGATGCGGGCCGCGCACGAGGCGCAAGTCATGCCCTGGACGTCGAGTTCGATCGTCTGTAGGGGGACACCGAGTTGAGTCATCGGGTCACCTGCACAGTAAAGGCAGCCACGTAGGGCTTGTTATTCCGAGAGAAGTCAACGAACAGCCGGTAGCTGCCGGCCGCCGGCACACCACCGAGGAAATCCAGCCGTGGCCCGCCAGATGCTGAACCGGCACTGCCTGAACCAACACTTCCTGAACCAACACTGCCTGAACCAACACTGCCCTGGGAGCTGGGGTGCAGGTGCAGATAGCCAAGATCGTCCGGCCGGATCACTACAGCGTGACCGTTCGCACCGTGCGCCGGCTGCAGATCGGTGACCGGCACGCCATGATCAGTCACAGTGACGGCGCTGCTGCTGTTGACGCTGGTCGTCAATTCACCGCTGCGCGTCACGGTGAGGCCTTTGACCTGAACCTGATCAGCAGCCGGAGGTAGCGGTTCGGGGTGATACCCGCCGCTCGTCATGAAGTCGGTGGCAAGGGCAATCTCCCGACCGAGTGCCGTCGATTGGAAATAGACGATCACGTGCCATGGACCAGGCGTCAAGTCGAGCAAGGCCCACCATGAGGTGCTCTCGCCTTGCTGCGCGATGATGTGTTGGTATCCCGTGAGGTCGCGGCGGAAGGCGATCAAGTGCATGTGCTCGCCGGCGTCCTCGTCAAGTTCTGAGATCACTTGACCGCCAGGGGCAGTCACCCTGAACTCGACCGGGACATCCTTGCCAGGCTTCTGCGTACGCTGCACCGCGCTCAGCGTGTAGCCCTCGACGCCGTCCGCCGGTGCGACCATCTCCGAGCTGTGGATCTGCACCGGCGCCAGCAAGGCCTGCGACTGAGTGCCTGCAAAGAACGAGACACCGAAGACGGCCGCTAGCAACGTGAGGAAGGCAACAAGCTTGGCAGGCGCGTTCATGATCAGCAAGCGGATACGCGGAGCCTATGCGGTGAGGACGCTGTAGCCCGCCTCGTCCACCGCGGCCTCGATGCTTTCGAAGGGGAGTTCAGTGTCACTGATCACAATCAGCTGGCCGCTGTCGAGATCAACCTTGACATCGGTCACTCCACTGACTGTAGAGACCTCTTCGGTGACGGAACTTACGCAGTGGTGGCAGTGCATCCCGGAGACGAGGTACTCGGTGGTGACGGACATGGGCAACTTTTCCTTTTCTTCCTTCTTAGCTAGATGAGAGAGACGGACTAAGACCGAACGAGCCGGGCGATCGCGTTGGAAGCTTCTTCGATCTTGATCTCAGCCTCGGTGCCGCCTTCGGCGGCCGCGCGGACGACACAGTGGCTGAGGTGTTCATCCAGCAGGCCGAGTGCGACCGACTGCAGCGCGCGAGTCATGGCGGACACCTGCGTCAAGATATCGATGCAGTACTGTTCCTCCTCGATCATCTTCTGCAAGCCGCGGGCCTGGCCCTCGATTCGGCGCAACCGCTTAAGATAGTCGTCCTTGCTGGCAATGTAGCCATGGTGGCTCTCGTGATCAGGCATCTGTCTTCCTTGATCTCCTCTTAGGTACCCCCTAAGGGTATAGCCGCGACGGCGAACGTCGGGAATCGCGCCCAGGGTGAGATGGAAAGAGCGGCAGAGTTGTTCTCCGCGAGCGACGACGAACTAGGCGGATTCAAGGCGAGTGCGCGAGCAGTTGACCGGATGAGCGGCAAAATCGATCATGCCTCAAGGCCATGTGGTGATGTCCGGTCAAATGGCCCCAGGCGCGACTGCGTGGTTTTCAACAGCTTGCGGATGAACCTGTGGGTAATACGTTCCCGTCGGGAAAATCACTGCTGCGCTGTCGGAGGCCTTCCAAGTCGTGAGATGGGCCCCAAGGAACTTCCATCCACCCTGTCCAGAGGGGTGTCGCCGCTAGTCAGAGGCCAATTAGCCGCCTTGGGCCACGGGCAGTCCCCAGGTCGATACCCAGGGTCTGCACAAGCGCGCCGCGTGTCCCCCACAGCGCCCGATTTGTTGTCCACAGGCCCTGTGGACAACCTGCTGTTCAGGGGGGCCCAGGCGGCGTACGGTTGCGCGCGTTGACCTGTCGCGGCGCTATCCGAGCGTACGTGTCAGAGCATGTCACTAATGTTCCGAACACGTATTCGATTGGTGCTGAGGCTGGTGTCCGAGGGGCTCGGGGGCAGCGTCCTGCGGATCTGTAAGGAGTCGGGGTGAGTGTTGCTGAGGTGATGCCGCCCTACCGCGGCGAAGCCTCTCGATCGTCGGATCGTACGCCACCACAAGACATCGAGGCTGAGCAGTGCGTGCTCGGCGCCATGCTGATGAGCAAGGACGCGATCGCCGACGTTGTCGAGGTGCTACGCGGCGCCGACTTCTATCGTCCCGCGCACGAGCAGGTCTACAACGCGATCATCGATCTGTACGGGCGCGGCGAGCCCGCTGATGCGGTCACGGTCTCCGACGAGTTGGGCAAGCGCGGCGAGCTGCTGCGCATCGGTGGCGGGCCGTACCTGCACACACTGCTGGCGAGCGTCCCCGTGGCGGCCAACGCGGGCTACTACGCCCAGATCGTGCACGAGAAGGCGATCCTGCGCCGGCTCGTCGACGCCTCGGTGCGAATCGGGCAGATGTCCTACGCCGCTGAAGGCGACGTCGACGACATCGTGGACCGCGCCCAGGCCGAGGTGTATGCGGTTACCGAGAGGCGGGTCTCTGAGGACTACAAGCCACTGTCGGAACTGATGCAGCCCACCCTCGACGAGATGGAGGCCATCGAGTCCCGCGGTGCTGGGTTGTCGGGTGTACCGACCGGTTTCGCCGATCTCGACGAGCTGACCAACGGTCTGCATCCCGGGCAGATGGTGATCATTGCAGCCAGACCTGCCGTAGGGAAATCAACGCTGGCTCTGGATTTTGCGCGATCCGCATCAATCAAGAACGGACTCACCTCGGTGATCTTCAGCCTGGAGATGAGCCAGATCGAGATCACCATGCGCTTGCTGTCTGCCGAGGCGAGCATCCCGCTGTCCCACATACGCGGCGGCCGGATGAGTGATCAAGATTGGAATCGGGTGTCAGCGAAGATGGGTCAGGTCTCCGAAGCGCCGCTGTTCATCGACGACTCGCCGAACCTCACGATGATGGAGATCCGGGCTAAGGCTCGTCGGCTCAAGCAGCGGCATGATCTCAAGCTGGTGATCATCGACTACATCCAGCTGATGAGTTCGGGTAAGAAGGTGGAATCTCGGCAACTGGAAGTCTCAGAATTCTCCCGCCAGCTCAAGCTGCTGGCCAAGGAGCTCGACGTGCCGGTGGTAGCGCTTTCCCAGCTCAATCGTGGCCCCGAGCAGCGCACGGACAAGAGGCCGATGCTTTCTGATCTTCGTGAGAGCGGTAGCCTCGAGCAGGACTCGGACGTGGTGATCTTGCTCAACAGACCTGATCTTCACGATCGGGATTCCGATCGTGCCGGCGAGGCGGACTTCGATATTGCCAAGCATCGAAACGGCCCGACGAAGATGATCACTGTGGCATTTCAGGGGCACTACTCCCGCTTCGCTGATATGCAGCCGTAGCGGATGCGCGAATGTTGCCGAAGTGCAACGAATCTTGCACAACCCAGTCGGTCGGAGACATCTCACATAACGCGAGGTTTACGCGCATGGCCAGACAGACGGAGTTGCATGGCTCCACATCTGCTCTCGTCAGCGCGCGATGGCGGCCAGCCGCTGTCGCTCCACGCTCACGGCGGTGGTCAGAGTCTCGATGTCATACGCCTCGTAATGCCGCTGACCGTTGATGAAGAAGGTCGGCGTTCCTGACACGCCACTGAGATCTGCCGACTCGACATCTTGGGCGACCCGGGTGCTGTACGCGCCAGACGCGAGGTCGGCGCGGAACCGTTCGACGTCCAGGCCGAGGGCAGCAGCGTGCTCGATGAGGTCGTCGAAGGACAGCGCGTCCTGGTGCTGCAGCAGCCGGTCGTGCATCGGCCAGAACGCGCCCTGGGTGGAGGCAGCCTCAGTGGCCTGCGCGGCGAGCTGGGCCTGCGGGTGCACGTCGACAAGCGGCAGGTGTCGCCACACGTACCGAATCTCGGTGTCAGTGAGCAGCTCGCGGACACTGGTCTCGGCCTGCCCGCAGTAGGGACACTCGAAGTCGCCGAACTCGATGACGGTGATCACCGACTGGCGCGGTCCGCGGATGTGGTCGTGGTCGGGGTCGACGGCGGGGATGAGGTCCTGAATCAGTGTGTTGTCGCCGAGCAGCAGGCGGGCCCGCCGCTGCACCGGGAACAGCGAAGTGAGTCGCAAGACCATCCACGTGACGACGGCGGAGAGGGCGGCAGCCGACAGCGCCCCGAGCTTGGCCTTGTCGAGGTCGTCACCGATGAATGCCCGCGAGGCGATCAGGAGAGCGACCGTGAAGCCGATGCCGGCGATTGTGCCGCTGGCGAGCACCGCGGCGTTGCCAATAGGTGGGCGGATCCGACCGCGGCTGAGCCGGGTGACCGCCCAGGAACTGCCGACCACGGCCATGGGTTTGCCGACGACATAAGCGACGATGATGCCCAGGGTGATCGCGGAGGTATACGCATCGGCGAGGAAGCCCGGGTCGAGGACGAGGCCGGCGTTGGCCAGTGCGAACAGCGGCACGATGACGTAACTGGTCCACGGGTGGTAGAAGGTCTGAAGCCGCGCGTTGGGCGATAGCGCGGACGCCAGGCCGACCTGCGCCGACCGGGCGAGCTCGGGCGTCGGTTCCTCGCGGAACCTGCGGACCAGCCCGGTGGCCTGCTGCAGGTCATCGCGTGTTGGGGCGTACGCCGGTGCCGCCAATCCGATCACCAGGCCAGCCACGACGGGGTCGATGCCGCTGCTCGACAACGCTCCCCAAAGCACCACGCCGAGACCGACATACACGAGCCGTTGCTGCAGCCGTAGCCGTGCCGCGATCAGCAGCAGGGCGAACGCCACCAAAGCGGGCACCAGTGGAGCGAGCGAGATGTCGTCGCTGTACACAATCGCAATCACCGCGAGCGCGACCAGGTCGTCCACGACGAAGACGGTGAGCACGAATACTCGCATGCGGTCGGGGATGTCGCGACCCAACAGGGCCAGCAGGCCCAGCGCTAGCGCCGTGTCTGTGGACATGGCGACGCCCCAGCCGTGCGCGCTCAAGCGGCCGGCGTTGATCGCCAAGTAAATGCCGACTGGTACAGCCATCCCCGCGAGGCCGGCTGCGAAGGGGAGCACGAAACGCCGTCGCTCGCGCAAGTCGCCGAGGTCGAACTCGCGGCGTGCTTCGAGCCCGACGACGAGGAAGAAGAACGTCATGAGCCCGCGGTTTACCCACTCGCGCAGGTCCAGGGAGATCCCGGCCCCGCCGAGCTGGATGGAGAAGGAGGTGCCCCAGAACGCCTCGTATGACACGTTGTGTACGTTCGCCCACACCAACGCGATGGCGATCCCAGCGACGAGCAGCACAGCGCTGCCCGACTCGGTGACTAGGAACGCGCGCAGCGGTGCGGACCGGTCGCGTGCCCACACGGTCCGGGTTCGCCAGCGCGGCTCGGACGGCTTCGGCTGACTAGTCGACACGGACCACTCCCTCATCTGCCACGAGTTGTGGGCGCCAGCACCTAATCTTGCACGAATCGCTTCATCGCTCGATCTGTGCAATGTCCGGTGAGCGGTGGCGCAATTTTGATGCATCTCGACAGCGAAACGAGGCCGTGGCACCCCGATGACGCTGCAGGTTTCTTGGTCGACCGCCAACGCCCGACGTTTGCAGCGGCATGCGCTGCTACCGCCGGCGCCGCCAGGAGCCGATCCTGCGGAAACCGCTGCCGTGATCTGTGGTGCTCACGCACAGGTGCTGTCTGCTGCCGAGCTGTCCATCGCGTTGCGCATTCAGGGAGCTACCCGTGCAACCGTTGGCCGCGCATTGTGGGATGAGCACAGATTGATCAAGACCTACGGTCCCCGCGGCACCGTGCACCTGCTGGCCGTCGATGATCTTCCGATGTGGACCGCAGCGCTCTCCGCTGTACCGGCTCACTCCCCGTTTCCGGACGGGGTACGGCTGACGCGCGAACAGATGGAGCAGATCGTTGCTGCCATTGGCGACGCGCTCGAGGATGCCGAGCTGATCATCGACGAGCTCGACCAGGCCGTTGTGCAGCGGGTCGGGACATGGGCCGGTGAGCGGGTCATGCCGGCCTTTCAAGAGTTATGGCCCCGATGGCGGCAAGCGGTCGGCATGGCCGGCCACCGCGGCGTGCTGTGCTTCGGCCGCAACCGGGGACGTCGTGTGACCTATACCAATCCGCGGCGCTGGTTCCAGGGGCTCCAGCCGGCTCCGGAAGAGGAATCCATTGCTGAGGTGATCACACGCTATCTGTATGCGTACGGGCCAGCGACGCCGAAGCAGTTCGCGCAATGGATTGGTGCGCCGCCGGTCTGGGCCAGCGATCAGTTCGAGCGGCACAGGCAGGAGTTGATCGAGGTGGACTTCGACGGTACCGCCGCCTGGGTGGTTCGCGGAGACACGCAGTTGCCACCCGCCGAGGACGCAATGGGGACCATCGTGCTGCTTCCCTATTTCGATGCGTACGTCGTCGGCAGCCATCCGCGAGACCGGCTATTTCCCGGCAAAGCGTCCGCGCGCGCCTTGGCGCCATCCGGCCAAGCGGGCAATTATCCGGTCCTGCTCATTGACGGCGCGGTTGCCGGGGTGTGGCACCAGCGTCGCTCGGGCCGGAAGATCGAGGTGACTGTTGAGCCACTCGGCCGGCTCGCCGCTGATCAGCATCTGAAATTGCAGAGTCAGGTCGAGCGGATTGGGGAGATCCTCGAGGGCGAGCCGCGGCTCACGATCGGGACTGTCAGCGCCGGTGGACACGCATGAGGAGCAAATGATCACAACGACAGGTCAGAGGTGCTCCTCCGATGGCTGAAATGCTGGGATTTCTCGGGGTGTGCGCACTCGTGATCTGCACTCCCGGGCCGGACACTGCCCTCACCATCCGCAACTCGATCATCGGCGGACGACGCGGCGGTCTGCTCACCGCCGGCGGAATCGCGGCGGGGCAGCTGATATGGACCATTGCCGCAAGCGTCGGGCTGGCTGGCCTCCTACAGGCGTCTCAGCCGGCGTTTACCGCGCTCAAGATCATCGGAGCGGCGTACCTGGTGTTTCTCGGAGCGCAGTCGATCCTGGCTGCGGTTCGCGGCCATCCCGCTCATGAGGAGCAGCAGTCGAGACCGCACCAGATGTCCCCATGGAACGCAATGCGCCAAGGGTTGATCAGCAATCTCGCCAACCCCAAGATGGCTGTCTTCTTCCTCAGCCTGCTCCCTCAGTTCGCCTCGCCCACCTCGGCCGGCTTTGCCGCATTTGCCCCATTCGGGCTGGTGTTCTGCCTGATGACCTTCGGCTGGCTTTCGATCTATGCCTTGGTCGTGCACCGGGTCGGATCCTTCATCCAGAGATCCCGGGTGCGGCGCACACTCGAAGCCGTTACCGGCACCGTGCTGGTCGGGTTGGGTATCCGGCTGGCGGCAGAGACGCGCGGCTGAACATGCGGATCCAGAAGTGCCACGTGAGATCGTCAGGACCCGAGTTGCGAACCGGCCGGCTCTTCGCGCCTATGAAGGGGCGACAACGTTCGCTGCGTGTTCCCGAGGGAACGCTATGTGCCCGCTGGCCTAGGGTTTCGATCACGTGCTCACCATGACCAGGGACGGAGATCGGTAATGGGCAAGGTTGTTGTCAGCGAGTTCATCACCCTCGACGGCGTCATCGAGGACCCGGGTGGTGCCGAGGGCACTCCGTTCGGTGGCTGGAGCTTTCGATTTCCGGCCGAGGAGGGTCAGCAGTTCAAGTACGAGGAGCTGATGGCCAGTGATGTGCAGCTGATGGGCCGGGTGACCTACGAAGAGTTCGCACAGGCCTGGCCGGCGATGGAGGAAGTCGCGGGCGATTTCGGAGCCAAGATGAACACGATGCCCAAGGTGGTGGTGTCGACGACGCTGACGAACCCTGAGTGGAAGAACAGCATCGTCGCTGGCGGCGACCTTCCTACCACCGTGGCGAGCCTCAAAGAGCAGTACGACGGCGACATTCTCGTTCCCGGGAGTGCTCATGCTGATCGAATCACTGCGTGAGCACGATCTGGTAGACGAGTACCGGCTGATGGTTTACCCGGTGGTCCTCGGCCAGGGCAAGAAGTTGTTCCAGGAGGGCAGCACCCCGGTCGATCTAGCGCTGATCGAGACACGGAAGGCCGGACCGGACGTACAACTCCTGATCTACCGCCCCACGAATCGTCCGGCTTGATGGCCTCGCAGCGGTTGTTTGCGGCCTCGGGACGAGCCCAGCTGGCGTACGACATCACCAGCGCCGCCGACGGCGTCCAGGTCTTGCTGATCCACGCCGGAGTCACGGATCGACGGAGCTGGCACCATGTCGTTGACCGGCTGGCTCTGCGGCACCGATGCGTTGCATACGACATGCGCGGCTACGGAGAGACAACGTATGAGATTGAGGAGAATTGGTCTCCGGTCACCGACGCCGTGGCAGTCCTCGACGCGGCGGAGATCGAGAAAGCTGTGGTGATCGCATCCTCCATCGGAGGCCGGGATGCTGTCGATCTCACTCTGGCTTATCCCCACCGCGTGGCTGGGCTGGTGCTGATCGGCGCGGCCATACGCGGTGCGCCGTACCCAGACCTTCTCCACGGCCCGACGGCCGAGATCAATGCCAAGATCGAAGCCGCAGAGGCGGCTCGTGATCTCGACGAGGTCAACCGACTGGAGGCGTGGATGTGGCTCGACGGCCCCGCGGCCAGTGAAGGGCGCGTCACTGGGCCCGCGCGCGAGCTCTTCCTGGAGATGAACGCCCATGCGCTGCGGGCCGAGAATCCCGGCTCGATGGCCGCGATCGCACCGGCCTGGCCACGTCTTGGTGAGATCACGGTACCGACTTTGATCATGGTCGGGCGGCTCGACGCCGAGGACATCGTGGCGATCAACGAACCCGCGGCTGACATGATCCCCAATGCGCGACTTGTCTGGCTCGACGGTGTTGCCCACCTGCCGCAGCTCGAGGCGGATCCCAGAATGCTTGATGAGATCGCCAACTTCGTCGACAGGCTCGCCTCAGGCTGACTCCAACTGACCTCATCGCGCCGGATGCACGAGACATCTCCAACACCTGAGGGCCTCGAACGAAGTACCGCGATCTTCTGCAGCGCCTTAGTCGACGCAGTGTTGCCGAGACCGCGGACGGGTATGGCACATTTAAGCAGCCGCTCTTGGAGACCTGCTTCTGATGCATTGAGGAGGACCGGCTATGTCAGGACATATTGCAACTGCTCAGTGTGAGATCGATGCTCCGCCCGAGAAAGTGTGGGAGGCACTGACCGATCCAGAGCTCATCAAGAAGTACATGTTCGGCTCAGAGGTGACGACCGATTGGAAGCCGGGCAGCCCGATCACCTGGAAGGGAGAGTTCGAAGGCAGGGCGTACGAGGACAAGGGAGAGATCATCACTGTCGAGCCTGGTCGGCGACTGGAGGTTACTCACTTCAGCCCGCTCACTGGCCAGGAGGATCGACCCGAGAACTACCACCGGGTGAGCTACGAGCTGCAGCAGAGCGACGGCGGAACGTCGGTACGGCTGGCTCAGGACAACAGCAGCAGTGCAGAAGAAGCCGAGCATTCCGGGGCGAACTGGCAGGTGATGCTCGACGGCCTCAAGAGGGTCGTTGAGCAAAGTTCATCGAGCTGATCTGGAGCCCGGCTCGAGCATGATCACCGGCAGCTGCCGGGGCGCGGAGAGGCGGTGGTATTGCTTCCACCACGGATAAGCCTGGAGTCCGCGGTCGAGGTATCGCTGCCGCTCGTCGCCGCTGAGCTCGCGAGCATGCATCTCGACTGAGGAGCCTCTCCAGGTGATCTTGACGTGCGGCTTTGCGCGAATGTTGTAGTACCACCCAGGGTTCGATGACCGGCCGTAGTTGGAAGCGATCACGATCAGTCGATCACCGTCCGGCAGGGCGAGTACGGGGAGGCTACGCGGCTGGCCGGTACGCGCGCCAGTGGTCGTCAACATGACGATCGGGAGGCCTGACATCAAAGCAGAGAAGGTGGTGCGCCCGCGGCTCAGCCGGAAGACTCCGCGGTCGATGCCGACCAATGCGCGTGGCCGGATCCACGAGATCGGGATCATCGCGGCGGCCTTGTGAGTCAGACGACGTAGCGGCTCAGGCCGATGATTCTCGTAGTCGATCATCAGTGCTCTTGATCATGCCGATCGGACCAGGCGCAGTTTCCCGCCTGGCTCACGTTGCAAGGCGACCACAGGTTGCACGTCGATCGCAGGCGAGACAGCGCCCGTCGACGCAACAGCGGTGATCAAGGCCCGCCGCAGCCGTTCGGGAACGTCGGCGGCTGCTCCAGGCGCCAAGACAACCTGCGCATGCAGTCCTTGCGCGTCGTATACGAAGGCGTACTCCCCGACCTCCACAATCGGCGCGACCGCCGAACCCAGCACTGAAGGGTGGACCGGGACCGTAGCGCCATCCTGATCGTGGAGGTACAGGATGTCTGCGGTGCGCCCATCCACCGACAGCAGACAGCGCCATGGTCGACCGGCCGGATTCGGGAGCGGGGATTCGATCACGGAGTCGGTCAGTTCATAGCGGATGAGCGGCTGGGCGTAGTTGATCAAATTGGTCAGCAGGACCTTGGCGCCGGGCTGTCCAGGTGGAACAACCTGGTTGTCCTCGTCCACGATCTCGATCACCGCGGCGTCCTCGGCGATCTCGAGCTCGGGGTGCTCGGGGCTGCTGGTGGCCAGCATCGGCGCTTCGGTTGCGGCGTAGCCGCTCATCGGCTCGATTCCCCACGCGTCCCGGACCAGTCGCCGGACATCGGCTGTGAGCGACTCGCTGCTGAACAACGCTGCCCGTGGCGCGATATGCAAACGCCCTGCCAGCTGCTCGTCGGCGAGCGCCCTCCAGACGCCCACGGCACCAACAAGCACCTCAGGTTGTTGGGCATTGAGCGCGGTAACGAGCTCGGAGATCGGGGTCGCGGCCGAGATGGAAGGAGCAAGCACACCAGGCGGGACCATCACTTGCCTGGTCACGTGTACCGGACTAGGACTGCCGAGGCCTGCAAGCCGTACTGCTGATCCGATTCTCAGACGCATCATGGGTCGCCCGGACACCGCTCGCCATGCAGCGGCCTCGTGGTGAGTGAACGCGATGATCGCGCGGCGACCGGTTGTGCCCGAGGTCGTCGCCACGCGAAAGGCACCGCGGAATGACTGCGAGGGATCGGTACCGGCGAGGTGAGCCCGAAGGTCGTCCAAGTGCAGCCGCGGATCGGTGACCACCCGATCGAATTCGGCCATCATCGTGGCCTTCGGCAGCGTGGGCAGCTCCGCGAGCGGCCGTTCCGCGGCATCTGGACCCAGCGTCTCTCGGTAGTAGGGCGAATGCGCGATCGCATGCGTGATCAGAGCACGGACATGTTCCCGCTGGAACGCAAGAAGGTGGTCTCGGGCCCAGCGATCACGTGCGATTAGCTCCGCTTCATGCACGGCCGACCCCTCGAGAGACATAGATTTCTGGGCATTCAGTATCTCTGATCAAGGGACGTCCCATGAGTACCGTCACGATCACAAACGAACCGCTCAGACTCGAGGAGCTGCTCGCCATCGTCGCCGGTGCGCGGGTCAAAGCTGGCGGACGGCGTACGGGCGAACATCGAGGCCAGCCGGGCTGTCGTAGAAGCGCGCATTGGCGAGCAACGAGGCCGTCTACGGCATGACGACACAGGTCGGCCACGGCAAGGACACTCGCCTGAGCGAGGAGGAGATCCGCGGCGAGCAGCTGTTTGTTGTCATGTCGCACAGCGGCGGGGTCGGGCGGGCCGCTGCCCACCCCTCAAGTCCGTGCCGCGCTGGCCGTGCGGCTCAATGGGATCGCCCGCGGCGGCTCCGGCGCCTCTCCAGCGGTCGCGGATGTGCTGGTAGCGATGCTCAATTCAGACGTCCATCCGGTCGTACCCGAGATCGGGTCCGTCGGGGCATCTGACCTCGCGCCTATGGCGGGATGGCCCAGGTCGCGATCGGGAAGGGCCGGGCGGAGTATCAAGGTGAGGTGCTTCCCGGTGGTGAGGCGCTGCGGCGGGCCGGAATCACACCGCTCGTACTGAGCGGCAAGGATGGGCTGGCGCTCGTTTCAGCCAACGGAGTTTCCATCGGCCACGCGGCGCTGGTTGTTGCTCGAGCTGAACAAGCGGCCGAAGCTGCGGCGGCAGATGTCGCTGCGGCGCTCTCTATGGAGGCAACCGCCGCCAACCCGTCGATCCTGCATCCTGCCGTGGCACGAGCCAAAGGAATCCTTGGGCAGGCAGCGGCAGCCGATCACATCCGGGAGCTGATGTAGGGCAGCGGTCTCTTCGAGCCCGGAGCATGCGCATCCGTACAAGACGCCCTCTCGTTCCGAGTTGTACCGCAGGTCCATGGGGCGCTGCGCGAGTACGTCGCGGCCACTCGTGACGCCGTCACGGTCGAGCTGAATCCGCCGACGACAACCCGCTGGTCTCCGTGCCGGACCAGGCCATGATCAGCAATGGCAACTTCCACCCGATGGTCCTCGCCATCGCCTGCGACGCGTTACGGATTGCGCTGGCTCAGGTTGGGCAGCTCAGCGAGCGCCGGACTCTCCCATCTCTGGGATGGATGCATGCGACAAATGACCGGCCCGCCGACATCCCCGCTGTATGGGCTGCAATTGCGATATCCGGCCGCAGCGGTGTTCTCCGGAGCTCAAACAACTCGCTATGCCTGCCACTCTGGACACTCCGACGTTGGACCTCGGCGTCGAGGACCACGGCACCTCGGCACCGCTGAGTGTCCGCAAGACCGACACGGTGCTTGGTCTGCTCGAGGATTTGCTGGCGATCGAGCTGATCCTCGCTGCCGACTTGCTGAGGACTTACGCCGACCGCGCCTGTGCTCGGCGCCGGCACAGCGGAAGCCCTTCGAATGGTGGAGGAGTCGATCACCCTGGCCGATCCGCAACCCGACGCCGTCCATCGAGCGCTAAGGGAGCGCTTCCCAGTCAGGCAGGTGGGTGGGTCCGCAGCCAACGGGCAAAGTGCGGCACCGTAAAAGCCAGGGTGCCGCGCTCGGCGGAGTACACGAGGCCCTTCTTGAGCAGGGCATCCCGGGCGGGCGAGAGCGAGGACGGCTTGCGGCCGAGAACATCCGCTACGTCAGTGGTGGAGACCGCAGCATCCGGGGCGTTCTCGGAAGTCAGGCCTGCCATCGCACGCAAGTAGTCCCGCTCGGCTGGTGTAGCGCGCTCATACCGCGAGCCGAAGAATCCTACGGCGAGCTCAGCCTCCGCCTCGGGCGCCGCCACGGCAACATCGGCCGCGGTGATGGGCGAGTCGGGGGCATGGTCCCAGGCTGCTTTCCCGTACGCCTGCACGAAGTAGGGATAGCCGCCGGATGTCGCGCCCATGGCAGCGAGCGCGCTGGTGGACCAGGTGGCACCCTCACGTTCGGCCGGCGCCAGCAGGGCCCGCTCCACGCCCGCGGAATCCAAGCGATCAATCCGGACGTATCGAAACAATCGCTCCGAGTACGACTTCGATGCCGACAACACGCTTGGCAGGTGGGGAAGCCCGGCGCCGACCACCATGAGCGGCGCGCCTGTCTGGGACAGCTCATGGCAGCTCGCGCACAGTGCCGATACGTCCTGAGGCGTCAGATCCTGCATCTCGTCGATGAAGATCGCCACACCAACGCCAACGTCTGCGGCCAAGCTGGCCACGTCCGTTAGCAGTTCCAGTAGATCAATCTCCATGTCCCCGGAGTCGGCCCGTCCGGTGGACGGCGGCCCGTCGATGGCAGGTGTCCAGCGCTCGATCAGCTTGCCGCCGCGCGGATTGCTACGCAGCCCGAACGCCTTGAGCGTGGCCAGCACCTCTCTGACCCGATCCGGGGCGCGATGCCGCACGGACAGCTCGCGTACGGCTGCGTGCAATGCCCCGGTCAGCGGCCGGCGGAGGCTCGTGTCAGGACGAGCCTCCACCTTTCCGGTACCCCATCCCCGATCCAATGCTTTCGACCGAAGCGCATTGAGCAGGACCGTCTTACCTACGCCGCGCAGCCCGGTCAGCACCAGGCTGCGTTCCGGCCGGCCCCGCTCTACCCGCTCCAAGGCGACATCGAACGCGCGAAGCTCTGCGTCACGCCCGGCAAGTTCTGGCGGGCGCTGGCCCGCTCCAGGCGCGTACGGATTCCGCACCGGGTCCACGTCTCGGACAGTATCAACGCGTATAGCGCGAACCTTAGATTTCGTTAGACAACGCTCGACGTGTCGCACATTGCGCGCTGATGCCTGCGCCACCAACGACTGCTGCCCAGTCCCGTTGACGACATTGCACGACTTCCGGTGTCCATCTCAGACATTGGCGGCGCCCGCTGAGGACCGTCGGCGCGATCACCGGTGTTGGACATCGTAGCTATCGTCGATGGCACTGTCCCATGTCATTTTGGAGAATTCATGAGCCTCATCAAGGGCATTGTCAAGACCGCTGTCGTGATCAAGCTGGCTGAGCTCGCTCAGCGCGAACTGTCCAAGCCCGAGAACCAGCGCAAGATCAAAGAGGGCATCCGTAGGGTTCAGCAGGCCGCCAGGTCACACCGCTGACGGCTACCCCAAGCGTTTCTCATTCGCCCGGCGGTAGTTGCTGACCTCCCTCGGTAGTTGCTGACCTCCCTCGGATCGCCGAATTCCACACAACTGCCAGCAGGGGCCGTACCGCAGCCTCATGCAACAACGCTGTGCATCCAGTGCCTGAAACCGGGGTGATGGGACGAGCGTCTTTGCGTTACGGTTGGGACTGCTGAGACTGGTGGTATCAGTGGGACGCGGGTAGGTTCGCGTTCGGGCCGATCATCGTCAACGCTGTCGAAGGAGAAACCATGGGCACGGCGGGGGCGCGAACGGCGGCGATGATTGTCGCCATTGCTCTCGCCGCGTTCGTGGCCAGCGGGTGCGAGCCATTGACGACCGCTGGCCTGTCGCCCACCGATGATCAGCAGGGGTCGAACCCGAGCACGCATCGCAAGCCAGCGAAGAAATCGCAGATCCCTGAATTCAAATCCCTGCTGGAGCATGGAAATCAACCTCGGCTGAGCGCCGGTCCAGCGATCATGAAACGCGGCTCGTCGGGCCAAGAGGTTCGTGATCTGCAGGCGCGACTGAAGCAGATCGGCTGGTTCGAGGGCCGGGTCAGTGGAACGTACGGAAGCCTGACAACAAAGAGCGTGAAGGGGTTCCAGGCGAAGCGCAAGATCCCAGCAACGGGCGAGGTCGATCAGCGCACGCTCGACCGGCTGCGAGCCGCGACTCGCTCGCCCGGCACCGCGGAACTCGACCCCAGCATTCAGAAGCGGGCCGGACTCGACCGCCGTTGCATGACCGGCCGAGCCATATGCATTAGCAAGCGCACCCGGAAGTTGGTGTGGGTCGTCGACAGCACGCCCAAGCTGCGGATGGATGTTCGCTTCGGATCAATGGAGGCGCCGACCCGAGAGGGCTCATTCATGGTCACCAGGAAGTCCCGGCACCAGGTCTCGTCGCTCTATCACACACCGATGCCGTATGCCATGTTCTTCAGCGGTGGCCAGGCGGTCCACTACTCAGCCGACTTCGCCGCACGCGGCTACCGCGGTGCCTCCTACGGCTGCGTCAACGTACGCGACCGGTCAGGCATTCAGTCGCTCTACGAGCAGGCTCAGATCGGCGACAAGGTCATCGTCTACAGCTGATGACGGGGCACGCCGATCATCAACCCGCCCAAAACGCATGGCCCCGCCGTTTTGGAGGGGTCTCTTGACCTTGACGCTACGTCAGCCTTGCACCATGCATTTATGAGCACCAAAACACAGAGCGCAATCGCCGTTTCGGGGTTGCGCAAGTCCTATGACCACGTCGTACTCGACGGCGTAAGCCTCGACATCCCCGCCGGTAGTGTCTTCGCCCTGCTAGGCCCCAACGGGGCCGGCAAGACAACCACCGTGAACATCTTGACCACGCTGATTCCCGCCGATGCCGGTGAGATCGTGGTGGCGGGACATGATCTTTTTCGAGAGCCACATGCCGTACGGGCGGCAATCGGCGTTACCGGGCAGTTCTCCGCCGTGGACAATCTGCTCACCGGGGAGGAAAACCTGCTGCTGATGGCAGATCTCCACCATCTGGCTCCACAGAATCGTCGAAACCGGACACGCGACCTGCTGGAGCAGTTCGGCTTGACCGATGTTGCGCGCAAGCTAGCCGCCACATACTCCGGCGGTATGCGGCGGCGCCTGGATCTGGCGATGGGCCTGATCGGCGACCCTCAGGTCCTTTTCCTCGACGAGCCGACCACCGGGCTGGACCCTCGCAGCCGGCGTACGGTCTGGCAGATCATCCGCGAACTGGTATCCGGTGGCGTGACGGTGTTCCTCACCACGCAGTACCTCGAGGAGGCCGACCACCTGGCCAGCCAGATCGCCGTGCTCGACCGGGGTCAGATCGTGGCCGAGGGAACGCCGGCGCAACTCAAGGCCCGCATTCCAGGCAGCCACATCCGCGTTGTCCTGGCTGACACGACGCAGCTCTCGGCGGCCGCTCACACTCTCGCGGCCACCACGGTCGACGAGGACCAACGCACACTTACGGTGCCCAGCTCTGGTGATCTGGATTCCCTGCGGTCCGTGCTCGATCGGGTTTCCGCCGCAGGGCTGGACGTCGCGTCCGTGACCGTACACACAGCGGACCTCGATGATGTCTTCCTCGCCCTTACCGGACACGATGCGGCCACCGCCACGGCAACGAGGACAGTCACTGACCATGGAGGCGGCACGATGAGCGCCCTTGCCCTCGCCGTCCGTGACTCCGGCACGATGCTGCGTCGCAACCTCAAACACGCCATCCGCTATCCAGGGGCGACATTGGGGACCCTGCTCGTGCCGATCATTTTGCTGCTGATGTTCGTGTTCCTGTTCGGAGGAACCATGGCTGCGGGATTCGGCGGATCACCTCGCGACTACGCCAACTATGTGGTGCCGGGCATCATCGTGCTCGCGATTACGTCGGGATCGGTCTCGACTGCAGTAGGGGTGAACATGGATATGACTGAGGGCATCGTTGATCGATTCCGGACCATGGCAATCGCCCAGTCATCGGTGCTGACTGGCCATGTAGTGGGCGGCACTCTCGTCACCACAGCTGGCGCCTTACTGGTCGCGGCCGTCGGCGCTCTCGTCGGCTTCAGGCCGATCGCCGGGCTGCTCGACTGGCTCGCAGTGATCGGCATGATCGCGGTCGCGGCGTTCGCGATTACGTGGATCAGCGTCGCGCTAGGTCTGCAGGCGAGAAATCCCGAATCGGCAAGCAACATCGTGCTTCCCGTGGCGCTGCTGCCGATCCTCGGCGGTGTCTTTGTCCGGCCCGAGTCCATGCCGAGCGGGATCCGCTGGTTCGCGCAGTACCAGCCGTTCACACCATTGATCGACACGCTCCGCGGATTGTTCTTCCAATCGGTGCCACCTCATCAGGCCCTGATCGCAATCGCGTGGTTCCTCACCATCGCTGTGGTTGGCTACTTCTGGGCTCGCAATCGATACCGGCATCGTCGGGCACACTAGGCAATCACCTATGCCGAAGCAGCCCGACGACCGTCCGCCGACCCTCACGATCGGTCAACTCGCCGACTATGTCGGCGTCACCATCCGCGCTATCCGGCACTACCACCAACGCGGGCTACTCGCCGAGCCGCCGCGCGACGCCTCCGGATACCGTCGTTACAACGCCCAGGACGTGATCGACCTTGTGCGCATCAAGACACTGGCCGAAGCCGGAGTTCCACTCGCCAGGGTGAAGGACCTACTCAACGCTGACTCGGACAGCTTCGCGACCGCGGTCACCGAAATCCAACAGAGCCTCGATGATCACATCCGTCAACTTCAACGGCGCCGTGATCAAATCGCTCATCTCGCTGCGGGAGACCGGCTCTACGTGCCGGCCGACATAGCCGACTTGCTCGACCGGCTGCGCGCCATCGGAGTTACTGAGCAGACCATTCAACGTGAACGAGACGGCTGGATTCTCCTGGCCGCTGCGGTGCCACTACACGTGCGCCTCTGGGCCAAGGAGAAAACTGCGAGTCTCGACGACGTCGAGTTCCAACGGCTCTACCTCGCCTTTGATCAAGCCATGGAATGGAGCCCTGACGACCCGCGGCTCGAGCAGCTCGCCGACGACATCACCAGCTACCTCGGGACTGACCAACACAGAGAACTCGATACGCAGCCGCCACCAGAAATCCCGGCCAGTGCCATCGCGCTCATCGCCTCGACGACGAGTCCGCAGGCCGAGAGTCACCAGCGCTTGCTTGAACTGGTCCAGGAGCGAGCTCAGCGCCGAACGCAGGCTGATGCCACGTGAGGCCTCATCGGGGATCCGACTAGCGCGCAGTCAAGACCAGCGGGCCGTTGCCCGTGACGGCCACCGTGTGCTCGGCGTGTGCCCCTCGCGACCCGTCCCTGCTGCGCAGTGTCCAGCCGTCGGCGTCGGTGTAGATCTTGTCAGTGCCCGCGAGGAACCAGGGCTCGATGGCGATCACCAGCCCTGGCCGCAGCAGCAGCCCGCGGCCCCGCCGGCCATTGTTGGGCACATGCGGATCGCCGTGCATCGTACGTCCCACACCGTGCCCGCCGAACTCTGTGTTGATCTTGTAACCCGACCGCGACCCGATGCGCGCGATGGCGAATGAGATATCGCCGATCTTGTTTCCTGGCAACGCTGCCTCGATGCCGGCGGCAAGCGCCGCCTCGGCAGTAGCGATGAGCTGCCGATCTTGTTCACTGGGAGATCCTACGATCAGACTGATCGCCGAGTCCGCCACCCAGCCATTGACCGATGCCGCGAAATCGAGGCTCACCAGATCCCCATCGCGGAGCGCATAGTCGTGGGGCAGCCCGTGCAGCACCGCATCGTTGACAGAGGTACACAGCACCTTGCCAAACGGGCTCGCCCCGAACGACGGGTGATAGTCGATATAGCAGGACTCTGCCCCGCGATCCCTGATCATCTTGTGCGCGAGCTCGTCGAGCTCGAGAAGGTTCACACCGACGTCTGCCCGATCAGTCAGCGCGGTGAGCACCTCGGCGACAAACCGTCCAGCCGGCCTCATCTGGTCGATCTCGGTCGGCGTTCGATACTCGATCACCCTGAGATTCTGCCGTATACGCCAGAGCCTCCCCGACTTGTCAGAATCTCAGCACCATATTTGGTGCTGAGATTCTGACAAGTCGGCAAGAGATCAGCCAGTGATCGAGTCCTCGTACTCGCTGATCTCGGCGACCTTTGGTCCGGACGCACTGGTGGGGTCGAAGACGTAGTCGAGCCATTCCTTCGCCAGGCGTCGAGCCAGCTGTAGACCGATCACGCGCTGGCCAAGCGTAAGAATCTGGCAGTTATTGGACAAGACCGAGCGCTCGACGCTGAAAGAGTCGTGGGCAACCGTCGCCCTGATGCCCGGCACCTTGTTGGCTGCAATCGCTACCCCAATTCCGGTACCGCAGACCAAGATCGCGCGGTCGGCTTCGCCCGCCCTGATCTTCTCTCCTGCGTCGATGGCCACGGATGGGTACGAGGACGCGTCGAGATCGCCCTGGTATACACCGAGATCGACAACCTCGACGCGATCATCGGCCTGCATATCGGCGAATATGTGGTCCTTGTAGTCGAAACCAGCACTGTCACTTCCAACCAAGAGCCGAATGCGATCGCTCATGTGGTTTGTCCTTCCTTATCCATTGCCCCCGCATCCATTGCTGCCGCCGGCCTCTTCTCCAGCGGCCGCCTCCCCGTCTCCGAACACGTCGCCGATTGCGGTAACAATCAGCGCGAGCGAGATTGCACCTGGATCTGGCGTGCCAACGCTGCGTTCGGCCAGCGGTCGTGCCCGCCCGATCTTCGGAACCAACGACGAGGTGGCTTCAGCTGCGGTCCGGCAGGCATCCGCCGCCGATCGCCATGCGTCGGCAATCGAGGCTCCGGCATCGACCTGTCCAACCAGTGTGTCCACGAACGGGAACAAGGCGTCCAGCATTGTCTTGTCGCCCAGCTCGGCCTTGCTGAAACCCTGCAAATTCTTGGCCGAGCTCTGAACGGCATCAGCCAAACGCTGGGCCGTCACCCGCTCGCTGTTGCCGAGTCCCTTCCCGACTCCCTCCAACAGCAGCCCCCACAAGATGCCGCTGGTGCCGCCGGCCTTGTCACCGAACGCATGACCCGCCGCCGCCAGTACGGTCTCGACGCCGCCTTGGGCCTCGTTCGCCGCCTCAGCGGCCGCCTTCGAGCCCCGTGACATGCCGATTCCATGATCACCATCGCCCGCGATCGCATCGATCCGGCCGAGATAGTCCTTGTTCTCCTCAACCGTTGCGTAAATCGCATCGACTGCTTTCCGCGCCACTACCGCTGCCGCGATCGACTCCTCGCTGGCCTCCGCCGTGACCGCCTCCGCTACCTGGCCGGTACCGGCACGCCGAGTGGTGAACCGCGTGCTCGCAACAGCATTGCCGCGCCGGAAAGCCGGCGTGTCCGCTGGGGCGACCCAATAGCCTTCGAGCTCCTCGTCAAGCCAGGTGACCGAGAGTGAGCAACCGGCCATATCGAGGCTGGTGACCAGTTCGCCCACCTCGGGCGACACCAGCTCCAGGCCGGCGTCTGTGAGCAGGTCGCTGACGTGGCCGTACAACACGTAGAGCTCCTCATACTTGGTGGCTCCGAGCCCGTTCAGAACCACCGCGACCCGACCGCTGGCCGTCTCCGGACGCTCGGTCAGGATCGTCTCCACGAGTTTGTCGGCTAGCTCCTTGGCCGACATCCAGGGAGCAGTGCTGACACCCGGTTCCCCGTGTATACCGAGCCCGAAGTCCATCTCACCCTCAGCCACGGTAAACAGCGGCTCGTCGGCACCAGGAAGCGTGCAGCCGTGGAAAGCCACCCCGAACGAGTACGTCGCGGCATTGGCAGCGCGCATCACCCGCTCGACCTCGTCAAGGTTGGCGCCGTTCTCCGCCGCCGCACCTGCCACTTTGTACACCGTGAACGTGCCCGCAATACCGCGGCGCTTCTGCTGTTCTTCTCGACTGGCAGAGGCCACATCGTCGGTCACGTAGACGATCCGGGTGTCGATGCCTTCGTTGATGAGGCGCTCTGCCGCGACACCGAAGTTCAGCCGGTCACCGGCATAGTTGCCGAACGCGAGGATCACTCCGGCGCCTCCGTCCGCGGCCCGGGCTATCCGGTAGACCTGCTCCGCCGAGGGCGAAGCGAAGATATCGCCGAGCACCGCGCCGTCGGCGAACCCGGTCCCCACCACACCGTTGTAGGAAGGAAAGTGGCCAGAGCCACCACCGATGACCAGACTGACCTTGCCCTCCAGCGGTCCGCCGGCGCGGACGAAGCCAGAGGCACCTTCGACGCGCTGCACATACCGCGGATGCGCCGCGGCGAAGCCCTTGATCACGCCGTTCTTGAACTCGGCGGGGTCGTCATAGATGTGCGTCATGGAGCCTCCAGTGAGTGTGTCGGCCTGCTAAGAGTCTGCGCTGACACGATTACTCCGAGGACAGGTACGCGGTGCACCTGGACTTCCTTGCGCTGCCGGCACCACCATCAGTGCTCCTCAAGGAAGAGCTGCCGGTGCGGTCCCCGGCGAGGTCGGGCTGTAGCTGCTTGACGAGGCGAATCCGTGCGACCGAGGCGTGCGCAGAGTTTGAGTAGTTCGATGAAGCCGGATGCCGCCCAGGCGGCACGCCCGACGAACAAGCCATCGGTATGCGGCACGTGGAGCAGCTCGCCTGCGTTCTGCGTGTCGACGCTACCGCCATACAGGACTGCGCGGGCGGGGCCACCTGTCGTGCTGACGACATCGCTGATCAGTGCCATCACTGGTGCGATCTGCTCCACACTCGGAGGTGTGCCCCGTTCGCCGATGGCCCAAACCGGCTCGTACGCAACAATTACCTGCCGGATCTCGGCCGGCCCGATCTCGGACACAGCCATCTCTAGCTGGAGGCGTACGAAATCCTCCGCGCCGCCGGCCTCACGAACTCCCAATGGCTCGCCAACGCAAATCAACGGGACGAGACCATGTGCAGTAGCAGCTGCGACCTTGAGGGCGACTGTGCGGTCGGTCTCACCGAAGTGTTCACGGCGGTCCGAGTGGCCGATTTCGATCAAGGCCGCGCCGGCGTCCTTGGCCATCCTCATGGAGATCTCGCCAGTCCAGGACCCGCCGGCTGCCCAGTGTGCGTTCTGCGCACCGAGCAGCACTGGAGAGTCTGCTGCCATCCGATCCCGGACACGCGCCAACGCCGTGTGTGGTGGCAGCACGAATGGCTGGATGTCGCTAGGGATTGGGTAGGTCAGTAACTCGTCGACGAAGCTGTCGGCCTCAGCCAGCGTCTTGTTCATCTTCCAGCTGGTACCGACCCAGAGTGGGCGACTCTTCGGCGATGTCATGACAGCTCGATCAGCTCTTCGGGCAACCCGGCGATCAGGGGATCAACGAGACCTTGATCGATTCCTTACCACTGGCGACCATGTCCAAACCTTTCTGAAAGTCGGCAAGCGGCAATTGATGCGTGCAGATCCGCTCAATGGGGAGCCGACCTGACTCGAGCATGCGGATAGCTGCCGGCCAGCAGTCTGGGCCGAGGTGGGCGCCGCGTACGTCGAGTTCCTTGTCGTCGCTGATGATCGACCAATCCACCGTGACGTCGCTACCGAATACGCTGTACTCGACATACGTGCCCAACTTGCGAAGGATGTTGAGGCCTTGGCGGACGGCGGACGGGTGTCCAGTTCCCTCGAGATAGACATCGGCCCCGTAGCCGTCGGTCATCTCCTTGACCTTCGCGACGGCGTCTTCCTGGCCGATGTTGATGATCACGTCGGCGCCGCATTCCTTGGCGATGTCGAGCTTGTCTTGTGCCATGTCGAGAGCGACCACCGTCTTGGGGTTCTTGGACTTGGCCCCGGCGATCATTCCAAGGCCAATAGGGCCGCACCCCGCGACGACCACAGTGTCCTCGAACTTGATCTCTCCACGCTCGACGGCGTGCAGCGCGCAGGAGAGCGGCTCGGTGAATGCAGCGTGTGCCGGCGGTAGGTCGGGTGAGATCTTGTAGACCAGTGCGTCCTTGTTGTAGACCATGTACTCGGCCATGCCGCCCGGCGTACGACGCTTGAAACCGAACATGTCGTGCGGGGCGCACATCCAGTACTCGCCGTTCACGCAGTAGCGACATTTCCAGCACGGCACGATCTGCTCGGCGACAACACGGTCGCCAAGCGCGATTCCCCAACGATCGGCGGCTTTGTCATCCAGCTGAACCACTTTTCCGACGAACTCGTGGCCTGGGATGACCTCGGTTTCCGCCCAGGCAGGACGGGTCGAGTCTCCCCAGAATTTCGCGGCACCGTGGTAGCACTTCAGGTCGCTGGCGCAGATGCCAGTCGCCTCGACCTGGATCAGAGCCTCACCCGGCCCGGGCTTCGGAACGGCGACCTCTTCCAGCTGGTAATTCTCGGGCCCGTGGCAAATAACGGCCCGCATCGTTTCAGGAATGTGCGCTTCAGGAATGTGCCCTTCAGGAGTGTCACTGACCTGATCGGCCGGGGTTTCGGACATGCGAGCCTCCAAGCTGTGTCACGAAGTAGCGAACGGTCTGCCCGTTCGGGGCGTTGATTTGCACCTTAGCGACATCGTCTGAGCCGATCGCGGCGGCCGGCGACTGCTCCGCTCCTGCTCGACGGCCGGGCCAGCAAGTCTTGTTCCCGAGCATTGAGCGGTCCATCGCGATCGATCCAGGCGCAGGTATTCGCCAGGACCGCCAATGCCGTGCTATTCGCGAGGAACTTGGCGGATCACGGGTTGGGGGTGCGGCACTCCGTAGGTCAGCACGTCTTCCTCGTCCTCGTTCGGGCGATAGCTGTCCGCGAAGGTGTTGAGGAGCCGAGCTGCCTTCGGCCAGAATCCGGGATACGGCCGATACCAGGAGATCGCCATCCTCGAAGGCTTCTCACCAAAGTCAGCCTCCTCGTGGTCGAGCCAGGCTTCGCCCGAGAGCGCGTCCGCGTAGAACCCGCGGCGCGCGTGCGTGCTGTCGCGCAGCTGCTCCAGGTCGCTCATCGCAGTGCGTAGCCGAAGCCACCGGAACCGGTCCCATTGGCCCGCGTTCACGAACCGGGTACGCAGCCGCGCCCCGGCCAAGGCACCGCGCAGGGCCATGGAGGCGATGATCTCCCGCGGCATGAACAAGTTGGTGCCACCCTCGCCGGGACTCGTCCGGACCTGGGCGATCCGGTTGCGGTAGCCGGGCAGCGCGGACTGCAGGCTGTCCCGCCACGACATCGCGGTATTGAAGATCGCCTGCCCGAATCCCACGCCGGAGCCACCGAGTGTCTTGACCGGAATGGTGAGGTCGTCCCAGTCCTGCGGAAGCCAGATGTCTTGGTGCGGCGCGTCTTCGGGATGAAGGCCGAGGTTGAGCGATACGGTCGGCCAGCGTGGCAGAGAGTCATCGAAGAAATGCACGGGAAAGTTGGACGTAATGCCGCCGTCGGAAAACCACAGCAACTGAGCGGAGTCGAGCGGGCTGAGCAGCGTCAGCGGCTCACCGTGGTCGATGATCATCCGGCCGAAGTCGTCCTGGATCGGCATAGGTTTCCGGATCCGATACAGCTGGACGGCCTGGAAGAGAGCGGGCAGCGACATGCTGATCCGTACCGCGAAGATCACCGGAAGGTCCCACGGCTGGGGCAGCTTGTGAAGCCGAAGCGTGGCGCCGTCCCGATCTTGCACGTCTCGATGATCAGTCTCCGACAGCGCCTGCAGGATCGGCTCGGGGAACATCTGCGATTCACCGTCGCGCAGGTGATCAATGCAGACCCACAACTGCTCGGGATCGTCATCCGCAGTGGCGTCCAACGGAAAGCGGAACGGACGTTGCCGCGTGAGGTCAGTCGTCATGAGCTCGAGATTGACCAGCCGACGGTCGGGATCGGTTGACATCAGCTGCCACTCAGCAAGGTCATCAGAGCTCTTTTGCAACCGCCGCTCGTGGTAGTCCAGACCCGCCCACAGATGTCCGAAACGCAGCACCTGATCAACGGGCAGACCGGCGAGGGCGTTGAGGCAATCGTTGAGCCAGGGCACCAGGGACTTCTCAACAGTCGGCTTCGGGACGCCGGCCATGACATCCAGCAGATTGCGTTGCCGTTGCGGTGTGGTGCCTGGCACGAAGCCGAAGGCCCGTGACCGGAACTTGCTGACGTAGATCAAGATCGAGGTCAGCAAGCCGACGGCCACGACAATGCTCGCAGCCAGGCCGACGAGGACCGCACTGGCGTAGAGCGCCGGCCGAACGAACGCGAAGACGATCACCGGGATGATCAGGACAGCACCGATGACGAGCTGCCGGATCGTCGTCGAGCGTGGGGTGGCGTATGCACTCGTATAGAGGCGCAGCTGCTCCAGTCGGCGTGGCGCCGCACCCTGTTGCGTCGGCGGCTTACGGAGTCCAGACCTGACTCCCTGCAGGATGAGTGCCAGACCGACGAGCGTAGCGATGTAGGCCAGCACACCGACTAAGCCCAACCCGATGATCTCGGGAATCGTGCGAGGCGCTCCGGTGAACTTCCACTCCAGGTAGCCGGTGAGAACCACGGCACCGAAGATCAGGGCGAGCGTGAACAACCGCGGGATCCATCCAAAGGCGAACAGCGCAAGCAGCGGCAGTGGCCAGGTCTGGCCACGCATGACTGCGACTGCGACGCGGAAGATGGCGGCGGTAGCAGCGCCTGGCCGAAAGAGCTGAGCCAGGCGGTATTCGTCAGCCTCCTGATCACCGGGCTGCGTCTGGGCTAGCCAGCTGATGATGTCGGCCAGGCCGGTGAAACCTTGGCGAACCTGAAGGCCGTTCGTCTGCAAGGCGGGATCTTCTCGTTTGCTCTCGTGGCGGCTCAGTCCGCCCGATGCCAGCACCTCGCTGCTGCGGCCGAGCTCTGCCGCAGCGGTCAGCGCGGCGGCAATGGCGCCGGCTGATGCGCCGCCGACATTGCGGAAGCGAAAGTTCGTGGCCAGTTCGCACACAGCCAATGGATAGACCACTCCTGAGGTGGTGCCACCCTCCATGGTGAGGTCGAGGCTGGCTTTCGCGTACGCCGCGACGGTGTCGCTCGTGATCGATGGACGGCCGGACAGCACATCCCCCGGCGGGCCTGCGATGGCGAGCATCGTGGCAGGATCGGCGGCGCCCAGCGTGTAGCGCGCCTCCTTGCCATAGCCGCCGATCAGCGTCGCAGGGTCCATCCCTACCGGATCGCGGGACAGATCCAGGCCTTCGGGAAGGTAGGGCCGGCGCAAGATCGCTCTCGCTTCGACCGGATCGTCATGGATCAGTTCCTGAAATGCACTCAGCGCCGCACCGCGACTGGCGACAGCCATGGGACCTCCTTACCGATGAGGAGCAGGGCTCGGACAACTATTCTCACCGGATGAGGATCGTGGTGCTCGGTGGCACGGGCCTGCTCGGTGCCGAGGTTGTACGCCGACTTGAAGCGCACGGCGTGACCGTGACAGCGGCCAGCCGGCGCACGGGCGTTGATCTTGCCACAGGCGCCGGACTCGAGTCTGCGCTGCAGCGAGTCGACTGCGTGGTCCATGCTGCCGTGCATTCGCTGCGTCATCGAACGGTCAATCTGGACGGTACTCGTCGGATGATCAAGATCTTGGTCGATCGGCCGAGACCGCCACACGTCATCTACCCGTCGATCGTCGGCTGTGATCGTAGTCCCCTTAGCTACTATCGCGCGAAGTACGCCTCCGAGATGGTGCTGGAACGCAGCAAGCTGCCGGTGTCAGTGCTGCGGGCCACCCAGTTCCACACGTTGATCGCCCGAATTGCTCGCACCGCGACGACCGGGCCGCTGGCCTGGGTGCCCCGAGGCATGTCATTCCAGCCTTGTGATCACCACTGGATCGCCACGGAACTCGCCGCCCTCGCGCTCGGGCCGGCACCGTCCGGCTATGACAGAGCCGCCGATCGAGCGGGCCCAGAACGTGTCAGCCTGGCCGAAGTGGCCACATTGCTGCGTGCCGCGGAAGGGAAGCCGCCGCCGCGGCTCATCACCATTCCTGCTATCGGTGGTGCCTTGCGAGCGTACGAGGCTGGGACGAATCTCCCGGATGCCGGCGCAAAGATCGGCGGCTCATCCTTCCGCGAATTCCTTGAGCGGTAAGCCCTCGGTCGGTGTCGGCAGCCTAGGTAGAAGTAGGTTTCCGAGCCGCGACGGGGTTAGACCGTGAGGGCCTTGAGCTCGGCGAGCAACTTGCTCATGGTGTCCTTGGCGTCGCCAAAGAGCAGAGTTGTGGCCGGCTCGTAGAGCAGCTCGTTTTCGATCCCCGCGAAGCCCGGACGCATCGAGCGCTTCATGAAGACAACCTGACGCGCCTGGTTGGCATGCAAGATCGGCATGCCATAGATCGGGGCTCCCGGAGTCGTCTCCGCCGCCGGATTGACAACGTCGTTGGCGCCAACGACGAGCGCGACGTCGGCCTGCTTGAACTCAGGGTCGATCTCGTCCATTTCCTTGAGCTGCTCGTACGGCACCTGGGCCTCGGCCAGCAGCACGTTCATGTGGCCGGGCATGCGGCCGGCCACCGGGTGGATTGCGTAGTCGACCTGTACCCCCCGTTCCTCCAGCAGGTCGACCAGCTGGCGGAGCGTGTGCTGGGCCTGCGCCACCGCGAGTCCGTAGCCGGGAACGATGATCACGCGCTGGGCGTACGCGAGGAGGATCGCGACATCGGCAGGGCCAACAGACTTCACCGGGCGATCACTGACCGTGGTCGCCCCCAGTGTTGATCCGCCTTTGAGGGCGCCGAACAGGATATTGAACACCGACCGGCCCATGGCACTGGCCATCAAGCGGGTGAGCAGGGTGCCAGCAGATCCGACCAAGGTGCCGGCAATCAACAGCAGAATGTTCTCTAGGAGATAACCACTCGCGGCAACGGTCAGGCCCGTGAACGCGTTGAGCAGCGAGATCACGATGGGCACGTCGGCGCCGCCGACAGGAAGCACCAGAAGGACACCGAGCCCGGCGCCGGTGACGGCCAGCAGCACCGCGAACAGCATGCTCGGAGCGAGGACGAGGCCAACACTGAAAGCGAGCGCGGCCAGCAAGCCGAGGCCATACAGGATGGGGTATCCGCGGAACACCACCGGGCGCGTCGTCATCAGTTCTTGCAGCTTCAGGAAGGTGACCACAGAGCCGGCGAAGCTCACGGAGCCGACAACGATGGTGAATGCAGTGGCGATCAGGTCGAACACCGGCGCCGGGCCGCCGCCCAGTTCGGTCAGCTCGATGATCGCCACAATGGCTGCCGCACCGCCGCCGACGCCGTTGAACAAGGCCACCAACTGTGGCATCTGGGTCATCTGTACGCGGTATGCACCGAGCACTCCGATGGCCGTGCCTGCCGCAATTGCCGCGAGGATCGGCAGTAGGTGCTGGATATCGGAGACCAGGAAGACGATCACGCACGCCAACAAGGCGCCAGCCGCGCCGATCAGGTTGCCGCGGCGCGCGGTCTTGGGCGAGGACAAGCCCTTGAGTGCGACGATGAAGCAGACCGCGGCTACCAGGTAGCCCACCTGGGCCCAGGCTGGTGTCACTGGTCGAGCTCCCGGCGAGCGGACTTGTCGAGCGCCTTCTTGGGCCGGGAGAACATGATCAACATCCGGTCGGTAACGACGAATCCGCCGACCATGTTGATCGATGCCAAGATCACCGCGATCAGACCCAGGATGAGAATTGGTGTCGATTGCGCACCGCCGGTCACCAGGATTGCACCGATCAAGATCACGCCATGAATGGCGTTAGCGCCTGACATCAGCGGAGTATGCAAGGTGGACGACACCTTGGAGATCACCTCGATACCGACGAAGATCGCCAGCACGAAGATCGTCAGCCAGATGAGCGGATCAGTGTTCAATTGCTCGCTCCGCTCGCTGGGATCGCGCTCGAAAGCCGCCTACTTCGTCGTCGCACACAAACGAAAAGCGTGTCCGCTCCCTCCTCCTCAGCACGGCGGCGCGCGATCCCGTGTTCAATTGCTCGCTCCGCTCGCTGGGATCGCGCTCGAAAGCCGCCTACTTCGTCGTCGCACGCAGAATCTGGTCTTCAACTAGCCTCCATCACGAAACACCTGCCCAGCATGAGTCACACACATCGCAGATGTGATCTCATCGTCGAAATCCGGGGCAAAGCGCCCCCCACGAGTCATCAGCATGATCACGTTCAGCAGGTTTTGGGCATAGAGCCGGCTGGCCGGCTCAGGCATCTGGCTGGGCACGTTCGCGCCGCCCCATAGCTGCACCGATCCCACCCGCACCACCTTGCCGGCCACCACGCCTTCGACGTTACCGCCGGCTTCGGCTGCCAGGTCGACCACAACCGAACCCGGCCCCATCTGCAGGATCATCTCGGTCGTTACCAGCAGCGGGGCTCGTCGCCCGGGCACCGCGGCGGTCGTGATCAACGCATCGGCTGCCGCAATGTAGCTGGCAAGCAGCTCGCGTTGCCGTTGGGCGCGATCCTCGGTCATTTCACGGGCGTAGCCCCCTGCTCCCTCGAGCGTCGGCAGCGGTAGCTCGATCGCCTGAGCACCCACCGATCGGATCTCTTCCGCGGCGGCCGTGCGTACGTCGTAGCCCTTGACCACTGCCCCGAGACGCCGGCAGGTGGCGATGGCCTGGAGCCCGGCAACTCCGGCTCCGAGCACAACGACCTGAGCCGGTGGGACCGTTCCGGCGGCTGTCATGCTCAGCGGAAAGAACTGGCCCAGCATGTCGGCAGCAACGATCGCCCCTCGGTAGCCGGCCACCAGAGCCTGGGAACTCAGGGCATCCATCGATTGCGCGCGGGAGATGCGCGGCACGTACTCCATGCCGAAGGTGGTGAACTTCCGGTCGCGACGCAGCGCTACGTCGATGGGCCGCTCCGCGAACGGAAAGAACGAGATGGTCGCAGCGCCCGATGGCAGTGGTGCCAGGCACGAGGCGTCGAGCGGTTGCACGCTCAGCACCACATCGGCCTCATCAAACGGGTGCTCGGTAACCAGCGCACCCGCCGTCTCGTACGCCGCATCCGGCAGGAGGGCGCCGCCGCCCGCGCCCGCCTGGACGGCGACGTCGTAACCGGCAGCACGGAGCTTGCCCACCAGGTCGGGGACCATAGCGACACGCGCCTCCCCGAGAGCCTGCTCTCGGGCTACCGCGATGCGCACATCACGAAACCTAATGCACTGATTTCACACCTGCTCGCGCATCGCGTTTTGAATTCCGCCGCCACCGTCATCACTCGCAGAGAAAGAACATCTCCGCTCACTCTTCCTCCGTGCGACAGCGCGCGATTCCGACACTCGCAGCTGTCACCGGACCTTGACCCGCATTGAGTCGTACCCGGTCGCGCCGTCAGGCATGGGAGGCGCGGCCGTGGCCGTCTGGACCTTTCCATTCGCGTCGGTGGCTCGAACCGTCAGCGTGTGCGTGCCCGGGACGGCGGCCCATTCGTATTTCCATTGCCGCCAGGTGTCGGGACCGACGGTCTCCGCGAGCTGGGCCGGCTGCCAGCCGTTCTGGTCGACCTGCACCTCGACTGCCGATATGCCTGTGTGCTGTGCCCAGGCGACCCCGGCGACGACAACCGTCCCGGCATCGACGGTCGACTTGCGCGGCACGTCGATCCTCGACGCCAGTTTGATCGGGCCGCGCGCAGACCAGCCGAGTGGTGTCCAGTAGGCCTGCTCTTTGGCGAACGTGGTGACCCTCAACGAGGTCACCCACTTCGTCGCGGACACGTAGCCGTAAAGGCCTGGGACGACCATGCGGACCGGGAACCCATGCTCGAGAGGCAAGGGCTCGCCGTTCATGCCGATCGCGAGTATGGCCTCCCGGTTCGGGTCTGTAAGAGCCGCCAGCGGCGAACTAGCAGTCCAACCGTCCACGCTCTTTGACAGCACCATGTCGGCGCCGGCGAGAGGCTTCGCTTGGGCAAGTAGCTCGCGTATGGGATAGCCGAGCCACAGCGCATTGCCGGCCAGGTCTCCACCGACCTCGTTGGACACGCAGGTCAGCGTGGTCATGTGCTCCACGAGGGGCTTGGCGGTGAGCTCGGCGTAGTTGATCTGAATCGGGTTCTGCACCATCCCGGTGATCTTGAGGCTCCACTCTCCAGGATCGATCACCGGCACCTGCAGCGCGGTATCGATTCGATAGAAGTCCTCGTTCGCCGTGACGTACGGGGTCAAGCCCGGAATGTGCAGATCCGCTCCGGGCGGAGGCCCTGGCGGAGCTTTCGTGGGAGTGGGGAGCCTCAGCTTCTCGCGCGCCGTGCTGACAGCGGAGGATGCGCCGGCAAGCACCTGACCGGTGATCGCGGCAACCACCGACCCGGCCCCGATGACGATCGTCCACGCCAGAAAGCTCCGCCTGGCCGCAGATGAAGCGGCGCCGTCTTTGGCGGCAGCCTGCGGAGAGCGCCACTGCTGCAGCTTGCTGATCAATGTGCTCAAGATCATGTAGCCAAGCAGTAGCCCGACGATGGTTGGCACGTACGCCGTGAAGGTCGCGTCAGGTTGGGCAGCGACTCCGACGAGCCCGAGCACAGCAACAATCCCGAAGATGGCGGCGCCGGCGAAACGCCGCCGCAACTCGAGCTGTCCGGCGAGGCCGCAGATGATCAAGACCGCGACAACGATGATGGCGAGTAGCACCGGTTTGTCGGCCTTGCCGAGGGTTTCCTTACCGAAGTTGACCAGGGACCCGGGCAGGACATTGATGATCAATTCGCCAACGGCTGGTACGGGCGAGCCGACCGGCGCCACTACCCAAGCTGCGAGCCCGGCAATGGCAAGGCCCACCAGGCCGGCGACAACGCCAGCGAGCCGCGCCCACCATCTCGTCGCGCGCGCCACATCTCGCTCGTCGCGCCTATGCACCTCACCATCCTGCGCTCGTGCAGGTCCCCGGACAATGCCCACCGCTTACGCATCACTCACACTGTCTGGCGCTGCCCGAGCATTGTTGACTTACCAGGGCAGCGCCAGCCTTTGGCCTTTGGCGACCGTCCAATCGGTGTCACGTTACGTTGGCGCAATGCACCTGCGCCGGACGCTGACCCCGCCGGCGTGGTTGTTCGCCCAGCTTTTCTACTTCCATCGGCAGCGGCGGCTCAATCGGCTCGTCATGGCCGGCTTTGCATATTGATCACGATGGCAGCGCCACCCTGTGTCGACTATTACCCTGCTTGGGCGCACGATGCTGACCGGCTGTTCACACAGCTTCAGAAAGAGATTGCTTGGGAGCAGCACGCCGTCACGCTCTACGGGCGCACCACGCCCACCCCGCGACTCACCGCATGGATGGGAGACGGCGCCTATCGCTACTCCGGCATCGTGAACGAGCCTTCCCTCTGGCCTGACGTGCTAGCCGAACTTCGCGAACGGCTTCGAGGTGAGCTCGGAGTTGAGTTCAATTCCTGCCTCGCCAATTTCTATCGAGATGGCGCAGACTCAATGGGCTATCACAGCGACAACGAGCCCGAGCTCGGTCCACGACCGACCATCGCGTCGGTCAGCCTTGGGGATCGGCGGCGCTTCGTGCTACGACATCGGGCAAGTCGCGAGCGGTGGAGCTGGGATCTTGGCGAGGGCGACCTCCTCGTCATGCGAGCTGAGTCGCAAAGCGACTACGCGCATGCAATTCCCAAGACATCACGCGCGGTCGGGCCGCGCATCAACCTCACGTTCCGGTGCTTCCAGCCGCCACCCTGAAAAGCTCACTCCAGCGGGAGCGTCCACATCCAGCTCACGCCTGGCTTCGGCACGTCACGCTGCGCTGGAGTGAGGTTTTCAGGGAATCTGCTGTGGAGCGTTAACATCGGGGTCCTTTTTGAGGCCTTCAGTAAGTGTGAGGGCTTTACAGCACGACATTCAGCAAGTTCTGGCCTCGGACGGCGTCATCGTCCGTCGCGACCACCCCAAACTCAGAGGTGCAATCGACTGGCTCATCCGCAATGGCGGCCTCTGCTCTGTGCTTCCTGGTGTCTATTCCGCGCCGGGGACCTGCAGCTCGATCAGTACACGGATCCGTGCGCTCATGCGGTGGGATCCTGACGCGGTGCTGGTTGGCGCTATTGCGGCACACGTGTCGTTCTGGCCGGATCTGCACGTTGACGTGGTTGACTGCGCCGTCCGGCACAACAGGGCACCACAGCGTGGTTACCGCTTCACTCGGCGGACGATTCCGCCCGAGTTGGTGGCAGACCGGTTCGGATTGCGCTGCACGTCACCCGCCCTGACGGCACTGGATCTCTGCGCGACCGTCGGTGGCGATGGCATCGATCAAGCGCTGCGAACTCGTGCCACAACTCTCGCGCAGCTCCATCGAGCAATGGAACTGACAGCGGCGCGCGTGGGCAATCGAGTGAAGCGTCAATTGCTGCTGGATTCGCGTGCCGAGCCCTGGTCGAAGGCGGAAAGGTTGTTCCACAGCCTGCTGCGGGACGCCGGAATCACCGGATGGCGCGCGAACCGACCGGTTGTCCTGGCTGATTCGACGTACTACGTCGACGTTGTCTTTCGCAAGCTCAAGCTCGCGATTGAGATCGACGGACGCTTGTATCACACCGGCGCCGAGGTATTTGAGAGCGACCGCTGGCGACAGAACATCCTTGTCCTGAACGGCTGGTGCGTGCTGCGGTTCACCTGGACCATGATCGAGGAGCGTCCTGCGGAGGTCATCGCCATCGTGCTCGAGGCGATCGAGATGCTGACCGCCAAGAACGCGTGAGACGTCCGCTCAGAACGGCCTCGGGCCACCTCGCGGTCCGGCGCCGACCGGGACCGCGGGGCGTAGGTCCTCCAGCTCCTCGATGGCAGCGGCGAACTGCGAGTTGTAGAGATCGAAGTAGTGACCGCGTGCCTCCAGCAGCTCGTGGTGCGTGCCCTGCTCGACGATCTGTCCGTCCTCCATCACCAAGATCACGTCGGCATCTCGGATCGTCGAGAGCCGGTGGGCGATGACGAAGCTAGTGCGATCTGACCGCAGTGCCGCCATGGCGCGTTGCACCAGCACCTCTGTCCGGGTATCGACCGAGCTGGTCGCCTCGTCCAGGATCAGCAGCGCCGGGTCGGCCAGGAACGCGCGAGCGATGGTGATCAGCTGTTTCTCGCCGGCGCTGATGTTGCTGGCTTCCTCATCGAGGACGGTGTCATAGCCATCTGGCAACGCGTGCACAAAGCGATCGACGTAGGTCGCTTCGGCCGCCGCGTGGATCTCCTCCTCGGTGGCCGTGGGCCGACCGTAGGCAATGTTGTCTCGGATGGTGCCGTGGAAGAGCCAAGTGTCCTGCAACACCATGCCGATGTTGGATCGCAGGGCTGAGCGAGGCACGGTGGCAATGTCTACGCCGTCAAGCGTGATTCGGCCGCGGTCCAGCTCGTAGAACCTCATGATCAGGTTGACCAATGTGGTCTTGCCTGCCCCGGTCGGCCCGACGATTGCGACGGTGCTCCCCGGCTCTGCCACGAGCGACAGATCGGAGATCAACGGTTTTTTGGTCTTTTCCGGGGGTTCAAGGGGGTCGTCCCCCTTGGCGTTGTTGGTCTTTTCCGGGGGTTCAAGGGGGTCGTCCCCCTTGGCGCGTGTCGGCATCGTAGGAGAACCAGATGTGCTCGAACGCCACTCGACCGCAGGTCGGATTGAGCGAGCTTGCCTCCTCTGGCACCTGCTCCTCTTCGTCGAGCACCTCGAAGACCCGCTCGGCCGAGGCCACACCGGACTGCAGCAGGTTCGCCAACGAGGCCAGCTGAGTCAGCGGTTGGGTGAACATCCGGGTGTACTGGATGAACGCTTGCACGTCGCCCAGGTTCATGGTGCCGCTTGCTACCCGGAGGCCTCCGACAACGGCGATCGCCACGTAGTTGAGGTTCCCGATGAAGAACATCGTCGGCATGATGAGGCCGGACACGAACTGAGCGCCGAAGCTTGCCTTGTACAACGTGCCATTGCGCTCGGCGAACACCGCCTCGACCTCGTTCTGCCGGCCGAACACCTTCACCAACGACTGCCCCGTAAAGGCCTCCTCGATGTGGCCATTCAGTTCGCCCGTGGACTTCCACTGCTGGACGAAGAGCTTCTGTGATCGCCTGCCGATCAACGTTACGACGAGAATCGACACCGGGATCGTCACAAGCGCGATCAGCGCCAGCACCGGCGAGACGACGAACATCATCACGGTTACACCGATGACGGTCAGCACCGAGGTAAGCACCTGGCTCAACGTTTGCTGCAGTGATTGGGAGATGTTGTCGATGTCATTGGTCACCCGGCTGAGGAGCTCGCCGCGGCTCTGCTTGTCGAAGTAGCTGAGTGGCAGCCTGTGGATCTTCTCCTCGACCTGGCTGCGCAGCCGGTAGATCGAGCGCTGCACCGCGCCGTTCAGAAGATAACCCTGCAGCCACAAGAACAATGCCGCTACCAGATAAAGGCCAAGTGCCAGCAGCAGCAACTGCCCCAGCAGCATGAAGTCGATGCCCAACCCCGGGACGACGTTCAACCGCTCGAGCATGTCGGCATATTTGTCGTTGCCCTGAGCGCGTAAGGCCGCGATCACCTGTTCCTTCGATGCTCCGCTCGGCAGGTTCTTCCCGATAACGCCTGTGAAGATCACATCCGTGGCCATGCCCAGGATCCTGGGTCCCAGCACGTTCATGAAGACTCCGACGACCGCCAGCAGCACCACCAAGCTCAAGATCATCCGCTCGGGCGCCAAGTGTCCCAGCAGCCGCTTGAGCGAGGGGAGAAAGTTCAGTGACTTCTCTACCGGGCGGGCTTGTCCCCACATGCGGCCGCCGCCGGCAGTTGGGCCGTATTTTGGGCGCTCAGGCGCTTTGGCGGCCTTGGGGGCTAGACTGTCCGTTGCCGCTTACTGGGGCGGACTGGCCGTTACCAGTGCTCACGCCGCCGCCTCCTCTGCGCTGAGCTGCGAGTCGACGATCTCGGCATACGTTGGACAGTGCTCGAGGAGCTCCTCGTGTGTGCCGATGCCGACTATTTCGCCATGCTCGAGCACAACGATCTTGTCGGCATCGGCAATGGTCGCCACCCGCTGCCCGACGATGATCACCGCAGCGTTGGCCGTCTCCCGCTCAAGCGCGGCCCGAAGCCGCGCATCCGTGGCAACGTCGAGCGCGGAGAAAGAGTCGTCGAAAACGTAGATCTCAGGTCGCCTCACCAGTGCTCGCGCGATGGACAGACGCTGCCGCTGCCCACCGGAGACATTCGTGCCGCCCTGTGAGATGGGCGCGTCGAGTTGCCCTGCCATTTCGCGTACGAAATCCTCAGCCTGGGCCACCCGCAGCGCCCGCCAAAGCTCCTCGTCGGTGGCGTCCGGGTTGCCGTATCGCAGGTTGCTGGCGACCGTACCGGTGAAGAGGAAAGCCTTCTGCGGCACCAACCCAATGCGGCTCCAGAGCAGCTCCGGATCGCAGTCCCGCACTTCGACCCCGTCCACCGTGACGGACCCGCCCGTCGCGTCGAACAGCCGCGGGATCAGCGAGATGAGCGTGGACTTGCCGGCGCCGGTCGAACCGATGATTGCGGTCGTCTGCCCGGGCTCCGCGGTAAACGTGATATTGCGCAGCACGGGCGACGCAGCGCCCGGATAGGTGAACTCAATGTCACGGAACGCCACGAGGCCAGTGGCTGACAAATCCTTGATCGGATGGAGAGGCGCCAACACCGAGGACTCTGTGCCCAGCACCTCCTCGATCCGCTCCGCGCAGACCGCCGCGCGCGGCGCGATGATCAGCAAGAAGGTCGCCATCATGACCGACATCAAGATCTGGATCAGATACGTCAAGAACGCCGTCAGCGCTCCGATCTGCATATCGCCGGCATCGATGCGTCGCGCTCCAAACCACAACACCGCGACGCTGGAGACGTTCAGGATGAACATCACGATCGGAAAGATCGCAGCAACGTACCGTCCCACCGAAGTGGTGGTATCAGTGAGATCGCGGTTCGCCCGTGCGAACCGTTCCGTCTCGTACGGTTCGCGGACGAACGCGCGTACCACGCGAATGCCTGTGATTTGTTCACGGAGAATGCGGTTGACAACATCGATGCGGGTCTGCATGAGCCGGAACAGTGGACTCATCTTCCTGATGATCAGGAAGATCGAGAACGCGAGCACCGGCATCGCGACGGCAACCAGCCAGGAGAGGCCGGGGTCGGTACGCAGCGCCATGATGATGCCGCCGACCATCGTGATTGGGGCTGCGACGAACATGGTGCTGCTCAACAGCACCAGCGTCTGCACCTGGTAAACATCGTTGGTGTTGCGCGTAATCAGCGACGGCGCCCCGAAGTGATTGAGCTCTCGGGCGGAGAAGGACAGCACGCGCTCGAAGATCGCCCCGCGGACGTCACGGCCGAAGCTCATCGCGGTCTTGGCACCCAGATAGGTCGCCCAGATGGAGCAGCCGACCTGCACCACCGTCACGGCGAGCATGATGCCACCGGTGCGCCAGATGTAGTCGGTGTCACCCTTGGCGACGCCCTCGTCGATGATCGCCGCGTTCAAGCTGGGCAGCAACAACGCAGCCATCGTGCCCGCGAGCGACAACAACAGCAGGCCCGCGATCGGCCGCTGATAGGGAGCCAGGTACGCGCGGAGCAGCCGGATCAGCATGATGTCCGTTCTCTGTGTGGTGACGTGTGCCGGCAGATGCCGTACAGAACAAGATCAACGATTTGTCGCGGTCGGGCGAGCCGCTGGTCGCCAAGGATGGTATGGGTGATTGAAAAGGTGATGGTCCGCAAAGCGCTGGCCGCCTCCATCGCATCGAGCCGCAGCTGATCTTGGTCAGGCTTGATCAGCGAGGCGATTGCACCGTTGATCAGTTCGGTATCGGCCTGCTGCTTCGCTCGGAAGCTGTCGTGATCGGACGCATCTTTGCGCAGCCGCAGCGATCCGAACAGAGCGAAGATTCTGCGCAACCGCTCCTGAAGAATAGTCACAGCTGCGACGAGCCGCTCCTCAAGCGCCAAGCTGGGATCAATCTGGGCAAGCTCGTCGCAGGTGCGCCGGCTGTCGAACGCATCCTCGATGACTGCGTCGATCAGGGCCTCCTTGGTGGCAAAGGCTCGGAAAATAGTCCCCTCTGCGATGCCCGCGGCCTCCGCGATCTGCCTCGTACTCACCTCGCGACCGAATTCCTCCAGTAGCGGCTCGGTGGCCGCTATCAGCGCAGCGCGACGCTCATCAACGGGCAAAGGCGCAGCGCGAGTCATGCGCCCAGCTTAATGAGTGAGCACTCACTCAGCAAGGAATTATTCAAGCTGGACAGCCGTGCCGCGGCCGGCAGGATTATCCGGCGTCGCTACGCAGTTACGCACAATGTTGCTACTCGAGGGATCGAGTCAGAAGAGAGGGAGTATAGCGGTGGGTTTGGGACGGCTGACCGACGAGGTCTTCGAGGCTGTCATCTTTGACTTGGACGGAACACTCATCGACTCAACTCCGGCAGTGATGCGCGCGTGGACGACCTGGGCGAGAGAGTTTGGCCTAGCCGTTGTGGATCTGCCCAGGGACCATGGCACTCCCTCGGCATCGGTCGTACGTGCTGTCGTGCCGGAGGATCTGCACGGGCACGGCATGCGGCGCATCACAGAACTGGAACTCGCCGACCTCCACGACGTTGTGGTGCTGCCAGGCGCGGTGGAGGCGCTGGCATCCCTGGCGGACGCGAAGAATGCGATTGCGACATCGTGCACAGTGCCACTGGCCGAAGCGCGGATGGGCGCGGCGCAGCTGGTGCCGCCCTCGGTCTTGGTGACCGCCGATGACGTGGTGCACGGCAAACCACATCCCGAACCGTTCCTCTTGGCCGCGCAACGGCTAGGCGTCGATCCCCGACGATGCCTCGTAGTCGAGGATGCCCCCAGGGGACTGGAAGCGGCGCAAGCCGCCGGCTGCTTCACGCTGGCCGTTGTCACCACAACACCACGCGAAGCGCTCGATGCCGACGCGATAGTGACCGACCTATCCGAGGTCAGTTTCGAGACAGATCCCACGGGCATCCGCGTAAAGCTGGTCGATGAACCTGCGGGTGCCCTTCGACAAGCTCAGGGCACAGACTCTAATAAAGCTCAGGGCACAGACTCTTTAAAGCTCACGGCACGATTCCTCAAGCTCAAAGAAACGCCTAGCGTGTCGCACCTGAAATGCGCGACACACTAGCCCGTCTTGCGCCGAAAGGCGCGCTTGGTTTCCGCCGGACCGTGAGCATGCACCTGCTGCGGAGCGTTGTCGATGTGGTCCTCGCCCTTACGACCCTGCTTGGCCGCCAGGGCCTCACGGAACTTGCGCTTGGTGTCGTCCTCGGGTGATTGTTTTTGGCCCGGTTTGTCGCTAGCGCTCATGAGCCAATTCTTACCGCTGATCCTCCGAGCCAGAAGACTGCTGCCGCGGCTCGCTCGATGGCCAGGAGCTTGACGGCCAGTTTCGCATCGTCTCGTCGTCGGACAACTGGCCGCGGTCGGTACCGCCAGCAGACTGCTGGTCTGAGCTGTCATCTGCCACGTTCTCCTGCTGCGCTACCAGCCTGACCGCGGTGCCGTATGCCGCAACCTCGCTGAGCGACTGGGTGATCTCGCTGCAGTCGAACCTGAGTCCGACGACCGCATCCGCCCCGGCGGCGACGGCCATCTCTACCATGCGAGCTACCGCATCTTGACGCGAGTCGGTCAGCATGACGACGTATCCGTCCACCGGGTTTCCGCCACGCAGGTCCGGTCGGAGTTCGCGCGTGCGCGCTACGACCCCAACCACGTCGCCAACGATCTCGGAGATCTTGCGACCGGGAACCGTCTCCATGGTCACGACGGGGAGCGGACGGGGCACGACAGCGGGCTGCTTCATGGCCGGAGGTTGCGGAGTCCACTGCGTCGGCTGCTGCCCGTACGGGCCTTGGCCGGGCTGGCCATAAGGCTGCTGCTGCGGTGGGTACTGCTGGCCTGGTTGCTGACCGTACGGGCCCTGCTGAGGTGGATATGGCTGCTGAGGTTGGCGCCCAGCCGACGGCTGCCCATATGGCTGCTGCTGAGGCTGGCCGTATGGCCCGGGCTGCGGCTGCCCGTACGGATTGGGCTGGTTTTGTCCGTAAGGCGGCTGCTGCCCGTAGTTGCTCATGCCGACAAGATATCGGCCCGGAACATCAGTGACCCAGCAGCCTGCACCGGGTCAGCAGGCCCAGCGACCATGGGCCGCCGGCCGGCGGGTACTTTGTCAGCCCAGCTCGGTCATCTGCACGCTGACGAACATCTGCGAGTGGCCGCCCGAGTACGTACCGCGCAGCGGGGCGACGTCGCCGTAGTCGCGGCCGTGACCTACTCGGACGTAGCCGTCGGTAATCCGCCGACACTGCGTTGGGTCGTACGCCACCCAGCTGCCGCACCACCACTCGATCCAGGAGTGGCTCTCACCGTCGACGGTCTTGTTCGGTTCACCGCCGCCCGGATGCAGGTAGCCCGACACGTAACGTGCAGGCAGTCCGATGGAACGCAAGGCTCCGACCGCGACATGACTGTAGTCCTGACAGACGCCGCGGCCCAGTTCCCAGACTTCGCGGGCCGTACTGGTGACCTGTGTCGAGCCACGCTGATAGGTCAGATGATCATGAATGAGAGAGCACACATCCATGGCCGCCAGGCGAGGCGGCTGTCCAGATCGTCGCAGCGGCCAGCGCAGCCAGTTCCTCGGCTGGCTGGGTGCGCTCGTTGACCGTAAGGAACTCCGTCATCTTGTCCACCACGGCACGATCGCGTAGTGCCGGCCAGCCAAGATCATTTGGCGCAACGCGCCGGTCGGTGTCCCAGGTAAGATCATCCCCACGCGTCTCCACCACACCCTGGGCATGCACGGTCAGCCGCTCGTGGGCTTCGTGCACCTCGAACGTGGTGACGATGGTGTCCCAATAGTCGGTGTAGCTGAAACTCCACGCTGCAGGTTCGATGTTGACCCGACTGCTCCAGACCGTCTGTTGCTCGGTTGTCGCGGGAGTCATGCGGGCCTCGTTGTAGGAGGACTTGACCCGCGTCGCGTAGCGGAATCCGGTCTGATGATCAATGCTCAGCCGCATCTCAACGCGTCCCCTCGGTGGTCCAGGCCCGCGGCCCCTCCGCGGCGAAGTAGCTCGTGGATACCGCAATGGTCACCTGGGCCATGACATCTTGCACCACAGACATCTCTTGATTGAGGTTCGCGAGCAGGTCATCAAGATCGGCATACTCCAATCGGGCGCGGAGCTGGCCAAGCGAGCGCAACGCCGGTTCCGCATGAGGCGCGGTGAGCGCGTTGTTCTGTGCCACCCGCTGCAGGCTGTCGGTGGCGGAGATCAGCCCGTGCATGATCGACCGCGGGAACCGCGCATCCACCACCAAGAACTTCGCTGCCTCTCGATCGGTGTACAGACCCCGATAGGTCCGTAAGAAGGCATCGTGTCCGCCGCAGCCACGCAGCACGGCCGGCCACTGCGTACTTCCACGGGCCAGCGAGGCTGACGCCACCAGGCGCGAGGTCATGTCGGCCTGTTCCAAGGATCGGCCCATTGACATGAACTGCCAGCCGTCATCACGCACCATGATGCCGCGCGCAATGCCTGCGAACATCGCGCTGCGCTCGCGCGCCCAGTTCAAGAACCCATTGGCGCCGCTCGTCCCGGAGGGCGCAGTCGGAAGCTGATGCCAGGTGGTGTTCACGCACTCCCAGAGATCGAGCGGGATCACCTCGCGGGCTCGGCGGGCGTTGTCACGCGCTGCGGCGTATGCGAAGTAGATCGAGGTTGGCTCAGCAGCGTCGTAGCCAAGGATTCGTAGCAGATCGGTCAGATTCGGATCCTCAACATGATCAACATTCATCAGTGCGAGCAGGTTGCGGCACGCATGGACCTCGTGTGCCGCAGTGTCTTCGATGATCAATCGCAAGTGGGTCTGCAGCAGTCGGGCCGTATCCTCGGCGCGCTCGACGTACCGGCCGATCCAGAACATGGATTCGGCAATCCGGCTCAGCATCCCCGACTCCGGTAACCGGCCTGCTGCTGCTGACCTTCTTGCTGCTGTTGGGTTTCGGCGAACTTGGGCATCACTGTCACGGGAGCCCGCGCAACTATCAGCGGGACATCGGTCGGCGACTTTACGCGATCATCGCCATTGTCGTGATGTTCGATAGCCCCTCGATTGGACGATGATCGATGTGGCGGCGGACTGAGCACCCACGTGTCCTTGCTCCCGCCGCCCTGGCTGCTGTTGACGACGAGTTCGCCCTCGGGCAAGGCAACGCGGGTCAGTCCGCCAGGAAGCACCCAGACGCCCTCGCCGTTGTTGACCGCGAATGGACGGAGATCAACATGGCGCGGCTGCAGGCGATCTTCGATCAAGGTCGGCACTGTAGAAAGCTGGACGACCGGCTGCGCGATCCAACCGCGCGGGTCCTCGATGACGCGGCGGCGCAATGCATCCAGCTCGGCACTGGTGGCGCGTGGGCCGATCACGATGCCCTTGCCACCGGAGCCGTCGACCGGCTTGACGACGAGATCCTCCAGGCGGTCGAGTACCTCTTCGCGGGCGTCGTCGTCCTCGAGTCGCCAGGTATCGACGTTGGGGAGGATCGGTTCTTCCCGCAGGTAATACCTGATCAAGTCGGGTACGTAGGTGTAGATCAACTTGTCATCGGCGACCCCGTTGCCGATCGCGTTCGCCAGCGTGACTCCGCCGGTTCGTACGGCGTTGACCAGGCCGGGCACCCCCAGCATCGAGTCACTGCGGAAGTGCACCGGATCAAGGAAGTCGTCGTCGACGCGCCGGTAGATCACATCGACCCGCTGCAACCCCGCCGTAGTGCGCATGAACACCTTGCCACGGCGGCATTCAAGATCACGGCCCTCGACCAGCTCGACGCCCATGGTGCGAGCCAACAGGGTGTGCTCGAAGTACGCGGAGTTGTAGACGCCCGGAGTCAGAACCACGACGGATGGCTCGTCGATGCCGGGCGGCGCAGCCTTGCGCAGTGCGGTGAGCAAGCGGGTCGGGTAGCCGGCGACGGGGCGGATCCGCTGGTTGGCAAAGGCTTCCGGCATGGCGGTGATCATGGCGTTCCGGTTGGTCATAACGTACGAGACCCCGCTCGGTACTCGCACATTGTCCTCGAGCACCCGGACATCGCCCGCCGGGTTGCGGATGAGGTCCACCCCGGCGACATGAATGCGTACCCCATTGCCGGGTTGGATGCCCCAAACAGCTCGCAGGAAATGGGTGGAGGAGGTGACCAAATGACTGGGAAGTACCCCGTCGGCGATCACTCGAGCGCCGGAATAGATGTCGGAGAGAAATGCCTCGAGTGTTCGCACCCGTTGTGCGACTCCGGCCTCGATGATCTCCCACTCCGGTGACGCGATCACTCGGGGCACCAGATCGAGTGGGAAGGGCCGTTCCACGCCGTCGACGTCGAATGTCACGCCGGCTTGGGTGTAATTGTTGGCGAGGGACTCCGCGATCAGGCGGAGGTCGTGCGAGGTGGATCGGGAGAGGGCGGAATAGACGGCCTTGTAGGAGGGCCGGACGCTGCCCTCCTCGTCCATCATCTCGTCGAACGCGACGCCGGTGCGGTAGTTGGAAAGCACGTCCGCCATAGGGCGGAGCCTACTCAGGCCCGCGTTAGCTGAACGTTACCTCTCTATTCGACCGCATTGAGCAGCAAACAAGAGTCGCCGAATTCATGCCACAGATAGCGTTCGGCAACGGCCGCGTCGTACGCGCGCTGGGTCAGCTCGGCTCCAGCCACGGATTCGACGAGCAGTAGGTGCGACGCGTCGGGATTGTGCCATCCGGTGATCAGCCCGTCGACGACGCGTACCGGTCGCTCAGGCGAGATCACCAGATCGGTCCAGCCTGACGTGGCCACCACAGTCCCGTCCGATCGCGCCGCCGACTCGATGGCTCGGGTCGCCGTGGTGCCGACCGCGATCACCCGACCGCCGCGAGCTCGGCTCGCATTGACCAGATGGGCAGTTGTCTCGCTGACGTCGAACCACTCGGGCTGCGGCGCCTCGCCTGCTTCTTGCGATGACAAGCCGGTGTGCAAGGTGACAGGAGCGAAGATCACGCCCTGCGCTACCAATCGGGCCACCAGGTCAGCGCTGAACGGGCGTGCCGCGCTGGGCATCTCCGCGCTTCCGGGGTGCAGGGCAAAGATTGTCTGGTAGGCGGAGATGGGGAACGAATCAATGAGGTAGCCGTAGCTGATTGGTCGGGCATGCTCCCGCAGATAGTTCGATGGGCTGTGCGGCCCGATCAGCCGCCCGCGCCAGAGCCGATTGCCGTCGCCGGTGGGTGATGACCCAGGCTCCGGATACGGCGCGATGAGTTCGAGGATGGCTCCCGCCGGGAGGCCGATGCGGCCACCGATCCGCCCCTCGAGCATCGGGGCGCTGGCGTCGGGCGCCGTGCGGAGCTCGACCACTCGGGTGCCGTCAGGGAGCCGGTTGGCGACATGCACAACAACCGCTGAGCCGTTGAGGGTGCCGTCCAACTGGCCGGGCACCGTGGCCGAGGTATTCACGACGAGTACGTCGCCGGGCTGAAGATGGTCAGCGAGGCGGTAGAAGACTGTGTGACGGATGCCGGCCGGACTTGCGATCATCAGCCGGACGCCGTCGCGTCGCAAGCCCCGTAGCTCAGGCGGTTCGGTCGCAGTCCGGTCCTCAGCGAGAGGAGAAATGCGTGTACGGTTGCGCGGCCAACATGACGCTCATTGCGACACCGTTTGCGCCGCGAGCGTCGCCGCCAGGTCCGTGGCGCGGTATCGGCCGCTCGGCAGGCCAGACCCGATGAGGGCTACCACGATCGGGGCCACGGTCTCCGGATCGGGCCGATCGCTGATGTCCTCGCCCGGAAATGCCGCCTGGTGCATGGCTGTCCGCATGTCGCCTGGGTCAAGGCTGTACCAGGTGAAGTCCGGCTCCTCTGCCGCCCAGGTCAGCGTCTGGTGATCAAGAGCGGCCTTGCTGGATCCATAGCCGCCCCAACTCTCATAGTGATCGATACCTGCATCTGAAGAGATATTGATGATCACGGCGTGCGGTTGCAACGACGGCAGCAGCGCACGGATCAGCTGCTGTGGAGCGACGACATTGGTATGCAGCAGCTGCTCGTACGCCGCAGGCTCGAGATCACGCAGGTGAGGCAGCGGCGATCCGCCAAGATCACTCGCATTGTTGATCACCACATCGGTACCTCCGGCGGCTTTCACAGCGGCAATGAGCTGCTCGCGATGTTCCACCTCGCCGATGTCCCCAGGGATGGCGCGTACTCGCGTTAGCTCGGATAGCGCCTTTGCCGTACTTGCCAGCGGCTCTGGGTGGCGCGCGTCGATGGTGAGCGTCCAACCACGACGAGCTAGTTCAAAGGCAAGTGCGCGACCCAATCCGAGCGAGCCACCTGTGATCAGTGCATGAGGCATGGACCCATTGTTAAACTTAAAGTGAACTTGAATTCAAGGCTTCCCCAGCTGAAGGCGGCTGGCGCGTGTTCCTTCACCAGGTCGGAGCCGCGTTGTCTGGCTCGAGATGGATCGCACGGTCCACCGAGGTCGAAGCATGCTCGACCGGCTGCCCAGACCGGATGCGGCCGGACTTTCCCCAGGGCGTCGCCGAGGGCTGTACCTGGTTTTCCGACAAGCGGCGAAATAGTTCGCTACATCGTGCGGCGGCCACGGGATCCAGGTATGTCGGGCTCGGTCTCATTGGGGTCGTGCAGGTACGTGAAGTCACCGAAGTCGTCGTCGGCGTGACGACGTGACCAGCGACGTTTTCCCTGACTTTCTGCCGCTGCGGGTTCGCCGCCGTTCGCGGCCGCGGGTTGCGGCTGTCGGCTCACTTGCGGCAGCTCGTTCGTCACCTCAGCGGCCTGAACGGTCTTGGGCTGAGACACCACCGGCTCCTTCGGCGGCTGATGGGCAGCAACGAGAGGTGGAGTCGGAGCCGCACCTGCAGTCCGAGGGGTGCCGCTGGCGTCAACCGGACGCCGGTCAGTGGGGCTGGCGTCAACCGGACGCCGGTCAGTGCCGCTCGCGCCCACCCTGCGTCGACTCGGGCCGCTAGCGCGAACGACGGCGACACCGACGGCGGTCGTCAACGGCACAGCCAGTACGAGCCCGATCGAACCGACCAGGATGCTCAAGACCTCGGCAGCGAAGCGCTCCGTCATCAAGACGTCGAGCAATGGTCGGTTATTGATCTTGATCAGCAAGAACACGCCGAGTGACGCACCAGCTGTTGCAAATGCGATGGTATAGACCGTCGAGGCAATGTGATCGCGGCCGATCCTCATCGCACGGGAGAACAGCCGTTTGTGGCTCGCGCCCTGATCAGCAAGTTCCCAGACTGCCGAGGCCTGAGTGATCGTCACGTCGTTGAGGATGCCGAGACCAGCCACGATGATTCCGCAGATCACCACCGACGTGAGCCGAAGGTCCGGCGCCGCTGCCGCCAGTACGTAGTCGTCCTCGGCGGCGACCCCAGTGAGGTGGGCCCAGTTGGCTGCGAAGTAGCCGAGCAGCGCAATCAAGATCAGCCCAAAGAGCGTTCCTACCAGAGCGGTGGTCGTACGAGCGCTGACTCCATGGGCGGCGTACAGAGCGACGAACATGATCGCCGAGGAGCCGATCAGGCCAACCATGATCGGGTTGGTTCCGGCGATCAGTGCCGGAAACATGAAGGTGACCAGGATGAAGCCGGCAAACCCGAGGCCGATCAGTGCCGCGAAGCCGCGCCAACGGGCAACGCCGATCACAACGATCGCGAAGATCACCCCGACCACCAGCAGTGGCATACTCCGCTCGAAGTCGGAGAACTGATACTGCGCCGGCTGGTCCGCAGCGGGTGGCACTCGTACCAACTTGATGACCTGGCCGGCCTTGATCCCCGAGGAATAGATCGCGGAGGTTATCGGAACCGTGACGCTGGTCCCCTTCTCAGTACCCTGCAGCAGCTGCACCGTCACGTCCGCGCAGCGGGCGTTGCCCGCTCCCGGAGTCGATCCCGTCAGTCCCTCACAGGAGATCTCCTTGACGTCGGTGATCCGAGCCGTCGGATAGGTGACACCCGGAACGCTGTATCCGGCGACGTCGGCGTTCACATGGCGGGAGATGTCGCCCGGCCAGAAAGCGATCAGCCCGACGAGCGTCCAGATCGCCAGCGGTATGAGAACCACAATCAAGATGCGGAGCGCGCGTTGATGACGACGCCGTTCGTCGGGATTGACCAAAAGTTGTGTGCCAGTATCTGAAAGACGTTCTGAGCTGGAGTGTGTATGAGCCACGTTGCCGCCTAGTCTTAGTCCCCGTGAGTCAGCTACCGGGGGCGAGTCGGGCCGGCATCCGGCCGCACCGCGCAATGGCTCGCCAGGCATCCAGGAGCGGACTGAGCAAACAATCTAACTCACGTCACCCCGGGCATATCAGGCCCGAGTCCTACTCGGCCGCAGGTCGAGCCGGCAAGCAGCGCCGCAGTGCCATCGGACTCATCGCAGGCATCGTCGGCCTGGGCCTCCTCGGGCTGTGTCTGCGGACTGTGCCGACGGTGCTCACCGAGACCAATCTCATCGCCCAGGTCGCCGAGCCGTTGACCGGCATTCCCATAGGGTCCGCAGCCACCCCGACTGCCCCAGCAGCGCCTGCCCCGACGCCGGCGCTCAGCATCGAACCCACTGCCGAGTCGCAGCCGAGCATGAAGCCGGCCAAGTTGCAAGCGAAGCGCAGGGCGAAGAGTCAGGAAAAGGTGAAGGTACCGGAGAGCGGGCCCGGGACCTACCAGGGTGCCAAGGAATCCGTCCGATCCCGGTCCTCATACGGCACTCTGATCCGGTACGACGTTCGGGTTGAAGACGGATTGTCCGTCGATCCTGACAAGGCCGCCGTGCTGATCCAGGGAGTGCTGGACGATCCGCGCAGCTGGCGCGGCACCCGTCGTTGGCGATTTGAGCTGACGCCGGTCGGACGGACGGCCACCCTGCACGCCTACATCGTGACGCCGAAGACGACTGACCGGCTCTGCGCGCCCTACCTGACCCGCGGCGAGGTCTCCTGTCAGAACGGCAATCGAGTCGTACTGAACGCCAAACGCTGGCTACTGGGCGTAGATTCGTACGGATCTGACCTGACCAACTATCGACGCTATTTGGTCAACCATGAGTTCGGACACGCACTGGGCAAGCACCACGTGGGTTGCCCGGGGCCTGGGAAGCCGGCCCCGGTGATGATGCAGCAGACCAAGGGACTCGGAGCGTGTAGAAAGAACCCATGGCCGCAGGCCAGCAATCAAGATTGAGCTCGACTGGGTCGCCAGCCAAGGCGCCGTATGAGTTGAGGCTCGTGCCGGTTCCACTTCACGTGGCCCGGCGGATGCTGGCCGACAATATCCGGGCCGCGCCGGTCCAGCTAGGCGGCACGGACCCTGTCGAAGAGCCGCGGCCTCGTTGGCATCCTGAGTATCCGTTGCCGGACAGCGTGGACGCGATCAGCATGGTTTTCGCAGCCCACCACGCGATGACGGGCCGGATTGATGCGTCGCCCGCATGGTGGATCCATCAGATCGTCGTCGATGACGTGGTGGTCGGTGACATTGGATTCCACGGCCCCCCAGGTCCTGAGAGAACGGTGGAGATCGGCTACTGCGTGGTGCCGGCCTGGCGCAGGCGCGGCGTCGCGAGCCAGGCATGCAACTTGATCCTGCAGCAGGCGTGGCAAGACGGTGCTGAAACTGTCGTCGCTGAGACCGATCAAGGCAATGTCGCATCGCAGGCGGTGCTGTTTGCCAATGGATTCCGCCGACGATCTGACGGGATCTTCATGATCAAGCGTCCGGGGTCACGATGAATGGGCTGACGCGCCGCCTGCGCTTGGAGCATCGGGTGATGTTGGCGCCGATCTTTGCGCAGCTGCGCCGCGGCCCAGGCGATCCGACTCATCGCCGCGTCGGCGACATGTTCCTACGGGCAACGCGTACGCCGGCTGGACCGGCTTTGATCAAGATCATCGCGCACGGCACCGACGTCGACGCTCGAGCGTGGGGCCCCGGGGCGGAGTGGAGTCTTGATCAACTGGCCCAGCTGGTGGGCACCGCTGATGATCCGCGGGAGTTCCAGCCGCGGCCCGAGCACGGTCCACTGGTCGAGGCGTGGCAGCGCTATGGCCACTATCGGGTCGGTCGGACCCAGGCGGTATTCGAAGCGCTGGCGCCGGCGTGCCTCGAGCAGGTAGTCACCGGCAAGGAGGCCTTTCGAGCGTGGCGGCTGCTGGTTCGCGAGTTTGGCGAGCCGGCCCCGGGTCCGGCGAGCGAGCCAAGCTCGGCGGCGTACGGCATGCACCTGCCACCCATGCCCGAGACCTGGGCCAAGGTCCCGAGCTGGCGATTCCTCGCCGCCGGGGTTGAGCAGCGACGGAGCCGCACGCTCGTCCGGACCGCTAGTCGGGCTGCCGCGCTGGAGCGCACCTTGACGTGGTCGCACGAGCAGGCCGATCGAGCGCTACGCAGCTTCCCAGGTGTTGGGGCATGGACGTCGGCAGAAGTGCGACAGCGAGCACACGGCGATCCGGATGCGTGGAGCATCGGCGACTACCACGTCGGTAGAGACATCACGTACGCGTTGACCGGCGAGGAGCTCGACGACGACGCCTGCCTCGAGATCCTCGAGCCCTATCGCGGGCACCGGTTCCGAGTACAGATGCTGCTGTCCATGCTCGGCCGACGGCGGCCGCGGCGCGGCCCTCGGATGACGCTGCCAACCCATACGCCGTACGCGACGCGAGGCCGGTCGTAACGGGCTCAAGTCGGAGGGCTAACGGTGCAGAACGTCCGCCGGGGCTCATCGCGGATACGACGCACGTACACCCACCCAGAGCTGCAGACAGGATGCCCCGCCACCGGAGCCGTTCGGCGGGTATGAGGCATGGGCAGAAACGTTCCCGCGGCAACGTTTGTGGATTCGTCGAGCGAAACCTTCCAGAGAGTTGACCGTGTCCGCGACGGGAAGACCACCGACATGTCTCACGGCAGGAGCACCGCATTGAAATGGAGCCTCAAAGCATGGCCCGAGGGCCTGCGTGCCTCGTTTCCCCTCGTTTTGCCAACCGCTGCGATCGGGCTGAGCTTTGGCCTGCTAGCCGGTCCGTTGCTCGGCGCAATTCCCACGATCGTGATGTCGGCGGTGGTCTGGTCGGGAACTGCTCAGTTCGGCGCCCTCACCATCCTGACCTCGGGAGGCGGGACTGCGCTAGCGGCCGGCACCGGGCTGCTAGCCAACACGCGGTTCTTGCCGATGGGTTTCGCCATCGCTCCGTCAATGAGCGGCAGACCGCTGCGGCGGCTGCTGACGGGGGCCTTGCTCGCCGACGCGTCCTTCGTCATCGGCCATCGGGACGGTGGCCGCTTCGATATCAGCGCAATTGCGTGGGCAGCTCCGCCGCAGTACGTCGGGTGGGTTGGCGGCACGATTGCTGGCGTCACTGGCGCCGCGGCGATCGGTGAACCGACCCGCTGGGGGATCGATGTCTTGTTTCCGGTGTTCTACCTCAGTCTTTTGCTGCCCGAACTCTTCCCCGAGCGTGTCCGACGTGGCGAACGGCAAGGCTCTGCGCGCGCGGGCGTCGCCAGCAGTGGTCGCCGCCCGTGGCGGCCGCGCAATCTCCGCCCGATCATCGTCGCGGGCCTGGCCGCCGCCATCACCCTGATCTTGACGCCCATTGCCCCGCCCGGAGTGCCGGTACTGGTCGCCGCGTCGGCTGCGCTGATCGGGCTCCGGACGCCCAAACGCAGAGTCACAGCGGACGTGGACGACGACGCATGAGAACGTGGCTTCTGATCATCGTGCTCGCCATCGGAACTGTGCTGATGAAGACGATCGGTCCGGTGTTAGCCGGAGGTCGGCAGCCACCCGCGGCACTGACGAGAGTCATCGCCTTGGTAGCTCCGGCGCTGATCAGCGCGCTGATCGTGGCGGGCACCTTCACTCAGGGCCAACACTTGATCATCGATGCCCGGGCCGCTGGGCTGCTGGCCGGCGCGATCTTGTTGTGGTTTCGGGTCCCTGCTGTGCTCGCGATGTTGGCTGCAGCGATCGTGTGCGCACTGCTGCGCCTTGCGGCCTGACAGGGCCAGAACGACCGGCACGTTCTACTCGCGCCAGAGGTTCGTTGCATCGTTGAGGTAATTGATCTCGTCTGGGGTCAAAGCGAAGGACAACGCCCCGGCATTATGCGCCGCTTGATCGGCGTTCTTTGCGCCTGGAATCGGCAGCACATTCTCCTGCTCGAGCAGCCATCGCAGGGCCACCTGACCTGGCGTCTTGCCGTAACGATCACCGATCAACTTCAGCAGCGTCACTGCCGGCTGCACTGCGTGAAACTTCGAACCGCGGAACGGTTCACGAAAGCGGCGGATGCCAGCAGGTCGGCTGCCATCGAGATATTTCCCAGTCAGTGCACCACTTGCGAGCGGCTGGTAAGCGATCAAGGTAATGCCGAGTTCGCGGCACGTGTCCAGCACGCCATTGGCTTCAGGTTGCCTGTGCAGCAAGGAATACTGGACCTGGTTGGAGGCAAGCGGAATGCCCCGTTCAGCCAGCGCCTGGTACGCGGTCCGCATCTGCGCGGCGGAGTAGTTGCTGACACCGACGGCCTTGACCTTTCCTGCCTCGACAGCGTCCGCCATCAGCGCCATCAGCGCGGGAATGTCCACCCGAGGGCTCGGAAAATGATGTTGGTACAGCTCGACCGAACTGCGTTGCAGATTCTTGAGGCTGACGTCGAGCGCGTACGGCATGTCTTGCGCCCGCGCCATCGGGGTGCGCGGGAACTTCGTCGCGATCACGATCTCCTTGCCCCGCGCAAGCTCTCCGAGTCGGCGCTCCGAGGCGCCACCGCTGTACATCGCCGCCGTGTCGAAGAAGTTCACCTGCGCGGCAAGGGTGGCCTCGAAAGCTGCCTGCTCGTTGGCGGCGTCAGTTCCTCCGTACGCGATCTTGGCGGGCATCACCTGCTGCAGACCGCTCGCCTCGCCCCACACCATGACACCCAGGCCGAGTCGCGACACGCGAACGTCGCTGCGGCCCAGCATCGTTGTCTCCCCCATCTTGACCCTTCCGTTTGGCTCACCGAATAGATGCGACTGCGTCGAGCATCTCCTCAAGTTGTACGACGCGCAACGGCGGGTTCAGCAACTCGGCGATGCGATCGAGGTTGTGGGCCCTGTCCTCGAGGGCGTCCGTAGCAAGGTAGGCGGTGATTGCTGCCTCCCAGAAATGACCGAACTGCGCGATCACCATCGTGAACGAGCCATAGCCGCTGATCCGCGCAGGTCCGCCGGCCGCCACGTATGACGCGTACAGCTCGATGCTCCGGCGATGATCACCGCGCGCAAAGTCGATCATGGCCATCGGTAGTTCCTGCGCTGGATCCGCCAATCCGCAGTTCTCCCAATCGATCACGCAGACCTCGCCTGTCGGTGTCGGCAGGATGTTGTCGGCCCACAGGTCGCGATGACAGTTTTGGAGATTCGTGGGCTGCTCGATCAAGGCTTCCAGGCGCAGCAGCTCGCTGATCTCCGCGTCGAGAGCCTCGGCAAAAGGAGCACCTGCCGCCTTCGAATCCTGCAGCAGCTCGGTCCATCGGGACGCCCCAACGGGCTCTGTGTACCAGCCAATGAGCGGACGCGCCGGGGCGTAGTGCACTTGATGAATGGCGGCCAACGTCTCGCCGATCACGCTGGGATCAAGGTTGGGATCCATGCTCAGCACATCGGCCCACTCGTAGACCCGGACCTGATGCTCAGCAACTTCAACAAGGACTTGACCATCAGCCGCGCGGATAGGTCGCGGCATACACACTCTCCCGGTCGCGAGCACGGCTTCCTGATAGGCGACATCAGCAACCGCATCGGCGCGCATCTGACGAACCACCAGCTGCTTGACCGCGAAGGCGCCCACATCGGTATCAAGCCGCCAGACCCGACCTTGCTCCCCACGAGCCACCATGATCATTTCCCGGGCCGGACTTCCGAGACCGTACGCGCTGGCGATCGTCGCTCCATGATCCGATAACTCCGAGCGGCTCCAGCTACCCATCGGCAGGCACCAGGCGGAACGTCGCGCCCTGCCGCCGAATTAGTCCGACGACAGGATCAGCGAAATGGCTACCGATGATCAACGTGTCCGAATCGGCATACCGTTCCACGAGTTCCAGCCTCGAAGCTCGAGCTTGAGCCGGATCGAAGTCAGATGTTGATCCCCAGTGGGGATGGGCAATCTGGCAAGGGTGGTGCGTGACGTCGCCGGTGATCACCGCTGACTCGCCGCGTGACTCGATGAGCACACTGGCGTGATGGGGTGTATGGCCGGGCGACGGCACCAGTCGCACATTGTCGGTGACGACATGATCATCGGCAACCAGGTCGACCAGCCCCGCCTCGTACACGGTGGCGTTCAGCTCGCCGATACCGAACACGGTGACCTCGCCGACTTGCCAGCGCAGAGTCTCCACGTCGTCACTGTCCCACGGCTGCGCCCGATTGGCTGGGCCCGATTGGCTGGGCCGATTGGCTGGGCCGATTGGCTGGGCCGATTCGCCCGGCCGATTCGCCGGCCGACCGGTCGACTTCGATCATGGTTCCGGTCTAGCCTCATAGATTGTGAGAGCCGCTGCCGGCAGGCAACGCGTGCCGAAGCTGAATAGTTCGCCCGTACTCGGATCAATGCGCGAGCTGCGTCGTGACTTCCTCGGCACGATCTCGCGCGCCAGCCGCGAGATCGGCGGGCTTGCCAGTATCACCGCGGGACCGCCGGGGTGGCGTATCACGGCATACAGCGTCTCCTCGCCAGAGCTGGCAGCGGAGATTCTCGGGCAGCCGGACCGCTTCCGCAAGAATGGCCCTGGCTATCGAGAGTTGCGGCAGGCGTTGGGCGAGAACCTGCTCACCAGCGAAGACGAGAGCTGGCATCGGCAACGTCGATTTCTGGCACCGATCTTTACCCGGCGCCGCATCGCTCGGGACTACGTCCACATCATGACCGAAGAGGCGGAACGCCTCGTCGAGCGCTGGCACGGGGCTGCATCAGAGGGCCGCAGTGTCGACCTCTATCCCGAGATGGTGGGGATTACGTCGCGGATCATAGGCCGCATCCTCTTTGGAGCCGACGTGTCGCGGGCACTCCCAGAACTCACCCGCTTCAGCATCGTCAACGAGGAATTGCTGCGCCGCGCCGTAAGCCCGCACCCGATGCCACGCTGGCTGCCAACATCCCACAACAGGCGGCTGACTCACGAGCTGGCGCAGGTCCGCAGCATTGTGGACGAGATCATTGCCAAGCGGCAGTCCGCCCGAGCGGAGGGGGCCGCCCGAGCGGAGGGGGCCGCCCGAGCGGAGGGGTCCGCCGACGACATGCTCGGCCTACTGCTGGCTGCGCGCGATGCCGAGAACCCCTCCGACCGGCTCACCGAAACCGAAGTCATCAACCAGGTGCTGCTCTTCCTTATTGCAGGCCGCGAGACGACCGCGATGACACTCGCCTGTACGCTCGCCCAGCTCGCGCTCACTCCGGAGTGGCAGACGAGACTGCGCGAGGAGATTGTCGAACGGCTGCACGGACGGGCGCCGACGGCCGAGGACGTCGCACAGCTGCCGTGGACCGACCGGTTTCTGCGTGAATGCATGAGGCTCTTCCCGGGTGCGTACGGCATGAACCGAAGCACCCGGAACGACGAGATCCTCGCTGGCTATCACATTCCGGCTGGATCCTGGGTCGAGGTGTCGATGTGGGGGATTCACCATTCCGCGGCCGTGTGGCCCGAACCTGAAGTCTTCGACCCGGGACGCTTCGACGTACCGGCGGGACAATCCCCGGGTGGTCACAGGTATGCGTGGATGCCCTTCGGCGCAGGGCCGCGCGCCTGCATCGGCATGCAGATCGCCATGCTGGAGATCCCGATCGTGATCGCGACGGTTCTCCAGTCGTTCGTCCTGGAAACGCCCTTGACGTCGATTCGCGTACACGCAGCAATAACCCTGCAGCCGACTGGTTCTCTACCACTCCAGCTCCGGCCGATCTCGACCGGGCCTTGACTCCAGGTTCGTACCCCCGCCTATAAGCGACAGATCAGCGGCCGACCCTCAGCAATACTGAGCAGGTGGTCGAGCCTCGCAGACGGTGGCACCCAGAGCTCTATGCAGGGAGTGCTCGTTATTACGCGACGGGTCGGGTGAGCTACCCGGCTGCGCTGGCGGACGCTCTCGCGGATCAATTGAGGCTCGACGGGACCGGCCGGCTGCTCGATGTCGGTTGCGGACCCGGCAAATTCACGCTGCTGCTCGCGCCATGGTTTGCGCAGGCGATCGGCGTCGACGCCGATCGAGAGATGCTCGCCGAAGCAGCGCGGCAGTCAGCTGCGCAGGCCAAGATCAAGAACGTGCAATGGCAGCAGCTGCGCGCCGAGGATCTACCGGCTGGTCTGGGCTCGTTCCGAGTGATCAGTTTCGCTCAGTCGTTCCACTGGATGGATCAGCCACGCGTGGCTCGCACCGCGCTCAGCATGTTGGACGATGACGGGTTTTGTGTGCACGTGGACGCCAGGACTCATCAAGGCGTCGAGAGCGATGCGGTAATGCCTCACCCCAGACCGCCACGCGCGGCAATCGATGAGCTCGTGGAGCATTACCTCGGGCCCATCGACCGCACCGGCAAGGGCCTGCTTCGAGCGCAGCAGGTCAACAGTGAGGCGGAGGTCTGGCGGGCAGCGGGCTTCCGCGGCCCCCAGCGGATCGAAGTTCCCGGGGAAATTGTCGCGCGCACCAGTGATCAGATTGTGGCCGCGATCTTCTCGCTCTCGAGCTCGACTCCGTACCTGTTCGGAGATAGCCGGGAAGCGTTCGAAGCCGATCTTCGCCAGCTGCTGCACGAGACGAACTCCAGCGACCTGTTCAGCGAACACATGCAGGAGATCGCCGCCGAGATCTGGCGGCGCTGAAGACGTAGACTTAGAGAACGGAGCGTTCACTAAGGCTCGCACTGGTCACGCCGCAAGGGGCGAGGAGATCGATGGAATTCGTGATGCCGTTGCGTGATCTCGACCGGGAGGACCTGGCCATCGCCGGCGGCAAGGGAGCCAATCTCGGCGAGCTCGTGCGGGCAGGACTGCAGGTGCCTGATGGATTTGTGGTGACTACCGACGCCTACGCGAGGGTGGTCAATCTGCTCGATCTCAAGATCGCAGACCGGGTGGCCGGTGGTGATGGAGTAGCAATTCGGGCAAGCGTCGAGGCCGCAGCGATGCCCGCCGACATTCAGGCGGCCATTGCCGATGCCTATGCTGCGCTCCGCGCTGGACCGGTCGCTGTACGCTCCAGCGCCACCGCCGAGGATTTGCCCGGAGCGACGTTCGCCGGCCAGCAGGACACGTTCCTCAACATCATCGGCGAAGCGGCCGTGCTCGACGCTGTGCGGAGATGCTGGGGCTCGTTGTGGACCGACCGCGCAATCGCATACCGCGATCGGACCGGTGTCGAACAGGCAGCTGTCAAGATCGCGGTCGTCGTCCAGCGCATGATCAACGCCGAGATCGCGGGCGTCATGTTCACCGCCGATCCAGTCAGCGGCGACCGAAAGACGATCTTGGTCGATGCATCCAGTGGCCTGGGTGAGGCCGTTGTCTCCGGCCTGGTTACTCCTGATCACTATGTGCTGGACAGCGCGGGCAATGTCAGGGATTTTCAGCAGGGACGCCGCGAGGTCGTGATCCGAGGCGCAGCGGCCGGCGGAGTCGTGCAGGAGGCCGGAGGCACTGACGATGCCCAGAGGTTGTCCGACAATGTGCTCGTAGAGCTAGCACAGCTGGGCACGACGGTCGCCAGACACTTTGGGCGCCCGCAAGACATCGAGTGGGCGTACGCCGACGGACAGGTGTGGCTGCTGCAGGCACGGCCCATGACAGCGCTCCCGCCGCCACCGCTCAAGCTCAACGCTCGGCAACGCCTGCTCGGGTCGGTCCTCCTCGACTTCGTGCCGGTCCGCCCGTACCCAATCGACATGAGCACCTGGGTGCCGTACGGTCCGGCCGGGCTGATGGCCAGAGTCGTCGGGACTTTCGGGTTGCGCGACGCGTTCGAGGGGTTCCTGCCTGAGGATGAGTACGGGGTAGTCGATCGGTTCGTTCCCGTTGCACCGCGCCCAACCCCGAGGGTGTTGCTTGCGCCATGGCGTATCGCCACCTTGGCTCACCGCTACGATCCCGCCGCGTTGGACTGACGACCCCCGATTCGCTGCGTTCCTCAGCCACGTTCGGAGCCTTGCGGCCCAGGATCTGAAGACCATGCCATGGCCAGTGGCTCAAGACAATCCCGCGGCAGGCACTCGACCTGATCAAGCCGATTGGTGACCTGCGGATCGACTACCTCCCAGGCACAATGCTGTCGTTGCTTCGCCTGTTCATCGTGCTCCGGCTGCTGGGACGTTCGGCCATGCTTGCCGACCTACTCGTCACCGCATACACGGACCAGCGATGCCAACGACGCACTGGAGGCACTCGCTGCTCGCGTACGAGATGACCCGCGTCTGTACGACGCAGTCAGTACTCTCGACCCGAAGCAGCTAGCTGCATTCCCGACGTTCGAGGCTGACTTCAGCGCATACCTTGCGGAGTACGGTCATCGGGAGACGGTGACCCCGATCCTGGTCACCCCGCCAACGCAGCGTGACGCGCCCGACACGGTCCTGGCCTTGATCAAGGTGCTTGCCGCGGAGCCACCACGTCCGCCGCAGGACCAAGAACGCGTTCTGCACAAGCTGCTCCAGCACCCGCTGCTACGCGGTAGCCGGCAACGCGCTCGCGTTACGCGTTGGGTTGAAGCGGCGCGCGCGGGCATGGCTTTCCGGGAGGACAGTCACTTCTACTTCCTCATGCCGCTGCCGATCTTGCGCAGGTCCCTGCTGGAAATGGGTCGCCGGCTGCGCGATGTCGGACTACTCGAGGAGCCGGAGGACATCTTTCACCTCCGGTTGGAGGAGCTCGAAGCGATCAATGATCCGACGACGCTCGAGGACGCAGAGAGGCTGGGCGCGGCCGTGCGCACCCGATCGGCCCGCCGCGAGGAGCTGGCGGGGGTTCGGCTGATAGACCCGACCGCAGTCTTCCCGCAGCGCGATGCCGGCGATGCCCTCATTACGGGCACCCCGGCCAGCAGCGGCTCGGCGACCGGGCCGGTAAGGCTGATCCATGGCCCTGCGGAGTTCGGCCGGCTCGCCGCGGGCGATGTGCTGGTCTGCCCGTACACCAACCCAGCCTGGACCACCCTGTTCCAGCGCGCGGCCGCTGTGGTCGTCGACTCCGGAGGGCCAGGCTCGCATGCCGCTATTGTCGCCAGGGAGTACGGCATCCCTGCCGTCATGGGGACGGGCACCGGCACGACCACCCTTGCGGACGGGCAGCTCGTTACCGTTGATGGCAGCACCGGTCGGGTGAGCGCGGCTGAGTAGAGTGATGACCGTTTCGAGGTGGTGATCATGCGTCCTGTCCTCTACACGTTCGGCCTGTTCGCCAGTGCGACAATGCTGATCTTCGTCGACTACTCTCCCTCTGACATCGCAAACCAAGCGTCACTGCTCGTGCTCATTCTCGGCGCGGCGGCGCTCGGGATTGCGGCACCGCGGTGGGCGTGGCTGGCGGCGCTCGTTCTCGGCGGCTCTCTTGCTGCCATGCACGCGATCTACCTCGCGGCTCAGGTTCCGTTGCCCTACCAGATGTCACCGGCGGGCTGGGCTGGCGCAGCCACATTGTTGATCTTGATCATTCCAGCCGGCATCGCGGCATACCTCGGAGCCGGCGCGGTTGTGTTGGTGCAACGCCGTCGTAGCTCAGGTCTGGATGAGTAGGGTCCAGATATGACAGCCACACCGGTTGACAAGACCTACGTGATGCTCATGGTCGCGGACATGACGCGTGCAATGCGGTTCTATACCGAAGCTTTCGCGGTGAATGTGGGGCTCAGCTCGCCCTACTGGAGCGAGTTCACCGTGGCGGGCACCAACATCGCATTGCATCCCGGCGGGAGCGGCAGCGAAACCCGCACGGGCCTCGGTTTCGAGGTGAAGGACCTCGACGCTGCCTTGCAACGGGCAACCGAGGTGGGCGGGCGCATCACCAGCCCACCGCGTAACAGGCCTGAGGAGCGGATTCGCGTTGCCGAGCTTGCGGACACCGAGGGCAACCTGATCACGGTCGCGGAGCTCCTGGCTGGCCAGCCAACGCAGTGATATCAACTGTTGATCGACGGACTTGGGAAAATTGCGAGGGTGGGAACCACTTCGGTACTGCCCGCCGCAACCGCTCCGGACCTTGCAGCTCGATCGACCCGGAGCGGATAGCAGCCGGCCAACCAAGATCACCACGCCAGATCTCCACCATCCGGCGGAGGGATCCGGTAACCGACACTGCCACGTCGTAGCCGGGGTCGAAGTCGCACACGTCGACTTCCTCTGTGGTGATCACCAGCCACCAATTGCGGATCTTGGCCGGAACATCGACGAACCGAAAACTGACCACTGTCCTGCCCGGAGGCACCGTGGCTGGGTCGACGTGACGGTGCAGGTCCCACATCAGCAGCTTCGGGTCGAGATCCTCGTCGCCGACCCGACCGATCCAGCGCATTCCCCAGGCCCCGAGATGCTCGACGACAGGTCTGAGCTCCGATGGCGAGTTCGATGCTGTGCTGTCCACGCTCGGCGTCATGTTCGCGCCGCACCACCAGACTGCCGCGGACGAGCTGCTACGCGTCTGCCGTCCTGGCGGCACAATCGGTCTGGCCTCCTGGACGCCGAGTGGATTCATTGGCCAAATGTTCGCCACCATGAAGCCGTACGCGGCACCGCCGCCTCCCGGAGCACAACCCCCACCGCTGTGGGGCGCCGAAGACCACGTACGTGAGCTGCTCGGTGATCGCGTCGAGCACGTACACACCGAAGCTCGAACCGTGCGGATCACCCACTTCGCTGCTCCAGAGGAATTCCGCGACTACTTCAAAACCAACTACGGGCCGACGATTGCGGCTTATCGAGGACTTGCCGACGATCCGGATCGGGTCGAGGCACTGGATCGCGACCTCGCGGCGCTTGCTCGGCGCTTTGACCAGGGCGCTGAGTCCCACGTCGTGGACTGGGAGTACCTGCTGTTCATTTGCCGCAAGCGCTAGCCGTCGAGGATCGCGCGAACGGCTCTGCGGGCGGACGCGGGCGAGTCTGAATCACAGGCCGCCCGTGCCGCCCTCTGGCAGAGCTCGAAGGTCGCCGCAGCGAGGCTGCGACCGACCGCAGCGAGCATCCGCGGTGCCATCGAGAGGCTCGAGATGCCGAGGCCGGTGAGGACCAGCGCCAGCATCGGATCGGCTGCGGCCTCACCGCAGACTCCGACTGGCTTGCCGTTGCTCGTCGCCGCTACTGCCACGATCTCGATCATTCGCAGGAGGGCCGGCTGCCACGGATCGTTCAGCGTGGCGAGGCCAGCGGACTGTCGATCTGCCGCGAAGGTGTATTGGGCAAGATCGTTCGTGCCGATGCTGACGAAGTCGACTTCAGCAAGAATCTGATCGGCCTGGAGAGCAGCCGCCGGCGTTTCGATCATGACCCCGACGATCGGCAGGGCTGCCGCATGTGCGGCCTCCGCAAAGCTCCGCACCTCGTCGACGGTGGTGATCATGGGTGCCATGACCCGGACCTCGGCCATCTCCGACTCAGCAGCCTTTTTGATCGCCTCCAGCTGATCATGAAGCACCGCAGGATGGATGGCAGCCGTGCGGAATCCGCGCACACCAAGCGCGGGATTCCGCTCTTCGGCAGGCTCCAGGAATGCCAGCTGCTTGTCCGCGCCGGCGTCAAGAGTGCGCACCACAGCCGGGCGGCCGCCGAACGCGGAGAACACTGCGCGGTACGCGCTGACCTGCTCAGCAACCGAGGGCGCCTCGGCTCTGCCGAGAAAGCAGAGCTCGGTGCGGTACAGCCCGACACCTTCGGCGCCGTGTTCGAGGGCGGCGGATACGTCGTCGGCTGACGCGATGTTGGCCAGGAGGGCGACGCGGCGGCCGTCGGCGGTGCCGCCCGGAGCGACGAGCCGCGCTGCCGGGTTGTGCTGAACCGCGGTGGCTTGTTGATCACGTGATGGTTCCATGATCAGTTCACCGGTGGTGCCATCGACGAGCAGCAGCGTTCCGTTGGGAATTCGGCTCGCGTGGCGTGCACCAACGACGGCTGGAATGCCGAGCGACCGAGCAATGATCGCGCTGTGCGATGTCGGCCCGCCTTGCTCGGTGACCATGGCAACGCAGCGCGTAGCGTCCAATCCGGAAGCCTCCGCTGGCCCGAGATCAGCAGCAATGAGGACGAACGGATGCCCTGGATCGGGGACGCTTGGAGCCACTTGACCGATGAGCGCTGCAACGATGCGGTTGCGCACGTCATAGAGATCAGCAGCTCGTTCCGCTTGCCGTGGTCCGGCGGCACGAAGCCGATCTGCCGCCGCCTCGAAGGACTGCCAGATGGCGCGCTCCGGGGTCAAGCCACCATCGCGGATGCGCCAGCTGGCATCGGCGATGAGGTCGGGGTCGGTGGCCATGACTCCGGTTGCTTCGATCAGCTCGCCGACCGCACCGGCAGCCGCCACCCGGCTGTGCAACTGGTGTGCTACATCATCCGCTGCGCTGCGGAGTCGTTCGGCCGCGGCGACGCGTGCTTCCTCTGGGAGGCGGGCCGTCGGATCAGGTTCGGTGACGATGTCAGGCATCTGCAGTGCCGGGCCGACCACCCGTCCTGGGCTGACCCCCACCGGAGTGCGCGCGCCTGGTCGTGCCGGGAGTTTGTCGAAAGGCTCCGGCCCGAGCTCTTCGACATGCTCAGGGCGCTTTTCTCCGAAGCCATGGCGGACCAGCGCAACGACTGCATCGACTGCGGCACCAGCGTCGATGCCGCCCGCTTCGATCCGCACCACGTCGCCCGCCTCGAGTACCCAGCGACATCAGCGCGGTGGGGCTGCGGGCCGAGACCGGCCCCGCACGCGTGGTAGCGATGGTGACCGTCGCCTCGAGCGGCGCAAGTGTCCTGACGATCAGCGCGGCAGGTCGCGCGTGGATGCCATCCCGATTGACGACCGTCGCCTCCGCGACGACGGCGGCGAGCGGACCTGGCGCGGCAACGGCATCCGTCGGATTCTGAGGCTGACCGAGCTGAGCTGCTTTGGCCATCAGCGCGCCTTCGGCATCCCGAGCGACGCTCTCGAGTTGGGCACCGGCGGCCGCGGAGATGACGGCAGCAAAGATGCCTTCAACGAAGGCTGCCGGAACCAGCCGGGTCTTGACGCCGGACTCCGTGATGAGTTCGACCGCAAGCTCCGCACTCAGCACGGCTGAACCCAGATCCATGATCACCACAACACCGTCGCCAGCGTCCGCCGCTGCGATTGCCTCCGCTACTCGCGCTGCGTCTGTGCCAAGACGATCATCCGAGGTTCCAGCCGCGATCTCGATGCGTGGAGCTGGACCGCGCACCATCTGCAGCGCCAGAGCTACCGCCGCTTGGGCCAGATCTGGGCTGTGGGATACGACAACGATCCCAACCATCGTTGCTGTCAGCCTGCAGATTCTGCAGCCAGCGCGTCGAAGAGCAATGACATCGACGCGGCGCCAGGATCCATATGGCCCGGCACTGCGCTCACCGAGATAACTTGCTCTTCCTTTGCGGGCCACGAGAGGCACTGTTGCATCCCGGCCCGCCGCCGCGGCATCGCGCGCGGCGACGACTGCCGCCGGAAGATCACCACCGTTCTTGATCACCGCCTCCATGGCGTTCAGCGCCGGCGCGAGCGCGTCCACCATGGTTTTGTCCCCACGCTCGGCCTTGCCACGCTCCACAATGCCGGTGAGCCCAGCGCGCAGTGCCGTATCCAAGGCTTCGCTATCGAGCTCGATAGCCGGACCGGTCGCACCGGCGAAGCGAAGGAAGAAAGTTCCGTACAAAGGGCCACTAGCGCCACCGACCGATGTGACGAGCGTCATGGCGACGGTCTTGAACAGCTGGTTGACGTGGGCCGGCTGTTCTTCGGTCGATCTTGTTGATCACAGCTGTCATGCCCCGAGCCATGTTCGTGCCATGATCGGCATCACCGATAGCCGAGTCCAGACTCGGTCAGCTCGGACTTGGTTCTTGATGACGAGCTCGTGAAAACCGTCGTAACCAGCCGATCAGCTGGTCGAGGGTGATCACGGCATTTTGACACGGTCCTATATTCCCCACCGCAGTCCAGCAGTGTTCACCGGGGCATCCCACAACCTGATCAATTCATCGTTCGCCCGCAGCACAGTGACCGAGCAACCGGCCATCTCCAGCGATGTGATGTAGTTTCCGACGAGATTGCGAGCCACCGAGATGCCGGCTTTCTCCATGATCTTGATGACTTCCCCGTACATCACATACAGCTCGATCAGCGGCGTACCGCCCATCCCATTCAGCATCACGATCACCGGACTCGGCGTGAAGTCGAGATCGGCGAGGATCGGCTCCATTAGCTGCTCGGCGATCTCGCGGGCATTGCGTCAACGGCACGCGACGACGACCGGGCTCGCCATGGATGCCGATGCCGAGCTCCATCTCGTCTTCGCCAAGCTCGAATGTCGGCTTACCTGCGGCCGGCACGGTGCAACTGGTGAGCGCCATTCCCATGCGAACGACCGCCGTCATTGACCGCGCCGGGCCAGCGTCGACAAGATCGATCAGTGAGCGACCTTCCTCGGCGGCAGCACCGACGAGCTTTTCCAGCAATACCGTGACACCGACCCCGCGCCGCCCGGCCGTATAGAGGGAGTCTTCGACCGCGACGTCGTCATTGACAACGACAGCCTCGACAGCGATTCCGGTATCGGCCGCCGCGAGCTCGGCCGCCATCTCGAAGTTCATCACGTCGCCGGTGTAGTTCTTCACGATGTGCAACACGCCAGCGCCCGCGTCGACGCCTTTGGTCCCCTCGAGCATCTGATCAGGAGTTGGAGAGGTAAAGATCTGTCCCGCGCAGGCGGCATCAAGCATGCCGAGCCCGACGAACCCACCGTGCAACGGCTCGTGTCCGGAACCACCGCCGGAGACCAGACCGACCTTGCCGGTCTTGGGGGCGTCGCGGCGAAAGATGATGCGGTTGGCATGATCGACGCGTACCTCGGGTGCGGGATGCCTCGATGCCGAGCAGCGCCTCCGCGACGACATCCGCCGGGTCGTTGATGAGCTTCTTCATAGCCGCGACCCTACGGCACTATGACTGGCGGCCCGCTTCGCCGACTGCAGCAGCTCGCGGCGGGTGAGGTACCAAGACTGGCGCCTCTTCGCGGGCGGCGAAGGAGGCGAATCTGGCGGGCCGCCAGTCAGAGTGCAATCGACACCGGCACTATGACGGGCTGCCCGCTTCGCGACTGCAGCTGCCCGCGGCCGGGTGAGGTACCAGAGCCGGCGCCTCTTCGCGGGGCGGCGAAGGAGGCGAATCGGCGGGCCGCCAGTCAGAGTGCAATCGACACCGGCACTATGACGGGCGCCCGCTCGCCGACTGCAGCTGCCCGCGGCCGGGTGAGGTACCAAGCCGGCGCCTTCGCGGGCGGCGAAGAGGAAGAGGCGAATCCAGCGGCCGCCAGTCAGAGAGCAATGCGCAGTGTTTCGAAGGTGCGCATCCGGAGGGCTGCGTGTCAGGGTGTGAAGCTATGACTGTTGCGTTTGGGCTCGCCCCTGGTCATATCGGGGTGGATCGAGGCGGTAACCATAACCGCGGAGAGTAGTAACGGTCGGCAAGGCGACATCGGGAATGTGCTGATCTTGGGCGGCGTCGCTGAGTTGTCTGCGGAGCGCCGCCATCGTGACATCGAGTGTTTTGGTCGGGCCGTACCAGTGCTCGTCCCACACCTCGCTCATGAGTTCATCTCGGCTGACAGCCGCGCCCGTGTGGGCGGCGAGCACAGAGAGCAGATCGAACTCCTTCGGTCGTAGTGCCACCTCGTGATCGTTGAGGTGGCACCGTCGGGATGCGAGGTCGATGGTGAGCGCCCCAAGCTGGAGAACCGTGTCGGTCGCTGGGGAAATCGGGCGACGGCGAAGATGCGCCCGGAGGCGGGCGAGCAGCACGGTCAGGCTGAACGGTTTGACGAGATAGTCATCAGCGCCCGCGTCGAGGCCGACGATGACGTCGATCTCGCCGCTGCGCGCGGTAAGAATGACGAGCAGGGTTTCAGGATTGTCGCGGCGGATGGTGCGAGCCAGGTCGACACCGTCAAGATCGGGAAGGCCAAGGTCCAGCAACACAATTTTGGGCGAGTTTTCATGGACGTGGATGAGCGCGGCGGCGCCAGTGCGGCACCAGGCGGTCGGATAGCCGTGGCCTTCGAGACCAAGATGGAGATGGTGTCCAATAGTGGGATCGTCTTCGACAATCAGCACTGCCGGGAGCGGGAGCTGGTCCGTCCGGCTCATGCGGCGAGCCTACGTCTGTTGCAGTCAGTGTCCTTGGGCCACATGGACATGGTCGAGCCACTGCAAAGCGTCGGGCAGGTAGCGGCGGTAGTTCCGGTAGTTGTGACCGCCGGTCGTGAAGTCGAGAAAGGACACTCCGCGATCGCCGCGGGTCGCGGCCAGCATCTGCTGGTTGGCTTTCCAGGACCCTTCGTCCTGTCGACCGCAGATCAGCAATAGTTTCCGCCCGCGCAGCCCAAGATGCTGGTAGAGCCACAGCGGCGAGTTGCGTTGCCGCGCGGCGGCGTCTCCGTGGAACAGATCCCCCGTCGTACGGTCGGTAATCGGGGCGAAGTAGCCGCCAAAGGAGACGGCGGCTTGGAAGTTCTTCGGTTGGGTGAGCATGAGCTTCGCGCCACAGAACGCACCGGTGCTCCACCCGGCCAGGGACCACGGGCCTGGTTGGGCGCGTAGTTGGCGGTGTACGGCGTTCGGCACCATCGACGAAAGCCAGGTGTACGCCTGCGGGCCGCTGCGAATGTTCGTGCACTCGGTATCCCGAGGCGGGTTTGTCATCAGTGGCGGGAACACGGCGATGAACGGTTTGATGCGCCCGGCGTTCATCAGGGTCGACGCGACCTGGCCAAAGTCGTAATGCCGGTACATCACCTCCGGCGTGGAAGGTTGGCCGGGCAACACCATCAGTACCGGGAAGTTTGCAGTGCGGAACCGGGGCTGCGCATACTCCGGTGGAAGCCACACCAGGATCTTCCGGGCGTGGTCACCGGCTGCGCGTCCAGGCACGGTCAATACCTCAAGGCGGCCATCGCCTGGCCGGGCGAGTGCGTTGGTCTGGATGGTGGACCGCTCAGTTCGCACCCCAAAAAGGTCCGACCAGGAGCTGTAGAAGCCGTACTGGTTGTTCACCCACAAGAAGAGCGCAGACATCGCTAACACCTGACAGGCGAGAACGGCCGCAAGCGGGCGAAGCGCCGACAACCAACCGGATTTGGTTTTGTGCCGCCACCACCACGCCAAAAGTAGCGGTGCAACGACCACAAGCGAGATCGCAGCCACCAGCAGCGGGTTGCCTGTGAGACTCAGCATGACCAACCGGCGAGAGTCGAGGTCGTACGGTGTCGAGGGATTCGCGGCCAGTGGAGGAACCCCTCGACGGCCAGAGCGGCGCCGATGATGGGCCCGAGATCGCGAGCAAGCCGGAAGCAGATGAAGCGAGGCTCCCAGGCCGGCCGAAACTTGGCATTTGCCCGGTACAGAGAGGCAATCTGCCACCGCCGGGACGCGACCAATAGCAGCCCAACCCATGCCCGCAGGAGAGGGCCGGCGCCAATGCGTTCACCGCGCGCCAAGGACGAGCGAAACACGGCAAAGTTCAAGGAGACGCGGCTGACACCCCGGCTGGGTGCGGCCGCGAGCAGTTCGGCGATCATCAGCTCCATCACCCCGTTCTCGAGATCGGGGTGACGGCGCGCCAGGTCGAGGGACAGTCCGTCCTTGCCCCACGGCACGAACTGCAGCACCGCCACTAACTCTCCGACGAAGTTGTGGGCCTGAACGATCAGACAGTCGGCATCTTCGATTGCCGCAAACCGAGACAGAGCCATGGAAAATCCCCGCTCGCCACCGCGGCGCCAGCGCTGTGACAACTGCTCAGCCTGTGTCCGGTGAGCTGGATCAAGGTCCCACACGGGCTCGATCCGCACCTGATAGCCGGCCCGCCGGGCCCGATTCACGGCCTGCCGCACCGACCGCATGGCGCGTCCCTGGAGTGTGAAGTCGGCGACTTCTACCACCGCCTCGTCGCCAATCTCAAGGGCATCAAAACCGGCCCGGTGGTATGCCTCGGCCCCTGTCTCGGACGCCGCCAGGACCGCCGGGATCCAGGCCCGCTGCTGGGTCAGCTGCAGCCAGGCCTCGATTGCGCCCGGCCACGCCTCGATGTCCCCGATCGGGTCGCCGGCAGCCAGGCACACCCCGGCCTTCACCCGGTACGCGACCGCTGCCTTCCCGGTAGGAGAGAAAACGTAGGACTTGTCGTTGCGGGTGGCGAAGTAGCCGAGCGAGTCAACCTGGCCGTGCCGTGCGAGTAGGGCACGGATGCGATCACGGTCGATTTCATGGGCACCTTCCGACGGGCCCGAGCTGTGCAGCGACACGGCCAGGGCCGCGAGTCCGACCAAGATCCCAAGCCCTAGCAGCAGGTATCTGGACTCTGCACCGGAGTCGGCAGTGACGAACCGTAAGGGTCCCGGGATCCCGACCAATCCGAAGAAGCTTTGCTGTAATACCTCCACTCTGGTCCAGGGCCGAACCAGTTCGTGGTGATCGGCGATTATGGCAACGGCACCCAACAGCCAGCCTGCTACCGCGACCACGAACAGACTGAGCGGGATCGCAGCGCGAGACCTGGGCTCAGGTCGGCCGACGAATTGGCGGCGGCCCAGCAGCAGTGTGGCTACTACGGCGGCCGACACGGTCGCCTGGATCAGCTCCGTGCCGCGTAGTAGGTGAACCGCGATCGCTGTGCAGAGTAACGCCAGCGTTGCCAGCCAGGCCCGCTGCTTACGCCGCCGCAAGCCGCGAGCCATGACCAGCAGCCCACACCCGACTCCAATCCCGACAACCGCAACCGAGGCGACGGCCCCGAAGGGCGGCAGGTAGTCCTGAGACCAGTCCAGCAGCCTGGGCGACCTGCGCACCAGCGCGGACGCGATGTTCAGCAGCCCAAGCAGGAAGACAACTCGGGCCGCCCACGCGGGCAGCCGGCTCGATGACCTCGATGACAGGGCGGAACGTGCTGCCACCGCCAGTGGGGGTGGTGGTGACGGCGGCCGCGGCTTGTGGCGTTCTGTGAGAAAGGCCTCGGCGAGATCCGCGGAGGACGGGCCCGACCGGGAGGCGGCGGCGGTCATAGCTCGCGGAGCTCTTCGACCGGGGGTCTGGTCGACGTACGGGCGGCGGCAAGAGCGGCGGCCGTCAGAGCTGCGACAACGGCGAACACCGCAATGCCCAGGTAGCCGACGGGCACGGCGATGACCGAAGGCGGCGGGTCGAACACCCCGGTAAGCACCTTGACGAGCATCACCGACAGCCCCCATGCCACCAGCGCTCCGCCCGCCAGGCCGCCGATCGTCACGACTGCGGCCTCAGAGAGCACGAGGCCGCGAAGCTGACGGCGGCGGCCGCCCAGTACGGAAATGATCGCGAGGCTACGTCGCCGCTCAGCAAGCCCTGCCGCGAGCACCAGACCGCCGGCGGCGGCCGCAAGGAGCACGGCAAAGGTCAGCTCGAGCCGTGTCAGGCCTGCGAGATTGACTGAGGTGAGGCTGGAACCGACTTCGGCGCGAACTTGGCTGATGTCGGTGACCGTCGCCCTAGTGCCAACCTTGCGGCGAAGTGCTGCCGCGACAGCGGGCTGGTTTCGACCGCCGGTATCGACTAGGAAAGCGCCCACGGCGCCGGAGCCGGTCTGTTGCGCCAGATAGTCGGCATTGGCGACTAAGAAGCTGTCCCTGGGGGCCGTCGGGAACTCGTTGACGATGCCTGCGTAGTGGAACGGGATGGTGCGCATCTTCTTCGTGGTGTCGTCCTGGATCCTGAGATTGAGCAGGTCACCGGGATTCAGCTGGAAGTCCTGAACCGTCTCAGCACTTACCAGCACCGCATCGGGGTTCGCGGCCAGCACATTCATTAGCTGGGCAGCGCTGCCCCCCTGGAAGTACGCGTCCTGCAGCGCGGTCGCGCCGGTGATCGTGGCGGGCTGCACGCCATACAGGTCCTGAAGATCAGCACCGACATAGGCGAACCGGTGCTGTAACGGCTCGACCTGCCGCACACCGGGGGTCGCTGTGAGTACTGCCGCCTCGCGAGGGCTGGTGTGGGTCCCCGGAGCAGGTGTGACCGTGACGTCAGCACCGTTGCTGAGCTCTGCATCAGCTTCGGCCTGCTGCCGATAAGTCGCGTTGAACACAGCCGTGGATACCGCGAAGGAGACAGCGAGAGCGAGCAGCACGATGGATCTCGCCAGCAAGTGACGTTGCCGGGTGAGTGCGGCCGCACCCGGTTGGGCGAGCCGACCGGTCAGCGGGGCTATCAGCCGGGCGAGCGGCCGGCGGCCATGTGCGAGGGCCATGATCGCCAGCCGCCACAGCAGCAGTGCGCCACCCAGCCAGAGCAGGGCGGGGCCGAGGAAGGCCCAATACGACACCGAGATCGTGGGAACGCCTTCGGGCGCGAGTACGAGTGTGTACTTGTTGCGGCTGGAGGCGATGAACACGCCGACCGCCCCGGCCAGCAGAATCAGGTCGACCCCCGCCCGCATCCACCATGGGTTGGTCCGTACGCGAATGCTGCGGCGGGCATCGGCGACGGTGAGACCGCGCAGGTCGCGCAGCGCCGGCACCAACACGACGAGGGCGGCGATCAGCAGGCCGACGACGAACGCGACCGCGAACCACATCGTTATAGCGGCCGTACTGATGCCGAAACTGGCCGGCCCGAATGCGATTCGCCCGGCGATCAGCGCGGCGACGAGACCAAGCAGCCCGCCCGCAACTCCGACGACAAGCGCCTCAACGACGGCGAGCTGCCCAATCCGCCGCTGCGCCAGACCACGAGTGCGCAGCAGCGCCTGCTCATTGCGCCGCCGGCTGGCGCCGGCTCCAACAAGAGCGGCTGTCAGCAGCGCGGCGAGCACAGCGCCCGGCAGCCCGAGGAACAGAAACAGCATCTGGGCGTACGCGGCATCGCTGCGCGCAGCATCGAGCGCGGCTGCCACATTGTTGCCGACCAGCGCACCCCCAGCCAGCTGCGCCTCGAGGTTACGGCCTGCTCCGACAACGGTTTTGTATGCAGCTCCGGGACTTGACTGCGCCGGTGGGTGGCGGGCGACATGAATCTGGACCTTGGAGGCGCTGCTGCCAAGCAGCCGGCTGAACATGGCGGATGGCAGCAGCAATACGTTGTCCGGGGGAGCCGTCGGCTGCGACTGGGGTGGTGAACCGACCTTCTGGAACAACGTGTCCGCGAGAGGCAGATCCACTACACCGGCCACGGTGGCAATGACCGCGGGCCGACCGGCCCGCTGGATGCGGATCGTGTCGCCGGGCCGGCACCGCAGGTTAGCGGCGGTCTGCTGTCCCAGCAGCACTCCGGCGTCGGCCCCGGTCAGCGTCCGGATCTGCTGCGGAAAAATGCTCCGGTAGTCGGGGGGCAAGCCGAGCACCACACCGGCACCGGTGGTCTGCGTCGTACCACCAATAGTGGCTTGAAAGCCTTTGACCGAAGCAAACTGGACTGGCCGAGCGGCTGTCACATCGGGGGTGGCGGTCACTTGCCGCAAAACCTCGGCTGGATTGGCACCAGGCTGAATCTCGACCTGCCAGTCGACGGCGATCGACCGTAGGGCACGAGCAGTCATGGTGGATTGAGACGCTGCCAAGAACGCGCCCAGTGCCGCGATCAATGCGACGGCTAGGGCGATACCGGCCGAGACGGCCAGCAGCCGACCGAGACGGCGGCTGAGCAGGCCTCCGAGCCACGTGATGATCATGACAGGATCCGGTCTCCGGAGGAGGTGCGCAGCCGGCCATCGTCCATGTACCAATGGGTCTCGAGGCGATCGGCGACCGCCCGGTCGTGGGTGCTCACGACTACAGCAGCACCGATCAGCGTGGCGGTGCGCAGCAGTACCTCTATCAGGTGTTGCCCGCTTGCACTGTCCAGCTGCCCGGTGGGTTCATCGGCCAAGACGAGTCGCGGCCGCTGAGCGAGCACCCGGGCGACCGCGACTCGTTGACCCTGCCCCCCAGACAATTCCTCCGGAAGCCTTCCCGCGAGATCGTCCAGCCCCACGGCGGCCAGCGCCTCGGCCGCACGAGACCGCCATTCCTGGTCCGGCACAGCGGCAAGGATCAGAGGCAGCGCGGTGTTCTCCTCGACAGTGAGGGCCGGCACCAAGCTCGGCGATTGAAACACCACGCCGATCTCGAAGGCTCGGTCCGGTGCAAGCGGCAGGCCTGGCCAGGTCACCGATCCGACCGTAGGCTGCTCGAGCCCGGCAATCAGGTGCAGCAAGGTTGATTTGCCCGAGCCGGAGGATCCGATGACTGCCACCCGGGCACCCGTCTCAATGACACAACTGGTGCCGTGCACCGCCACCACAGCACCCGAGCCACTGCCGAACACACGGGAGACTCGCTCGCAGATCACGAGTGCATCGCCGCTGGTCATGGCGATATCTGCCCATCGGTCAAAGTGAGGATCAGGTCGGCCATCCGCGCCACTTCAAGGCTGTGAGTGACGAGAACCAGGCCCGCCCCTCGCCCGGCGCGGTCTGCGAGCAGCTGAAGCACCTGCCGTTCGGTGTCGCCATCGAGTTCGCCGGTTGGCTCGTCGGCCAGCAGCACGTCAGGGTCATTCGCCAGCGCCACGGCGAGCCCAGCCCGCGCCAGTTCGCCTCCGGACAGCTCCGTCGGGTACGCGTGCCGGCGGGTGGCGAGACTAACTTGTTCCAGCAGATCGTCTACGCGTCGGCGAGGCGCGTCGGTATCGTACGCGAGCTGCGCCACCCGTACGTTGCCGCGCACGTCGAGATGCTGGAGTAGGTTTCCAGCCTGGAGCAGCACCCCAATCCGGTGTGCTCGGATTCTGGCCCGTTCTGTCTCGGGTCGGTGGCTGAGCCGCTCACCGCGTACGAACACCGTGCCACCATCTGGTTCATCCAAGCCGGCGAGGCAGTGGAGCAGGGTGGATTTCCCGGACCCGGACGGACCCAACACCGCAACTGTGGCTCCAGCGTGGACAGTCAAGGACACCCCGCGCAGGGCGAGAGTCTCCTCTTCACCGGCGCGAAAGAATCTGTAGAGGTTCCGAGCTTCCAAGGCGGGAGTGTCCCCGGTGGCAGTCATCTTGATTGCCACCGGACCGAGTCCGACACGATGCGCCAGGGGTCCACATTATCGGCGTTGGTCGGCCCCGACAGTGTCAGATCCAGGCGCTCGCCGCTGTGGTAGTAGACGTAGCGCTCAAAGGCGTCTCGCACCACCTTCCCCGTCACCGGGTCTTGTGGGGAGTCGCCCTGGTAGCGAACCACAACCACAGTGCCGCCCGCTCGCTTCTCGGTTGTGATCTTGCCGAAGTTGAAGTGCGGCACGCTGGACCGGAGTTTGGGAACCTCGCCGCTGGTGACCGAGTCGACCGTGGGCGCGGAACTCGACGTGCCCGGCGCGATCTCGATCCGATTCAGCTTGTCGGTGAATTCGGTCCCTGTGCTCGTGTTAGCGCGGGCCCATCCCTCGGGTACCTTGATCGACACCATCCCGCCCGGTGCAACGAAAGGCACATAGACCTGGTTGTCAGGGATGTCGCCTGGCGGGTTCGACTCCGTCTCTGCCGGTGTCGCCGGTGCGGATAGTGCTGAGCTTGGCGCGCTTCCCGACGTGTCGACGGTCGGCTGGTTCGGCGTAGGTGTGGCCGTCAACGCGCCACACCCCGCAAGCAGCGCGGTCAGGCTCACCACAACCAAGCCCACCCATCCGTTCGCTCCCAATCTCATGACCCCTCCGCCGAACCTTGGTGCGTCTTCGACGTTAGGAGGGACACGGTTAGCGGCTGATCAACCGGAGGTTAAGGGATGGCAAAACGTCTCGCGTAAGAAATGACGGCGGTGGCTAGAGGGTCTAGTCGTCGGGCTTGCCGCGAAGGCACCGGCCATGATGGACGGCGTGCGCCAACGCATCGTCCGGGTTGCGATTGCTGCCGTCGCGATCGCCCTACTGCTATTCGCCGTACCGCTGGCGGTGATCATACGCACCGCACTGTTCGACGATGAGAGGCGCGAGCTGGAAGGTGTGGCTTTGCAGGCCGCGGTCCGGATCGACCCGGACTTCGCACACGATGATCCGATTGAGCTACCGCCCAACGAACAACAAGTTGGCGTCTACGACGTAGGTTCGCGGTTGCGGTTTGGTCACGGGCCCAAAACCGGAGACGCCGTCGTGCAGCGCGCCGCCGCTGGCTCGGTTGCTGACGGTCAGATCGGTGGAGAGCTGATCGTGGCAGTCCCAGTAACGTCCCAAGAGAAGGTGGTGGGAGTCGTTCGAGCCGCGCAGCCGGTCCAGGTCATCTGGAACCGCGTGCTGCTCGCCTGGCTCGCGCTTGCAGCTCTCGCCGGCGCCGCCTTCGGTGTGGCCGTACTGGTCGCGCGGCGCCAGGCTCGACACCTCAGCGCACCCTTGGAAGCGCTCGCGGAAACCTCTGTACGAATCGCGGCTGGGGATCTCACCGTACGGGCCGAACCCAGCAGCATCCCCGAGATCGGCCGAGTCGCCGAGACCCACAATGCAATGGTCGACGAACTCGGCAACATGCTGCAGCGGGAACGCCACTTCACTGCTAATGCCTCGCATCAGCTCCGTACGCCGCTCACCGGTCTCCAGCTGGGACTCGAGACCGCTCAAGAGCAAGCCGCGCAGGACCCCGGATTCGACCTGCGACCAGCTTTGCAGGAGGCGAACGATCAAGCCGAGGAGTTGCATCGCACCATCGACGACCTGCTCCAGGTCGCCCGGCTTCCTTCTGATCAGTGGGCCGCGACCGAACCGGTGCCGCTTGAGGACGTTTTGGCCGAAACCGAACGGCGTTGGCACGGCCCGCTCGCCAAGCAGGGGCGCCGGCTGTCCTTGCGCCGCCCTCAAGACATGGCCATAGCAAAGGTCCCCGGCCGGGTGGTCGGGCAGATCCTCGACATACTGCTGGACAATGCCTCGGGCCACGGGCTGGGCACAGTCACCGTCACCGCTCGAGATATCGGAGATGCCGTTGCCATTGACGTGGCCGATGAAGGCTTCCTCTCGATACCAATGACAAATCTCTTCACGCGGGAGAGCGGCACCGGCGCTGGGCACGGCATTGGGCTGGGCCTTGCCCGATCACTTGCAGAAGCATGCGGCGGCCGCCTCAATGTCGCCAGCGATGCGCCCACCACATTCAGTCTCGTACTTCCCCTCGATCCCGACGACAAAACCGATGCTTGAGTCCCGTTAGCGATCGAGCATTCTGATCATCCCTGGAGACCTGCGGACCACTTCTCCTCAATGCGGCCGTACTTCCAGATCGTGATGGCGATCAGCCACGTCATTACGAACAAAATGACAATCGCATAGCCGACATCGTCCAGGTTGGCGTTCGCGATGGCGGCCAGCGGCCCGGTGGTGATGCCTGTCTTCTCGGTCAGAATCGAGATCAGCTCAATGGTCCCGATGATCAAGGCCACCGCAACTGAGAGCCCGGTGATCGTGATGTTGTAGTAGACCTTGCGAACCGGCTTGGAAAAGGCCCAGCTGTACGCGAAGTTCATGAAGCAGCCGTCGATCGTGTCCAGTAGGCTCATGCCCGCCGCAAACAAGATCGGCAGCGTCAGGATCGCGTACCACGGCAGAGCGAAAGCCGCCGCACCTCCAGCAAGCACGAGCAGGCCCACCTCTGTGGCGGTATCGAAGCCGAGGCCGAAGAGCACACCGATCGGGTACATCTGCCAGGGCTTGGTTACCGTCTTGGTCGCGCCGGACAAGATCTTGTTCATGAAGCCGCGGTTGTTCAGTTGCTCCTCGAGAGCTTTCTCGTCGTACGCGCCCTGACGCATTCCGCGGAACACCTTGATGATGCCGATCAAGATCACAAGGTTGATGATCCCGATGCTGTACAGGAATACCCCTGACACGGCGGTGCCCACGACACCGGTGATCTGTTGCAGCAGTGACGAATCGTTCTCGACCTGCCCGGCCAAGGCGCGTACGCCCAGCGCCAGCAAGGCGACCAACCCGAACACGATCGTTGAATGCCCAAGGGAGAACCAGAAGCCCACCGAGACCGGCCGCGTGCCGTCCGCCATGAGCTTGCGCGTGGTGTTGTCGATCGCGGCAATGTGATCTGCATCGAACGCATGCCGCATGCCCAGCGTGTACGCCGTCAGACCGAGCCCAACGCCCAGCACCTGGCCTGAGGCGATCTGGTAGTGCGCGGGTGCGACGATCGCGATGAGAACTCCCCACCCAATGATGTGGAGGCCGATGATGAAGGCTGCCATGCCGATAATGGATCGCCACTCTTGGGCACTCAGACGGTCGCGGAACCCCGTCCGCGCATCCTGCTCGGAAGCAACAGCTCGCGACAAGGCAGACTCCCTCCGGAAATGACCCCGAACGCCACCAGACCAACGTGCTACCAGATGCGACATTATCGCATCTAGTCGGCAAAGATAATCATGTGGTGAGGGCTTGAAAAGGTGAGTGGAAACATGTCGGCGTCTCCTCGCGTGCAGACGGCATTGGCCTTGCTGCGCGAACGTCACGAACGGGTGACCAGAGCACGCCAGGCCGTCATCGAGGTACTCGATGGCACGGATGAGCATCTGGCCGCCGACGAGATCGTAGCCCGCGCGGAAGCATCGGCTCCGGGAGTTCACCGGGCCACGGTCTATCGCGCGCTGGCCACCCTTGGCGATCTTGGACTCGTTACGCATACCCATGTCGGAGGCTCAGCCACGGTGTATCACCTGGCCGTGCCTGCGCCCAGCGCTAAAGCTGCCAATCCGCACGCGCATCTGCAGTGCACCAACTGCCAGGCGGTCATCGACCTCCCGGTCGACGTACTCGACTCGTTGGTCAGCCGGGTCGACGACGAGGTCGGCTTCCTGATCGAGCCTCATCATGGTGCCCTGCTAGGCCTCTGCGCCGACTGCCGGCGCTCAGCTCTTCCCGAAAGTAGTCATGTAGGACAGGGCTGAATCGGTTCAGGCTTGCCTCTTGCGACCACTTTCGGCGAGGGGTGAGCCGGGACGTGACGCGGCGGAGGGTGTTGGTGGTACTGCAGCAGGTGGCAAGGCGGCGTTGGACGAGTGGGACTGGCCACCAGGAGGTTGTGCCGACGGCGTGGTGAGCGCCTCGATGCTGGTCGCGCCCGGCAACTGGATAGTGAACTCCGCACCGCCCTGAGCCGAGCGACCGGCCGTGACCCAGCCGCCATGCTGGGTCGCTGTTTGCGCGACGATCGACAGACCAAGCCCAGTTCCCGAGGTCTGCCGCGCAGAATCCCCGCGATAGAAGCGATCGAAGATGAACGGCATGTCCGCATCCGAGATGCCCGGACCCTGATCGGCCACCCGAAGCCGATCACCCTCGAGCTGCACACGGATGATGCCATTCGGCGGGCTCCACTTCACCGCATTGTCGAGCAGGTTCGTCACCGCCCGCTCCAGCATGTCGGAATCGCCCACGACATAGAACGGGTTGAGCTCAACGTCGAAGGCGAGCCCGTGGGCCCGTCGCCGGACCCGGTCGAGTGCCGCGTTGACGACATTGCGGAAGTCGAGCGCTTCTGGCGAGGCGGCTGTTTCGTCCCGGGCCAGCTGGACAAGATCACCGATCAGATCGGTGAACTCCACCAACTGAGCCTTGACGTCGGCCAGGATGTCAATCCGATCCTGTTGCTTCAACATGCCGCTCTCCGCATCGGCAGCGAGGAGTTCGATGTTGGTCCGCAGGCTCGTCAGCGGCGTCCGAAGCTCGTGGCCAGCATCAGCGATCAGTCGAGCCTGGCGATCCCGAGACGAGGCGAGCGATTGCAGCATCTGGTTGAAGGACTCGGCGAGGACCGCGATGTCACCGGTTGCGTTGATCGTGATCGGTCTCAGCTCCTTGGTGACCGTGACGTGTTCGACGGCGGCCGAGAGCTCTCGAACCGGACGGAGACTGGAGCGCGCCACGTACGCGCCAACAACTGCGGCAATGATCACACCTGCCACGCCGAAGATGATCAAGACCAACCACAGGGAGCTGAGAATGTCGTTGGTTGGCCGCAGCGGCCGGCCCAGAACCAGGGCGTAGTTGCCAAGATCCGTGATCGGCACCGCGACAATCCGGTAGTCCCCACCTCCGGACGTAACGCCGGAGCGCGCCGAGTAGCCGCTCTGCAGCCGAGCGACCGCAAGCTCCTTGGGCCCGAGCACCAGATGATCACGCTCATCAGGCACGTAGAAGATCTCGCCGTCGCTCCGGATCGCGGCCACGCTGACATTGCCGGCCCGCAACGCGCGCTCTGTCAGACCGCCGAGGGTCCGAATGTCCTGCGCAACCGGCACCGCGGCAAGCGAACTCGCGGTCTGGACCATCTCGGCATCCAGGGCCCGGTATAGCGAGATGCGCAGCGTCACGTAGCCAGCCACGCTCGTCACCGCGACGGCCAGCGCAACCGCGACGGTGGTGAGGTACGCGACGCGGCGCTGCAGCGGCAGTGCTCGCAGCCACGCCCTCAGCCGACGCAGCAACCTGATCACGGTGGCGTCTCGCGGAGCACATAGCCGACCCCGCGTACGGTGTGGATCAGCCGAGGCTCATCGGAGGCTTCGGTCTTGCGGCGCAGATAGCCGATGTAGACCTCCAACGAATTCGCTGTCGTTGGAAAGTCGAAGCCCCACACCTCGTTCAGCAACCAGCTACGCTCCAGCACTCGGCGCGGATGCCGCATGAAGGATTCGAGCAGGGCGAACTCGGTCCGGGTCAGGTTGATCGAACGGTTGCCGCGCAACACCTCGCGGGTCTGCGTGTTCAACACCAGATCGCTGAAGGAGAGACTTTGCGCCGAGGGATCCATCGAATCGGCCACCGTGCCGGCGCGCCGCACCAAAGCGCGAAGTCGCGCCAACAGCTCATCGAGCGCGAACGGCTTGGCCAAATAGTCGTCGCCACCGGCGTCCAGGCCATCGACCCGGTCGCCGACCGCGTCACGCGCGGTGAGCACCAGGATCGGCACGTCATTCCCCGCCGCGCGCAGCATCCGCGTCGTTTCCAGGCCATCAAGCCGCGGCATCATCACGTCCATGATCACCGCGTCCGGTCGGGTAGCGGCCAGCCGGGCGAGCGCCTGGACGCCGTCCTCGGCACCGCTTACCTGATAGCCGTTGTACTCCAGGGACCGCTTGAGGGAGTCGCGGACGGCTTGATCATCATCGACGACCAGGATATGCATGCACCCAGCGTGCCAGATGCGCGGCAGATCGAGCTGCCGTCATGTGCCGTCAGCTTGCCGAAGGGCTCAGCGCGCCGTTCCGGACCCGGCGAGCGCCGTCAGCGCGCGGGGACGCGGATTCTCCTCGGGCATCCCGCGCAAGGCGGCCCGGCAAGCGGAGATGATGACAGATGGATGGAACAGCACGGCAGGTGCCGACATCAGGTGGTACACGCGAGCGAACGCAAGATACGCACCGCGGTCGCCATGGGCGGCGAGCCGCGCCAGCTGACCGGTCCACAGACCGATAAGCCGCTGCACTTTGCTCTGCGAGCCGGAGCTGGTGGGATGGCGCAGGTCCTCCGTTGTAGCAACCAGCCAGGGGAGTTCAGTGGCCGCGCCGATGCGGCGTTGCAGCCGCCTGGTTTCCATCGGCCCTCCCCCAGTCGGCGTCCGGTCGTGCTTCAACGTGTCCAGGATCAGCAGAGCTTGGCAGGCAGCCACCGTAATGCCCTGGCCGTAGACAGGATTGAAGGCGCAATATGCGTCGCCCACCGCAAGGAGGCCGGCCGGCCATGCTCGAGACCGCCCGTAACGGTTGCGCCGGTTGCCCGTTTGCCTGTGGATCGCAACGTCGCTGACTGGCTCGAGGAGCTGGGTCAGTTCCCAGATGGCGGGATCGGGCAGCGTGGCCAAGAACTCGTCGAACTCTGCCGGATCCCGCGATGGTCGACGGTCGCCGTAACCGCCGGCCACGATGAGCCAGTCACCGTCCTCAACGGGAATCGCCAGAGCGCCACGGCCCGTCCGTGGGGTGGCGGCGATCACGACGGCAATTTCTATCGGCGACTCCCCGACGGCTCGATAGGTCCGGCAGGCATAGCCGAGGTGAGCATCCACCATGAGCGGCTCGGGCGTCGGGACATCGAGGTCGCTCAGCCAGTGCGGGAGTCTTGAGCCTCTCCCGGACGCGTCAATCACCAGATCGGCCCGCACGGTTGTGGCGTCGTCACAGACCACGTGCCAGTCGCCGGCGTCGCGCTGCAGCTCGGTGACCCGTGCGCCCTCGCGCAGTGCGACGCCGTCGAGTTCGCCCACCCGCTTGCGTACCAGATGTTCCAAAAGCGGCCGCGTCGCCGAGACTGTTTCGTACGCCGGGATCCAGGTGGGCAGCCATCCGTACTCGCCCAGCCAGGCCATGGTGCCGGTGTCGAAGGGTACGGCGCCGTGGCTCAGCAGATCCTCGCGTATACCGGGTATCAACTTCTCGGCGGCGAGCAAGCCCCGATGCAACAAGACATGTGGCTGCCGGCCCTGCGGAACACCCTTGCGCGCAACGGGACGATCCGGCAGCACATCGCGCTCGATGATCATGGTCCGTGACCCGGATGCAGCTGCCGCAGCGGCGGCGAACAGGCCCGCGAGGCTCGCGCCGATGATCACCACGTCGCGCGGCCCGGGTGCGGTCACTGAGCGAGCGCGCTAATCCTTCGCATGGCCAGCCTGTTGCAGCGTCATTGGCTCTGTTGCATCGTCAATGGCATCCGGATCAAGAACGTCAGGCACTGTCTCACCCCCCGGATACGGTATCAACGCCAGATTCACCAGCGCCATCGTCACAGAGACCATCGTCATTGCCAGCAGCCACCCCCCGAGCACATCACTCGGCCAATGAAGACCGAGGTACGTGCGGCTGCAGCCGATCAACAGCGCCAGCAGACATCCACTGATCACGAGGAGCCGCCGCACCAGAACATTTCCTACGGTTAGGGCGAACATGGCGGCGGTGAGAATGGCAAGCACTGAGCCATCTGTGGTATGACCCGACGGAAATGCGTCGCTCGAGAGTGGCACGCCCACCACCAACTCGGCCGGCGGTCGCGGGCGGTCGAGCGCGATCTTGAGTATGGTGACCAGGCTCGCGGTTGCTGCCAGAGTTGCGAGCAATGCGATGGGCAGCAGGATCTTGCGTGATCGAAGCCCGAGTATCACAGCCGCGGCAATACCCAGCGGCACCACCACCGTGGCCGATCCCAACCGTGTCACGGCGCTCGCGAAGGCTGTAAGACCCGGATTGCGTAGGCTGATTACTCCGGAGAGCAACCTCTGGTCGAGCTGACCGATCTCGGTCTCGAAAACTAGAAGCAGCGCGAGGACGACAAAGCCGACCAGCCCGGCGGTACCTGTCGCCAGCCACTGCCCCCAGTGGCCGGGCCGGATTTTCAACCGCCGCAGGTGTGGGACGGTCGGTTTGAGCATCGCGCTGCTCCCTCGGTTGTTGCTCCCTCATTAGGCCGTCCACGTTCCAATGTGGTCGATGCATGCTGTGCCGAACCTGAGAGTCGCGAACGCGGCGGCCACCTCGGGCTTTGAATACGGTGGAGGAGCACGAATCGAGGGGGAAGACCTTGCGGGTGTTGATCGTCGAGGACGAAAAGGGCCTCGCGGAGTCCATGCGACGTGGACTTGTCGGCGAGGGTTTCGTGGTCGACGTCGTCCACGACGGAGTCAGCGGCCTCTGGGCAGCCTCCGAATTCAGCTATGACGTAGCCATCCTCGACATCATGCTGCCTGGCATGAACGGCTATCGGGTGCTCGAGGAGATTCGGGAGCGGGAGATCTGGACTCCAGTGATCATGCTCACTGCAAAGGATGGCGAGTACGACCAAACTGATGCTTTCGATCTCGGCGCGGACGACTACCTGACCAAGCCGTTCAGTTTCAAGGTCTTGGTCGCGCGGCTACGAGCACTGATCCGCCGCGGCGCACCGGAGCGTCCCAACAAGCTCACGGTTGGCTCACTGGTCTTGGATCCGGCTCGGCGTACGGTCACTCGTCGCGACGAGTTGATCAAGCTCACGGCACGCGAGTTCAGCCTGCTCACCTACCTGATGCGAAACGCCGGCAGTGTAGTGGGCAAGTTCGACATCTTGAGCAATGTCTGGGACGCGGCGTACGAGGGCAGCGAGAACGTCGTCGAGGTCTACATCGGCTACCTGCGCAAGAAGATCGACGCACCATACGGTTTGCAGACGCTGAGCACGGTCCGCGGCATGGGCTACCGGCTCGATGCCGATCCGGGCAGTGCCGACGCGGACCGTCGCTGATACCGATTGCGAGCGTCGGAAAATCGCGCGCCCCTGTCTGGACGAGCGAGCGAGCAGGCAACCCATTCGAGAGAGAAACCACCGTCCAACCAACATGAGTTGTCTGCGAAGCGAGTGAGGAAGAAAGGGGATTGTCAGCGCGATTGCGCGAGCAATCACAATCAAACGATTGCGAGCGTCGGAAAATCGCGCGCCCCTGTCTGGACGAGCGAGCGAGCAGGCAACCCATTCGAGAGAGAAACCACCGTCCAACCAACATGAGTTGTCTGCGAAGCGAGTGAGGAAGAAAGGGGATTGTCAGCGCGATTGCGCGAGCAATCACGATCAAACGATTGCGAGCGTCGGAAAATCGCGCGCCCCTGTCTGGACGAGCGAGCGAGCAGGCAACCCATTCGAGAGAGAAACCACTGACCAACCAACATGAGTTGTCTGCGAAGCGAGTGAGGAAGACAGGGGATTGTCGAGCGCGATTGCGCGAGCAATCACAATCAAAGGGGCAAGATCACCTGGAAGCGGCACAGCCCGTCTCCCTCGGTGGCTACCACTGTCCCGCCATGCGCGACCATGATCTCCCGGCTGATCGCCAGACCAAGCCCACTCCCCCCACCGTCGCTGGAGCGGCTCGCATCGAGCCTGGCGAACCGCTCGAACACGCGGTCGCGATCTTGAGGGCTGATGAGCTCACCGTCATTGTCGACCGTAACCACGACTTCGCCGGGGTGCCGCTGGATCGAAACGTTGATCATTGACTCCGCATGCCTCGCAGCGTTGTCGAGAAGATTGCGGAACACCTGAGTCAGCCGCCGCTCGTCGCCATGCACCCGTACAGGTTGCAGCTCGGATGTGATCTGAATGCTGGACACGGTTCGCAGCCGCTTGATCTCCGAGTCCAAAACGTCTTCAAGATCAACGTCTTGAATGTCCAGCTGCAGCTGATGGGCATCGACCTTTGCCAACGTGAGCAGGTCCTCTACCAGTGATTGCATGCGACCCGACTCGTTCAGCACCGTCTGCTGCATGTCGAGCCACGTCTTGCCGGAGTCGTCCAGGCTGGCCACCTCGGCAGTCGTCACCAGCGTCGACAGCGGGCTGCGCAGCTCGTGACTCGCATCGGAGAAGAACGCCCGGTGCGCGTTGTCCGAATCCTCCAGCTTGTCGAGCATTCGGTTCATGGTCGAAGCCAGTGCCGCGATCTCGTCTCCAGTGGGCGGTACTTCGACTCGTTCATGCAGCCGGCGACCATCGATCTCCGCAACCTGCCGCCGGATCCGTTCCACGGTCTTCAGCGACTGGCCGACCAACACCCAGACCGCCAGCGCAACGAGCGCAACGAGGAACGGCGCGGCTGCAAGCAGCAGCAACCCGACCGTACGCAGCGTGTCCGTCTGCACTTCGAGGGGCGCGGCAACCAGCACGACGTAGTGCTGCTCGTGCACTTCGACGCCACGGGCGCTGACCAGGACTTCATCGTCGTCGCCGAGCGCGGGCACGCGTTGCAGCTGCCTCCTTAGCCGTCTTGCCTGGCGCCGGCCTCAGCGCCGAAATGGGATCGCCGCGCAGTCCCCGAATGCTCCACGCAACAACGTGATTGGACGCGTCGATGATCTGAACCTGTTCACCGCTGCGGCGATCCTCGGCCAGCGTCGATTGGGTTTCCCGAACGCCCTCCTCGTTGAGAAGGCGGGCGACATCGGTGGCGCGGACAGCGAGATTGCTCCACGCGGCGGAGATCAGCGATGACTGCAGCACCAGCAGCAAGAACGCGCCACCGACGAGCAACGAGAAGGTGACGACCACGACGGCGCTCAGCACTGAGCGCTTCCGGATCCCCCATCTGCTCTCGGCGGCCACTCGGGAAGAGTAATCCGCGGGACCATATCGGATCGCTCAGTTTCATCACAGCAGTCGGCTGCGCAAGCTGGATGGGTGGGCAATGCGCCGGCCCAAGCTCATGCCGAAGATCGCCATTCCAACCTGCACTGGATCTGGGCGATCGGCATTGCCGCGATCGCCTTTGCGGTCCGGCTAGTTCCTGTCGTACGCGGCGGAGGGCTCTTCGGCCTTGGGAACTACGACGATGGTGTGTACTACGCCGGAGCTACCGGGCTTGTACACGGCCTGCTCCCCTACCGCGACTTCCTGCTGCTTCATCCACCCGGATCGCTGCTGTTGCTGTCGCCTTTTGCGGCCGCGGCGCAGGTAACGAGCGACTCTTACGGGTTCGCCGCCGCACGCATAGCGTGGATGCTGCTCGGCGCAGCGAACACCTTGCTGATCTGGAGAATCCTCAGATCCATTGGTCTGGTTGCCGCTCTGTTCGGCGCAGCTCGGTTATGCGGTGTTCTACCCCGCCGTCTATAGCGATCACACGACACTTCTTGAAAGCCCCGCCACAACCGCTCTCCTGATTGCCATCCTCCTGCTCGAGCCGCTCAGCAAGGCCAGCGCGTTGTCTCGCGGCAGAGCCTTTGCCGCGGGAGCGCTGTTGGGGCTGACGGTGACGATCAAGATCTGGGGGCTTGTTACGGTCGTTATCGTCCTCGGCTGGTTGCTGATCATCCGCCGCTTCCGGGCCGCCTTGCAGGTCATGATCGGCAGCGCTGCCATGGCCGGACTGATCTGCCTGCCGTTCTTCGCCGCAGCCCCGACGGCAATGTGGCACCAGCTCGTACGCGACCAGGTCGTTCGTCACGCGAACCAAGGCGTCACGCTGCTGGCTCGGCTCGATGGAATCGTCGGGCTCGGCATTGTCGGCCGATCGCACGCGACCATTGCTGTGCTTGCCGCGATCGGTTTGCTCTGCGCGGCAGCCCTCGCCTGGAGCTACCGCGAGGCCCGGCTGGCTGTGGTTCTGTTGCTCGGCCAAGGCGCGTTTCTGCTCATCACGCCGACCTGGTTCCCGCACTACGCCGGCTTCACCGCGGGACCCGTTGCACTCACGGTTGGTGCCGCAATCGCCCGCTTGATCGCTCTCGCGAGAGCCAGACCAGCACGGATCGCTGTCGCCATCGCCGCGGCTAGTGCGCTGCTGGTGTACACGAGCGGCTGGTCGGACATCAAGTTCGGCCGACGGTTCCCGGCTGAGTTCCGAGCGCCAGCGGCCTCCGCACCCGGATGCGTCACGACCGATGACGCGACCGCGTTGGTGGAGACCAATACCTTGAGCCGCAATATCAGCCGCGGCTGCCGGTTCATCGCCGATCTCGGCGGCCACTCCCACGACATGGCGGCCGCTTCCGGACGCCTGGTGTCACGCAACAAGAACAAGCAATTCCAGCGCTTCGCGCTGGCTCATCTGAGCTCTGGATCGGTGACTATTCTCCTTCGCTTCACGGCCGGCCAGGGCTTCAGCGCGAAGACCACTGCCGTTCTTGATCAATGGCCGTTGTTGGCGCGCTCAGGCCACTACCAGGTGCGGCAACCGGTCGGGTTGGGTCAATAGGTAGTGCGAGCGTCACCGAGGCACCATGATCATTAGCCAGGCTCACGACGCCGCCGTGGGCTTCGGTGATCGCCTGCACGATGGCCAGGCCCAGCCCGGTGCCCCGTCCGGTGCTCGCTGTCGGGGCGAAGCGGACGAACGGATGGGCCAGATAGCTGTCCGGGAACCCACTCCCATGATCACGAACGTGCATCTCGACAACCTCGCCGTCGCGCCTGACCGACGAGCTCTAGATCACCCGCGCCGTGGGTGAGCGCGTTGTCCATCAGGTTGCCCAGGGCATACTCGAGCCGCTGACGGTCCGCCGAGATCTGTGGTCTCGTCGGACTCCACCGTGATCGTGCGGCCCTGCAAGCTGAGCTCGACCGCGGCCACGCCGGCTACCTCCTCGAGCAGATCACCAAGCTTCACCGATTCCCGGCTCAGGCTGAGCCGCTGTTCATCTGCCGCCGCCAGCAGCAAGAGCTGCTCGGTCAGCCTGCTGAGCCGATCAGTCTCCTCACCGATCGACGTCATGGCCGCGCTGAAGATCATCACCCTTGGTCGTTCCGGACTGGGCGAGCTCGACCTCGGCCTTGATGATCGCCAGCGGCGTACGCAGCTGGTGGCTGGCGTCGGCCAGGAATCGCCGCTGCTGCTCCAGGGCATCACGCTGCGCGGCCTGCGCTCGTCCGATTCGGTCGAGCATGTCGTTCAGGGTGCGTCCGAGCCTCCCGACCTCGTCGGGGACCGGCGAAACCGGCAGCGGTGCTCGCTGGGTGTCGGCCAGGTCATCGCCGCTGATCGCTGCGGCCCGCTGCCGCAACTCCTCGACCGGGCGCAGGGCAAGCCCAGACACCCAATAGCCCGACACCGCATGAGGCGATCAGAGCGGCGGCGAGTCCGACAATCTCCACACCCAGCGTGGAGGCCAGCGTCTGGGCTCGCTCGTCGAGGGAGTCGGTGACCACCACGATGAAGTTTTCGCCGCGGGCGTGCACTGGCATCGCGAAGATCCTGAGCGACTCGTCGAGCATCGCATCGCCCGGCCGATCGACGAACAGCTCCCCTACGGCTGCGATCTCGCAGCTGCTCGGGTGTCAGCAGCCGGACGTCGGCGTACGCAGTGGCAGCCACCACACCGCCGGTCGGCGTGAGGATCTGGGCGATCGTTTCATCCGGCTCCAGCTGCTCAGCAGCTGAGTCGTGGGCAACGCCGAGATCGGCTCGCGCATGAGCAGTCCACTGAGCTGGGCGGCGCGCGTGCGGAGATCGCGCTCGATGTCATGGTCCACATCGCTGCTGAGCTGAAAGTGCAAAAAGATGCCGACAGCAGTGAGCACAGTGGTCAACGCGAGCGCGAAGGCCAAGGTCAGCTTCCAGCGGATCGGCAGCCGGCTCATCCGGTCTCCTCGGTACGGAGCCGGTAGCCGAAGCCGCGTACGGTCTCGATGCTCTCGGTGCCGAACGGCCGATCGACCTTTTGCCTCAGGTAGCCGATGTAGACGTCGACGATGTTGGACCGATTGTCGTAGCTGTCGTCCCAGGCGCATTCCAGCAGGTCGAAGCGGGACACCGCCTCACCTGGGCGTCGCATCAACGCCTCCAGCAGCGCGAACTCCTTGCGAGTCAACTCGATCGGAGTGTCGCCGTAGTGCCACCGTCCGCGCAGCCGGATCGAGCCGAAGCTTCCCGACGGTGAGCACGGGCATCCGCACCTCACGCGGTCGACGCGCCAGGGCCCGCAGCCGCGCAAGCAACTCCTCGAAGGAGAACGGCTTGGCGAGGTAGTCGTCGGCGCCGCTGTCGAGCCCGGTCACTCGATCATGGATCGTGTCGAGCGCGGTGATCATCAGCACCGGCGTAGCTGACTCCAAGCCGGCGAAAATCGCGGCACAGGGTGAATCCGTCAGTGCCAGGAAGCATCACGTCCAAGGTGATCGCATCGTACGCGGTAGCCGTGGCCATCCACATGGCCTCATCGGCGTCGGTTGCGAGGTCGGCAGCGAATCCCTGTGCGGTCAGACCTTTCCGCAGCAGGCTCGCGAGCTTGGGCTCGTCCTCGACGATCAGGACTCGCACAGGATCAAGGATTTCACGATCATCGACAGCGAACCATAGCTCGAAGGCCCGATCGCAGGCTACGGATTCGGCTTGCCGATCGGCCCGGTGCCATCCTTCGGAGCAGCCTTGTCGATCTTGACCAGCTCCTCACGCGCGGCGCCGCCGGAGGTATCCAGCGCGAGCACCGGCCCTACGCCGGGCGCGTAGAACTTGTACTCCACGGCAGTCGGCTCGACGGCGCTGGTGTCCATGGTGACCAGCGACTTCTTGTAGCTTCCGGCCGTTACCTCGACCAGATGGTTCGTCGCGAGTACCTCACCGTTGTCTTCGGCCTCGCCCTTCTTGTACTCCTGGCGGTACTTCTGGCCGACCTGCGGCTCCGCAGGGAGCATGATGCCCGGCATCGCGCCATCCTTGCCGGCCTCCCAGGAACCGGCACGGCTGACGATCTTGCCGTTCTCGAACTCGGCGGTTTGCTCGCCCATGTACCAGACATTGCCGTCCGCGTCTTGGGCGTACCAGTCGATTGTGTCCTCGATGATCTGGCCTTTGACCCGCGCCGTATCACGAACCACCCGAGCTGTAATGCCATTGGCCAGCTTCTTGGTGGTGGTCGTGGCGACGACGACGATGTCCTGTGGACATCGCCCTCCTCCACGTTGTGGTAGATCCATCGCGTACCGGGCTTCATCGGCCAGTACGGATTGGTGATGTCGGCGCTGAAACTGGCCGGATCGAGGTTGACCGGGTCCGCGCCGGTCGGCAGGTTGCGTGCCGGTCGGAATCGGCTTCCGGTTTTGCTCCAAGCCGAGCCTGGCTTGGAGCGTTCGTGGCGGAAGGCGCACTCGCACTGCTTGCGCATCCTGCGCAAACGAGCGTGGCAGCCAAGAACCAGCGGCCACGTGTGACGTAGTTCCATCATCGTGAGTTCCTCCCCGAGTCCCCTTCTCGGCGAGCATTGCACCGAGGCGATGAAAAACCAGTGAGAGAGCCGAGATTGGGGACTCAACGACTGGTCAATACCCATTTACTGGGTCTTTAGTTCATCCCTCGCGTAAATTGCGGAGCTCGCGGATGTGGTCGAGCAGGCCAGGCATCGCCGATTCGATCGCGGTGAGCGTGTCGTAGAAGCCATCGGAAGACCCAAACCAGGGATCCGGCACGCCTGACCCCAGGCACCGCCGCAGGATCGAAGTCGGTGAGCAGGCTTACCTTGCTCGGTCAGGCGCAAGAGCCAAAACGCTGCGCAGATGAACGTGCTCCATTGCGACGACGAGGTCGGCTGACTCGATCTGGGCCGCAGTGATCCGGCGCGCCCGGTGGTCCTCGTGCCGATACCCGTACTCCTCGAGCACGGCCGCAGCGCGACGGTCCATCGGATCGTCGTACTCTTCAGAGATCGTGCCGGCGCTGGAGAACTCGACCCCGCTCACGCCTGCGTCAGCGGCAGCCCGCTCCGCCACCCGCTCAGCTATAGGCGAACGGCAGATGTTTCCCAAGCAGACGAAGACGACGCGTAGCGGACGACCGGTCGCTTCCTTCAGCCACGTCTCTTAGTCGTCCGGGTCGGGCAGGAAGACATTCATGACGAAGCTGACGATCGAGATGATGATGGCGCCGAGCACGGCCGTCCAGAACCCATCGACACTCCAGCCGAGATCGAACAGGCCGGCCAGCCAGGACGTGAGCAGCAACATGCAGGCATTGATCACGATCAAGAACAGACCCAGGGTCAGCAGTATGAGTGGTGCGGTGAAGAGCGCGAAGATCGGCTTGATGATCATGTTAAGTACGCCGAAGATCAACGCGACGATCAACAGGGTGATGATCTTGCTTGTCGTGCTCGACCCGGTCAGAGTGATGCCGCTCAAGATCCACGTCGCGATCGCCAGCGCTGCGGCGTTCGCCACCAGCCTCAAAATCCACCTCATGACTGATCGATCGTCCCACGAATCGCAAATTCCCGGATCGCGCCGCGCTGATCGGAGGACGAGCGAGGAGACACGCTCTTCAGTCTCCGAGCGAGGACGACGTCAGCGCGTCACAAGCGCGATCCGCGCGACGCGGAAGCGTCGCAAACAACTCGATGGAACGACACCACGCCATGGCCTCGGCGACCGTTGTGACCAGCGGGATCGGCGGCTGCTCGGGGCGCGCAATGATCACCACGGGATGCCAAGATCGTCTGCGGCGTCCAGCTTGGCGACGGTATGAGCACCACCGGAGTCCTTGGTGAGGAGCACATCAATGGCGTGCTCGTCGAGGAGCTGGCGTTCGCCGGCATAGCTGTACGGCCCTCGCGACATGATCACTGTCCAGCGTTGCGGTATTGGCGTGTTGGGCGGATCGACGAGCCGGACCAGGACATCTCGATCGGCCCAGGCGGCGAAGTCGTGCAGCGACTGCCGTCCCGTCGTCAGGAATGGCCTGGCGGGCCGACTCTGCGGCAGCGCGTGCGGCAGCGGCATCGGCTACCCACGTCCAGCTGCCGGCGTGCGGGTGATCACTCCAGCTCGGACGCTCCAGCCGAACCAGCGGTGTGCCGGTACGACTCGCAGCCGCGAGCGCATTTCTTGCTGATCGTCGCGGCGAAAGGATGGGTTGCGTCCACCAGCGCGGATGCGTGCTGATCGACGCAGGTACGTCGGCGAGTCCGTCGGCGCCACCGAAGCCTCCGATCCGAACGCGTCCTGCCGGAAGGCTTGGATGGCGGACTCGGCCGGCGAGCGAGGAGATCACATCGATGCCGTCAGCGACCAGGGCCGCAGCCAGCTGCCTCGCCTCGGCGGTACCGCCCAAGATCAGGATCGTCATGATCGCCAGCCACGGAGCAGCACGGCAATGATCAGCAGCGCTGAGCGAAACGGCGTCAGCGAGCCGGCTCGCCCGAGCGATGTCGGCGACTGCACGGCCGGCCGTTGCCGAGGATGCCGCGATCTTCGATCGTGCCGTGGTACACATTGCGTCCGCCTAGACAGACGTCCAGCGCACCGGCGAACGCCGCTTCGACAACGCCGGCATTCGGGCTCGGATGCTGACCGGCGTCGCGGCGTACTACGCGGATCGCGTTTCCCGGCTGTGCCACCGACCAGCGGTGCCCAGGCGGCGGCTGCCAGTGCGGCCACGTCGCGCCGGCACCCAGTTGGCAAGATCATCGAGCCGGGCTGCGGCCCATCCGAACCGCAGATAGCGCGGCGTGCGGTGACCGATCATGGCATCCAAGGTGTTGACAGCGCGATATCCCAGCAGTCCAGGCAGGCCGGCGAAGGCACCCCACAGCAGTGGCGCGACGACCGCGTCAGACGCGTTCTCGGCAAGCGACTCCACGGTCGCTCGCGCCACCTCTTCGGTCGACAGTTCAGCTGTGTCACGGCCGACGAGGTGTCGGACTTGGCTCCGTGCTGCGACGCCAGCTGCCCGGTCGGCCAGCTGCCCGGCAACTGTTGCGGCTTCCCGGCTCAGCGAGCGGCCGCCGAGGACGGCCCAGGTAGCTGCCGCGGTCGTGATGACGGTCGCCGCCGAGCGATTCGCGATGAGCCGCTCGAGCCCCGCACCGAATCCGGTCGCCGCTCCGACCAGTGTGCCGGCGTGCAGCAGGCCCGCGATCTGCCGATCGGCATAGCATCGGGCCTCCAGCCAGGAGGCGGCGGTGCCGAAAGCGGCGACCGGATGGCCGCGCCGTGGATCCCCGAAGACCCGGTCGGCCAGATATCCCAGACCAAGTCCCACTGCCGAGGCCCAATCGCGACGGCCAGTGCCTCGATAGAGTCATCGGCGATGTCTCCGCTGATCGATCCTGATCTCACCCGCCCTGATCGGCGCATTCTGATCACCGGCGGCGTACGCTCCGGCAAGTCGCGTTACGCCGAGATCGCTGCTCGCCGAGAGCCCCGAGGTCACCTATGTCGCAGTCGGGCCGCCACCCGATCCCGCAACCGACGCCGAATGGGCCGCGCGCATCGCCGATCATCGAGCGCGGCGCCCGCCGCACTGGAGCACGGTCGAGACCAGCGATGCTGCCGCGGCCCTGCGCAACGGATCGGGGGCGATCTTGATCGATTGCCTCGGCACCTGGCTCACTGCCGTGATCGACCGGCTCGGCACCTGGGAGGAGCCGCTGCGCAGCTGGCGCGCGGATTTCCAAGATCAATTGGATGACCTGGTCGAGGCGTGGCAGGCCCGTCGCGGCATCGCGCTCGTGGTGACCAACGAGGTCGGCTGGGGTCTGGTGTCGCCGTACCGATCGGGCCGGGTGTTCACCGAGCTGCTGGGACAGGTCAACCAGCAGATGGCCGCGGCGAGCGATGAGGTGATCCTGATCGTTGCCGGACGAGCCCTGCGATTGTGACGTCATATGATCATCACCGATGATCATGACCGTGAACGCGATCTCGATCGCGGCGCCCATGACGTCGCCGGTGACGCCACCTAGCCGGCGTACCGAGCGGTAGACCAGGACGCCGACCGCGAGACCAGCAGCCGCCGCGGCCAGCGCTCCGCTGACCGGGTTGTGTCCGATCAGCGCAGGCGGATCCGGCCATGATCACCAGTACTGCGACCCAGCAGCCGGCGGCTGCCAAACGGGGCACGGAGTCGGCGACCGCGACGCCAAGGCCCTCGTCCCGGGCAGCCGGTACGCCGCGTAGACAGGTCAGACACAGCGCCGCCCGGGAGCAGCACACTGCCATGCCGATGAGCAGAGCACCCGCAACGCTGTCGACCAGCTCGCCGACGCAGACCGCCTGCAGGCCGAGAACAACGATCAGCGCCACAACACCCATCGGCCCGACATCGCCGCGCCGCATCACCATCAGCGACCGCTCCGCGGTCCAGCCGGCGCCGAATCCGTCAACGGTGTCGGCCAGGCCGTCCAGGTGCAGGGCTCGGCTGCCCAGCGCCAGGCCGCCGACCACCAGCAGGCCGACCGCCAACGGAGGAAGACCGGCGAAGTCGGGCGAGCCCAGCCCACCATGGCACCGACGGAGGCCAGCGGCAGCACGGCCAGCGGCGCGATGATCATGGCTCGGGCAGCCGTGCGGCGATCGATCTCCGGAATAGCGCCGGACGGCACGATGGTCAGCGTTCCGACCGAGAGCCGCAGCGCGTCGAGCATGATCGCCTCAGCTGGGGACTTGATTGTGAGCCGCACCCGCGGCGGGGCTGAGATCAGCAAGGAGGGCCAGCTCCCGTAGCACGAGGACGGCCGACCGCAGCACCGGAAGCGCAGTGAGAGCGCCGGTGCCTTCACCGAGTCGCAGACCAAGATCAAGTATCGGTTCCAGCCCCAGCTTGTCCAGAGCCAGTTGCTGGGCCGGCTCGGTGGATCGGTGTCCGGCCGCGCACCATGCGACCACGCCCGGCTCCAGATCCTCGGCCACGCAGGCCTCGGCGACGGAGACGATCCCATCGAGCAGCACCGGTACGCCCCTGCGTGCCGCCGCGCAGAGGAAGCCGACGCCTGCGGCAATGTCGGCCGATCCCAGCGCCGACAAGCCGATCGAACGGATCTGCGGCGCGTTCACCGATCCGAGCCAGCGCCGTCGCGATCACCCGGGTCTTGTGTCGCAGCCGATCGTCGTCGATGCCGGTGCCACGCCCGACGACCTCTTCGGCTCCGCAGGCCGAAGGTCGCGGCAACCAGCGCGGCTGCCGGTGTCGTGTTGCCGATCCCCATATCGCCGATGATCAACAGGTCCGCGCCGGCCGCGATCTCGACCTCAGCGATGGCCTCCCCGGCGCGCAACGCCTGGCGGCAGTCATCGGCGGTCAGAGCATCGGCCTGGTCGATCGGCTGGGAAGGGCCGAGGTGGTACGCCGAAACCTCGGCCGGCACGTCCTCAAGATCATCATCGACACCGAGGTCGAGCACCCGCAGTGCGACGCCGTGCTGCCGGGCGAGACAGTTGGCGCCGGCGACGCCCGCGGCAAAAGCTCGCACCATCACCGGCGTGACCTCCCGCGGGTAGGCGGAGACGCCGTCGAGGGACACGCCATGATCGCCGGCCAGGATCACCGCGCGCACCCGATCCAAGGGCCGTGGCGGGCAGGCACCCTGGCAGGCCGCCACCCACGCGGCCAGATCCTCCAGCCGGCCCAGCGCGCCAACCGGCTTCGCCAACGCGTCCAGACGGCGGCGGGCCTCGGCGTACACGCCGGGTGAGGGCGGGCTGATCACGTCAGAGCGACTGCTCGGCGTAGTCGGGCTCGGTGACCTCGAGATCGGTAGGACGTTGCAGCCGGTGCAGCAGTTCGGCCAAGACCACTCCGAGGAGCCCCAGAGCGCGAGCTGGGTGATCAGACTCGCTCGCCGGAACTCGTAGAGGACGGTGGCCGGGAAGTCGGCCGGCACTTCGTCGTAGGTCGGCAGCAAGCGCGATGGCGCCAACGGTCACCACCAGATAGCCGTCGATGGCGGCCAGCGTCGCGTACCAGGCGCCCCAACGATTCGCCAGCTTGCGCCCGACCAGCACCGCCGTGACGGCGGCAATGACCGAGATGGCCACCATGATGAAGTACAGCGCGGTGCGGGTGCCGATGGTGTCGGGATGGCCGACCGCTGGTGGGTTGGGCGGATAGGCCAGAAGGGCACCAGGTAGACGCTGACGAAGCCGATCGCGGCCACGGACAGGGTGACACCGCGTACGCCGAGACCACCGAAGCGGCCCAGGGCAAGGCGCTGAGCACCCCGACCAGGCCGCCGAGAGTGACACCGGCGACCAGCGTTGCGGTCAACAAGCCTGCGGTCGACTGAAGTGAGCGCGGCACCTCTGTGACGGGTGGAGCATCACTCGCCGTGGGGTCGTCGGCGTGATCATGGCCTGATCCGCCAGACTCCTCGATCGCGATGGCGGCGTTGACGGACGGCTCGCCGACCACGTACGCCACGCCGAAGGCAACCAGCCCTGCGACCAGGCCTGCGAGCAGACCTCTGACCAGAAAGTTGCGTGCTGAGGTCATGGCTGCGGCCTCAGTGGCAGGGGAAGCCGAGCAGGTGGCGCCCGTCGTGGACCCACTCATGGACGCCGGTGCCGGAGAACAGCGAGGTGGCGCCCTGCTCAGCGGAGACGAAGTACATGGCGACCAGGAACAGCATGCCGCGAAGATCAGCCAGGGCAGCACCTGGCTGAGAGAGAAAGGCGGCGGCGCGACGGCGACGGGTTTGGGATGAGTGGCTTCGGACATCAATTCCTCCTTCGGGTTCTTGCGACCCGGTTTGACGGAGCTCGTCGGAGGCAGGGTCTGACTCGAGCAGGCAGTGCAGATAGGCAACACAGCCAGAGATTGTGCAGGTAGCCCAGCTCACACAGTGGCGCGACCGTGCCGGATTCTCACCGAACTTCCAGATCCTCCGCGAACTTCAGCACTGTATCGTCACGCGGCTGAGTTGTCAGTCGTTTCACCGCGCCGTGGCTCGTTGCCAGAGCCGATCGCCCGGCCATCTGGGTATCGTGCGCCCATGAAAAGCGCGCCCGCCGGTGGAGTGATGGGCAAGATGGCGAGCCACCCATCCGCGATCTTGCTTGTCGTCCAGCTGCTCGGCGTGCTGGTCTACCCCTTCATGGAACGGGTGGCACGCAAAGCGTCGCCTTCGAGATCTTCGGCGCGCTCGTGCTGGCACTGGCGATCTGGGCGACCCGCGAGTCGCCGGGACCGACGTGGATCGCGGTCACCCTCGCTGTCCTTGCGTCAGGACTGTCCATCGCCGATGAGATACACCCAGTCCCAGCCATGGATGCGGCCTCGGCGGTCTTCCACGCGCTCTTCTACTTCTGGGCCGCAGGCAGCCTGATGGTCTACATGTTGGCGGACCGGACCGTCACCACCGATGAGCTATACGCGGTCGGCGCCACGTTCACCCTGGTCGCATGGGGGTTCGCGTACGTCTTCGAGCTCCTGCAGATCTTTCAGCCCGGTTGCTTCATCGCGGCGGTCGACCCCGACCAACCACGAACCTGGATGGAACTGCTGTTCCTGAGCTTCACCAACCTGTCCAGCACCGGTCTGTCCGATGTCGTCCCGGTAACAGCGCAGGCCCGTTCAGTGGTGATGATCGAGCAGGTCGCCGGTCTTGGCTATGTCGCGCTATTCGTCTCGCGGCTGGTCGGCCTGACCATCGCGTGGCAGATGACCTCCGCCAGCAACAGGCGACCCGGAAATTAGCCGATGGCGCAGCGCTTGCTCGTGGTCGCCCACGCCGCAACACCGGAAACACATGCATTGGTGTTCGGCCAGCAGGGCGAGCCGGTTCCTGGAGAGGTTCCGCAGCTCAAGGGTCGCGTCGCGTCATGGTTCAGCGGCCCCGAACGGGCCTGCCAGACGACTGCGGCGCGCCTTGGCGGACGCGCCGAGGTGATTCCGGAGCTGCGTGACTGTGATTTCGGTGAGTGGACCGGCTTGAGCCTTGGCCGACGTCGCTGCAGACGATCCTTCCGGGCTCGACGCCTGGTTGCGTGACCCATCGGTCGCACCGCACGGAGGCGAGAGCCTTGCTGACATGATCACTCGAGTGGCCTCGCCCTTGGACGAGTATCCGTGGCCCGAGGGCCGCAGCGTTGTGGTGGTGACCTCACTTGTCGCAAGGGCACTCACCGTGCGCGCGCTGAGCGCCAGCCCAGAGGTGATCCTCCACATCGATATTGGACCCCTCGGCCGAGTGTCACTGTCCCGCAGTCATAGGGTGTGGCGGCTCGCCAGGCTTGAGCCTGGTGTAGCTCGGCTAGCCGACTAGATCCGCGGTCCGTTCTCATCACCGGTTGCATTCGGCCCGAAACCAGCCACCGCGCCGATGACGGTGATCGCAGGCGGTTTGATGTCGGCCTCTTTGGTGAGTGCGGCAATGTCGGTCACGGTGCCGCGTACGGCTTGCTGGCTTGGCATTGCCGCATCGGCGACGGTCATGGCCGGTGTGTCCGACGGCAGCCCATGCTTGATCAACTCGGCGGTAATGTCAGCCAGCGTTGCGACGCCCATCATGATCACCAGTGTCGTATTGGCGGTCGCCAGCGCCTGCCAATTGAGAGTTGAGGCACTATCGCCCGGTGCCGCGTGGCCCGAGATCACGGTGAAACCCTGGGTGAGATCGCGGTGGGTCAGGGGCACGCCCGCCAATGCCGGCGCTGCGATCGCCGAGGAGACACCTGGGATCACCGTGACCGGGATACCTGCTGCCGCGCATGCCTGCCATTCCTCGCCGCCGCGACCGAAAACGAAAGGGTCACCGCCCTTGAGGCGCACCACGGTCTTGCCGCCTGAGCCGTGCTCGACGAGGATCTCGTTGATCCGCTCCTGAGACGTGGAGGCGCCTCGCGGGATCTTGGCGACCTCGATGATCAATGCCTCCGGCTTGGCATGCTGCAACGCCGACAGTGGAGCCAGCCGATCACAAACGATCACATCTGCTTCCTTGATCGCTGCCAGCCCTGCAACAGTCAGCAGGCCGAGGTCTCCCGGACCCCCGCCGACGAGAATCACAGATCCGACCGTCTGTGAGGTAACGGTTGTGGCCGGAGGAGGCGACACGGACGGCACACCATGATCACGAGCGGCCGCCGCGATGGCCTGATCACGATCAGCGAAACCAGTCGCGGGCACGACCAGTGTCGCGCCAGTGAAGTCGTCGGGCGTCGGTGGACGGCGACGCATGATCAACAGGCCGCGCGCCGCCAGATCGGCCACGGTCGCCCCGATGTCGGCTGCAACCACCGTAACGACCGCGCCCGAGTCGAGCAGCCGCCGGATAACGGACAGGGCCGCTGGGCCGCCGCCGCAGACAAGCACCGGCAGACCGTTCAGCTCGAGGCTGGCGGAAAAGCCCGATGGTGACTGCATCTGCATGGCGGCGTGAGGCTATCACTGCTGGCCATTTGCACACTGACAGGCAGCCGCATGATTCGCCTGCTTCGTCGCGCGCGCACAGCCTCTGCTCATCCCACCCGCCGCGGCCGCGAGCTCCTGCAGGTCGCCGAAGCGGACTGCCCCGTCATCGTGCCGGACGCAGAGCTCACTACGCCAGCCGCGCTCGCACCTGACCTTCGATGACTCGCTGCAGCAGCGAGACTGTGTCGTCATCGAGGTCGACGCCCAGCATCCGGGCCTGGGCCGCAAGCTGAAGCGTGAGGCGTTCGGTCTCCGCTGCGTTCCCGGCTGCGTGCTCGGTGCGGATCCGCGCAGCGAGCAGAAGCTCATCGCCGGGCGCGGCAAGCAGCGCCCGCGACGCAGCCCATCGAGCTTGCTCCAGATCCCCAACAGCCAGCGCCCGGTCGGCTAGCTCAAGTCCGATATCGCGTACGCACGAGATCATGTCAGTTCGGAGCTCCTCGGCCCAGTGCCACTGGCCCGGCGCGGCATCGGCTAGCGGAGCACCGCGTACGAGCTCGAGCGCAGCGTGGAGGCTCTCATCGCCGGCCCGATTGACCCCTGTCGAGGTAAGGATCTGCAAGCGCTGCCAATCCGAGCTGACGGCCGGATGGAGTGTGATCCGGCCGGTGTACGCATCGGGTAAGTAAGCCTCCCCGTCCGGGCTGGCGCCGAGCCAGCTGCGCAATCTGCTCATGTTGGAACGGCGAGTACCTTCCGCGACCGCCAACGCGCCGACCATGGCCGGTGCTGTCCTGCCGGGATTCTCCAGGAGCCATGCGCAGTACTCCAGGCATTGCTTGGAAGCGCGTGAGGGCACGGTGCCGGTGGCCCCGAGCAGCTCGATCGGACCTAGTAGCTGGAGCACGGGATGGTGGACCGCGCGGTCCGGGTCCATCGCTGCCTCCATGATCAAGGCCCTTTCTGTGCTTTCTGTGCCCCACGTCGTCAATCTGCTGTCCAGGTAGGTCACGTTGTCGGGGGGTGGATCCGGCTGAACTTCAACCTCGCTCCACCACGGAGCTGGAGTCGTGTCCTCGCTACCGGTCGTCTCGATGAGATCAACCACTGCGGTCAGTTCTTCAGGCTCCAGCCATTGAGGGGATAGTGCGATGCCTGCGGGCTTCAATACGACCCGTCGCTTGTCGGAAGAAGATCGATCCTGACCTAGCGACCATGCCGCACCCGGAACAGGTCCCACGACAATGGCCGCTAGGGCCACCTTGGGCTCCGCATTGACCAGCGCGCTCAACCGCGCGCTCTGGGCCATCGTCAACGGCTGTTCCGCGAGAACGATTTCGGGCGCCCACGGGTCAGCCAGCTCCGGGTCCACGCGGTGCTGACTCAACAGCTGGTACCGGCGGTGCTCACGTTGTTGGGCGGCGCGCTGCTCAAGACGGTCGATCAGGGTGTCAGGGTCATCTGTCCGGGTGACATTGTGCTTGCCCAGCGCTGCCGGCAGGCGTTCTCCACCACCGACCAGGGTGATCATCATCTCGTCGGCCCATGGAGAAAAAGAGAGCTCGACAGCCATTGCGGCAACAAGATCGGCCACCGGGAATCCCGAGTCAGGCCCAAGCTGCAACATGCCGAAGGCTTCAAGATCGCCGAGCACCAGCCGCTCGTGTTCGTCACGGCCCAACGTGACCAAAGCTGGCCAGGGGCGCGCAGCCTCGCTCAGTCCAGGCACCGATTTGAGGTACTCCACGTCGGCCGGCTCGACGAACCAGGAGCGACCACGCACGGTAAAGCCGACCGGAGCGTAGGAGCAGGGCCGCTGCATGCGGAGCTCGATCGCCCCATCACCGACCAAGGCCAGCTGTAAGGGTGGCGGCGCGACATCGGTCTCCTTGCAGTGAGCGGCGATCGCTCGCATCGCGCGGTCGAGCGTCCGCAAGCTCATCGGCCGTTGCCGCTGCCCAAGTGCAACCTCCACCTCCCGCGTGGGCGGCGGCGGATGGACGATGCGTCGGCCCTTTGGCCTGGTTTGCAGCTGGATGCGTCGCCGCCAGGCCAGCCCGCCGATCACACCCGCCGCCAACAGAGCGCCCGCTCCAGCCAGCGCGAGCGGGGAAACCTCAACAGTCGGAACCGTTGTGGTAGGCGCGTCGTGAGATCCGTCGGAAGACGGCGATGGCAGAGCCGACGGTTGGCTTGAGGTCACGGACGACTCGGGTGCGGGCCGGCGTGGCAAGGGTGATGACTCGGTGGGCGCGCCCGTATCTCGATCCTTCTCGTCGGGAGCGTCCGGTGGCCGATGTTGATGGTCGCGGGCCCTGGAGGTCGCCGTCACCGTGGAGTTCTTCGGTTTAGGAAGCACCAGCTTCATTCCCACGGCTATCTCGTCGGGGTCGCTCAGTTGGGCTCGGTTGACGTGGAAGATCTCTTTCCACCGAGCCGTGCCGCCGAGCTCACGCTCGGCAATGGAGGAGAGGCTGTCGCCGCGACCCACGGTGACGATACGCCCACCTGCCTCGGGGCTGCCCTCGTCAAGATCAGGAATCTTGAGTCGCCAGCCGACCCGCAGTCTGTCCGGCCCCCCTGTCAGCAGCTTCGGGTTCGCCGCGGCGATCTTGCGCCAATCTCGGCCATCCCCGTAGTACCGCTCTGCCAAGGACCACAGGTCATCACCTGCTCTCACCACATGCTGATGCGCCGCGCGATCGACTCGCGCAGTCTGGGGCGCCGCGGCCGGTTCTGGCGGCTGCGCGGCGACCGGTTCCATGATCAGCTCCGACGGTTCCGCCGTCGCGGCTGTGGCCACGATCTGGCGATCGGGAGGTGCGTCAGCTTGCACGGACAGCGGCACCGAGATCATCGTGACCACCGAGATCAACAGGCCGGCCGCGAAGCGCTGCGGCACGTCAAGTCCAGGCAGCTGAATCTGGATGCGTTGCCTGGAAACGATCGCCAGCAGTTCACTGGTCACCGATAGCGCGAACACCGACCATGCAAGCCAGCCGACGATCGTGATCAGTCCCACCAGAAGCATGCCGTCCGCCGGCGTCAGCAACGCTGCCCGCAATGCGCTCCAGGTCAGCTCGTCAGGAAGCGGGTTGCCGCCAAGGAGCATCAACGCGAGCGGAACGCCGGCAAGACCGAGCAGCAAGACCGCGAGTGACCCGAGACCGCGAATCAGTCGAGCCATCAACGGATCACTCGCTCGGCCATGCCCATCCCCTTCCCATCGACTCCTCACCTAGCTTTCCGAGATTGATCAGCGAAGGGAATGGCCAGGTGTTGTCCGTCCGCCGAGGGTGTTGTCCATTGCGGATCACCTCGCCACGCCGACCGCGTAGCCATCACGCCACCAGAATCCTGAGCATGGCTGCGACAAGAAAGATCAGACCGAAGATCAAGGCCGGCAGTGTCATGTAGATCGTCATGCCCTCGGCTGCGGCACTGGCCTTGATCTGCTCTCGCGTCAGGTGGGCATCGCGGAGCTCGCGAACCCGGGCGCGCAGGGTTCCGGACAGCGCGGCACCGGTCTCGTCCAGCTGCATCACATCAGCGATGTCAGCTAGCTCAGGGAGCCTGAGCTGGTCCGAAAGCCTGCGGAGTTCGGCGTACGGGGATTGCTGCTCGAGCCGTGAGCGCTCTAGTGCTGTTCGAATCTGGGTGAACAGCGGTACGTCACTGAGGGTCGCGGCGTTGTGGAGTGCTTGGGTCGCTGAGGCATTGGTCAGCCGCTCCAGAGTTACGAGGTCGATGTAGACCAGAAGAGCCTCGGCCGCTCCAGTTCGGACGTTCGCGGTGGCTCGCCGCAGCAGTAGGTCGGGTATGAAGAAGCCGACTACGCCACCAACCAGGACGGCGATCGCTGGAACCGGGCTGAGATGTCCCGTGAGGTAGGCAATCACGCCACCCGCCAACGCCGGGAGCACAGCTCCGATGATCGCCATCACCGCTTTGTCGGCGTAGAACTCCGCGATCGACTTGGCTTGCAGCCGCAACGCACGACGCTGTCCGTTGGACAAAGGTATAGGTACGACGCGGTACAGAAGGGCGCCCATGCGCTCAGATCGGCTCCTGACGGGGCCTACGTCGCTGATCGGCCGGCGGTTCGCGCTGTCGGCGCCGATTTGCTCCAGCGCAGCCTCCAGCCGGGGAGTGGGCCGCGCGAATGCGACGACGAGGCAGCAGAGGCCTGCAGCCAACAGCAGGCCGGAGATCAGCACCAGGCTCATGATCACCGGTGCTCTCCGAGGAGGATGCGCGGTCGATCTGGCTGACGCGCTTTGCGCCGCATCAGTAGCAGCGAGGCAACGTACATGATCAACAGCACCGAAAGCAGCGTCTGACCTAGTGGAGTGCGGTATGGCGCGAAGAAGTCTGGCGAGAGGGTGAACACGAGGACCAAGGTCGACAGCGAGATGACAGTCACTTGGCGGACCACCACATAGGGCTTGGACCGCTCCACCTCGACTGCTCGACGGCCCTTGAGTTGCGCCTGAATCGAGTCGGCAAGCGCCTGCAGCGTGATTGACGCCCCGTTGGCGCCACGGCTCGACGCCAAGATCAGTGCGGCAACGACGCCGTCGGCATCAGGTGAGTCGATCGCGTCAGCAAACCGCATCAACGCATCACGCGTTTCCCAGCGATTGTTCAGCCTGGTTACCAGGACGTTGATCTCGTCAGCGATCAATGGTGGAGCCGTGCGTCTGGAAATGCGGATCGCGTCGGTGATCGACTTTCCGGTGGCCAACGTCGCCGCGAGCGAGCGCACCCAGCGATCCAAAGCCTCGAGCAGCTCGATGTCACGCGGCTTCGGAAGGGTCAACAGATAGGGCAGCGCAAGCGCGAGTACCGGAAGCATCATGATCAAGATCAGCCACCCGGTGAGTGCCGCCAGGACGCAACCACTGACAACGCTCAGCAGCAAGATCACGTCTCGGCGGCGCCCGCGCGAGCCTGCGGGCCGCCGGCTGAGGCGGGTCCACCATTCGGCAATGGATTCGGTCCGCCGGCTGGCTGTTTGCGGCCGCTTGCGCGAGCCGTACGCAATTCCCAGCAGCCCGCCGACGACCAACAAGCCTGCGGTGATCGCAAGTACACCGGTCACGCGTTGCGACCCACTTGGCTTCGGTGCTGGGTCGAGCGCGGGAGATCCCGTCGAAAGGGGAGCAGCTCGGCTTCGAATTCGGCATCGGGAAAGTAACCGGCTGGTTGGCTCGGAGTGCCCGCGGCATGGTAGGTCAGATGCGTTACCGGCCGACCGTTCTCGATCGCACGGGAGACCTGTCGGATCTCGGATATGTAGCGCCGGCGGGTCCCGCCCTTCCACGTTTCGTCGACGAGCTTCACATAGACGAACAGGTGGATGTTGTGGGCGATCTGTCGGTAGGCCTCTTCGACTGTCAAGACGCCACCCTGGGCAACGCGCGACGCCAGGCGATCCATGGTCGACTCGGCAGAGTGCGAGTGGGTCGTACTCAGCGTTCCGGTGCCCGCTTGCATCGCTTCGAACATCGCCGACGCCTCGCCGCCCCTGACTTCTCCGATCACCAGCCGCGAAAGGTTCTGACGCAATGCCTCCGGCACCAGCTCGGAGATGGTGAAGTCACCAACCCGGCTGCCTCCGGACGTCTCGCCATGACCGACACGCGCTTGCAGAGCCAGGATGTTCTCCCGGCCGGGCTGCAGATGAGTCATCAGTTCGTAGTCAGTCTCCAGGGTGCCGAAGCGCTCGTTCAGCGGGATGGAATTGATCAAGGCGCGCAGTAGTGTCGTCTTGCCGGCGCCCTGATCACCAGAGATCACCATCGACTTGCGGGCCAAGATCGCAGCGTCGAGGAGTTGCGCCACCTCGTACGGCATCAGGCCACCGTCTGCAAGATCAGCCAACGACACGTCGGTCAGCGTGTGTTGCCGGATCACAATGCTCGGGCGGTAGGACAAGCCGAAGGCCATGGCATGCAGCCGGAATCGCTCGCCGAGTGCCAATGTCATGGTGGGATGGGTGTCGTCGAAGGGTCGTGAGGGTTCGCTGTTCTGACCCAGGAAACGGATGGCCTCCACCAGCTCGGCGTCGCTGTCGGCTACCGGCGACATCTGCTTGCGCCGACCGTCGCCGTACTGAACGACCACCGAGTCCCAGCCATGGATCTCGATGTTCTCCACGTCCGGCAACTCGAGAAGCGGCTGCAGTCTGCCGTAGCCGAACACCGCGTTCTCGACAGCCGTGACGTACGCCTCTTCCTGAGCCGGCGACCATAGCTCAGCGCCGTCGCGATGCAAGGAACGAACATGATCACCGACAACCCGACGGATGATTGCGCGCCCCAACAACAGCCGATCTTCGCTGCCCAGTGGACGGCCACGTGAATGGGTGTACTCCTCGGTCTCGTCGGTGATGATCTCCGACGCACGTCTGCGGAGGTCAACCACTTGAGCCCAATCAAGATCGTCGGTCGGCATGCTGGCCCGGCTGGAACGCAGCGCCGCTGACGTGTAGATCCCAAATGGCCGACTGTCGCTCGCTGGCGTGGTCAGTTTCGAAGCGGTGTTCGGCTTGGAGAATTCCTCGTCGTATTCGGCAAGCATCGGGATGTCGGAAAGCGCTGCGGGCTGTCCAGTGTGCTCCGTCATGATGGGCCACCGACCAGTTCAGCCGATCGTTGCAGCGTGCTCGACAATTGCGAGGAAGCATCCCGAATGCTGCGGATCAACGGGGAGGACTCGAACCGCCGATGGCGTGGCCGTCCGTCGGAGAGATGAGCGGCCGTTTGTGGGTCTCGGGCAATGCTGGTGATCACCGGCACGTCCAGAGCCTTGGCGATCTCACCGCTTCGGTACGGACTTCCCTCACCGACGACGATCAGACCAAGGTGTCGCCGGTCGATCGAAGCCAGCAGTGGGTGATCGCGAAGCGTCGGCAGATGAACCCGGGCACTCATGATCGAGCGAAGCGTCGAGTGCAGCACGACCGCGGTAAGGGCACTGCGCTCGATAAGGGGCGCGGGCGGTCCCACGGGCCCCATGCGACCACAGTCGATGATCACGTCGATACCCACGTCGGCCAGCCGGTCCAAAGCTTCAGCCAACTCTTCCCAAACTGCGCCGAAATGCACGGCGCTGCCGGGCTTTGTGAAACCGGGCAGGAACAGCCGGCGACTGTCCTGCTCACTCGACAGAGACAGAGTTTGATCAAGAATCACCTCCCGCAGCGGACGCCGATCGCGGTGTGCCTCCGCCACTCGTAGCAGGCCTTTGCCGCTCGCGGACCGACCAGCGAGATAGCCCGCTAGCACTGCCTGATGCGCTCCTGGGTCGCAGTCGGCGAGGAGTATAGGTCGCGGCCAGGTGAGGGCGAGCCCGACGGCCAAGGTGGTGACGCCAGGTGATCCACCCGTCGAGGTCAGGAGGAGTATCGACACAGCACGATCACCGGCCTGCGTCGCGTATGAGGACGATCCGATCTTCCGCGGCCAGTGTGGCGACGGTAGGAGCGGCGCCGGCGTCCACGTCCACGTTGACCAAGATCGACGTACCGTCTGCTGCCTGCGACTGATCGATCACACTGCCAACGAAGATGGTCCCAGCGAGCTTGTCGGATGTGGAGCTGTCAGCTGCAGCCGGCATTGCGATCAGACGCACTCGCGAGCCGGGCAAAAGGAGGTTGCCCGGTGCTCGGCCCGTCGCAAGTTTGAGGCCGACGACGGCCCGGCCCTCCGCGGGGACTGCAACCTCGACGACAGCGGTCGAAAGGATCACCGAGCCCTCCACAAGATCGAAAGCAGCGCGCTTCCCCACAAGATCACTCAACTGTGTCGCGGGAACTGCCTTTGGTAGCGAGCCGCCGCGCAGCGTGATGGTTGCAAGATCACCTTGTTCGATCACCTCGCCGCGGTAGACAGTCTGCGCCGCAACCACGACGGCAGCTTCGCTGGCGACTCGGGCGTAGATCACATACGACAGCAGACCGCCGAGGCAGAGTGCGACGATCCCGAGCGCGATCCACTTCGGGTTGCGCCGGCCAGGCAGGCGAGGCGGCTGCGGCGTAGCGGGTGACGCCGCAACCTGGTCGGCCCTCGGCCTTCGCGTCTTACTGCCGGGAACGGCCGCGGTGCGAGGCTCGATGTCAGTTGTCATTGTCTGGTCCCAGAGGCTGAAAGGATTGCATGATCATCGGGAGTCTCCCGTGGGCACGATGTTGGCACGAGCTGACCCATCTCCGGTGACAGAGTGGATGCCGATGATCGAAAGCAGGATCGTCGGCTCTCGCGCGCTTGTCGTCACCTGAACTACGCCGTTGGAGATGGAAACTCTGCCGACCACGCCCGGTTGGCCGGCAAGGTATGTCTTCGCGGCGAGCACCGCTGCTCCGGCAGGATTTGCACCACCAAGCTGTTGCGTCGCCGCGGCATTACCAGCCGCACGGCCCGCGCCGGCTGCTGCCGACTCCGCACGGCTGGTAGCGGTGACCTTCTGGCCGCCGTCAATCACGAGTCCTGTCGTAGTGATCAACGCGCCCAGAATGACCAACGCGAAGAGGCTGATCGACTGGCCACGTTCGCTCCTGCGAGCGACCATGGAGTCCGTGATCAATTTCTTAATGATCATCGCGCTCGATAAGTGTCGAGGGCGGTCGAACCGTGGCCGGTGAGTTCCATGGAGCCCGGCCAGCCCGGGAGGAAGACGTCTGAGAAGTCGACCACGCAGAACACCGTCGACGTGATGGTCGAGGGCGTTCCGGCTGGCACGCCGAAGGCGGCGGTGTTGACCGCGACGGACGTCGAGCTGCAGTGCAGCCCCGCCGTGGCGAGCGATTGCAATCCGGCATCTCGTCCCGCACTCGCGGCAGAGCCCGAGGATCGAGCCAGAGATGCGGCACGAGCGGCAGTCTGGGCGGCCTCGTTCACCGTCGTACGCGCGAACCAGAGCCGACCGCCGGCTACTAGCAACCCAAGGACGAGTAGTAGGGCAGGTACCAGGAGCGCCAACTCGACCGCGGCGGCTCCACGATGGTCACGTGCGGGCTCGCGTCCGTTGATGATCATGGCGGGGTCACCCGTTCGAGCGGTGCCGTGGCCGTTGCGTTGATTCGGCCAAGATCGAGATCGAAGATCATCGGTGCGTTGCCGTAGACATCGGCACTCACCGTGGTACTGGTCCGATGTACGCGTACGGAGATGTCCTTCAAGCCTCCGGCGCCAGCGATCGTCTCAGCCAGATGCTCGGCGTCGGCCACCGCACCGTAGCTTCCGCGAGCAGCGTCGACCGCCGCAGTCGCTGCTCGTTGCGCGACATTGCGACCGTGCAGAAAGATGCCGGCCTGGATGATCCCGAGAGTAAGGAGCATCAGGAGAGGCCAGAGGACCGCCCACTGCACGCTTTCGCTGAGGCCGCGCTCATCGCGGGCCGCGAACTGCACGGGTCAGAGCTTGGGGAGCTTGGCGCGGACGTAGACCGTGATCAAAGTGATCACGATCCCGGCGACCGTCACAGCACCGGCGAGCAGAATGGCATTCTCAGCCGACTGGCTGAGGCCACGCTCGTCGCGTGGTGGAGGATCCTTGAGCAGGACGAATAGTCCTACCATGACGGCGCCGTAATGCTGAACCTTCATGGGCTTCCTTTCGCGCAGACTTCATGATCATGAAGCCTTAGGGGGATTACAAGACCGCGAGGGGCATCTTCTCGCGGGTGGTCTGGAATGATCATCGAACGAGCACCTGAAGCTCGCCGACGGGGAGTTCGGTGGTATCAACAGCGGGAACGTTGATCACGCCCGATTGGCCGTTACTGGTCCAGGTGACAGCCCAGTTGGCAATGGCTGCAACCGTGTAATTGTCCTTTGGCAACGAGGGTTTGGCGTAGGAGTAGCCACAGGTCGGGGACTTGGTGCCAGGCTGCACAGCCGTGGTCCATGGAAGGCCCGATCCGGCACAAGTGACCGTGTGGCCATCACCCATGCGGAAGGTGAGGCTGCTCACTTTTGCATCCAGAGACACGGATAGGCCTGCAACCGAATCCGAGACTGGACCCACGTGCGAAGCGCCATCGGCCCACAGCCACAAGGGGTACCCAACTGCTGCCATTTTCCATGGATTGAGGTCGGGCGACGGGCCGATGCCAGGCGCGACGGTGGGCAGTTGAAGCCGAGCGACTGCGATCGCTGCGGCCTGGCCAGCGGTGATCGGCTGGTTTCCGGGGCCGGAGAACGTATCCGTTCGAAACTGAGGAGGGTTTGGTGCTGTCGGCAGATTGCCGCAGCCAGCTGGGTTTGTGCTCGGATTGAACGTCAGGATGCAGCGGTTGTAGCGAGCGAGCTGACGATCATAGGTAGCCATCGCTGCGGAGAACTTCCTTCGCGCCTCCTGGACACGATCATCTGCAGCCGTCCTGACGATCGGCTGCACTCGGCGGCCAGCAGTTGCTGTCTTGACCGGTCCGAGCGCCCAGTGTCCTTCTTGGCGATCACATGACACTTGCCGGATCTTGTCCACGTAACGCATTTGTCGTGCCGTCCGCGATGGCTGACATGGGCATGACCGACACGAACCGCGCAACGAAGCACAGTCGACTCGCAAGCAATCTATGCTGCGCACGGTCGCCCTCGAAAATTCTTGACCTTGCTGTGAGTCGACGTCCGACACCTTCCAGCTACCGCCGTCCGCTTGACGACTGTTAGAGTGCTGCACATAGTGCGCGCGATCTTCTTGGGCGTAACGTCCCTGCCCTGACTTATCGACGAACTTGACAGTCCGCTGTTGTCTTCGCAGCTGGTCAGTCCGAACTTGGTCTCCCGCCAACCACCTCGCGACCACGCCGACGATCGTGGTCGCGCCTGTCGCATGCCAGCCCAGCCTTCGCGAATATCCTCGCAGAACCTGAAGTCGCGAGTAGCAGATACGTTGCCGCTGGCGGTCGCTGTGAGCCGGTGTCGCTTCATCGCGACCGCCAGCTCGTGATAGCCGGTCCTGCTCTGCCATGTTGGCGCGATAAGCCTCTTCGGCAGCCTCATAGTCGAGGCGCATTTGGCGCTCGATTTGAGACTCGGTAGGCGTCTGCGGCCGGGCTCGGCGAGGGAGTGCTGGACGGCGCGGGCTCGGAAGTGCAGGCGGCAGCGAGCGCACAGCAAGCCACGGCGGCTCCGACACTCATGAAGCCCCGTCCCCTGAGCGCCACCCGATCTCCTCAGTCCGAAAGGCCCGACATTCGCAGAGACCTCGGAGTAAGTCCATCCGCATTTCAGTCCGTGGGACGCAGGTTGCGAGCGCCTGCGCCAGGTGGGTCATTGCACAGCAAAGTGGAACGGGATCAGAACGACGTGACCCGACAACTCCGTGTGTCGAGAGCCTCGGGTGAACCGAGTCGTCCATAGATCCGCCTCCGACGTCATCTGTCGGAGCCCAAATCTGCCAATCCGGTGTTGTCCAGTGTGTTGTCCGACCCGCCGAGGGTGTTGTCCTGATGGCGCTCGTGTTGTCAACGGCCCGCGGCGATCGAGGCCTGAGCAGCTACGCCGCTTGACGATCTTGCTGTAACAACAAGTCCGGGCAGTTTGAGGCAACGCGGGCTTGGACACATGCGTGGAGGTCGAAGGGTTCAGCCGGGTCAGCGGGATCGGATGCTGCGGACGCGCGGAATGTTGGAAGCTATCGACCCCGGCTAGCCGATCATGCTCGGCCTGCTGTGTGGGCGGAGCGCGAGGTCCAGATGTCGGGCGAGATTCGCATCATCGACCCACCGGTCACAGGGCTGCCCATCGGGTTTGGCGAACACCACAAGCCGGCTGTCGATCTAGCTTCACCAGCTCGACACCTGGTCCGCCGGCTCTGGTGCTCAAATTTCCGACGGCTGCGGAGCTTGGAAGCTAGGCGCAACCCACTGATCGGATGCCCGGCTAACGAGGTTTCTTATGCTTCTTGGGTTTGCCGGATTTCTTCTCGGACTTTCCGGATTTCTTATCGGTATCGGGATCCTTGTACCGATGGGTTATAGATGCTCCAGCCGAGATGTCGCGTCGCTGTGCGTGCCGGACGGCTGAATCCCGAGACCCGAAATCAGGACTGAATGTGTCGCGGATGGTGACGCTGGTTGGCCAGGTCGGCGGTCGCCTGGCTACTCCGGCGTACGGCATAGCGAGATCGTCCCGACCGGAACCAATATTGATCATGACAACCACGGTGCTGTTGATGGCTGCGGTCTCTCCGCTGTCGGGGCTCTGCTTGACCACGGTGCCGAGGGATGCGACGTCCGCGCGGTGTACGAACTCGAACTGTGGCACCAGATGAGCATTGCGCAGCAGACTCTCGGCGCCGGCCCTGCCCAGGCCCAGCACAGCAGGAACGTCGGTGGTGCTCAGTGCGGCGGTCGCAGGTCGGCCGGATTGGTACCCACCGAATGCGCAGGCGCTTGCTATGACGAGGACGCCGATCATGATCGCGAACACGCGAGCCGCATTCCATCGGGGCGCTGTCGCGGTATCGCGATCCAGCACCTCAGGTGACTCGGCTACAGCCTCTTCGAGCAGCGCGGTGGCTGCTGCCGGTTGATGCCCGCCGAGGACCCTTTCGACGTCGGCCTTCATCTCCGACGCGGTCTGGTAGCGACCGGACGGGTCCTTCGCCAGGGCCTTCAGGACGATCGAATCGATATCTGTGGAGATGTCGCCGTTCGCGGCACTGGGCCGAGCTGGAGCGTCGGAGACGTGCTGAACCACAATGCTCACCGGTGAGTCGCCCGTGAAGGGTGGCTCCCCGACCAGCAGTTCGTAGAGCATGCAGCCGACCGAGTAAATATCGCTGCGAGCGTCGACGGTTCCACCTCGACCCTGTTCTGGCGAGAGATACTGCGGAGTGCCGACAACCGTCCCAGCTAGTGTGACGGTGCCTGAGGTATCTGACACCGGTCGCGCGACCCCGAAGTCGGCGACCTTGACCCCGCCGGCGCCGGTGAGCATGACGTTGGCGGGCTTGATGTCGCGGTGGATGATGCCGGCTGCATGACTGCAGGCGAGCGCGTCCAGCACGCCGGACGTCACCTCGAGCGCTCGCCGAGGCGGAAGCCTTCCCGCCTGACGCAGCGCGTCGCACAAGGAGCCTCCCTCCACCAGCTCCATCACGATGAATGGAATCGTCGAGCCCGTCTCATCGCGCTCCTCGCCGGTGTCGAACACGGCCACGATCGCCGAGTGGCTGAGCCTGCCAGCTGCCTGGGCCTCTCGGCGAAAACGCGCGCGAAAGCCGGGATTGTTCCCCAGATCGGGCCGCAGTCGCTTGATCGCGACAGGGCGCCGGAGTTCAAGATCGAAACCTCGGTAGACCTCGGACATCCCTCCTCGGCCAAGGAGCTCGCGAGTTTGATATCGGCTCTTTGGAGCCTGCGCCGCCTTGCCCGTCGTGGCTTGCGCTCTCGAAGCTGAAACGATGTGCGTGGTCACCGCCGTGCGGTGTCGCTGCCTCGGACGTAGGGAGGTTCGACCTCCGCCGTGATACGGATCGGATGGAACCATTTGTATCGTCGCTCTAATCCATTTGCCTTGGGTCACCAGATTTCTGTTGGGCCCTTCAAGTAGGGCACGACAGAAGGCCGGTACGTTTTTAGGCCCGGGTGGTGACGTTGCGGCCGGTCACGGTAGAGGCAATGACGACAAGTACTGCTGCTACCGCGATTGCTATGAGCCAGCGCACCCAATCAACTCCCGGGCTGCCGTTGCCGCCAAAGGCGGTGTAAATGAACCATCCGATCAGAACGCCGCCAATCCCGCAAAGCATCGTGAGCCAAATGGGAGTGTTGTCTCGGCTACCCGGCGCAACGAACTTGCCCAGCAAGCCGATGATGATTCCGGCAACGATCACTCCGACGACTTCCACGATGTCTCCCTTCTGCAGCCAGCCACCTCTCCGGCCAGCTATTTACACTGCGCTTGACAAGACGCTCGTACCCCTCCGATCAACAGCCAAACGACTGATGTGACTCATTGGATGGTCATACTTGCCCCAAGCCATCCGAGATGCTTTTTATTCGATGCACGATCAAATCGGCGCCTGCGCGCCTCGCGACAATCTCAACAAACCTGTCAACCGGCCGGCGACATCCGCCATAATCGCGCCCCGCCGCAGTCACCCAATCTCGCGAAGGGGATCTTCATGCGGTATATGGCGTTTGGCGAATGCGCCAGGACGTCGCCAGAGCAGCCACGCGGCGATCAAGATCGTCAGTATGGCGGCGGCAAGTTGGGTCATGTTGCCAGCATCGACGCCATCCATTAACGAATCGACCAGGCCGCCGTTGTTGTTGCTGGCATCGAAGATCTGATGCAGGATCCCGACCGCCAACACGCTGTCCAAGGCGGCGCGCAGCATGACACCCATCAGCAGCCGAAGCGACAATGCCCAAGATCAACAAGCCAGCGATGCCGATCAGTACCGAGAGCGGCGTCACGTGATCATCGAGGAGCAACAGCGGGACATGGACACCCGCGAACGGCAGCGTGGTGAGAACGGCGGCCACGACGAAGTTGAAGCGGGCCTCCAAGCGGGTTTGGAAAAAACCAGCCCACACCGTTTCCTCCCACAGATTGATCACCACCACAGCCAGCACGATCGAGCCGAGCTGTTTGATCAACACCAGCCCGAGGTCCGCCGTGTGCAACGAGCCTCCGAAGATCAAGCCGAGCAACAGCGCGATCACCGGCAGCGCCAAACAGCACCACCAACCACCAGCCAATGCCGAACCGCCAACGAAACACCCGTGCAAACAGCGAGCGCACCCCGTCCCGCCCATCGGTGATCGACGTGACCCACAAAGCCGTTGGCAGCATGATCAACAGCGTCGACGCCAGCGCGAAAACCTCCACCGGCAGATTGGCACCGGGAATTACACCATAAAAGGCAAGAACCGGTATACAGAAGAGGAGCCAACTGAGGCCAAGCACGATCACCAAGAACCCGGTCAGAGGCCGCCGGGCCACCCAGCCTTTCAACCCCGTTAATTGCAGGTTTCCATGTGGAGAAGGAGCGGGATAAAGCCGAGGCGGCGCGGTGCCTATCGACGACATGACGAACTCCCTCTGCAATTACCGAAACGTCTAAGTCGGTTGCGGGAAACCCCCGGCGGTAGTGACGGCGTCCACGTTCGATAGGCGCGGGATACATGCCGCTGATGGCGTACGAGCAGCCATTCTTACGATCGTCCCGGCCATAGAGCACGTCAAGGCCTCGGCCCTGGACGCTGAAGCCAATCAAGGGTCCGCACCACGCGAAACAGAGTTCCTGGGTGGGTCATGATTGTCTGATGGGTGGTGAGCTGTTCGCGCGTCGTTCGCGGCCACTGCGACGCCCGGGCGTCACCCCAGAGCGCGACCCAACGCGGACGTCCGGTGGCGCCACTCTGACGGAGTGGTACTTGCAGCTGCAAAGGCAAGCCGGTAACCAGGCGGTGCTGAGCCTGCTCCGCTGGGGAGCCCGGTCAGCCGACGTCAGCCAGAGCGGCATCGTCCAGCGCGATGTCGGCAGCCACCGGGAGAATCCACCGGTCACGACCCTGCACCCGGCCGGCACGCTGAGCGAGGAGCAGTGGACCGCGGTCTACCGGGCGGCGGTCGCGAAGCCGTCGGTGGAGGCCTACGAGCCGCTGTTCCGCGATATCGCCGTGACGGCAGGGATGGCGGGATTGGCCGCCGGGTTTGTACCGAGCACGGTGCCGGCGAGTGACGGCAAGACCGCCAAGCCCGGTCTAAACATGACGCTGAACACCTCCGACGAGCCCGGGCACACCGGCTGGGTCGACAAGAACGGCGTGTTCGGTCTGCCGCTCAAGTTAGACAGGCGCACGGCCCCCGACGTGTCGATCGCCATTATCTTGTCGCCGCGGGCACTAGGTCCGGACAAGGCGCTGTCGCTACGCGGCGCGCGGCATGAGATGGTGCACGCTCGGCACAAGATGAAAGTGCTCGAGGCGGTGAAGGACTGGCAGTCCTCCTCAGGACGCCGGCAGCCTGACTTCAATGAATGGCTCAAACAGCAGGCGAAGCGGAGGAACAACCCAATATCCGCACTCGACGTCGCACTGATCGGCAGTGGCGCGAAAAATGCCGCTGCCAACACCGAGGTGCTGGGCTACGTCGAGGGATTCACGACTGACTTCCACCGGCGACCTGCCACGGCCGCGCAGGCCGGCCCTGCGTTCTTCGAACTGCTCGGCGCGGTCGAGACACGCAAGCTCTACACCTGGGCGCAAGCCGACCCGGCCGTGCAGGTGGAGGCACTCACCCGGCTCCGGGAGTACCACGGCACGCTTGACATCGACCACCAGCGACTCTGGAAAGAATGGCTTGACAAGCAGCTCGCAAAGGCCGCGAACGACAAGACTGGACGCAAGGACTTTCTCAACCGGCTCACCGCCTTCGTGACCTGAACTGCGGCGTTGCCTTTCGCCGACGTTTCCCAAACAGACTGGTCCCCCTATGGGATGGCGCTTGAGGCAGCTGTCGGTATTGCGCTAGAAATTCCCTTCGGCTGCCGCCGATGGCTGGAATTCAAAGTCGCCATGTTGGCTCCGGCTGCGTCGGAATTGGCCCGAATTCGAGGAGCGTATTTGTACCGGCAGGGCCCTGATTACAGACGCGAAATGCATCCCGGCGAGGCACGTCAGTGCAAGCGGCCGGTAGCCCGGGCGCATTAATAGGCTTCCACGAATCGGCAACATACGCGTATCGTTTGGCCATGAGCGGCGGCGTATCGCTCGGTACGAAGCGGCTCCGCGCCGTTCAGATAACAGCGGCCCTGCTCCTGCTGATCGTCATATGGTCCGTCGTCAAGCGCTTCGTGATCGACATGCCCAATCTGGCCGCGGGCACGTTGCCGGAGGAGGAATTCGACCATCGCTACGTGGAACGGGCATGGGTGGCGTACCTGCACATCGTGCCGGGTGCGCTTTACCTCTTCTTGGCACCACTCCAGCTCGCCTACCGGATCCGCAGCCGCCATTACACCTTCCATCGCCGGCTCGGTCGGGTGGTTGCCACTGCGGGCATGATCAGCGGCGTCTTCGCATTGATCTTCGGCGGCTTGTTCTCATTCGGCGGGCTGCCGGAGGCATCGGCCGCGGTCGTGTTCGGCCTGTGGTTCCTGACGTGCCTGGTGCTTGCGGTCCGGGCCATCCGGCGCGACGACATCGTGCATCATCGTCGTTGGATGATCCGAGCATTCGCCATCGGGATCGGCATCGGCACCATCAGGATCTGGCTCGCGCTCTTGCAGACGGTCGGGGTGGGGGAGGCATCGAGCTTCGGTCCGGCATTTTGGATTTCGTTCCCCCTGCATGTGGTGGCCGGAGAACTCTGGCTACGGGCCTTTCCGAATCCTCCCGAACTTGCCCACGAATCGCAGGATCCTACCCCGAGTCCACGCCGGGCTGCTGCTGGCGAACCTGCTGGGTAGCCTGAACAGGCTGACAGGAGAAGTCGCCGGTCACCGACTTGTACGCCCAGGGCTGGACCCTGCGCCCGATCGGTGCCGAGCTGGGTATTCACGGAGCCACTGTCGGCCATCGATCGGGTCCTCAAGATCTGCGAGCGGATCGCCAAGATGCTCGTTTCGGAGGCGACGGGTCAAGCATGAAGTGACGCCGAACGAGGAGTCTCGAGACGCCAAGTGTGCAAGCGGATCCGTTCTTACCACGATGTTGAGGTCAACGCGTCTGAACGAACCAGCGGGACAATAGATCTTCGATCAAGATCAGCAAGCATGCTGGTCTGCGGCGCAGCGAGGACCGAAATCGCAATCACCAGATTGCCGCCTCTCTCACCCGGAACGACCCGACCACATCCCGGACCAGACCATCGCAGATGGGCTTGGATGTGTCGGCGCCGATATCGGATTGGTGGGATGCTGACTGAATGCCGGGGGTCGACACGATCGAGGCGCTGACGGCGGCGGTGCAGGCCTTCGATGCAACGCCGCTTGGGCTGCAGGTGGACCCAGACGCCGATGCCGCCGTCCGGCAGTCTCTGCGGCGGACCGGCCTGGTGCTGCTGGGCGAGGGACACGGTATTGCGCAGACGCCTGTCCTTGTGGGCGAGCTGATCGCTTGGTTCGGGCTGGGCGGCATCGCACTGGAGTGGGATGAGGACCTGAGGCCGTGGCTGGACGGCTGGATCACGCACGGCGTATTGGCCGACCCTGATTGGCCAGAACCCGCGGCGGAGGTCTGGAACGGCGACGGCCGGCTCACCGCGGGGCACCTAGCTGCGCTACGCACGTGGGCCGCCGCGGGGCTGGTGATCACCCTGATGGACGGTGCGACGGACGTGCGCCCGCGGCCGGGGGAGAGCGAGGAGGAGATGGGCCGCCGGTGGTGGAGCGAGCGGGACGCGGCGATGGCTGGCCGAGTTCTCGCCGCCGGGGACGCCCCCGGTGGTCGACTTGTGGTGGCCGGCGACCTGCACACCCGACTGGAGCCGCTGCCGGCCGACGACCCCATCGGGGAGGAGATCGGCGTCCCGTTGGGGGCGGAGTTGGCTCGCCGACGCCCGGGGCTGTGCTCGATTGATTGTGTCTACGGGCCCGGCCAGTTCTACAACCTCGGTTCGCGCCGCAGCGACGTAGACGGCCTGCTCGGACAGCAGCTGGGCACCCCCCGGCTGATCATGGAACACGGCGCCCTGCTCTTGCAGGTGCCGACGCCTCGCGAAGCGACAGTTCCGCACCGCGAACTGCGGGATCTATGGGTCGGCTGAGGGTGCCGGCGTCCTGTTCAGCAGATCTTCGGTGTCCTCCACGAGCTCACTGACCTGGTGGATGTAACGCGCTCAGTGCAGATCTTCTCGGCGACCATCGACCCCACAAAGCTGCGGGCTCAGGGGTTCGGCGTGGCTCGGGATCGCAAAAGGATCGAAGAGCTCAGTGCCGCAAGCCCTGCAGATATCCTCGGTCGCGGGCGTCACGCCGTCGCATTGCTGGCAGAAGATAACGCGTTGGCGTGGCGTGGTCAGCTCCCAGAGCCCGGCGAAGTGGGTGTATTGCCAGCGTTCGCTAGTGTGTTTCCATGCATTCGCACGATCACTGACCGCCGGTTGATCGAGCAGCGTCCCCGCCGTCCAACACCATGCGAGTGGCGATGATCAAATCGCCCAGTTCACTTGTCGTCAGCGAGGCCGTTCCATCATCGCTAGGTAACCTTCGCCACTACCGGGATCTCCACGGTGTCGTCTAACTCGGTGCCTTGAAGAAAGTCGAACTGCTCGCGGCGGATCGAAGCGGGAGGAAAGCCGGCAGCCCTGAGCTCCTGAGCCGTGTGCCGGACCATATCCGGCGAGCCGCAGACCATGGCTGTCCGGTCGGACCAGTCGTTGGCCTTGGCAGCCACCGTACCGACAAGCCCCCGGGTGCCCTGGTAGGTGGGATCCTCAGACACCACCGGCGTGTAAGCAAACCACGGCTTCGTCGCAAGCCGGGCCAGGTACTCATGGTCGTAGAGGTTCCACGGCATCCGCGCGCCGTGGTACAGATGCACCCGCGGCGCCGAACCGGTGGCCTCCCAACCCCGGTCGATCTGCTCCAGGACGGCACGCAGCGGCGCCAGGCCGGTACCGCCCGCGACCATGAGAAGATCGGGCACCCGCCCGTTCTCGGGCAGGGTGAGCTGCTCGCCTACTGGGGCAGCCAGCCTTACCGTGTCGCCCTGGCTCAGCCGGCGAGCTGCCGCGGTCGAAACCAGACCGCCAGCGATCGGCTGGACATGGAACTGCACCCGCCCCGAAGAATGGGGAGCGTTGGCCGGACTGAAGTAGCGCCACAGGCGGGGCCGCTGCGGGATCTCAACGGCTACCGACTGGCCAGGTCGATAAAGGAACTTCTGCCGCGGCTCGACCTCGATCACCGCAACCTCGACCGAGCGTCGTTCGACCGAGACCACATCGGCCTCCCAGTACGCCGGCGCGATGTCCTCGTGCTGCTCGGCGGCGGCAACCATCACCTTGGCGACAGTCCCGTACGCCTGGGCCCATGTGTCGGCCAGCTCAGGCGTCCAAAGGGGCCCGTGGAATTTCTTCAAGGTCGCCAGCAGGCTGGCCCCGACCGCGTCATAGTGCGTAGTCACCACCGCGAAACGACGGTGGTCACGCCCAAGTTGCTCGAGGATTGGTATCACGTTGTCGAGCTCATCGACATTCGAGACGACAGCGCCCAATGCGGCCACCAGCTTGTCGCGCTGCCCCGACATCTGGATCGGGAACATCGAGCGCACCTCAGGGTGGCTCAAGAACAGATGGGAATAAAAGTACAGCGGGACATCGTCGCCAGCGGCCGCGACATTCGCCCAGCTGCGCTTAAGGGCGGCGGTATCCATTAGGTAAAAGACGTCCCGGATTCCGGAATGTCGGACTCGGTAGCGGCAGCCACCGCACCCGCTCTGCCAATGAGATCGTCAGCGGATGTGCCTACTCTGCGGCGTCGGTCGCAGCCGCAGCCTTGCGTCCATCGCGTTTCCATGTCGTGAGCTGCCCCGGATCCCCTTGGTCGGCCACCGGAATGGGTGTAGTCGCGGGCATCGTGGAACTGCTGCAACGTCCACGGCGGTTCAAGAAGCCCTCTGTGTGCAGTCCACCGCCGCTCCATGATTGGCGTCACGTTGGGCTGCCACCGCTTACTTTTGAGGTGACCAGCTCGGTCTGCTCAACCTCACTCACCGAACGAACGCTAGCGGGAGGTATACCGAGCTTGCAGGAATCACGGAAAATGAGACGAAACGTGAGCCGCTGACCGGTCAGATCGCTCTGGGTATGGAGTTTGCAGCCTAACTTGCCTGCAGCCCCGCCCAGCCAGGCTCGACCGGCGCGGTCGGCGATGGTGACGGGCCAGGGGGCCGGCTTTGGAGGATGCGGCGGTGCCGTCTCATGATGGCGCCCTGTCTAGAGGAGCACCGATCATGGCTGAGCCAGCTGCCGATGTCGGGGCCTCGGATGTCTCACCGCTGAGGTCGTGGATTGTCAGGCACCCGATCGCCACCTTCTTGATGCTGGTGTACGCGACGACCACGGCCCTATCTTTGTCCCCAAAGGGCTGACCGAGCCGGGACTTCTTCCTGGTGGAGCGACACCGCACGGCGTACTTGAGAACGTCCTCGGGTCGGCTCTTCCAGCATTTATCGTTGCGGCCCTGGTGAGCGGAAAGGCTGGCGTGCGGAACCTCGCTGTGCGCAGCTTCCGGTGGCGGGTGCCGCTGCGCTGGTATCTGATCAGTCTGCTCGCTCCGCTGCTGATCTTGTTCATCGTCGTCACGATCCTTTATGGCTTCGGGCCGCTGCGCGCTCTCGCGCAGAATTGGTTGCTGCTTGATCATGGCCGGAATTGTCGTGCTAGCGGCGGCGATCATTGCCGTCGCCACCCGTGGCCGTCTGGGACTCCAGCGACCCGGTTCAGCCGACGCTCTGGCTGGCGAAACCTGACCCCTCCGACGCGCCCCAGCAGGTTGAGGCGGTGGCTCAGCTGGACGGCTCGACCAGGTAGACGCGGCGCCCTTCCGACAGTCCCTTGAGCTCGCGCACGCCGCGATCAGTGAAGCCGATCGGCGAGCCCGCCAGGAGCTCCCGGGTCGCCCACGAAGCGTAGACCTGGCCGGGCTCAGCCAGGTCTACGATCCGCGCCGCAATGTGAATCGCCGCGCCGCGGACGTTACCGCCCTCCAGCTCGATCTCGCCGGTGTGGACCGCGGCCCGGACCTCGAGGCCGATGCCAGACGCCGCCCGACCGATCTCCTGAGCGGCATGGATGGCTCGCTCAGCGCCGTCGAACACGGCCACAAACCCGTCGCCGGTCGTCGCGACCTCGCGGCCCCGAAATCGGTCGAGCAGGGCCCTCACCGCCTGGTCGTGCCTGGCCAGCAGGTCGCGCCACTTCCCGTCGCCGAGCTCGAGGGCACGGACGGTGGAGTCGACGATGTCGGTTACCAGGAGCGTCGCCACCACGCGATCGAAGCCACCACCCTCCGTACGCGCGAACGCCGTACTCGGCTGCCAGTCGATCGTGATCCACGGCTCATCCCCCACGACCCAGGCGTCGTGGCCGGGCGGAACCTCATAAAACTGGCCGGCCTCGATCAGCAGCTCGGCACCCTCACGCATCCGGATCCGTGCGCTGCCGGAGACGCATAGGCCGATGTGGTGGTACTCGCACAGCTCGGTTCGCGCGATCGGCTTGATCGACTCGCTCCAGCGCCAGCCGGGCTGGAGGACCGAGCGGCCGGTGCGGATGTCGCCCAGGTCGTACGTCTCGAGGCGGCCGTACGGGATCTCGCGGACATCGTCCGGCTCGCCGAAGGGCCGCCGCTGAAGCTTCACCATCGGCACCGCACAATAGCGCCTTCACCTCGGTCTACGACGCCCGGACCGCGCCCAGGGTCCGCTGCCGGCTGGAGATCGAGAGGAGATCGACCCCTCGCATGTCCAGACGTCATCAGCCTGCGGATCACCTCCAAGATCCGTCGATCAATCGCGTGGGTCTTCGAATGGGACAGCGGTGCTATGCCTGCATCTCGTGAATCCCGGCGTAAACGTTGATCACCATATCCGGCCCCGCCGCCGAGATCTGTCCCTCGGCGATGCAGACGAGGTCGTTCAGCCAGCGGTAGCTTTCGTGATCGGACTCGAACCAGCCGACAAGGTTCTGCCGTCCGGGCGCATCGCCCTCAAAGATCGTTCGCCCTCGAAACTCGAAGACGATCAACGCGCCATCCTGCGTGGTGATTAGGCCGCGCACGTTCGGCAGCATGCGACCGTCCGTGCGCCGCCGTGGATAGTTCGACCACACAACGGCGCCCTCGATCCGCCCGGTCGCGGTTCCGCGGCCTTCGCCGTACCCGATCCCCTCGTCGCTCCCGTACGGACGAACAAGCGCGAATCCATCCGCGCCGACGCGGCCAACCTCGTCGTAGCTCCAACGGAAATCCGAGAGGGGTTCGAGACGCACACCGGCACGATATCCGCACCCGATGCGGACCAGACCGAGTTCCCCTTCGAGGTCAGCACAGTGTCCGGCGCTACGCCGGGCCAGGCGTGTTGGTGACCGACTCCAAGCTCGTCGGGTGAACTCTAAACTGAGCTCCGCCGGTGGCACGACGAAGAAGCGATCACAAAGGTGGACGAAGTGGCCAATGTCGATGATCCGATGAAAGCCTGGCAGGACATGATCGAGCAGTTTCAGAAAGCTGGACTTGGTTGGAATGCGCCGGACGTTCTGCAGACGATGTTCGCTCCAATGCAGCAACAGTTGGATCTGCTCCAGGAAGCCTTCGAGACCCAAGCAGAGTTCAATCGAAAGCTAACCCAACAAGCGTTAGCCCCGATGCGACAGGTATTGGAGGGCCTGCGGCAAGCTGCCAAGACGACTCGGGCTGCTGGTGAGGCCCTCAAAGAGGCCGGGGATTTGTTGACGCAGCAAGCGGCTGTAATGGATCAAGCCTTGAGCTTCACCGGGCCGTTCTTCGAAATGACAGCTGCCCCTAGCGAGGGGACGGCGAAGGGGGAGTAGCGGATCAGCCGTCGGAGTCGTAGCAGATCGTCACGACTCGGCCCGTTAGGGGGACGTATTCCCGGTCGCCCAGGGGTGCCCGGTGGGAGCGCTAGTTGAAGACGCCGGTCACTGCGAGACGCACAGGCCGCGGCCACCCGACGAGAAGCGGTCGAGACATGCCGGATTCGGCGTCTGAGGTTCCCGCGGGAACGTCAAGTGAGTCGAGTGAAATCAGTCAGGCCGCGTTGGCCAGTTCGACTGCATGTGCCGCCAGCCGCCGGACGGCCTTGCTGCAGCGAACCCTGACGACACCGGCACTCGTATGAAATCGCCGCGCCGCCTGATCACCAGTCATGCCGTCGGCATACACACCGCGCAGCAGTGCGGCGTCTGAGTCGTCGATCAACCTCAGCAAGCTGCCCGCCTCAAGCACCCGATGCACCTCGACATCGATCGGCGGCGACGCGTCACAGGAACTCCCATCCAGCCCCGCTGGTCGCAGCAGTTCCTCCAACGCCTCACCGGATGGCCCGAATGTGATCTCGCCTCTTGCCAGCCAGGTGCGATCTCGCCACACAGAGTTCATGGTGTCCATCGAAAGGTTTGCCGCGATCCGTACGGGACGCCGATCCAACGGATAGCCGTTGATCACGCACCACAGCCACGTGAGGTAATCATCAACACTCGAGCGGGGGTCGCGCTGGGCCATCCGCACCATCCGGCCGAGCATCGCCTGCAACACCACACGACCAGCGAGCTGGTCACCGGCCGAGACCTCGGTGAGGAGCGCGGCAAGAACGGGATCTGTGTTCAGGCTGGCAACCGCCAGGACGTCATTGAGCGATTGGCACCGCGTCAGCACCGTGTGTCGCTCGGCCCATCTGATCACCGCCTCCGATCGTCCGTTGACCAGCTCGCGCCACTCCTGATCAAGCGCATTGATGATGCCCATCCCGCGCTGCCGATGAGATGCGCTGGTCATGGCAGGACTTTGCCCAGCCGGTGTTGTCGGATGTGTTGGTCGCAACACCGAAGATGTTGCCCGTCTGAGCTGGGTGTTGTCAGTAGCTAGGGTGAGCAGGTGGACATGGTGGCGGAGCGGCTCCAGCCCGCTCCGGCCGGCCTGACGCCACCGTACGCAGTTGTTGATCTTGACGCGCTGGATCCCGAACGCTCGAGCAATGATCACCAGAGCTCGCGGGCTTCCCATTCGGCTAGCGACCAAGTCGATCAGATGCCGGGCCATCATCAACCGGGTGCTGGACCAGAGCGGCTATCAAGGCGCTCTGTCCTATTCTCTTGCCGAGGCCATCTGGCTCGCCCGCTTGGGGATTCAGGACATACTGCTGGGCCTATCCAACCGTCGATCGCGACGCTATTGTTGATCTCGCCCAAGATGATCAACTGCGCGAATCGATCATGGTCATGGTCGACTCAGTCGAGCAATGCGACCTGATACCCGACGCGGCGAGAAACCAACCGATCAAGGTGTGCATGGATGTCGACGCCTCACTTCGCATCGGTCCAATGCACCTAGGCGTCAGGCGTTCTCCGGTGCACTCACCCGGCCAGGCGCATGGGCTCGCCGCCGAGATCACCAAGCGGCCAGTGCTCTCCCTGACTGGCCTCATGTTCTACGACGCGCAGATCGCAGGCCTGCCGGACAGCTCACCGGCGGTCCGTACGGTCAAGCGCCTGTCCGCACGAGAGCTCCGCGCCCGGCGTCGGGAGGTGATCGTGGCGGTCCGCAACCTTGCTGATCTGAAGTTGATCAATGGTGGTGGCAGCGGCAGTCTGCACATTGTCTCCCGTGATCACCAACTGACCGAACTTGCTGCCGGATCCGGCTTGTACGGCCCCACATTGTTTGATGAATGTCAGAAGTGAGCCGCGGCAGGTGACCCATCCCGAGACGGTCGAAGAGCTCGTGCACGACATCGCAGCCGCGTCGCAAGCCGGCCGACCAGTAAAGGCGGTGGGCAGCGGCCACTCGTTCACCGAGATTGCTGCCACCGACGGCGTCCAGATCAGTCTGGGCCAGCTGACTGGCATCACCGACGTCGACTACGACACCGGCCTGGTCACCGTCCTCGGCGGCACCTCGCTTGCTGAGCTCAATGTGCGCCTGACCACCCACGGTCTCGCACTGGAAAACCTGGGCGACATCGACCGGCAGACCATCACGGGGGCGATCTCCACGGGAACGCACGGGAGTGGAGCAAGGTCCGGAGGCCTTGCGACTCAGGTGCGCGGACTGACGATGATCACCGCGGACGGTTCGCAGCTGCGTTGCTCGGCAGCAGAGAACCCTGACCTGTTCATGGCAGCACGTGTCGGTCTCGGTGCGCTCGGAGTGATCACGGAGGTCACCCTGCAGTGCGTGCCGACGTTTCGGCTTCAGGCGGTCGAGGGACCGGCGCGGCTGGAGAGCGTGCTCGACGGCCTCGAGGACATGATCACCGAAAATGATCATGTTGAGTTCTCTTGGTTCCCGCACACCGACCGTACGCTCACCAAACGTAACAACCGGATGCCCCACGATCACGTCGATCAGCGCCTACCTCGATGGCGCTATCTCCTCGACGATGAGCTGCTCTCGAACGGCCTGTTCGAAGGGATCAATCGACTCGGCCGGCTCCGCCCCTCCCTGATACCCCGCATCAATCAGCTGTCAGCACGGGCCCGTGCGCCGCGCGAGTTCACCGATGTCTCGTACGCGGTGTTCACCTCGCCACGACGCGTCCGGTTCAAGGAGAGCGAGTACGCCGTGCCGCGCGCGGCAATCGCACCGGTCCTGCGGGCTCTGCGCAGCTGGATCGATGATCACGACGAGCGGATCTGCTTCCCGGTCGAGGTCCGCGTCGCGGCGCCCGATGACATCTGGCTCTCCACGGCCTACCAGCGCGAGACCGGCTATGTAGCCGTGCACCACTACTTCAAGGTCGACCACCGGCGCTACTTCGCAGCCTTCGAATCGATCGTCGCCGAACACCACGGCCGACCGCATTGGGGCAAGATGCACACCCTCGAGGCTGATCAACTGCGTCGGCTCTATCCCCGATTCGACCAGTTCGTACGAATCCGCGATCGACTTGATCCCGGTCGCACGTTCGACAACGCATACCTGCGCCGAGTCCTCGGCTCTTGAGCAGCGAGGAAAGGCGAGACCGCTAGGAAACTGCCTTGAGTGACTCAGTGCCCTCGTTCAGGCTGATGCCGCGACTGACGAGCGTGAACCCCGCACTGATGAGCAGATAGCAGACAGCCATGATGATCAGGATCAGCACAGACTTGCCGTTGGCCGGCAGGATCACAGCAGCGATCACCGAGGCAGCTACCAGCGCGACATTGAAGATCATGTCGTAGAGCACGAATACCCGGCCCTTGAACTCGTCGGCGACATGCGCTTGCACCAGCGTGTCAACGCTGATCTTGATGCCTTGTGCGGTCAGACCCAGCAAGAAGGCCGCCACCATCTGCGTCGCCCGGGTATAGATCGCGCCAGGTATCACCTGGAAGACCGCTGAGGCCAGCAAGCAGATGATCATTGTGGCCCGCAGGCCCACCCGGGCGCTCATCGACGGTGTTACCGCAGAAGCGAGGACAAATCCGGCGCCGGTGATCACTACGAGCAGCCCGATGTCGGCGATGGCTGGGTCGAGCTGGTCAGGACTGTGAAAGTAGTTGCGAAATACCAAGATCGTCGCGACCGTTACGATGCCTTGAACAAGCCGGTGTGCAGCAATGGTCAGCAGCCCGATTCCAGCGGGGCGTTGGCTTCGCAGATGCGCCACAGCCTCGACCAGACCACCGACGACGTCGCGCGCCTTCATCTTTGGTTCTGTGCCGTCGGGCCCAAGCTGCGTCCGGGGAATCCAGAGCGCCATCAGTGCGCTAACCACGAACCCTGCGACGGCGATCAGGAACAAGATCGCATTCGCGCGGTAGTCGGGCATCATGTGGCCCAAGATCAGGCGCAGCGGCGTGGCTACGGCGACACCGATCAGCAGGCCGGCCGGACCCACGGTCGGAACGACCGAGTTGGCGACCATGTACTCGCTCGGATCGATCGTGTGCGGAAGCGACGCCGACAGCGCGGCGAGCAGGAACCTGTTGAGGCTCATGGCAAGCAGCAGGCCGCCGTAGATCAGCACTACGACGCCTACCGACTGCAGCCCCGACCAAACCAGGACTGCCAAGCCAAGAGTCACGGCGGCCCGAGCGAGGTTGGCGACGACCAGGACCTGCCGACGAGACACTCGGTCGATCACCACTGCGGCAAACGGTCCCAGGATCGAAAACGGCAGCAAAGTGATGGCCAGCACGATCGCGATCGACGCTGCATCCGGCTGCCGCTCCGGCGAGAAGAGTACATAAGCGGCGAGGGCCACCTGTAGCACTCCATCGCTGGACTGAACTGCTACCCGGACGGCCAGCAGCCGCCGGAAGTAGCGATGCCGCCAAAGCTGCTGGAAGCTCCGAAGCACTGCTCGCCGGCGCGGCTCGCCGCCGGGACTGGAGGTCGTCTCGCTCATGCCCGCTTCATGACGGGCTTGTTGCTCGCTGTGCTCGTGCGGCGTGCTAGCGAACTCCATGCTCAACCTTGCGGATCAACCTTGCGGATACTTCTTCATGTACTCCGAGAGCTTGTCATTCTTCATGGCACTGGCCAGCTCGGCCATCTTGGCCGTGTCCACAACATCAATGCTCTGCCCGTCCCGCGTGGTTCCAAACCCGGAGATCGGGGCCTGAAGCAGTTCGATTTTCATTCCGGTCAGCCGGAGCGAGTGCGCGGTACGCAGGATCTCGCTATCGCTCAGCTCGTTGTCGACCGTCATGTGCTTCGCCACATTGCTGACGAAATTGATGAAGGTGGCCGGATCGGAAACCACTTGCGCGCTGAGGCCCTTCTCCACCATGGCCTTGATGACATTGCGCTGGTTCTCTGCGCGATCAAGATCACCTCCGGGCAGCTGGTGGCGTTCCCGTACGAACCACAGGGCTTCCTCGCCGGAGATCGTGATCTTGCCCTGGGGGTAGTTGAAACCGTGTGAGCTAAAAGCGGTCTTGTTCGTCACCGTGACTCCGTCCAGGTCGTCGGTGAGTTTGATGAACCCTTCGAAATCGACGAGCACCACATGGTCCATGCGTACCCCGGTGACGCTTTCCAGAGTGCGGACCGCGAGCGGCGCCCCACCGAATGCGAAGGCTGCATTGATCTTGTTCTTGCCGTAGCCCGGAATGTTCACGTACATGTCGCGCGGGAATGAGGTGATGTAGGCCCGATTCCGCTTCGCATTCAGATGGACCACCATGATCGTGTCGCTGCGTCCGTTGCCCTCATTGCCGGGATCGCGACTGTCGGAGCCGAGCAGCACGTAGTTCAAGGTGCCCGTTTCCAGCTGCTCTTTGGGCGGACGCGCGGACGGATCGCCACTGGGCAACTCGACGCCTCGATTGAGATTCGAGGTCAAGCTGCGATCGATGGTTCTCTGGTAGAACATTCCGGCGGCCATGACCGCGACCAGCAGCACCGCGATGCCGATCAAGATCGCCGGCAACAGACGGCGCCGCGCCCGCCTCTTGGGTTTTGGAGCATCGTCGTCTGGTGGGGACTCTAGCGTCGTGGTGGTTTGGGCCATGGGCTTCCTCGTTTGGACAAAGAGCAACCGGCAGTCTATGCGGCCGAGCTCGTTTAGTCCGGCAGGGTGGCGATTGTTACAGCCGAGTCGCCCAAAGCCCGAGCCTTGTCACGAACGTTACGATCCGTATATGTCACGGGCCGAGGACGCCGCCCGGCGCGCCGAGCTGGCGGCGGCTCAGGAGCGAGGCGAGTCGCTCCAGGCACAGAAGCTCATCGATGACTTCGTTGCCGCGGCCAAGGCCAAGGGCATAGTGCCGCATCGACTGCGTGCGACGCTGTACAGCGGCCAGTCGGTGAAGACCGACAAGATTGGCTGGTACATCCGCAATAACGAGAGTGTTGCCGTCGGCGAGAACGGCTCCTATTACGTGCTGGTCGTTCCTGGTGGCCTGCGCGAACGTTTCTCCGGTGTGAAGCTGAAGCCGAGTCCACCGCCACTGATCGTCGGCAAGGGCGGCCGCGACGGCGACACCGGTGACCTCGCGGACTTCCTCAAGCTGCGGCTTGCCGCAGGCTAGGTGTGTCGGCCCGGATAGCGTACGAGGGTGATCCAGCCGGGACGTCGCGTAGTGATCACTGGAGCCGCCGGTCACATCGGCAGGGCCATCGCTCCCCTGCTGCCGCCCCAGTGGCAGCTGCACTTGACCGACGTCGCGCCGAGGAAGGCGTCACCGCGCTGGACATCACCGACCCCGAGGCCTGCGAGAGGGTGTTCCAAGACGCCGATGCCGTCGTCCACCTCGCCGCCGTACCCGATCCCGCGGCGTCGTGGGACCGGCTAGTTGCGCCCAACGTGATCGGCGCATATCACGTCGCACAAGCTGCAGCTGATGTCGGAGTCCGCCGGCTCGTGCTGGCCAGTAGCCTCCACGCAGTCTCCGCAGTGCCTGAGACAACGCAGGCCCGTGGGGACGATGCTCCACGGCCAGGAAACCTCTACGGAGCAACCAAGGCCTGGGCGGAGGCATTGGGCGCGTGGGTGGCGGCCACGACCTCGACGACGGTCGTGGCGCTACGGATCGGCTACTTTGCGATCGAGCCGCCGGATCTCGAGCAGATTCCGACGCGAGATCTCGCAGCGTGGCTGAGTGCACGCGACGCCGCCGAGCTCGTACGCGCAGCCGTCGAGTCCGAAGGACTGACGTTCGTCGTAGCCAACGGCATTTCGGCGAACCGCTTTCGCCGGGCCGACCTCGAGCAGACCGTAAGCCGTCTCGGCTACCAGCCCGTCGATGACACTTGGGCCCAGTTGACAGATCGGGAACTTCGCAGCGGGCGGCACGGTTAGTCGGGATGTAAGGAGCGTCCAACGCGACCTCAAGCCTCAGCGAGTCCGCCTGCTCGACGAAGCGGTTGAAAGCCCAAGAATCGAGTCACAAAGGGGCATCTGGCCTCGTGAGCTGGCGACATTACGCTCGCCGCCGTCGCGGTTACTTATGCTCCTTAGGCAAGCAATGCTTTGGGGGTGCTCGTGCTGATTCTTGGGCCTGATCGGGTCGCGTCTCCGACTCGCGTTCGCTGGGATCTTGGTCACTCTTGCCGCCACGGCCTGCGGATCCGCAGCAGTGGGCGCGCCGCCCATCGCGCCTGACGGTCCATTGGTGCAGCAACTAACCGGTGAAGTGAGCGATGCCGGGGCATTGAAGCATCTTCAGGCGCTGCAGAAGATCGCCGACAAGCACGGCGGCAACCGGGCCGCCGGGACCACCGGCTATGACGCGAGCGTTGACTATGTGGTCGGCGTACTGCGCGACATCGGGTTCAAGGCCAGCACGCCGACGTATCGTGCGTCCGGTCGGGACGGCGACCGCGGTCCCCAACGCAACGTCATCGCGCAGACCCGCACCGGAGACCCAAATCACGTCGTGATGATCGGCGCCCATCTCGACTCGGTCGAGGACGGTCCCGGCATCGTCGACGACGGTTCCGGCGTGGCAGCCCTGCTGGAGATCGCCACCGAGCTCGGGGCCAAGCCGTCGGTGCAGAACACGGTGCGGTTCGCGTTCTTCGGCGGTGAGGAGAACGGCGCCGACGGCTCGACCGGCTACCTGGATGGCCTGTCCGCCGCCGACCGTAGCAAGATCAAGCTGTATCTGAACGTGGACATGGTGGCATCGCCAAACGGCGGCTACTTCGTCCAGGGCGGCAAAGGCGGGGACTCGGAGGCCGCGGGGCCGGCGGGTTCAGCCATGATCGGGCGGGTGCTCGCCGATCAGCTGACCAAGGCCGGCGTGACAAACCCAAAACTCATCGAGTTCGTGGGGGACGACGAATCGCCGTTCATCGATGCGGGCATCCCGGTCGGCGGCGCGGAGAATGGCGACGAGGAGAGGAAGACGGCCACAGAAGCCAAAGCGTGGGGCGGGCAGGCTCGCGAGCGTTATGACCGCTGCTACCACGACGCCTGCGACAACATCGACAACGTCAATCGGGACGTGCTCATGCACTACCTGCGGGCAATCGCCGGCACCGTCGCCTACTTCGCAACGTCCACAGCCGATCTGCGCTGACTCGAGCTCAAATCTGTCAGCGATCCTCAGCAGAGGCGTTCGGGCTTGGTGTCTTCACGTGGGTGCGCAGGACTACAGCGGTGAGAACGATCCCTCGCTCCTGGATCCAGCGTCCGTGGAGGCGGCGGACCTGGCGGCCGTCGACGGTCAGACCATCGCGGGACAGCAGGGCCGTGAAGGTCCGCTCGCTGTGGGTGGAAGCGGATTTCGGCCTGCTGGTGGTCGAGCCACTCACCGACCAGCGGGAACCAGGCTTTGTACACCGCCTCCTTGGCGCTGAACAACAACCGGTCCCAGTTCGGGCTGTCCGGCGCCGGCTGAATCATGGCGAGGCGATCTTGTTCGGCAGGTGTGGCGACCAGGTCCAGGACGCCATCGGGAAGCGGTGCGTCGGGTTCGGCGTCGATGCCGATGGCGCAGATCCGCGGGAGGGGTCCGACTGCGGCGGCGGCGTAGCCGGCGCAGTGCGTCATGCTGCCCTGCACCCCGGCCGGCCAGGTCGGGTGCGCCGCCGACACCGGGCAGGATCGGAACCGGCGGGTAGCCCAGCCGCTCGAGGCAGGCTCGGGCACAGCTCCTTACGGCGGCGTACTCACGCCGGCGTGCCTGCACGGCGTGAGCGATGATCTTCTCCTCCTCCGGGAACAGCACCCCACCGGGTGGCTCGCCGAAGCGCTCCTCGCTCTCCACGCCAGCCGGGAGGATCATCCCGAGCACGCGGGTGCTAGCCGTGTCGGCGCAGCTCGTGGAAGAAGTCGTCGATGACGTGCAGGTCGCCGGAGGAACCACCTTGTCGTAGACGTACTTGCCGACCGCGAGGTCGAGCACGCCGAGGCCGAACGGGGAGAAGATCACCGGCCGATCCGCCGGCACCCTCACCCGGCCGGCCATCACATCGTTCAAGGTGCCGAGCAGGAAGTCCCGGTTGCCGGTGAGCTGCTCGACCAAATGCGGTGAGGTGTTGGCCTTCAGACAATGCTCAACATCGTCGACAACATTGGTGGAGGCGAGCAGAATCTCTGGCGCCAGGTCGCGCAGCGAGACGTGCAGCACCAACGGATTGTGCGCAAACCACGACAAGTCACTGATATGCGGCTCAGCGGCGACGGTGGCGAAGACCACCAGATCGCTGGACCGGATCAACGTCTCGGCGCTCTCGTGCACCCTGACCCGGCCGGCGGTGCCCGACTGTTCCAGGTACCCGCGGAAACCCGCCGCGCTGTCGGCGGACAGGTCATGCACACCTATCTCATCGAACGACCAACCGGTGCCGGCCAGGAACGTGTGGATGTAGCGGGCGATCAGACCCGCCCCGACAAACCCGATCCGGGTCGGGCGTGGTCGGCTACGGCTCAGCCAATCAGCGGCCAAAGCCGCCGACGCCGCCGTCCTGGTGGCACTGATGATCGAGGCCTCCAGGCAGGCGAACGGATACCCGGTGTCATGATCATTCAAGATCAGCACCGCCGACGCCCGTCGGAATCCCCGCCGCCACATTCTCCGGGAAGCTGGAAATCCACTTCAACCCGTCCACCCGGGCAGGCCCGCCGATCGAGGCCGGCAGCGCGATGATCCGAGACGACGGGCGATCCGGGAAACGCAGAAAATACGACGGCGGATTCACCGAATCCCCAGCACCATGCAGCCGATACGTCGCCTCGACCAGCTCCACGATCTCTTTTTCTTGACCCTGCAGCACGCGCTGGACCTGCGCACCGGAGATCACCGCAAACGGCGGCACTGTTGCCCGCTCGGCCCATTCGCGCGCGGTCGCAGCGGAAAGCGTGGTGGTCATCCGGGCGTCACCTCCTTGGTGGGCGACGCGTCGGAAAGGCGGACCGGCTCGGCCATCCCGACGAGGATCTCGCGCGGCCCTTCGTAGGCCTCCCTGCTGTGCGCGGTGCGGATGTTGTCGACCAGCATCAGATCGCCGGCCTGCCACGGCTCCCGCACCGTGTTGGCCTCGTAGACCGCGTTGATCAACTCGACGATCTCCTCGGTGAGCGGCTCGCCGGTGCCGAAGCCGGTGTTGAACGGCAGCCCGTCGGCGCCGTACATGTCCACCAGGTACTCACGCACCTCGGGGTCGATCGTCCACTCGTTCAGGAAAGCGATCTGGTTGAAGAAGCAGCGTCTGACCGGTCACCGGGTGCCGCACCACGGCGCTGCGGCGCTGCCGGGTCCGCAGTTCGCCGTCGGGTTGCCACGCGAACTCGATCGCGTTGGCGCGGCAGTAGCTTTCGATGGCGCCGCGGTCCTCGGTCCCGAACGCCTCCGCCAGGGTCGCCCCGATCTCGTCGTTGTAGCTGCGGGTGAGAATCCAGCCGTCCCGCTCGAACCGCTCGGTCAAGTCCTTGGGCAGCGCGTCCAGCACGGTCGGCGAATCGGACACCGCGGTGGCTCCGCCGCGGGTCGGGGCGCCCAGGCAGGCGAACAGCATCAGGCTGGGGACCTCGAGCCGGTAGCTCAGCTCGTGGTGCATGCACATCGGTTGGTTCGCCGGCCAGGTCGCGGAGGAGTACACCCCGTCGGCGTAAACCTGCCGGCGAGCGAAGGCCTCCTTCTCGGTCATCAGGTTGGTGGCCAGCCGCCGGAAGACTGCGGTGGTCTCGGCGGCGTCGCGCAGCCCGAGGCCACGGACCAGAACCGCGCCATGCTCCGCCACGACGGCGCGCAAGCGCGTCCCGGTGCTCGGCCGCCCAGCCGGGCGCGTCGCCGGTGGCCTCGGCCCGCAGCATCGGAGGCTTGCCAGGCTGCAGTTCCATATCGAGCAGTGACGCCAGGGGTGACGACGACATCTGGGTTCCCTTCAGTTTGACGGTCATGGTGAGAAACCAACATTCCGGCGGACTGCAGGACGGCCTGCCCCGCCTCGGCCGGACGGGTACGCGGGAAGTAGTGGCCGCCGTCGGCGAGCTCGTGCAGGTCGACGTGCTCGGCCAGCAGCTCCCAGTCGCGGTGGCGTGCCCGGAACCCCGCCGTGGTGGGGTCGTCCGCAGCGACCACCACGGTGACCGGCGCGGACAGCCGTTCCGGTGCCGGGTTATCCAAGACCTCGGCGAAATAGCGGTTCGCCGACACGTAGTCGTGGCGGTACGCGGCACCGACATGCTCGGCGCGTTCCGCGTCCAGCTCACCGAGCTCGGTGTAGCCGCTGTCCGCGCTCAGCCGCGCGGAGATCTCGGCGTTGCTGCGTCCGCCGAGCTCGGTGACGGCGGCGCGCCGGTCCGCCGCGGCACCGAGCAGCTGCGCGCCAAGGAACACCCGCTGGCACCGTGGTCCCGCGCCCGCTCCAGCCGCCGGGCCGTCTCGACGGCAAAGGCAGTGCCGGACGAGTGACCCCACAGCAGGACCGCGCTCAGACCACGCCCGGTGATCTCGGCGACGACCCGGTCGACCACCTGGGCCAACGGCGCGAATGACTCGCCGGTGGCGGCGATGTCATGACCGGGCAGCTCGACCGCGTACACCGCCAGACCGCTGCCCCGCAGCGCCTGGGCCATCGGCTGGAAGTTCACCGCGTTGCCGCCGGCGTACGGAAAGCACACGAGGGCGCCGGTCTGCGCACCATTCGATCTCCGACAGGGCCTGCAGCAGCTCGGACTGCCCGCTCGGACCTGCCGTCCACGACGCCCGCCAGGTCCGCGAGGACCGGATGCGCCGTGACCTCCTTGAGGGACACCGCCCGATCCAGAGTTGATCGCCAGCTTCACCGCCGACAACGACGTGCCACCCCGGTCGAAGAAATGGTCTAGCCGGCCGATCTGCTCCTGCGGGATGCCGAGCACCTTCGCCCAGGCGGCCGCCAGCCGCTGTTCGGTCGGAGTATTCGGAGCGTCGTAGCGGTCCTCGACGGCGGTGAGCTCTCCGGCCAGCTTCGTCAGGGTCTTCTTGTCGATCTTGCTGTTGGCCGTCAACGGCAGCCGCTCCCGCCAATGAAAGGCCGAGGGGACCATGTACTCCGGCAGCGACTCACCCAACCGGTCCCGCAGGACCTCGATGTCGAGTGGCTGCTGGCTGGAGTAGAAGGCCACCAGGTGCTTGCTCTGATCGGCCCGCTCGAGCAACCACCACCGCGCCGTCGCGAACCCCAGGCACCCGCAACAAGGTGTTCTCGATCTCGCCGAGCTCGATCCGGAAACCGCGGATCTTCAGTTGGGAATCCCGGCGGCCCAGAAACTCCAACTTGCCGTCCGGCCGCCACCGGCCATGATCCCCGCTGCGGTACCGCCGCTGGCCGGCGTCCGGATCGGTCAGGAACGCCGCCCGGGTGCGTTCGGGATCGTTGATGTATCCGCGGCCGACACACACCCCGAGAAAACGATCTCCCCCGGCGCGCCCAGCGGCACCGGCGCCAGATGCTCATCAACCACCTGAATGTGCACATTGTTGATCGGACGACCCAACGGCACCCGGTCAGCAGGCGCCCGGTCCATCACCTCATGGTTGGTGTCATCGGAGGTCTCGGTCAGCCCGTAGGCATTGACCAGCTTGATCTGCGGCTGTGACGCGAACCAGCGTTGCGCGAGCTCCCTCTTCAGCGCCTCACCGGTAACCGAGACGCAACGCAGGTCGGGCAACGGCCGAGGGTCGCGTTCCAGATAAGACAGCACGACCTCCAGATAGGACGGCACGACCTGCAACACCGCGACCCGGCCAGCAACGATCGTGTCGACGAACCGCTGGACGTCCAAGATCACGTCCTGCTCGATCAGCAAGGTCCGCCCGCCGACCAGCAGCGCAGAAACCAGTTGCCACAGCGAAATGTCGAAACATTGCGGTGCGGTCTGGGCCACCACATGACCTTCGCCGATCCCCAGGTCGTCGATCTTGGCGAACAGATGATTGATCATGCCCGGCGTGCTCACACATCGCACCCTTCGGCTCACCAGTCGAGCCGGAGGTGAAATAGATATAGGCCAGCTGATCCGGGGCGACCATCGATGCCGAGATTGCCGTCGGCATGATCCTCGCTGTAGCCCGCTTCGATGAAGAGCGTCTGGACCTCGGGCAGCGACGTCAAGAGCCTGGTCGAGCGTGGCTGGTGCTGCCGGGTTCGGTCAGCACCAGACCGCAGTCGGCCCGGGACAGCATCGCCGCAATCCGATCAGCCGGGAAATGCGGCTCGATCGGCAGATACACCCCACCAGCCTTGAAAACCGCGAGGACGGCAGCCAGCCAATCCAGATTGCGCTCCGCCACCACCGCCACCACACCTTCACGGCCCAACCCCCGCGCCAACAACGCCCGAGCCAACCGGTTGGCGCGAGCGTTCAGCTGCCCGTACGTCAGGCTGCCGACTCGCCGCACACCGCCGCGACAGCGTCCGGATGCGCCCCCACCTGCTGCTCAAACAACTCATGCGCCCGGACGTCCGGCAGCTGCCGCCGCGGCCCCGCCAGACCCCTCGAGCTGGAAAGTGAAGTTCCTCTGCGGACAACAGGCTCTGCCGTCGATGCTCAGCATCCAGATCAGCGGCCATCAACTCCAACGCCGTCAGGTGATAGCCGGCGATCCTCGCCGCGCGAGTCCGCATCCAACACATCCGTCCGATACCGCAGTCTCAGCGCGCAGCTGTTCATCGCTGCGCGAGATGCCGACCCACAACACGGTGTCCTCGGCAAGGTCGTCCTCGATGCCGGTCGGATCGAGCCCGGTTCGATCGAACCCCGTCGGATCGAACGCACGGTCGGATCGAACACAGTCTCGAAGGACGGTCCGTGAGGCTCAGGTCGCGCCTGAGATCATCGACCGGGAAGTCACTGTGCGCCAGCAGTTCTGACTCGGCTCGATGGGTGGCCAACAGCAACGCGCGCCACGAGTCGGGTTCGGTCGTCAATCTGCAGGGCAACGGTTGGCCGCCTTGCCGGCCGACGTAGCCCGTCGCGACCTCGCGTTCCCCGGACAGTGCGGCAAGTACCTTGGCGTGCGCAGCCAACAGCACCGAACTGAGCGGCTGACCCCCAGCTCGTCCGCCAGCCGGCGCAACGCGCGACGAGGTCGTCAGGGATCTTCGCTTCATGCTCGGCTGTGCCCGATCGTCGGATCAAGGCTCCACCGCGGAATAGCGGTGAACCCGCCCGCAACGAGCGCACCGCGCCAAAACTCCCGGCTGGCCCCAAGCTGAACCTCTGCCTGAACTTCCATCAAGTCATTCCTCCGCTCACCATTGGCAAGAGCTAATAGGTACCGGCCAGAGCGACGCTCCGGCTTTCGTCGTGATCTTGGCGAACCATGAACGCGGCCGGCACTCGCATCTCGCCGGCTGGGTTTCCGCCCCAGTGTTCGTACGGCGGGATCTCTTCGCCCTTCATCAGGAAGGAGTCAGGGGCGAGCTCGGCGCCATCGCCGATCGTCACGCCGTAGTGCACGTGGGCGGCCGTCCCGAGGGTCACGTTGCAGCCGAGTGTGGAGTGGTCCGACTTGAACGTGCCGTCCTCCTGCGAGTGGCACTGGACCGTGCTCGTCTCGTTGAGCGTGCAGTCGTCGCCGATCGTGACGAGCGACCGCTCCGTCATACCGCAGCCGTCGTTGAAAACCCGACGGCCGATCCGGGCACCTACTCGGCGCAGAATCATGTTGATGAACGGGGTGCCGGCGAAGGCCGCGAGATACCCGGTCGAGGGCACCTTCCAGTACCGTTCGTGGCGCCACATCGCGGGCTCGTAGATCGAGCAGAACAGCACAGGCAGAGGCTTGAACCCTCTCACGATCCGATCGACCAGGATCCAGTACGCGATGCCGAGCACAGCGGCGAGCACGAAGTCCAACACGATCGCAGCCGCACCCAACGAGGCGTAGAGGTCCCCGGCGATGCCCAGGAGCACGGTGAGCAGGAAGACGAAGAACCACCGCGCGAACAAGCACCACAAGATGGTGACGAAGTTGTGCCTGTTCTTGGCGGCGAGGCGGCGGCGCAGCCCGTCCCCCTGTTTCAGGTGGTCGAAGCTGCTGTCGCGCTCGACCGACCGCGGGATCTCAAAGGCTGGGGAGCCCAGCAGCCCGACATTCTCCCGGACCCTCCCGCTGATCGGCACCATGACCTTCGTCGCGAGCAGGCAGTTGTCGCGCGTCCTGCCTTTGGAGGGATAGGCGATGCCGTTGCCGAGGAAGTTGCGTTCTCCGATGAACGTCCAGGACAGCCGGAAAGACGTACTCGAAAACTCTGCGTTCATCATCGACAGCGCGTCGGCGACCATCGTTCCCGTGCCGATGGAGCTCAGGTACGGGCTCTCGTGCTTCACCTGGCCGCCGAAGTTCGCCCCGGTTTGGACGATCTTTCCGAGGTCGTACCCGATGCCGCGCAGGTAGTACACGATCCACGAGGTGTCGCCGACGATGTTGCTCAAGAACTTGGCATTGGTCAAACGCGCGATCAACCGGTGGACCCCGTAATAGAAGCCGTACAGGCGGTAGACCGTGTACGGCCTGATGAGGAGGTTGAGCAGGCGCGGGACGGTCATCACGATGAGGAAGCCGACGAGCAACGAGCCGAAGAACAGCACAAAGGACACGACAAGGGCGTCGCGGTAGAACGTCCAGCTGGCAAAAGCAGTGGTCTCCTCACCCATGAGCTCGCTGAGCCTCGGGACTTTGAGCAGCAACAAGATGGCGCCAGCGATCCCCACCGGCAGGTACACCAGCAACAGGGTCAGCAATTGATAAACGGCGTAGGCAACCCTTCGAAAGGTGCTGCACGGAGCTGGATCGACCGTGAGGAAATTGTCCTTCTCGGTCTGCCGCCCCGGGCTACCGTGCCAGTGTTGGCCGTCGGGTACGGTTTGCCCGGCATGCAGTGAAGAGGCGTGGCCAAGCTGGGCTCCGTTGCCCATCGAGGTCTCGATATCGATAACCGTCGCCTCGCTGATCACCGCGTTCTTTCCGATAGTGATCGGGCCCACCTGGATGAACCCCGCGTGTGCTTGATAGCCATTGATGAAGGAGTCTTTGCGGATGATCGTGCCCTCGCCGATGCTGAGCAGGTCGGTGCAGATGGGCACGTGGGTGGACAAGATCACCACGCCACGCCCGACCTTCGCGCCCAGCGCCCGCAGATAGAGGTTGAACAGCGGCGAACCGGTGAACAGCACAATCGGGTTCCGCCGCACCAGCGTCTTGACAACCCAAAACCGGACGTACGCCAGACTCCAGATGCGGATCCGTTGGGGCTTCCAGCGACCGATCAGGATCCACTTCGCCAGGATCGGAACGGTGAACAAAAAGAGGAACAGTGCGCTGGTGGAAATCACCGACCGCAAGTAGATGTCGAGCACACCATTGCCCGCCGAAATCCACTCATAGCCCTGAGCGACGACCAGCGCGGCCAGATAGGAATATCCCAGGAAGGTCAACAGCTGCAGCGCCCCGCAGAGCACTACCTGCGATGTTCTTGCCGGTGCAGCCACCTCGACGGAGGACGGAGGCGGCATGGCCACCTCGACGGAGGACGGAGCCGGCGACTCCACAACAGCAGGTGCGACGTCCGCGAGTGCCGTGGCCAAGCTTTTGATCGTCGGGTGCTGGTAGATGTCCTTGATCGACACCGTCGGCAGATCCGGCCGCTTCCTAACCCGGGCACAGAACCGGGCCATCACCATCGAGTCCGCACCAAGATCATCGAAGAAGTTGCTGTCCACCGACACCCGCTCGACCTGCATGACATCAGCGAGCATGTCGGCGAAGACCCGCTCGACGGGCATGGGCGCGGTGTCCGCAAGTGCCGCGGTCAGGCTTCGGATCGTACGGTGCTGGTAGATGTCCTTGATCGACACCGTCGGCAGATCCGGCCGCTTCCGCACCCGGGCACAGAACCGGGCCATCACCATCGAGTCCGCACCAAGATCATCGAAGAAGTTGCTGTCCACCGACACCCGCTCGACCTGCATGACCTCAGCCAGCACCTCGGCGAAGGTGCTCTCGGTGCTCGACTCCGAGCCAGTGCGCCTGCCCTGTCGTAGCGGGCGAATCAGCCGGCACCTCGGCGAAGGTGCTCTCCGTGCTCGACTCCGGGAGAGCGCGCCTGGCCTGCGTGGCGGGCGAATCAGCCGGCACCTCGGCGAAGGTGCTCTCGGTGCTCGACTCCGGGAGAGCGCGCCTGGCCTGCGTGGCGGGCGAATCAGCCAGAGCGACTGTCAAGGCACCGAGAGCTTCAGGCACCTTGTGACTTCCTTGAGCACGAGTTGACGGTTTGGTGATTGGTCGACAAGTCATGTGATCAGCGTGGGAGGGGGCCGTTTCGGTGGGGGCGGTCATACGGAGGGCGAAGCGGTGGTCAGCTCATCGGAGCTGAGCACGTCCTCGCCGTACAGATCCATCACCCAGTTGGCCTGGTAGACCGTATCGAGATACCGCTCGCCGAAGTCTGGGGCAATGGCCACCGCGGTCAGGTCATGCGCGTCATGCCGGGTCAGCCAGTCCATCGCACCGCTAACCACTGTGCCGGTGGAGCCGCCGAACAAGAATCCCCTGGCTGCCAGCCGATGACAGGCACGAATAGTGTCCGCCTCCTCGACGCGGATGACCTCGTCGACGTAGGACTCGTCGAGCATCGGCGGGCGGACGCTCGTGCCTAGGCCCGGGATCATCCGGCGTCCGGGCGGTCCACCAAAAGTCACCGAGCCCACCGTCTCCACGGCCACGACTCGGACCGGCCGGTGCCATTCTCGGAAGTAGCGGGCGCAGCCCATCAAGGTCCCGCAGGTCCCAGCACCCACGAACAGCACATCGAGTTGCGGGAACTGGCGGGCGATCGCCGGAGCCGTACTCCGGTAGTGCGCCTTCCAGTTCTGCGGATTGGCATACTGATTCAGCCACACGTAGCGGTCATCAGATGCGCACACCGAACGGACATAGTTGATCCGCGCGCCGAGCAAACCGCCCACCGGATCCGGCTCGGTGATGACGTGGACCCGGCTACCGAACGCCTGCATCAACCGCCTCGTCGACAGGTTGCAGCGGGAGTCAGTGACACACAAGAACCCGTAGCCCTTGCTCGCCGCGATCATGCTCAACGCAACACCCAGATTCCCGGACGAGGACTCGACGAGCACCGATCCGGGGGTCAGGATTCCCTCCCGTTCGGCCGCCTCGATCATCTCGGACGCGGCCTTCAGCTTGATCGATCCGGCAAAGTTGAAGCCCTCACACTTCAGGAACAGCGACCGCCCGAACGTCGGCTCGAGATCGACGTAAAGCTCCTCCTCGTTGAAACCCTGGGGCGTCGAAATGATTGGCACCTTCGCCTCCGTCTCTACAGCAGATCAGTCCGCTGCTGTTTCGTACCGCGCAGCTCGTGCAAGACGCCGTGGCGCACGTTCGTGAACGCGACCGGCCTGACGTGGGGGAAATGTAATTCTCGACGCTTGAACACTTCGCCAGCGGTCGTCACGTAAATACTCGTGAACATGGCCTTCCCCCCGATGAAGAAATAGTGTTGTGCCCAAATGGGAGCGCGAACCAGCCCCGGAAACGGGAGGTACGCACAATCGGCCACGACGCCTGTTTCGCGCCGTATGCATGCTCGCGCACCGCAGTAACCCGCGGCGCACCAGTGGCCCTGCAACCCCCGGCCCCAATTGGGTTAGCGCTTCGCTACATCACTTTCGCAAGATCGTACGCAGCAGATCCAGCGTTAGTTCGGCGTTTCGCCGATTAGTTATGCCAATTCCGTAACATGTTGGACACGCGATCGACTTACATGTCCTCCATGGCCGCTTGCGGACTTCTTGACCTTTACGAATTTGATATATGCGTTGACGACCTCGTCGGGTTGGCCGCGGAGCATCAGCTTGCCGCGGTCCAGCCAGATCGCTTCGTTGCACATCTCCTTGATGCTGCCCAGCCCGTGGCTGACTAAGAACATGGCCCGGGCGCTGTCGCGCAGCTCGGCCATCTTCGCGTTCGCCTTCTCCCGGAAATGCGCATCGCCGGTCGACAGTGCCTCATCGATCATCAAGATGTCGGGCTTCATGTGTACCGCCACCGAGAACCCCACCCGGGCAGACATGCCCGAGGAGTAGGTGCGCATCGGCATGTCGATGAAGTCGCCGAGCTCGGTCCACTCCGCGACCTCGACGGCACGTTCCTCCACCTCACGGCGGGACAGGCCGGCGGCCAACCCACCCAAAATGATGTTCTCCCGCCCCGACAGGTTGTGGTTGAACCCGACCCCCAACGCCAACAACGTGCTGGCCCGCCCCCACACCTCGATCGAACCGCTGGTCGGCGGCAGGATGCCCGCCATCGCCCGCATCAACGTCGACTTCCCCGCCCCGTTCGAGCCGATGATGCCCATCGCGGTCCCACTGCCCACCTCAAAAGACACATGCTTGATCGCCTCGACCTCCCGCACCGCCCGCTGCCCCCGGCCGAAACGGACCAACGCCTGCTTCAACGTCGGCTTACGCTCAAACGTGGTGCGATAGGTGATCGACAAATCATCAACCCGCACCGCCAACGCAACCTCACCGTTCGACACCAGCTCGCCGTTCGACACCAGCTCGCCGTTCGACACCTGCTCGCCGTTCGACACCTGCTCGCCGTTCGACACTTGCTCGCTGTTAGACACTTGCTCGCTGTTAGACAAGGCGGACAGCAAACTCACGCTCCCTGGAGATGAAGTACAAAAAACCGACCACCGCAGCCGCCACCGCCCACACCAACGCAAACACCCACATGTAGACCGGCGGGAACGTCTCATACTGCAACAACTCGGTGTAGCCGCCGATCATGGAAAACATCGGGTTGAGCTGGATCAGGGTCATCACCGGCCCCGAGAACCGACCGATGACATGCTCCGGCGCCCACAACACCGGCGACAGATACAACCAGATCCGCATAAAAAACGGCAGGAAACTCGACGTATCACGAAAATAAACCTGGAACGCAGCAAAAAAAGCGGCCAAACCCATCCCGAACACGATCATCGTCGCCAAAAAGTACAACGACAACAACATCTTCCACGACCACACATCAGTCAAAAAAATCACATGGAACACGAAATAAACCGGCACCGTCGGCAGGAACCGGAAGAACGCCGTCCGCACCGCCGACAACGGAATCAACAACCGCGGAAACGGCGTATTCAACAACAACTTGCCAGAACCAGTAACCGACGTCGCCCCACTCGTCACCGACGTACGTCACCAACTGAAACGCAAACAACCCCAACGTCAAATGCACAAAAAACGCCGGATCATGCTGCCGCCGGATGATCGTCACCAAAATGTAATACACACCCGCCAACAACAACGGATTCAACACCAACCACGCCTGCCCAAAAAACGTCGCCGTATGAGCCCCCCGCATCGTGGCCTTACTCATCTCCACCGCAAACACCCGCCGCCGCCACACCTCACGGAAATACGGCACCAACCGCGGCAACCCAGCCCGATGCGGCCCATAACGGTGATACACCGGCTCAAACTCCACCTGCCGCGCACGACCAAACACCGTCACCACACCACCACCCTCCCACCACGCTCGACCTCACCAACCCCCCACCTAAACCACCCCCACCCACCCAAACCCCACCACACCAACAAAAACCACCAACCACACACCACCCGCAACCACGAACGAACAGTTTGCCACGCACAAGCCCAACCAACCGGCACAGCCAAACTCACATCGCCAGCGGTCGCCGTCCCGGGCTCAAGCTGTGCTCCGTTTCGTAGTTTCGAGTGCGGAAGAGCACGAACGCCACCAGCATGGCCGAGGCTGCGAAGCCGACCGTGATACCGGGAACCAGGACCCTTCCCTCTCCCCTCAGCTGGGCGTCCGCAGGGTCGCGTGGGTCGTAGAGCACGGTCAGATGATCACCTATCCTCACCGGCTGGCGAAAGCGACCGCGGGCAGCCGTGTATTCGTACGTCTTGCCATCGACCTGATATTGCACGGTGGGCGCGAGGCTCATCATCCTCCGCTCGCCGGCTCGCGGCTCCCGAGTCGAACCAAATGGCGCTCTCGGCACGAGCGCCATGACGGTACCCGAGACTTGCCTCGCATGCTCGATGAAGCGGTAGTTTCGGCTCGTCAGCAACCCAAACACCACAGCCATACCGAGCAAATACAGACAAACGACGATGCCGAGGGTGCGTGGGAAGTGCAACCACTTCACGGCTGACAGAGTAGTTGGCTGCTATTTGGCCGCACTATTTTCTTGCAGAATCTGCGCGCCACTGTCGATTACGGCGGCGGTCGTACGTCGAGAGATGTCAGAACTCCCCAGACCACAAGGAGCACCGCAATGAAGTACGTGTTGCTGTACACCAATCGGCCAGATCTCGACGCTGCCGTCCCTGAGGAGCGCCGGGCTGAGGTCTACCAGGCGATCTACGGCTGGTTCGAAAAGCATGGCGGTGTCATGACCGACGGCGGCGCCGAGCTGCAAGGACCGGAAACAGCCACGTCTGTAAAGTCCGGGCTGAACGGGGCAGCACCGGTGGTGATCGACGGGCCATTCTCAGAGGCAAAGGAAAATGTCGGCGGGTTCAGCATCATCGACGTTCCGGACTTGGACGCCGCCATCGCCATCGTCAAGGAGTGGCCGTCACTCCAGCTACCCGGCGTCGCAGTGGAGATCCGGCCGATCGTTGATCACAGCGACGACATGTGAGCCGCGTGTCTATTGAAGAACTGAAGTCCAGCGCTTCGACAAGGTCAGCTCATGTGCTCTGAGCCTGTCGAAGGGCAGGCCGCCGGTGTCCACGCCTCGGCGGAGGATGCGGCACTCGCCCGCATTGTCCGCCGGGAGGCTGGTCTGATCGTTGCCCAGCTGCAGCGGCGCATCGGCAACTTCGATGTCGCCGAAGAGGCGGTGCAGGAAGCGATCATCATCGCGCTACGGACCTGGCGTCGCGATGGAGTGCCCGCCAATCCTGGGGGTTGGCTGTCGCTGGCGGCGCGGCGGCGGGCCATCGACTTGTTGCGCAAACGCTCCCGCGAGCTGCCGTTGGCCGACGAGTGGGATGCGGATGCAACTGCGGCGGATGCTGTCGAGCGTACGGGCGATGAGCGGTTGCCCATGTTGTTCGGCTGCTGCCATCCGGCGCTTGGCGTCGAGGCTCGGCTGGCACTGACGCTGCGTGCTGTCGTAGGGATGACGACAGCGCAGATCGCCAGGGCCTTCCTCGTGCCCGAGGCAACCATGGCGCAGCGGCTGGTACGTGCCAAGCGCAAGATCACCAGCGCTGGGATTCCGTTCACGATCCCCGCAACGCCTGATCTTGCTCCGCGTCTGGACGACGTGCTCACCGTCATCTATTTGAGCTATAACGCGGGCTATTTGGAGCCATCGGAGTCGGGTCGTGAGTTGAGCGATGATGCCATCTGGCTAGCCGAGCTGGTCGCCCGCGCACTCCCGGATCAGGCCGAGGCGTGGGGACTGCTTGCACTACTCACTTTCCTCTACTCGCGAACCACGTCTCGATTTGATGATCGTGATCGGCTGGTGTTGCTGGAAGATCAAGATCGTCGTCGCTGGGACGGAGTGGCAATCAGTCGCGCCGACGGCTACCTCTCGACGGCAGCTGCCCTTCGCAGGCCGGGTCGATTCCAGCTACAGGCCGCGATCGGCGGCTGCCATGCAAACGCCGCATCGTGGGCTGAAACCGATTGGCTGCAGATCCTTACCCTGTACGACCTGTTGCTCCGTTACGACTCTTCACCGGTAATCAGACTCAACCACGCCATCGCGCTCAGCCATCTTCACGGCCCCGATGCAGCGCTAGCAGAGGTTGAGCAGGTGGCCGACCGATTGAGCGAGTACCACCTCTTGCACGCGACGCGGGCCCAGCTGCTGACTGCGTTGGGTGATCATGAGGGTGCGCATGCCGCTAATCAGCGAGCCCTCGCTCTGACCCACAACCCGGCCGAGCAGCAACTGCTGCGATCGCGGCTCGCGGCCTTAGATCTGGAACTTGCCGCCCAGCTCTGAGCTGACCCACGTCGGCATAGGCATTTGGCTAGCTCAGTTGCCGGCGGCTTTATAACGCTCGAGGACGTCGCTAGGAATGCGCCCACGGGGATGGACCTCGATCCCATTGGCTTCAGCCCACTTCCTCACCGCTTGGTTGTCGACATGATTGGATGACGTCGGCTTGGTCATGCGCTTGCCACCTACTTTGCGGCCATGTGCCATGAAATCGCTTAGGCTGTTTCGGAGCCTATTGGCGTTGCGCTCGGAGAGATCGATCTCCCACTCAACACCGTCCAGACCGAAGCGGACCGTCTCCGTCGCGGCCGAGCCATCGATGTCGTCTTGAAGAGTGGTCAAAATCCTGGTCGCCACAATGGTTCCTTCTTCCCGAGTGCGCTGGATGAGGACATCACTGCCGGTATACCCACCAATCGTCTGAATGACATTGCAGCGGTACCGACAAGGGTGCCGCCCCTAGACGCTTCATAACAAGTTTCATCTTGGCGACCAATAAGAAATACCGCAGAAGATTTCGGAAAATATCCGGCGATCATAAATTAGCGGAGCCGGGCGAATCGCACCACTGCAGCTCAGGAACGCTGATCGGCCCACCACCGCGAGCAGCTGCTCGCGCGCACGATCTTCGCCGAGCGGACCCTCCTCTATCCGGCGTTCCAAGAGGAACGCGTAGGCGCGACCCACGTCGCGACCTTGCGGAATGCCCAAGATCTCCATGATCTGGGTTCCGTTCAGGTCGGGTCGGATCGCATCCAGCTCCTCCTGAGCCGCCAGCTCCGCAATCCGGCCTTCCAGGTGGTCGTACGCTCGCCGCAGCCGCTCTGCCTTGGCCACATCTCGCGTGGTGCAGTCGGCCCTGGTCAACACATGCAACCGGGCCAGCTGGTCACCGGCGTCGCGGACGTAGCGACGAACAGCGGCGTCGCTCCACGCCTCGCCGTGATCCTGGCCGCCGGCGTACCCGTGGAAGCGAAGATGCAGCGCGATCAAGTCCGAGACAGCCTTGATGTCCTCGCCACTGAAGCGCAGCGCCGTCAGGCGTTTTCGGGCGAGCTTCGCGCCGACGACATCGTGATGATGAAACGACACCTTTCCGCCGGGCTCGAACCGCCGTGTTGCCGGCTTGCCGATGTCATGCAGCAGCGCGGCCAAGCGGATGATCAAATCCGGGCGCTCGGGCAGTCGATCCTCCAAGCCGATCGCCTGTTCCAGTACCGTGAGGCTGTGCTGGTAGACATCCTTGTGCCGGTGATGTTCGTCCCGTTCGAGCCGCAGGGCAGGCAGCTCAGGCAGCACTCGGGCCGCCAATCCAGTTGACACCAGCAGGTCCAAGCCCGGGCGCGGCCGATCAGTGAGCAACAGCTTGCTGAGCTCGTCACGAATCCGTTCGGCAGAGATGATCGAGATCCGGTCGGCCATGTTCCGCATAGCGGCGACCACCTCTGGGGCCGGCACAAACTCCAGCTGCGCAACGAAGCGGGCCGCACGCATCATCCGCAACGGATCATCGCTGAAGGAGCTCTTCGGCGTCCCCGGGCTGCGAATTACCCGGCGCGCCAGATCGGTCAACCCGCCGTACGGATCGACGAAGCGCTTCTCAGGGATGGATACCGCCATGGCGTTGATCGTGAAGTCGCGACGTAAGAGATCGCCCTCGAGCGTGTCGCCGAATGCGACTTCTGGCTTACGGCTGTGCCCGGCGTACACATCAGACCGGTACGTCGTGACCTCGATGATCCAGGAGACATCGCCCGTCTCGACCTTGCAGCCGATCGTGCCGTACTCCTTGCCGATGGTCCACACGGCAGGAGAGAACTTTCGCAGCAGCTTTTCGACCGCATCGGGGCGGGCGGATGTCGCGAAGTCCAGGTCGTGCCCAAGCTTGCCTCGCAGGGCGTCGCGCACACTACCGCCGACGAGATAGAGCTCGTGTCCGGCATTGCTGAACAACTCGCCCATCCGGTCCGCGACCGGAGCGATCCGGAGCAGCTCAGCCACTGCAGCAGCCTGCACTGAGCTCAGCTGGAAAGTGGACACGCTGAGCGAGTTTATCGTTGCAATTACGATGACCAGGTGAGGAGGTGGTACGCGGTACGTACGGCCCGCGTACTGCTAGCAGTCGCGGTCTCAAGCCTCTGCGTGCTATTCCTGCCACCGCGCGCTGTCGCCGCCGAGCCGGTCGCCTTGGTGTCGATCACTTTGACGTCGATGAATCCGGCGCTGCCAACGCGGAATGGCGAGATCACCGTGACGGGCCGCGTCACCAACATCAGCAAAGAGCGGCTCGACCGGCTGGAGGCCCTCTTCTGGCGCAATCAAGCACCGATCCTCGGCCGCGCCGGCATGGAGCAGGCGTTGGCATCAGATTCCAACGACCCCCTGGGTGCCCGCTACACAGGTGTATTCCAGAACCTGTACACCGACCAGAATCCATTCCTGGCTCCAAATGCGTCGGTCGACTTCGCACTGCGGGTCAAGGTTGCCGATCTCGAGCTTTCCCCCACCGACGGCGTTTACCTGATGGGTGTCCATGTCTTGCAGCGAGGCAATAACGTCGCCATCGGCCGTACCAGGGCGTTCGTGCCCGTGGTTTCCGGAAAGCCCGCCAGCAAGCTCACCATGACAACGATCGTGGTCCTCAATTCCCGACCTTCACTGGTGCGCAAAGGTGTTTTCTCGGATGATCATCTGGCCGCCGAGGTGGGCGAGAACGGCCGGCTGACCGCCCTGCTCAAGGCAGCGAACACCAACAAGACCACGTTTGCCGTGGATCCGGCGTTGATCGAGGAACTCAAGAACATGTCAGCCGGATACCAGGTGCTGGACTCTGAGGGCACAACGTCAGCGGGCACGGGTCAGGCGGATGCAGCCCGATGGCTCGAGGGCTACGACGCGCTGCAGTCATCCCACGACGGATATCGGCTGCTCTACGGCTCACCTGACATTGCTGCGCTCGTCCACGACGGTCAGGAGCGTGTCCTCGACGACGCGGCCAACGCCAACAAACTGGTGGAGTCCACGCGATCGCTGCCCCTTCTCGTGCTACCTGCCGGAGGCGCCGCTGATGCGGCAACGGCCAAGGCGGCGGCGGCTTTGCATCCCGATGCGATCTTGCTTGCGGACACCTCAGCGAAGGGTCCATCACCGGTACTCGCCGGGCCCGATGGCGTGCCGATCATCAGATACGCCGCAGCCGCCAACGAGGGCGGACCTGGACCGGATCCGCGCGATACGGCGGTTCAAGTTCATCAACGAATGCTGGCTGACAGCTGGATCGAGGCAGCGACAGCACAGGATGCCTCGACTCACGGGAGGGTCCGGCTGATTACTCGTGCTGCCCAGGCCGCGGGAGGTGATCGCCAGGTCGAGGCACCGTGGCTGACCCAACGCACGCTGAGCGAACTGCTCAAAGCAACGCCTGCGCAGTGGTCAGGGAAATATCGCTACAGCTCGGCTAATCGCGGGGCTCAGCTCACGCCGGCGCAGCTGACCAGCCTGCGGAGGTTCGATTCAAGCAGCGAGACGTATGCAGACTTGCTGGTCGACTCAACCAACGCCCGTGCAGAAGGAAATGCTGCGGTCGCCCGGGCTGCCAGTTTCAAGTGGCGCAAACACGACGAGGTCGCGCCGGGCCTTTCTGGGTCCTCAGCAGGCAACGCTGGACGACATCTTGCTGAACAAAATCCAGATTCGCAGCAGCGCTCGCGTCCAGACCGTTGCGCAGCAGGGCGTCGAGTTCCCGATCACGATCAAGAACACCCTGGAGCCCGACGCATCGAGTCCGAACGCTGGCGCTGTCAAGGTCCGGCTGGTGTTCAACTCCGAGAACAGCCAGCGGCTGACGATCAAGCCGATCAAGCCCACCGCAGATCAAGGCGCAGGACACCTACACGGCCAACGCCGAGGTCACCGCGAAGGCCAACGGCATCGTCCCGGTCACCGCGCAGCTGATGACGGAGTCGGGCCGTCCGGTTGGACGCCCGTTCGACATCGAGGTGCAGGTAACCCAGAACGGCACCACGGGCTGGGCGATCGCGGTTGCCGCCGGGATCGTGCTGATCGCCACCACATTCCTGCGCATTCGGCAGGTGGCCAGGGAACGTACCAAGACCACAGGGAGTAGGCCCCTCGGCCCGCCACCAAGCGACGGCACATCGCACCATGACCAACTTCTGAGCTCTGCGCCGGCAGAGAAACTTGATGTCTGAGACCTCGACCCCCAAGATGAGCACGCCCCTGTCGGACCAAGGGCCGACGACGGAGGAGCGCAGGCGCACCCGGCGACTGGTTTCAGCCAGCGCGGTGATGGCGTCGGGTACTGCGCTGTCTCGGGTGATGGGCTTCTTCCGGCTGATGCTGCTGGTGTACCTGTTCGGCAACGGCACCCGGCAAGCCGAGATGTTCACCATCGCCACCACCGTGCCGAACAGCATGTACATCCTGCTTGCGGGTGGCGTGCTGAACACCGTCCTCGTGCCGCAGATCGTGCGCGCCATTCGCGGTGACGCTGATCGCGGGGAGGCGTACACCAACCGGATCATGACCGCCGGCCTGATCGCTCTGGGCATGATCACTCTGCTGCTGACGCTCGCGGTGCCGTGGATCATCGGGCTGTACTCGGCTGCTGGCTGGAAATCACCACAGCTGGCAGCGCAGTACGAGTCGATGATCTTGCTCGGCTACTACTGCATGCCGCAGGTCTTCTTCTACGGCGTACACGTGTTGGCCGGCCAGGTGCTCAACGCGCGTGATCGTTTCGGGCCGATGATGTGGGCTCCGATCGCCAACAACGTGGTGTCGATCATGGTGCTGCTGATGTACGTGATCGTCTTCGAACGGACGAGCACAGGGGCACCTTTCACCACAAATCAGGCGCTGCTGCTTGGCATTGGCTCCACGCTCGGCATTGCTGCGCAGGCCGCCGTGCTCATCCCGTTCCTGCGGGCCAGCGGCTACCACTTCCGACCGCGCTTCGACTTCAAGCACACCGGGCTCGGCAAGACCTTCCGGCTAGCCAAGTGGACTCTCGGCTTCGTCCTCGTGACGCAGACCGCCTTGGTTGTCGTCAGCAAGTTGGCCAGCAGCGCAACGGTCGGCGGCAAGGGCGCCGGCCTCACGGCGTACAGCAACGCGTACGCGATGTGGATCCTGCCTCATTCCTTGATCACGGTCTCGCTGGCCACCGCCATGCTGCCGGCAGCGTCGCGGCTCGCAGCCGCCGGCGACCTGCACGGCGTGGCCTCGGAGACCATGCGCGCCATCCGGTTGTCGGTAACCGCGCTGCTGCCGGCCGCGGTTGCCTTCTTGGCGCTAGGGATGCCGCTGGCGCATCTGGTGTTCGGCTTTGGTCAAGGCGCGAAGGATGCCTCCTACGTCGGCGGGGCGCTACTGGCGCTCGCCATCGGGCTAGTCCCTTTCACCTTGCAATACATCTGCCTGCGCGCCTTCTATGCGCTGGAAGACAACCGCACGACGTTCTTCCTGCAGTGCTTGATCGCGGGCGCCAACGTCGCTCTTGGCGTGGCAGCTGTCTTGCTGCTTGACAATCCCGCGCTCGTTGCGACCGGCCTGGCTCTCGCCTACTCGCTGGCGTACCTGATTGGGCTACCGGTCTCCTTCTCCAGGCTGCATCGCAAACTTCCTGATCTTGATGCCGATGAGCTGATACGACATTGTGTACGGCTGCTACTGGCGGTGACCCCGGCTGCGATCGCAGCCTGGCTGATCACCTGGGTGTTCACCACACAGTTTGATTCCAGACTGATGCTGGCGCTGGGTCTGGTGATCGCCGGCGTCGTAGCAGTCAGCCTGTTTGTGCTGATCGCGCGGCTGATGCGCATCCAGGAGGTGACGGAGATCATTACCACGGTGCTGCGACGCGGCAGCGATTCCTCGCCTGAGGCCCGGGAGGTAAGAGAGGAGTCGGTGATCGAGGCCAGCGCTGATCGATTCGGCGACCTGACGCCGTCCGGCGATTCGCCGACGGTGATCCGGCCTCCGTCTCCTAGCATCAAACAAGCAGCTGAGGAGAATGCAGGATCAATGGTTCAGGCCGCTGCCCACGGTGTGCAACAAGGCGTCCAGCCCGACGGCGCCGAGCCCCAAGGTGTTGAACGCGCCGCCGGGCGGAGCGTCGAGCGCGGCGCAGAAGGCTCCCGCGCGGCCACGCTGCCCGCCGGGACGGTACTGGCGTCCCGCTACCGCCTCGAGGAGTTGATTGCCGAGTCCGAGCCGACAGTGACCTGGCGCGCCTTCGACCGGGTGCTGTCGCGCTCCGTGCTGGTGCACTTGCTCGCACCGGGTGATCCGGACGATGAGGAACTGCTCACCGCGGCCCGCAGGGCCTCGGTTGCGACCGATTCCCGTTTCCTGCGGGTGCTCGACGCCGTACACAGCGCTGACCCTCTCGTGGGCTCCTACATCGTGTGCGAATATGCGACCGGGCAGTCGCTCCAAATGATCTTGAACCATGGCCCGCTGTCTGGCCTTGAAGCCGCGTGGATTACCCGCGAAGTCGCCGACGCGCTGGCCGGCGTGCACAGTCTTGGTCTGTATCACCGGCGGCTGAGCCCGGAGACCGTGATCATCACCCCGAGCGGGAACATCAAGATCGTTGGACTGCTGATCGAGGCAGCGCTGCGGCCGACATCGACTGACCCGGTAACGGCAGTGAAAAGCCCTGAGCAAGTCGATGTGACGGACCTCGGCCGGCTGCTCTATGCGGCGCTTGTGTGCCGCTGGCCCGGAGGTCCCGCGTTCGGACTGCCGAACGCGCCAATGGTCGGGCGGCGCTGGATGACCCCCCGCCAGGTCCGCGCGGGTGTGTCGCCGGCACTCGACAGTGTCTGTGATCAGATTCTCGGGGATCCGCCGCGTCATCATGTGGCTGCGATCGCCACAGCCGGTGGCCTGGTAACGGCGCTGACCAAGATCTTGGGAACCGGGGATGCCACGCCCGATCTGGAGCGACGGTTGCGGCAGCCGATCCCAAGTGTCACGGGTAGCCCCGATGCCCTCGATGCGGCGATGGCCGCGCAGCCCGTTTCCTCACTCTTGGACCAAACCACCGCTCGCCAGCGAGCCATATCAACTCGCACGATCCCGGCGGCAAGCGCTCCACCGACCACCGCGCGAACGCGGATCCCAACCAGCGGGCGGCCCACCGGAACGACAACCGCGGCTCGTCCGCCACAAGCCAGGTCGGCGAGTCAACCTGTAGCCGTCAAGCGGCGCCGCCGCTGGATCGGTCTGCTGTTGGTGCTGGCGGTGCTGTTGATCGCCGCGGGGATCATCTCCGCTCTGATCTTGAATCAGCGCATCTCGACCGCTCCCGAACCGAAAGCCGCTACAAATCAACCGAGCGCTACGACGTCGGAACCCCCGCCCGGGCAGCCGAGCACGCTGAGCATTGCAGATGCGCGGGACTTCGACCCGCAGGGAGATGACAAAACCGAGAATCCTGACGAGGTCAAGCTCGCTTACGACCGCGACGCGTCCACCCGCTGGCGTACGGTGCAATATTTCGGCAATCCGAAGCTGGGCAACCTGAAGCGTGGCGTAGGCCTTGTTCTTGATCTTGGCAGTCCACAACCGGTGCGCTCGTTGCACCTCTCCCTGAGCGGCACTGGGACTACCGTCCAGTTCCGCGTCCCGAAGGCAGATCCCGCTCAGACCGCGAATCCGCCGATGAGCTCCGACAAGCTCTGGCGTACGGTGGCCACCGAGTCGAATGCGGGCGGATCGGCGACGCTGACTGCGGCACAAGATGTCACGACCCGATATGCCCTGGTGTACCTGACCTCGCTGCCGAAGGAGGGGACGGGCTATCGCGGCGGCATCTACGAGGTCGAGGTTCTGGCTTGACCGACGGTGACGTGGATGGCGATCTGCTAATAGGCGCCGCGCTACTTCGCGCTCACGTGGAGGGAGACCCAACGCGCGTGCTGCCCTTGTGGTCCGGCACCACTGAAAGGTGCTCGTAGCATGCCCCATCCGCTCGAGCAGTCCTATAACTGGCGGACGCCTGTGCTCTTCGCCAGCATCGCCGCTGTGATCTGCATCGGCGCGCTAGCACACGGCCGGGCGAACGGCTGGCTGCCCGCGCTCATAGTGGTGGTCTTGCTGTGGGCCCTCATCGTCGGTCTTATCTATCTGCGGACCAGGGCTTTTCTGCTGATCGACGGGTCCAAGCTCATGGTGCGACGCTTCCGGACGTTCCACACTATCGACGCCGCCGACTTGGTCGCGGTCGAGGAGTTCCTGACGCCCAATGGCCCGAGCTATCGGCTTACCGTACGCGGCTCCGACGGGAGTACGAGCCGCATCGTGGCCCCCGTGGCGTTGCTGCGTAGTGGGCATTCGACCCTATTCACGTGGATACTGACTCGAGCACCGCAGGCAACCCTCGACAAGGGCTCCCAGAAGACCGTTGCCCGGCTGAAAGACCGAGGACTCATCGCATGAACCGGCAGCAGCTATCCGCGGACGATCTGGCACTCGTAGCAGCCTGGAACGCACGGGCCGATCATGACTCACGCCCCTCGGCTGACGCATGTCTTTACCCCGTCACCACGTGAGGACGCGCAGCACCGGCAAGGAAGCGATCGTCTTGTCCACAGTGACAAACGTCGCATCCTCGAGCGTTGCCTGGGCGACCAAGAGACGATCGAACGGATCGCGATGGGCCCACGAGATCGATCCCGCCAGCAAAGCATGATCAACCGTCATCGGCAGGCTCGTTGCATCAAGCGCTGACAGGCGGGCGGGCAGTGTTTGCACCAGGCCTGGGGCGTTGAGCTTGCCTAGTCGAACCTTCGTGGCAATCTCCAGCGTCGATGCTGATGACACCAAAAGCGGATTCGTTCGATCGGCGAGGGCGTCGCGCACGTGCTCCGGGATCCGGTTTGGTGCACCGAGCAGCCACAACAGGATGTGGGTGTCGACGAGATGCGTTACTCCCACGTGGCAAGCTCGTCGTCATCCAGAGGGGCATCAAAATCGTCTGGCACGGTGAGCGCAAGGCCCCCGAACTGCCGCGGCGGCGCTTTGGCTACTGCCACTAGCCGAACAACTGGAGATCCGGCCCGGGAGATGACAATCTCCTCTCCCCGTTCCGCCCGAGCCAGAAGCTCGCTCAGATGCGTCTTCGCCTGCTTGGACGTTTACCGTTGTCACAGCCTTAGTCTACTTGACCAGACCAGCTTGACTAACTTGACACCGGCTTGACTACTTTGATGCGGAATAGGTTGCCTCCAAAGGCCGTTTCGCGAAGTAGGGTTTACAGCCCACGAGCAGAGTCTGAAAGGCGCTATGAGCAACGAATCCATACGGGACGTCATCATCGTCGGGAGCGGGCCGGCTGGTTATACCGCCGCTGTCTACGCGGCGCGGGCGGATCTGAAACCGCTTGTGTTCGAGGGTGAGATCGACTCCGGCGGCGCCTTGATGACCACCACCGACGTGGAGAACTTTCCAGGTTTCCCAGACGGGATCATGGGTCCCGAACTGATGGAGAAAATGCGCGCGCAGGCCCAGCGATTCGGTGCCGAGATCGTCACCGAGGACATCGTCGAGATGGACCTGGCCGGTGACATCAAGATCGTCAAGGACGGCTACGGCAACGCCTTTGCTGCGCGTACGGTGATCTTGGCCATGGGCTCCGGGTACCGCAAGCTCGGTTTGGAGAGCGAGGATCGGCTCTCCGGCCACGGCGTCTCATGGTGTGCCACGTGTGACGGTTTCTTCTTCCGTGACAAGGACATTGCCGTTGTAGGCGGCGGCGACTCCGCGGTCGAGGAGGCAACCTTCTTGACCCGCTTTGCGAGGTCCGTGACGATCGTGCATCGCCGCGACGGGCTCCGCGCCAGCAAGATCATGGCTGCCCGCGCGTTGCACAATCCCAAGATCAGCTTGGCGTGGAACTCCGTTGTTACCAAGATTCATGGCGACAAGACGCTCCGATCGATCACCTTGCAGGACACTGTCACTGGTGCCGAGCGCGAGCTGCCAATTTCTGGTCTGTTCATTGCGATTGGTCACGATCCGCGATCGGACCTGGTGAAGGGCCAGGTGCATTTGGATCCGGACGGCTATGTGATCACCGATAGCTCCTCGACCAAGACGAACCTGCCGGGAGTGTTCGCTTCGGGAGATCTGGTGGACCGCACGTACCGGCAAGCAGTGACCGCTGCCGGCACCGGATGCGCGGCCGCTCTTGACGCGGAGCGCTACCTTGCGGCCCTCCACCACGCAGACCACTCGGCCGTCGGCGCGGACGAGGCCATGCTCACCGGCGCGGCCAGCTAGGGTCGGCTGGCACGCATTCGCGTCCGCGTCCCATGAGTCAGCGAGCTGGCGTCATGGGACCTGTGTCAGTGGGCGAGAGAAGACTGAAGCGTAGAGAGGAGATTCCATGGGTGCAGTAACTGATGTGACCGACGCCACGTTCAATGAGGTCGTCCTGAAGTCCGACAAGCCAGTCGTGGTGGACTTCTGGGCAGATTGGTGCGGACCCTGCAAGCAGGTCTCCCCGATCATCGAAGAACTTGCCAGCGCGCACGGTGACAAGGTGACGTTCGTGAAGATGGACACCAACACCAATCCCGTGACCCCGGCGAACAATCATGTGTTGGGCCTGCCAACGATCCAGGTCTACGTCGATGGCGAGCTGGTGAAGGCGTTCAAGGGCGCGAAGTCAAAGTCAGTGCTCCTCGGAGCGATCCAGGAATATCTCTGATCAAGAGACTTGCCAGCTAGTTCAGCGAGCAACCTCGAGGAACTGCTGACTAGTCGTCGCTTTAACCGGATCGCTGCGATTCTCGATCAGTGTCTCAAACTGAGCTAACCGCGTAACCTGCCCCCGACAAGATCGCTATTGTCCAAGATCGCCGTTGCCACCGCACGGCGCATCAAGTCGGGGAGGTCAGGGACCGAGAGCGGGGCGCGCTCGAGGTCGTCCGGGTCCCACCAGCGGGCGTCGTCGATGATCTCGTTGCCTTGGATTCCGTCGAAGCTAATCGCGACGTCGTCGAGTCGCACCGCGAAGAAGCTTTCATCGGCGACAAAGTCGACGCCGTCATACGAGAAGGCGTGGGTGCCGCGGTGATACGGCAGGCCGAGCTGTTGCTCGGTGATCTCGATGCCGGTTTCCTCCCAAAGCTCGCGTACGGCCGCAGCCGCTAGGGACTCCCCAGACTCGACCGCGCCGCCGATGGTGAACCAGTACGACGATTCCGGACGCGCCGGATCGTGGCCGTGGAGCAGCAGCACACGGCCGCTCGCATTGACCGGGATCACCCGGGCTGATGTGCGTTGGATGGGAGCTGTGGTCACGCCGGTCATCGTGTCATCCATCGATGTCCGACATGCCGACTGCGAAAAGCTAGAAGAAGTCCGGGCAGAAAGGCGGCTGAGGCCAGCCAAACGCCAGGGCCGCCGCTGCGACCGCACCTTCGGTTCGCTCGATGACCAGGCCTGCCCGCCCTAGAGCTGTGAGCGGAGTTCCAGCGAGGTAGATGGAGCTCAGCTCGCGTACATTCATGATCAAATCGGGTCTGCGACGGGTACGGCTCACCGAGGCGCCATCGGGGCCGGCCTGCAGCCGCAGCGAGCCGGTGTTCTGCGTAAGCAGCGTGTCCTCGACTTTGATGATCACGTCGAGGTCACTGGCATACCGACGGGCCTCGAGCGCTCGCGGCACGTCCACCAAGCGTGCGTACGTTCCGTCCTGCGGGTCAGCCTTGACCGAGCGAAGATCGTCGACGAGGTAACGCAGCGGCTCGTCGGGCGCAGCGTCCACGCTGAAGGTACGCACCAGGTCAAGATCGAGAACGAACCGCCACAACGCCGCGCGTGCTGGCGTATCGGTGGCATCGAGCTCGTTAACGATCACCTCCGCCGCCGAACCCGACTCTGACCAATTGTTTTTCACGCGAAACGCCACGTAGCCGTTTGGTCGGCCGCGCCGATCGTAATGCAAGGCGAATCGGTACGCCGACTCTCCGTGCCGCCAGGACTCCGGATCATGCCACTTGACGACCCACCAGTTGTCGTCACGATTCAGCGCACCGACGCGGTCCGGAAACAGCGCGTGATGGAGCCGTTTGATGATCGGAATGGCCTGGTCCCGCTCCACTTCGCCGACCGAACCAGCACCAAGATCAACATCCGGCCGGAACCCAGTCGCCCTGGTTTTACCTGTCAGGTGGAGCCGCGGGGTCGCTTGGCCGTATCCATAACGCCCGTAGATCGCGGACTCCGACGCCCAGAGCAGGGCAATTGGCTCGTTTCCCCGCTCGGAAACGTCTTGCAGCTGGTGACGCATCATCTCCGTGAGCAGACCCCGGCGACGATATGACGGCTGCACCGTTACGACGGTGACCGCTGCTACCGGAACCGATCCACCAGGCACCGTCAACGTCCGGCTGTAGGCGCCACAGGTGGAGATCCAGCGTCCGTCGACCTGGAAACCGAAGCTGCGCTCGGGCTCAAACACCTTGCGATGGGGCTCCCAGTTCGCGGCGACGTAGTCGTCGTGAAAGCCACGCAGGATAGCCCGGAAGAAGTCATCGATTCGCTCAGGCGTGACGTAAACAAGTTCACGGTGAGCCAGGTGCGGTGGGGTGGCGCGCGAGAACGTCGGGCTGGATGTCACCCCAGTGAGCCTGCCTCATCAAGCAGCGACACGCCACGCAGCCGCGCGCCGACGGGCGTCGGAAGCTCGACCGTACGGGTCACGGTGCACAGCCGATCATGAGACTTGCGAATCGCGATCTCTAGCACCTTTGCTGCCGCATGCCCGCCCTCGCTGTCAGGGAACTCGACATCGAAGTCGACCTCGATGTCAGTGAGGTGGTTGCCGTGCGCGGACTTGATGCTGTGGCCAGAGCAGCTGACCTCGAAACTGTTGGGCTCGGATCTTTTGACGGTAATGGCGTCCACGTCCATGGCTGTGCATCCTGCAATTGCGACTAGTAGCAGCTCGACGGGCGTGAATTCCCCGCTCTCGGAGTCGCCGAATGACAAAGTGCCACCCCGCGAGTTCCTCGCTTGGAAGTGAAGCCGGCTGAGCCGGGATAGATGGACCGTGCGGCGTGAATCACCACTCATGCGCTCAACTCTCCCAGACAACTCGGTGAGGACGCGGATCAAGTAGCCGGTGACATCTCCGTCATTCCCCACGACGAGCCGTACTCGCTGGCGAGCAGATCCAGGAACGGCAAGGCGTCGAAGGCCTCCGGACCGAGAACGCCGGCGCCCGACCAGGTGCCGTTCGCGAGCAACTCCAAGGCAACAACGGGATTGATCGCGGTCTGCCAGACGACGCACTGGGCTCCGTACTCGCGCATGGTGTCTTGGTTGTCGACGACGTGATAGAGGTAGACCTCACGCGGCTCCCCGTCTTTGCCAAGCCCGGTCACCCACAGCCCGGCGCAGGTCGAGCCGTGCATGGCGTCCCCGAGGAATGCGGGATCCGGAAGGCATGCGGCCACAACATCGCGCGGGGAGACCTGAACGCCTTTCACGCTTACCGGATCAACCTTGTCCAACCCCAGCTTGTTCAGGGTCTTGAGCACATCGATGAACTCGTTGCCGAGACCGTACTTGAACGTGACGCGCCTGGCCTTGACCCAACGTGGCATGAGCAGCACCTCCTCGTGTTCCACGTTTACGCACTCCACCGGGCCAATCCCACCCGGGAAGTCGAATACTTCGGGCTCGCTGAATGGCGCGGTGACGTACCACCCGCGGTCGGCCTCCCAGATGACAGGAGGATTCAGGCATTCTTCGATGGTGGTCCAGATCGAGAACGACGGGGCAAAGTCGTAACCCTCGACGACGAGGTTTGAGCCGTCGCGGGTGCCTAACTCACCGATCTCGGAGAACAGGTGATCAGCGGCGTAGCGAGCGAAGACATCCGAGAGACCAGGCTCCACACCCATGCCGACCAGGGCGAGTCTCCCGGCTTTCTCCCACTCACCGGCCACGGCGAACTGCTCATCGCCCAACTTCACCCCCAACTTTTCGTACGGCTCCTCGGGATGCCGATGAGAGAGCGACATCGCCATGTCCAGGTAGTCGGCGCCGGATGCGTACGCGCCATTGAAGATCGGCATCACGAAGCGTGGGTCGACCGCGTTCATGACATGCGTGCCTTGGTGTTCGCGAACCAAGTTCGCAACCGAATCAGCGTCGGAGGCATCCACCTGTGCCGCCACAAACCGACTCTCGCCCGGATGCCGCTCTTGGACGGCGCCGACCGTGCGCTCGGCTCGCGAGAGGTCGTAATCGGCTACCACGATATGTTCGAAGAATTCCCGCCGTACGGCGATCCGCGCAAAAGCATCGCCGACACCACCAGCCCCCACCAACACAATCCGCATCTAAAGAACTTTATGGTGCACATGCTTACTTTGGCGTCGTATCCGTTACGCAATCTTGCCATCACGCGCGATTTTGCGACGTGTCTTGGGTCGACCGGCAAAGGGGCTGCAGTCAGGTGCGCTAGGGCTCTGGGGGAACGTCCCAATCGGGGGACCAAGGCGTTCGGGCCGATCGTTGGCTGGGCGGCTGGGGCGTCGCCGTCTCGGCGATCATCGTTTTGGCCAATGTCGCCGAGATCGCTGCCATCTACACTCTGCGCTTTTTCGGTTTGGATGATCTCGCCGAGAACCCGGTCATCAAGGTGAGCCTCGGGATCGTGTTCATTGCGATCATGACCTATATCTCCTACCGCGGCATCGTGATCAGTGAGCGAATTCAAGCCGTATTGGTCTCGTTCCAGTTTGTGGTGCTGATCGCGATGAGCGTCATCGCGCTGGTTCGGGTTTACGGCGGTTCCGCAGGCCCTACAAGACACCGAGCTTCGCCACGTTGGTGATGGGCATCACTTCGATCACGTTCTACATTGTGCTCACACTGATCAGCGCCAACGCACTGGCAGATTCCATTGCATTTCTTTCCTGTGCGAACGACGACGAAGTAGGCGGACTCCACGCGCGATTGCGCGAGCAGCTCCCAATCAAGGCGCTTCCCGGTGGTTGTACGTAGCCGGCTCTGGTGACTGAGGCTGCCGTACCAGATCCGTGAGGCGGTTCCATGCCGCACCGAGACCAGGCCGCCAGCGTACGGTGTTCTGCAGGTCCATCCGCAGCCGCGGAGTGATCGGGTGAGGACGTACGACCTCGAAGCCGACGGCCTCCAGCCACCCGATCGGCAACATGCACGACGGGCCGTCCTGGTAAGTGCCGACCGCTTCCAAAGCCCGGATGTCGCGACGCGCCACTAGTCCCGCTGCCGACTGCACCAGCTGCTTGCCGAGGCCCCTGCCCCGCAGCTCGGCCGACACGTGGGCCGACATCACCACGGCGGCATCGGCGCCGACCGGAGTGGTGGCGAATGCTCCCAGCCGCGGCACATGCATCGCCGGGGCGAGGGTCAGATGACCGATCGGCTCGTCCTCGGCAAAAGCGATCACTCCGCAGTAGCCCCAGTGCCGGGTCACGGCTTCGGCCCACTCCGCTTTGATCACTCGCCGATCTGCATGATCAGCTGGGGCAGCCAAGTCGATGAGACTGGCCTCCCAGAAGGTGCATTGCGCGCAGGATCCCGGCAGCAGCGGCAGGTCGGCGGCAGTCATCGGACGCAGACGGCGGGATCCCATCGAGTTAGCTCCTGGCGCGTGGTCTTGCTAATCCGAAGGCAAAGCCAATGACCAAGCCGAACAGCATCCCCGCCGCAAGCCACAGCGACCACCGCACCGGACGATTGCCATTGGGCGCTGCCATGGATTTATCGTAGGCGGCTTGACGGCCCGCTGGAAATTGCGAGCTGCGAGCGTCGGGAAATCGCGCGCCGCCGTGCTGAGGAGAAGCGAGCGGAGGCGTACTTTCCTCTGCGAGCGACGACGAAGTCGGCGGATTCCACGCGCGATTGCGCGAGCAGCTCACGAAAAAAATGGCACCCTAGTTCTGTGAGTGTGACTTCCCCACCTGATCCTGACGAACCGGGCCTGGAGCGGCTGCGGCGCCAAGACACGCGTCTCGATGACTACCTCGACCGGTACGCGGAGCGGGCGCATGGCATGACAGCATCGGCCATCCGCGCCTTGTTCGCCGTCGCCAACCGCCCGGAGGTCGTCTCACTGGCCGGCGGGATGCCCAATATCACCGATCTTCCGTTGGATGTGGTTGGTTCGCTCCTCAACGAGCTCGTCCTTACTGACGGACGGCGTGCCATGCAGTACGGCTCAGGTCAGGGCGAGCCGATCATCCGGGAAGCGATCTGCGACGTGATGAAGCTGGAGGACATCTCCGCCCACCCGGACGACGTCATGGTCTCGGTCGGATCGCAACAGGGTCTTGATCTGCTGACCCGGATCTTCTGCAATCCGGGGGACGTGGTGCTCTGCGAGGCGCCCAGCTACGTCGGTGCGCTCGGCGTCTTTCGGTCCTATCAATGCGAGGTCGTCCATGTCGCGATGGATGATCAAGGCCTGAATCCGAGCGCGCTCGCCGATGCGCTCAGGGCGTTGCGCCGCGCGGGGCGTACCGTCAAGTTCCTTTACACCATCCCGAACTACCACAATCCCGCGGGCGTGACCCAGTCGCTTGATCGACGCCTTGAACTCCTGCACCTCGCCGAGCGGGCGGATCTCTTGGTGGTCGAAGACAATCCGTATGGGCTGCTCGGTTTCGACGGCGAGCCGATCCCGACACTGCGCTCGTTGAACGAGCATCAGGTCATCTATCTCGGCTCGTTCTCCAAGACCTTTGCGCCCGGCTTCCGAGTGGGTTGGGTGCTGGCGCCGCATGCGGTACGCGAGAAGCTAGTGCTTGCTCAGGAGGCGGCCACCCTGTGCCCACCCGTTTTCTCCCAGTTCGCTGTCGCCGCCTATCTGACGAACCACGATTGGCGTGGGCAAATCAAGGTCTTCCGGGAGATGTATCGGGAACGCCGCGACGCGATGATCGCCGGGCTGACCGCTCATATGCCGGCCGGCACCACCTGGACTTACCCCGAAGGCGGCTTCTTCGTCTGGCTGACGCTACCGCCCGGGATTGATTCCCATGCCATGCTGCCGAGGGCAGTCACTGCTCGCGTCGCATACGTACCCGGAACAGCGTTCTATGCCGACGGCCTGGGCAGCCGCCATATGCGGTTGTCGTATTGTTTTCCGACGCCAGAGCGCATCATCGAAGGCACTCGCCGACTCGGTGACGTGCTGGAGTACGAGGCCCGGATGCTCGAGATCTTCGGTACCGCCGTCGAGCCTCAGAGTGGCCGTCTCGGACTCGGACCACGTGAGGCACCAGGCCCTAATCAGACCTGATGATCATGGGCTTGCCTAGAAGTTGATCTTGATCGACATTGATCATGATCTGTTGATCATGAAAGAAGGAGTTTGGTGGCCGACAACGGATACCTGCAAACGGTGATCGTACTCTCGGGGGGTCTGTCACACGAGCGCGACGTCTCGCTGCGATCCGGACGCCGGGTCAGCCAGGCACTGCGCTCTCGAGGCATCGAGGTCGTGGAGTCTGATGTTGACTCCAATCTGCTGTCGCAGCTCGCCGAGCTGACCGGCTCGGTTGTATTCCCTCTACTGCATGGGGAGGCGGGGGAGGATGGCGCGCTGCGTGAGGTGTTCGAGCTGCTAGGTGTCCGATTCGTCGGTTCGGTGGGTTCGGCCTGTCGGGTGGCGTTCGACAAGTCGATCGCCACAACCATCGTCGGTGCCGCGGGCATTCGAACGCCAGCTCAGGTGGCGCTGCCGCACGAGACGTTTCGCGAGCTGGGCGCTCGGGTTCTCGTCGATGCCCTCGGGGATCAGATCGGCTTTCCCATGATGATCAAGCCCTCACGCTGCGGCTCCGCGCTGGGCTGCAGCAAGGTCACGCGAGCCAACGAGCTCCCGGCGGCGATGGTCGGGGCGTACGCGTACGGCTCAGTTGCGGTGATAGAGGAGTTCATCGAAGGAACCGAAGTGACTGTGGCTGTGGTGGATCGCGGCAACGGGCCGATTGCTCTTCCCGCGGTCGAGATTCGACCCGAGTCCGGCGTCTACGACTATGCGGCTCGATACACCGCGGGCGCCACCCGGTTCCTCTGCCCTGCTGAGGTCGAATCCGACGTGACCAATGCCTGCGCCGACGTCGCGCTGCGAGTGCACGGAGCGCTCGGCCTCCGCGATCTGTCACGTACCGACCTCATCGTGACTCCGGACGGCGAGCCGGTTTTTCTGGAAGTCAACGTCGCGCCGGGCATGACCGAGACCTCTGCGGTGCCGCTGGCCATCGAGACCGCAGGTTGGAGCCTGGGGAAGATGTGCGCGGACCTGGTCCATGCGGCGGCGGCGCGCGGCGGCCGCGCTCCTCTGCGAGCGTCGACAGGCGCCCGCTGGTGATCGGAGGAGCGATGAGCGAGACACGCCCGCGAGCGGAGCGAGCAAATCGAATGCCCCCGCGAGCGGAGCGAGCAAATCGAATGTCAGCTCGTCTCGCGAAGAGCGACGACGGCATCAGCTTCCCGGGGCGCCGCGCGAGCAGAGAACTACTTGCGATCTCATTGGCTGCGCCCTGAGAAATCACTAGTGAGAGAAGCCTTCTTGTCATGGCCCGGTATCAAAGTTGACCCGGTTCAAACAGGCTCTGGTCATCGCCCTCGGCATTGGGCTGGCGGCGGCAATGGTCGTACTCGGCTTCTGGCAGCTGGAGGTTTACCACCGCGCGGGTGCGGCGGCGGCTGCGCGCCGGGCCTCGGCAGCGCCGATCCCACTCAACTCTGTGGCTCAGCCAGGAGCGTCCGCGAATGGAGGGTACGGACGCTCGGTGGCCTTTGAGGGCAGCTACGATCCAGCGCTGCAGTTGCTCGTGCCGGTCGAAGATGCAGCTGGTCAATTTCGCGTACTTACTGGACTGCGCCAAGCCGACGGCAGTGTGGTGGCGGTCGTACGCGGGGTGGTCTCCGAACCAATCGCTCCGCCGCCGCCCGGCGGCCCGGTCCGGCAGGTCGGTGTATTGCTGCCAACCGAAGAACATCTGCCGGAGACCAATCTCCCGAGCGGCCAGCTGGCATCGGTGCGCTTGCCCGCGCTGGCGCAGCAGTGGCCGGGTCCACTGCTCGATGGATTCGTCAACCTATCGAGCGCAGATGCGGCGCGCCAGGGCCTGACACCGGCCCCGCTGCAGTTACCCGAGGGACCTGGGCGGCTCCGCAATGGGGCGTATGTCGGCCAGTGGTGGCTGTTCGCGGCATTTACGTTGTTCATGGCCTTCCGAATAGCGCGCGACATCGGAATGCGCGAGGCGGAGGTGGTTGAGATCACACCAGAGCGCCCAGGCGAGCCGACATAGGCTTCAGGCCATGCGCAACGCGTGGATCCGCTACCGGATCATGGCCTGGCTCGTAGGCACCCTGCTCGTCGTCTTGGTGTGTATCGGACTGCCGTTGAAATACCTGGGCGGTGACTCCACGGTCGTGCTCTGGACCGCGATCCCGCACGGCTATCTCTACATGATCTTGCTGATCACCGCCGTTGACTTGGGGCTTCGAGCGAAGTGGAGTTGGAAACGGCTGATCTTGATCGCGCTCGCCGGAACGGTGCCCTTCCTCTCGTTTGTCGCAGAGCGTTCCGCAACCAAAGACGTCAGGGCCAAGCTCGCGGCTCAGACCGAAGCTGCCGCGCCAGCGGCGACCTCATCTTGAATGTCGCTTTGTCGATATTGTTCCGCGAGCTTTGCGGGCTGGTCGATCAACGCGACGATGCGCTCCAAGTCGTCCACTGTGGCGAACTCGATGATGATCTTGCCTTTCGTCCGGCCCAATTCGACCTTCACCCGGGTCTCGAAGTGGTCGGAGAGCCGATCGGCGAGGTCCTTGGCCTTGGGTGCCACGATCTTGGCCTGATGCCGGCGGCGGGGAGCCCGGTCTTGGTGTTCACCGAGGGTCACCAGCTCCTCGACCGCGCGCACCGACAGACCCTCGGCAACGACGCGCTGGGCGAGGTGCTCCTGGCCGGCCGGATCGTCGAATGCCAGCAAGGCTTTGGCGTGCCCGGCACTGATCACGCCGGCGGCGATCCGCCGCTGCACCGTGGGCGGTAGCCGCAGCAGTCGAATGGTGTTGGAGATCTGGGGCCGGGAGCGCTTGATGCGGTTCGCCAGCTCCTCCTGGGTGCACCCGAAGTCTTCGAGCATTTGCTGATACGCAGCTGCCTCTTCCAGGGGGTTGAGCTGAGCGCGGTGCAGATTCTCCAGAAGTGCGTCGCGCAGCAGCTCATGATCGGCAGTCTCGCGAACGATCGCAGGGATTGTGTCGACGCCCGCTTGCTGTGCCGCTCGCCAGCGGCGTTCCCCCATGACAAGTTCGAACTTCGCCCCACCTAACGGGCGGACCACGATCGGTTGCAGCATGCCGACCTCGCGGATGGACTCAACGAGCTCGCTCATCGCGTCCTCGTCGAAGACAGTCCGAGGTTGCCGCGGATTGGGCGTGATGGCCTCTAGCGGAACCTCGGTGAAATACGAGCCCTCCGGAACCGGTGCCAGCGGCGGCTCAGGGTCGCCGTCAGCCGAAGCTGCGATTGGCTGCGGCTCAGTTCGCTGGAACAACTCACCTAACCCTCGGCCAAGGCCGCGGCGTTCCGTGCGGACATTCATGCGCTCTCCTCCTTGCCCCTTCGGGCGATCTCCTGTGCGGCCTCAAGGTATGAAATGGCTCCCGCCGAACTGGGCTGATAGGTCAGCACGGTTTGGCCGTAGCTTGGTGCTTCTGAGATGCGGACCGAGCGCGGAATCACCGTCGGAAGAGTCTCGGTTGGGAAGTGCTGCCGAACCTCGTCAGCTACCTGGGCAGCAAGCTTCGTCCTCCCGTCGAACATGGTGAGCATCACGGTGCTCAGTAGCAAATCGTCATTCAGCTCGCCCTTGACCAGATCGATCGTGCGCAATAGCTGGGTGACGCCCTCGAGGGCGTAGTACTCGCACTGGATCGGAACCAGGATCTCGTTGGCTGCCACCAGTGCGTTGACAGTCAGCAGACCGAGCGATGGCGGACAGTCCAGAAAGACGTAGTCGACGCGATGGTCCTGAAGGTAGGCGCGCAGGGATCGGCGAAGCCGACTTTCGCGGGCGACGACGGACACGAGTTCGATCTCCGCCCCGGCTAGGTCGATCGTGGAAGGGAGAACCTTGAGGTTGGCCGCCTCGGGGGAATCGACGACGTGATCGGCGAGCTGGGCGCCGGACATCAGCACCTCGTAAGTTCCTGGCGTGCCGGGTGGATGATCGACCCCAAGCGCGGTGCCGGCGTTACCTTGCGGATCAAGATCGACAACGAGCACGGCCAGTCCGCCGAGTGCGAGGGCAGCCGCCACGTTCACACTCGTTGTGGTCTTGCCTACGCCACCCTTCTGGTTTGCGACGACGAAGATTCGAGTATGTGCCGGTGCGGGCAGTTTGGGGGTCGTCGAACGGGTAGTGGCGACAACGGCCGGAGGATCATCCTCGACCGCCGGTGCGGCGAACTCATCTTCATCGAAGCGGGCGCGCCGCGGACCTGGAGGTAGGTCGATGGACGCCGGAGGAGCGGTCGGGTCGAGTACGGGGCCAGACAGTGAGCGGCCAGTTGCACGTTCCGGCCAGTCGAGCGTTCCACGTGGAACATTGGGCCAGCCGATCCGGGGATCGACCTCGACATTTAGCGGCCAGCCAAGCCGCGGAGTGACCCGATAATGTGCCTCGGGCGGTGCGATCATGCGGATCCCTTCTGACCGTTCCGCCACAAATTAGCAATTTAGGGGACGCCGCACTGGGCAACGCGCCAAAACGTGTGCGGTTGCGTCGGCAGGCAAACCGCTTGAGCTCATCGACCCATAGGTGCGGCCCCTGAGTCGGTCGACACACCCCGCGCCCTGAGATTGTCACAGTGCGCAGACCACTCGAGGATTCAGCCCAAATCCTCGCTGCGGTCCCCAAGTCGCACCACGGTCGCCGGCTCCGCATCTCGGTGGGCCCGCACGCTCAGCACTTCTGCGTTCAGCCGCGCATGATCCAACTGACCCTCCGCCGTCGCCACTTCCTCCGTCGCTGATCTGCCCTTGAGCGCGAGGATCATGCCACCTTTGGCGCGCAGTGGATTGCACCATTCGATCAGACGCGCCAGAGGGGCTACGGCTCGCGCGACCACAACCCCGTAAGTCGAATGATGATCTTCAGCTCGTCCTCGAACAACCTCAACTCGATCAGATATCCCCAGCTTTCCGACTGTCTCGGCTAGGAAGGTGCTGCGTCGTAACAGCGGCTCGATCAGGGTTACCCGGAGGTCCGGCCGCAGCAGGGACAGCGGGATACCGGGTAGGCCCGCGCCGCTGCCGACGTCAGCAATCGCGCTCTCGGCGAGAGATGAGTCCGCTCAGCGCCGCGCTATTGAGAATGTGGCGATCCCACAACCGATCAGCCTCGCGTGGACCGAGCAACCCCCAGTCGATTCCCGTTGATCGCAAAATGTCGACATATCTATTTACGAGCGGGAATCGGACGCCATAGACCTCCCGTGCAATGTCTGCCGGTCGAGTGAGGTGATTGGGAATCACGAAGACGAGAAGGCGTCAGCCAACACATCGAGCCCCTCATTGAGCAGGTCGTCGCTAATGGTCAACGGCGGCAAGAAGCGCAGCACATTGCCGTAGGTGCCACACGTCAGCACGATGACGCCCTGTTCGCGTGCAGCGTTGGCGACGGCGGCGGTGAATGCCGCGTCCGGATCGGGACTGTCTTTATGTACGAGCTCGACGGCGATCATGGCGCCGCGGCCCCGAACGTCCCCGATGCGGTTGTCCTCGGCCTGCATGCGGTGCAGTCGGGTGAGCATGATCCGCTCGATCTCCCCGGCACGCGCCACGAGATGGTCGGCCTGAATCGTCTCCATCGCCGCGAGAGCCGCGGCGCAAGCGACGGGATTCCCGCCGTACGTTCCACCGAGACCCCCTACGTGGGGCGCATCCATGATCTCGATTCGGCCCGTGACGGCGGCGAGCGGCAATCCGCCCGCAATTCCCTTGGCCGTGACGATCAGATCGGGCACGACCTCGAACAACTCGGACGCAAACATGGCACCGGTGCGCGCGAATCCGGTTTGTATCTCGTCGGCAATGAAGACCACATCGTTGGCACGGCACCATTCGGCGAGTGCCGGCAGGAACCCATCGGCCGGAACGATGAATCCGCCCTCGCCCTGGATCGGTTCGATGATGACCGCGGCCAGGTTGGCCGGCCCGACTTGCTTGTCGATCACGTCGATGGCGCGGCGCGCAGCGAGCTCGCCGTCCATCAGCTTGTCGTCGCGGTACGGATAGGACAGCGGCGCGCGATAGACCTCAGGCGCAAACGGCCCGAAACTGTGCTTGTAGGGCATGCTCTTCGCGGTCAGCGCCATCGCGAGGTTCGTGCGACCGTGATAGGCGTGATCAAAGGCGGCAACCGCCTGCTTCTTGGTGTACGCGCGCGCGATCTTCACCGCGTTTTCCACTGCCTCTGCCCCCGAGTTGAACAAGGCGCTGCGTTTTTCGTGGTTGCCCGGGGTCAGGCGGTTGAGTTGCTCGGCGACAGCGACGTAGCCCTCGTACGGCGTGATCATGAAGCACGTGTGGGTGAACTGCTCGACCTGATCTTTGACTGCCGCAACCACGCGAGGCGCACTGTTGCCGATCGTGGTCACAGCAATGCCGGATCCGAAATCGATCAAGCTGTTGCCATCGACATCGACGACGACGCCACCGCCCGCCTCAACAGCGAAAACCGGCATCGTGGTCCCGATGCCTCTCGCGACTGCCCCAGTTTTCCTCGCCATCAACTCAAGCGAGCGTGGTCCGGGGATTGCCGTTTTCAGAATGCGTTGCTGCTCCAGTTCAGCCATGGCCGCATTCTCCCCCATCGCCCTCAAAGCGATGGGGGCCAGCCTGGACAGGTGACGTAATCCGGCAACCTCGGGCGGATCAGCTATGAGCGCGGACTCGAACGACTCGCCAGAAGCAGACGTGTCCCTGCACCAATTGGAGGCTTCGACAAACGCCCTCCTCCTAAGCGAATGAAAGAACTCGACCCCAAATCAGGCCGGCATAACGACGACGTGACGATCCGGCTCTTCGCCTTCGGATTCGCTGGTCAGGCCAGCAGCAGCAACCGCATCGTGCACGACCTTGCGCTCGAAGGGGTTCATCGGCGCCAATGGCACCGGCTCGTGAGACTCTTTGGCCTCACCCACGGCATTAGCAGCGAGCGCCATCAGCTCCTTGCGGCGCTGCTCACGATAGCCGGCGATGTCGAGCATGAGTCGGCTGCGTTCCCCGGTCTCGGTCATCACCGCGAGCCGCGTCAGCTCTTGCAGCGCATCAAGCACCTCGCCCTGAGTACCCACCAGGACCTGCGACTCGCTGACTATCGACACGTGAGCCCGGTCGCCCTCGATGTAGGTGTCGATATCCCCGTCGAGATCCGCAATGTCGAGCAGCTCCTCGAGATAGTCAGCGGCAACCTCGGCCTCGATCTCGAGCGGGCTCTCCGCGCTGGACTCAGCTTCCGTTAAATCCGGGTCGACAACCTCGCGCTCGGTTTGCGGCTCGTCGGCCACCTGATCCCCCTCCGTCATCTGTTGAGATTTCAACGTTTACGCTGCGACCGGGTCTGCTTCTTCGGCTGAGGTCGTGGCTGCTGCCGGGCCACCTTGCTGGACTGTTGACCGTTGGTAGTGGGAGACGCCACTTCGGGCGCCGGCTCGGGGTCAGCCACGGCAGCGAGGGACACATCTGCCTTGCCCTTGGACTTGCGCCGCGCTTCCCAGGCTTCGTACGCGGGTGTTCCCGGCGCTGGGTTGCGGCGAATCACATAGAACTGCTGGCCCATCGTCCACAGGTTCGATGTGAACCAGTAGATCAGGACGCCGACCGGGAAGTTGATGCCACCGATCGCGAAAACCAGCGGGAAGACATAGAGCATGATCTTCTGCTGCTGGGCGAACGGGCCAGTCAACGCTTCCGGCGGCATGTTCTTGCGCATCAGCTGCAGCTGCGTGATGAACAAGGTGACCGTCATGGCGATGATCAGCACCAGGGTGACGACGTGCACGCTGGTGATGCCGTTGGCGAAACCGACCTTGAGGAAGGTGTCGGAGATCCTGGCGCCAAAGATCGTGGCCTGGTTGAGCGAAGTCAGCAGGTCAGGATTGACCACCAGCCAGTGGCCGCGGGGAATGCCGCGGGCGGCACCATCGAGCACCCGAAACAGGGCAAGGAAAATAGGAATCTGCAGCAGGAGCGGGAGGCACGACGCCAAAGGATTGGCGTTGTTCTCCCGATAGAGCTTCATGGTCTCCTGACCGAGCTTCTCCCGATCATGACCATGCTTCTTCTGCAACTCCCGCACCTTGGGCTGCAGCAGCTGCATATTGCGTGATGACTTGATCTGCTTGACGAACAGCGGGATCAAGGCAATCCGGATGACGACGGTGAGGAACATGATGGACAGCACCCATGTCCAGCCGTTGTCCGGGCCGAGCAGGGGCGAAAAGATGGAGTGCGCCAGCACGAGGATGCCCGAGACCACCCAGTAGAGCGGTTGCATGATCGCGCTGCCGACGGCGATGAAGGGGTCCCAGATCGACATCGGTATCAGCAGTAGTTCCATCAATTCACACCTCGTTGTGATGCCAGCTCGGCATCTTCACCCATTCTTCCTGCCCGCAGCGCCTGCTCCCGCATCTCTTCGTCGAATTCAGGGGTTCCCGGTACGGGGTCATACCCACCCCGAGCCCAAGGATGGCAGCGCAACAGTCTGCGAACCGCTAACCAACTGCCGCGTGCAGCTCCATGAACCTGAACCGCTCGCAGCGCGTACGCCGAGCAGCTTGGGTAGTAGCGGCACACATTGCCGTACAGCGGGCTGATCAACAACCGGTAGAGCTTGAGCAGACCGATCAACACGTACTTCATCGCGTATCACCGGCCCGCTCAGGTCGGCGGGTGGTCAGCCGAGAAACCGCATCCCGCCAAGCAGATTCAAAATCGATCGGCACTCTAGCCGGATCGGTCGCTGCTCGCGGCAAGGCACGCACCACAATGTCGATTCCGCCAACGTCGATTCCGGCAACGCCGATTTCGGCGGGGGCTTCCGCGACACGAGCGGCGACGAGATGCCGCAACCGGCGCTTCACCCGATTGCGTATCACCGCGTTCCCGAGGGACCGGTTGACGATAAAGCCAACGCGCGGCGCAGAGCGGCCAGCGCTGGCCCCCACTATCGCATCACCATCGGGAATACGCGCAGCATGGACAACCAGAGTGGGCCGACCGACGCGAACGCCGCGCCTGGTCGTCCGCTGGAAGTCCTTGGAGCTGCGCATTCTCAATGATCGCGGCAACACGGCGGTCGATCGACCACGTCAGGCGGACAGTCGGGCGCGGCCCTTGCGACGCCGGGCCGAAATTATGCTGCGGCCCGCGCGGGTCCGCATCCGCAGACGGAAACCATGGGTACGGCTGCGACGCCGATTGCTCGGCTGGAACGTGCGCTTGCTCACGGGAAAGCTCCCAAACCCTCGGAGTGGTCAACAATTCAGGTACGGTGCTCACACGGCACGCATCGCAGGCGGGGCGGGCAGGTGGCAGCGGCCGCTATGGAAGCGACCTTCTAACGGTACGGGGCACCGCCAAACCGGTCAAACCAACGCGGTTTGGGCGACGCGAGCAGAGCCGATGCCATTTTGGTGGCCGACGACTTGGGGGATTGGGGCATGTCACCTGCGAGCGCCAATATCGCGCGCCGCGGCGGTGAGGTGAAGCGAGCCGACACTCTCCGCGTTCGCAAGCAACAACCAACAAGACGGCTCCAAAAGCGCTACGAGCGAGCAGATAACAAACTCGCCGTCAATGTCCAGCGGACACGCCGACCAGGCTCGCGAATATCGCAGACTTGGTTGCAGGGCGGCTCTGCGATTGCTAGCGTCGCGGTTCGCCTCTCAGTTTTCACTCAGCTACCGCGGCCGGCGACATTTACTCGTCAACCTCGATGCCGGAGGACGGTAGTAAGCGGAAGCGCTCGTAGGTGCATTTATGCACACTCTGTGGATATCTGTGTGGAAGCAGCGGAGGCGGTCATGCCCCGTGTGCCGACGTCGCAACGCGAAGGCGCAGACAAGAGCAGATTTCTGCTTCGCGTATCCGGGTCGAGGTCGGATACACGAAGATTGCGGAGTCACCAGTGAGCGAACCTTCTGAGAGCGCCGCCGAATCGACAAGTCTCGCCTGGGACCATCTCTACTCATCCTCGTCCCCCGGCTTGCGTCGCTGGCTCACCACGGGCCATCCGGTTGCGCTGCACCAGGACATGTTGATGGTCGCCGTGCCGAACATCTTTACGCGCAACCAGCTGGAGAATCGTTTCCGCGCCGACATCGAGAGCCTGCTTTCCGAATACTTCGGTCGAAACATCCAACTAGCCGTGATCGTTGACGAGTCCTTGAAACCCGCCGAAGAGTCCATCGGCGACGAACCTGCGTACGGCGACGAACCTGGACATGGCCGACCTACCTCCTATGCCGATCCCGGCGCTAATCATCATGACTACCCCCGCGAGGGTTACCGCGATAACGGCTTCAGCCAACAGACCTTCGGGAACGAGGGTCTGCCGAGCGAGGAACAGTACGGTCAGCACCATTTCCGCGGCGATAGTGGGCCACCATCTGCGTCCGCGCGTCCGGACGTGTCCCGTGGCGAGACGGCGTACCGGGATCGCGACCTTTATGGAGATGCACAGGGATATGGATCACGTCGCGACAACGAGTCGCGGCTCAATCCCAAGTACTCCTTCGAGACCTTCGTCATCGGCGGCTCGAACCGCTTCGCCCACGCTGCTGCTATCGCCGTCGCCGAAAACCCGGGCAAGTCGTACAACCCGCTGACCATCTACGGGGACTCGGGCCTGGGAAAAACCCACCTACTACACGCCTTGGGCCACTACGTACGCAACTACTTCGACCGAGTTCGCGTTCGCTATGTCTCCACCGAAGAACTGACCAACGACTTCATCAACGCGATCAGCCAGAACAGGGGAGCCGACTTCCGGCGCCGGTATCGCGACGTCGACGTACTACTGATCGACGACATCCAGTTCCTGGAGGGCAAGGAACAGACGCAGGAAGAGTTCTTCCATACCTTCAATACGCTGCACAACGCGCAGAAGCAGATCGTGATGACTTCCGATCGCCCGCCGAAGCTGCTGGAGAACCTGGAACCGCGGCTGCGCAGCCGGTTCGGCTGGGGATTGATCACCGATGTGCAACCTCCGGATCTGGAGACCCGAATCGCAATTCTGCGTAAGAAGGCGGCCCAAGAACGCTTGGTAGCAGGACCCGAAGTGTTGGAGTTCATCGCGAGCCGGATCCAGACGAATATCCGCGAGCTGGAAGGCGCACTCATCCGGGTTACCGCGTTCGCAAGTCTGAATCGCCAGCAGGTGGACCTGTCGCTTGCCGAAATCGTGCTGAAGGATCTCATTCCCGAAGGCGGCGAGGCGCAGATCACTACTGGCATGATCATGGCGCAGACGGCGTCGTACTTCGACATCACGATCGATGATCTTTGCGGACAGAGTCGAACTCATGTGCTGGTGACTGCGCGCCAAATCGCTATGTACCTGTGCCGCGAACTCACCGACTTGTCACTGCCCAAGATCGGACAACAGTTCGGCGGACGTGACCATACGACGGTGATGCACGCAGATCGCAAGATTCGCACTCTCATGGCAGAGCGCCGCAGCGTTTTCAACCAGGTCACAGAGTTGACCAACCGGATCAAGCAACAAGCCTCCGGTCGCTGACTCTGATCATTGCCCCACAGCAAGGGTGATCATCGCTGCGGCTGGTGATCCGATCATGGTTCTCATCGCAGAGACTGATCTTGGCCTTTTCAGCGTCCTCTCAGGTAGCGGGCACGCTCTTGCACAAGTGGGGACAACGTTGTGGAAAACGCTGATCATGTGCCAAGCACCTTGGGGATGAATAGGGGACAGGCCGGCGGAGCGGCCAGCTGATCCCAAGATCCTCCCCGTGTGATTTTTCCTTGTGCACAGCGGTACGCGCAGCGCCGAATCCGCTCTGACCGGGGGAAAGACACGTTGTGCACAACATCCCCAGCAGCTACGACTACGACCATGAGATACATAAGGTTAAGAGGGTCTAAGTCTGCGTTGCTGAGCCTGTGAAAGGGCAATGCAAAGCCCTTCTCACCAAGGAGGATCCCGGTGAGCTTTCTGCGCAAGTGGTTCGGCCGTGAGGAACCAGAGGACGTGCCCGTCACCTTGGACCTCGGGCGCCGCAAGGAGCAGCTGCTCCGCCTCGAACGTGCACTTGACGCGCTCGCCTCTGAGATGCGAGCTGATCACACCACCAGCGATCCGGCCTGGCGCGAAAGGGTCAACGAGTACAGCCGGCTCGCCGGCGATGCGATGAACCTGCGACGCGGCGAACCAACGCGAGAAAGCGTGCTGGATCTGGTCTTCGAGGTCCGTCCACTCTTCACAGGGCCCATACCGGACGGCATGGAAAAGTGCGGGCCGCTCCAGGACGAAGTAATGGCCGCTGCCAACGATCTGCGCGACCTGTTGCCAGGGGAGAAGGGGTCCAAGTAGTTCATGTGCGCGCCTGCGTCCTTCCGACAAGCTCTGCGTCCTTCAGACAAGCTCAGGACGGCGCCTGTCGAAGCGCGCGGCGTGTGCCCGGTTTCTGTGGCTTTCGACCAGCTCAGGGCACATGCGTCGGTATCATCACCGGTGCCCATTCTGGGCCGGATGACCTCAGCTGCTGAGGTCACAGAGGAGGTAGCGTGAAAATCCGACTCGAGCGCGACGTCTTGGCTGAGGCGGTGCAATGGGCCGCCCGCAGCCTGCCGCTACGCCCGAGTGTGCCGATCTTGGCCGGCTTGCTGGTACGCGCGGAGTCCGAAGGCGTCACGTTCTCGAGCTTCGACTACGAGACCTCGGCCCAGATCCATGTCACAGCCGCGGTCGCCGACGAGGGCCAGGCGCTTGTCTCGGGCCGGCTGCTTGCTGACATCTCCCGCAGTCTGCCGGCCAAGCCAGTGGACATCACAGCGGATGACACGAAGGTGGAGCTCATCTGCGGCAGCGCCAGATTCACGTTGCAGACCCTTCCGGTCGCCGACTATCCGTCACTTCCTGCGATGCCCGAGGCCACCGGTACCGTCCCAAGTGCGGCCTTTGCTCAAGCCGTCTCCCAAGTTGTCGTTGCTGCGGGCCGCGATGAACTACTGCCGGTCTTCACCGGCGTGCGCGTCGAGATCGACGACGACACAATCTCGCTGCTGGCCACCGACCGATACCGGATGGCGCTCAAGGAACTGACCTGGAACCCGAGTAGGCCCCAGATCTCCGCGACCGCACTGGTTCCAGCCAAAGTCCTCAGCGAGACCTCACGCTCGATGACGGCTGGGGAGGAAATAGCGCTGAGTCTCACCGATGGCGGCGCCGGCGACGGAATCATCGGATTCGAAGGTCACGGTCCTGCAGGACAACGGCAGACGACTACCCGGCTGCTGGATGGGGAGTTCCCCAAGGTGCGGCACATCATGGACACGCCAGCGCTGATGAACGTCCGCGTGAGTACGACCGAAGCCATTTCGGCCGCCAAACGTGTCGCCTTGGTTGCCGAGCGCAACACGTCTCTGCGGATGCTCGTCGGCGAGGGATTTGTCACGCTGGAAGCAGCGACCGGTGATCAAGCGCAGGCATCGGAAGCCATCGAGGCGACAGTTGAGCAACCCGGTGGCGGCGATCCGGTGGTCACTGCAGCGGGTTTCAATCCGAGCTACCTGCTCGATGGGCTTGGGGCATTCGACACCCCGTATGTGAACTTCGGCTTCACTGCGCCGAGCAAGCCTTGCCAGCTCACCGGATTGGACAGCCTCGACAGCAATCCGCGGACTGATTATCGCCACGTGATCATGCTCATGCGGCTGCCGTCCTAATTTGCAGCTGCTCGCGCAATTCTCCAGCGGAAGGCGTTCGTCACAGATAATGCGTGTCCCGATTTGGGACCTATCGTCCGCTGATCTACCTCTGTTATGTTGACGAAACCATCGAGCGTAAGGGGTTTCCATGCAGCTGGGAATGGTTGGTCTGGGCCGGATGGGTGCCAACATCGTTCGCCGTTTGATGCGCGACGGGCACGAATGTGTTGTCTTCGATGTGAATCCCGATTCCATCAAGGAGCTCGAGGGCGAGGGCGCTAAAGGCGGTTTCACGCTGGAGGAATTTGTCAACAAGCTGCAGCGGCCTCGCGCGGTCTGGGTCATGATTCCTGCCAGCATCACGGGCAAAATCGTCGAGGAGTTGGCCGGGCTGCTCGATGAGGGCGACATCATCATTGACGGCGGCAACTCCAACTACCGCGACGACGTACGCCGGGCCGCCAAGCTTCGCGAGCAGGGCCTCCATTACGTCGACATCGGCACCAGCGGAGGCGTCTTCGGCTTGGAGCGCGGCTACTGCCTGATGGTGGGCGGAGACGACGAAGCGGTCAAGATCATCGACCCGATCTTGAAGGCGGTCGCTCCTGGGGTGGGCGAGATTCAGCGGACGCCGGGTCGCTCTGGCGAGCTGGCACCGGAGGAGCAGGGCTATCTGCACTGTGGCTCCTCGGGCGCGGGTCACTTCGTCAAGATGGTCCACAACGGCATCGAGTACGGCATCATGGCCGCCTTCGCGGAGGGCCTCAATATCTTGCACAACGCTGACGTGGGCATCGAGGCCGGCGAGCACTCGGCTGAGGTGGCACCGATGGAGGAGCCCGAGTTCTACCAGTTCAAGATCAACACGGCAAAGGTCGCCGAACTCTGGCGGCGTGGATCAGTCATCTCCTCCTGGCTACTCGATCTGACGGCTGCTGCGCTGCAAGCCAACCCGAGCCTCGACGGTCTGGCGGGCAGGGTGTCCGATTCTGGCGAGGGCCGGTGGACCGTCAAAGCGGCTGTCGATCTTGGCGTACCAGCGCCAGTGCTCGCCGCTTCGCTCTTCGAGCGCTTTGCCTCTCGTGATGAGGACCATTTCGCCAATCAGGTGCTTTCGGCGATGCGCCAGCAGTTTGGCGGCCACCAGGAGCTCCCGGCCGGCAGCGAACTCGAAGCGGGTGGCGAGAAAGCGGACAAGGTCAGCGATTCCAGCTGATTTGGCACAGTGGGGCGGATTATGCCGCGAGTACCCGGCAAATGTCGCCCCGCTAACGTGAAGTGAGCCTTTCGCCTAGCTCGCTCGGGGAATTTCCCCTCAGGCGGCGCCGATTGCTGCGCGTAGCTGGTCCAGCATGCTCTGCTCGCCTTCGCTGACCTGTACGGCGCCGAAGCCCAAGAAGCCGCCTTCCTTCGCGGCATCGGCGGCAGCCTGTGCGGTGGCAAGCAGCCATTGCTTGAAGGCAGCTGACTCTTCGGCGGTGGCCTTGGCGCTCACGATGGCACTCACGGCGCTGAGCTCATCAACCATCTGTTGACGTGGATCAGACCCCTGTGTCGGCTTGAAGCCAGTGAGCGGATTTTGACGTTCTTGCGTCATTGCTTGGATGTCCAAGGCGATCTCGGCGAGCAACTGCTCTCGGCTAGGCGGGTTCGTCGCCGACTTCAGCGACGCTGACGTCTCCTTCGTCAGCTCGATGGGACCGCCCGGGTCGGCCATCGAGATTGCCATCCCAGCTACGAATGGCGCCCGCCGAACCCGGACCCACTCCTCTTCGGTGAAGTCACTCTTCGTCGTCATGACAAGTCCTCTCTCGCCGAATCGTCCTGGTCACGTTAGCTTGGCATGTCCCAAACGCCGTGGACATCGCGGGCGTTTGGGCGAGTCCGGAGCGAGCGCGTCATAGGCTTCCAAAGGTGCGCGCGATCCAGGGCGAGCGAAGCGAGTCAGTATGTACGTCGATCACTTGCAGCTGACCGATTTTCGGTCGTACGCGTCGGTCGACCTGCCTCTCGAGGCGGGAGTGACGACTTTCGTGGGGGCTAACGGGCAGGGCAAGACCAACCTCGTCGAGGCCGTCGAGTATTTGTCGACGATGAGCTCGCATCGTGTCGCATCCGAGCAACCGCTGGTGCGATCCGGCACGGCTCGCGCCATCGTGCGCGTCGGCGTCCGCGCTGGGTTGGACGATCCGCGACGCCTGACGCTGGAGTTGGAGATCAACCCGGGCAAGGCCAACCGGGCGAGGCTCAACCGTTCGCCGCTGCGACAAGCCCGCGAGATCATCGGTGTGCTGCGTACGGTCGTGTTCTCGCCGGTTGACATCGCAATCGTCAAGGGTGACCCCAGCGAACGGCGGCGCTTCCTCGACGACCTCATCGTCACGCGCTGGCCGCGGATGGCTGGCGTACGTGCTGACTACGACAGAGTGCTGCGGCAGCGCAACACTTTGCTCAAATCGCTCAGCGGTCGGCCGCGCGGCGGCTCGTCGGCCGGCGCGACCCCGCGGTCGCGTTCCATGGAATCTGCCGAAGCGACGCTCGATGTGTGGGACACCCACCTGGCACGGGCGGGTGGTGAGTTGCTCGAGGCACGGCTGACGACCCTGGCTGACCTGACGCCGCACGTCAGCAAGGCATACGCAGACATCGCGCCGACGAACAACGACGCCACTGCGGAGTATCGGGCCTCGGTAGACCTCGACGCGACTCGCGAGCAGGAACAGCCGACCGCCCGAGCCAATCTCAGCGCCGCACTGGCGGCCGGAATGGTCGAGCGGCGGTCCGAAGAGATCCAGCGCGGGGTCTCGTTGGTGGGCCCGCACCGTGACGAGATAGTGCTGTCGTTGGGCATGCTGCCCGCAAAGGGTTATGCGAGTCACGGTGAGTCGTGGTCATTTGCCCTGGCTCTCAGACTTGGCAGCTTTCACTTACTGCGCGCTGATGGGGTAGAACCGGTGCTGGTGCTCGATGACGTCTTTGCCGAACTGGATTCCGTACGCCGGGAGCGCTTGGCTTCCGGGGTGCGGGTCGCGGAGCAGGTGCTGGTGACCGCTGCGGTCGGTGCCGACGTCCCCGAACTGCTGGCAGGGCAGCGCTTCCGGGTGGCTGGCGGCGAGGTGACAGCCAATGCCTGAGGAGGAGAGTCGGGATGGTATTCCGAGCGGGCCGTCCCAGCAGGATGAGCCTCAGCAGGGCGAGCCTCAGCATGAGCAACTCCCCGCACGATCCAAGCGGTCTCGAACTCGCCCAAACTGTCGCGCGATCCCTGGGCGCTCAGGCGCGACGCCGGCGACGGTCTGGATCACCTCGTCCCGTCGGGCCTCAGGTATCCGGAGCTCGGGCCGATGATCGTGACCCCAAGCTGCTCGCTGATGCGGTCGAGCGACTGGTGGAAACCAAGGGCTGGACGAACGAGATCAATGTCCACACCCTGCTCGCCCGGTGGGCGTTGTTGGTCGGCACTACCAACGCCGCGCACTCACATCCCGAGGGCTATGCGGACACGGTTTTGACCGTCCGTGCGGACTCCACGGCGTGGGCGACCCAACTGCGTTACCTGGCACCGCGGCTCGTGGCGATGCTCAACGAGCAGCTTGGAGACGGCACGGTCACCTTGATCAAGGTTCTGGGTCCTGACGCACCGTCGTGGAAGAAGGGCCTCCGGTCTGTCCGCGATGGCCGCGGTCCGCGGGACACGTACGGCTGATCGCGAACCTGGATCCTCCTGGGATGCTCGGCTGCTTTGGACCGAGCTCCGGGTCCTGATCGTCGACACCGGGCGCGAGCGGGTGCACGCAGTTGCGGCTGAGCCGTGCGCTGATCGCCGCTTCGACAAGCTCAGGCGCCAAGGTCGGGGACGCGCATAAGGACCGGCGCAGCGCGCGAAGGAGCTACCTCCGTAGAAAGGCTCTCGGCGCCCTCAGCATGGTGGGGCGTGTACAGGGGTTCCTCGGCTCTCTCACATAGCCGCAGACAGGCCATGCAGACCTTTCCAGGTGCATTTTTGTGCCGTCGGAGGTCTGCTGGCGGCCCTCGGCAGCTACGTCCGCGCGCTAAACTTGACGAGGTCACAAGGACGGGTCGAGTCCCTCGTTCGGCAGCTCAAGAAAGGCCATCTGAGAAGGCGCGTCTCACGGGACGCAAACGCAAGGGATCCAAACTCAAGGGACCCAAACTCAAGGGACACCGCATCTGTCAATGTGACCATCAGGAACGAAGCGAACAACAACCTTGGCGTGCCGCCTGCGTCACCTGTTCACGAGGTGAGGTTCGGGCGGCGCACGTCTGACAGGAGCCCCGCGCCGGTGCAGCATTCTGACCAGCCCGACGACCTCAACCCGACTCAAGCTGATTCCGCCACGCTCAACTCGAGGTCTCATCCGGCGGCCAACAACGTGATCAATCACATTGACCCGGGGGCCTACGACTCAGAGTCGATTACCGTCCTGGAGGGACTGGAGGCGGTACGCAAGCGGCCAGGCATGTACATCGGCTCAACCGGAGAGCGTGGTCTGCATCACCTCGTCTATGAGGTGGTGGACAACGCCGTCGACGAGGCGCTGGCCGGATTCTGCGACACCATTCTCGTCCGCATCCTGGCCGAGGGCGGGATCCAGGTCGTTGACAACGGGCGCGGTATTCCGGTCAAAGAGCATCCCAAGGAGAAGATCCCGGCTGTCACCTTGGCGCTCACCGTTCTGCACGCGGGCGCCAAGTTCGGTGATGGCGGCTACAAGGTCTCCGGTGGCCTGCATGGCGTCGGCGTATCGGTGGTCAACGCGTTGTCGGCCCTGCTGATCGTGGAGGTCAAGCGGGACGGCTACCGATGGACCCAGAGCTTCAGCTACGGCGAGCCGGATGGACCCCTGGAGCGGTTGGAGCCGAACGAGGAGACCGGAACCACGGTCACCTTTTACGCCAGTCCGGACATCTTCGAGACGACCAACTACTCCTACGACACGCTGGCCGCGCGGTTGCGGGAAATGGCCTTCCTCAACAAGGGTCTGACGATCACCATCGTGGACGAGCGCCCCGACCATAAGGACGAGGAGGGGAACGCGTACGCGGACACCTTCCGCTACGACGAAGGCCTGATCGACTACGTGCGCTACCTGACCGGCAGCAAAGAGCCGGTGAACCCATCGGTGATCGCGTTCGAGGCTGAACGGCCGGATCGCGGCATCAGCCTCGAGGTGGCCATGCAGTGGAACGCCTCGTACACCGAGTCGGTGCACACCTTTGCCAACACGATCAACACCCACGAGGGGGGTACCCACGAGGAGGGCTTCCGCGCAGCACTTACCAACACCGCCAACAAGTGGGGCGAGAATTGGGGGTTGATCAAGAAGCCAGAGGACCGGCTGTCCGGAGATGACGTTCGGGAGGGCCTGACGGCCATCATCTCGATCAAGCTCGCCGAGCCGCAGTTCGAAGGACAGACCAAGACCAAGCTCGGCAATACCGAGGCTCGGTCGTTTGTGCAGCAGGTGGTCAATTCGCAGCTGGGTGACTGGTTCGAGCAGTACCCAGCCGAGGGGAAGTTGATCATCCGCAAGGGTCAGGCCGCGGCGTTCGCACGTCTCGCAGCGCGCAAGGCACGCGAGGCCGCACGCAACCGCAAGGGTCTGCTAGGCGGCGGTGGCTTGCCCGGCAAGCTGCGTGATTGCCAGTCGACCAATCCGGAGGAGTGCGAAGTCTTCGTTGTCGAGGGTGACTCGGCCGGCGGGTCCGCCACCGGTGGCCGCGATCCGCGGATCCAGGCGATCCTGCCCATCCGCGGCAAGATCCTCAATGTCGAGAAAGCTCGCATCGACCGCATCCTGCAGAACACCGAGGTGCAGGCGATCATCTCCGCGCTCGGCACAGGTATTCATGAGGACTTCGACATCGCCAAGCTGCGCTACCACAAGATCGTCCTGATGGCTGATGCTGACGTGGACGGTGCCCACATCCGTACTCTGCTGCTGACCTTGATGTTCCGCTTCATGCGGCCCCTGATCGAGGCCGGGCATGTCTTCCTCGCTCAGCCTCCGCTGTTCAAGATCAACTGGAGCAATGCCGCCGCCGAGCTCGCCTACAGTGACGCCGAGCGGGACGCACTGCTGCGGGCTGGCGCTGAAGAGGGCAAGCGGCTGCCGAAGGAGAACGCGATTCAGCGCTACAAGGGCCTCGGTGAGATGAATCCAGATCAGCTGTGGGACACCACCATGGATCCCAACAACCGCATCCTGCTGCAGGTCACCCTCGACGACGCCGCGCGCGCGGACGAGATGTTCTCGATCTTGATGGGTGAAGACGTTGAGCAACGCCGCTCGTTCATCCAGCGCAACGCGAAGGACGTGCGGTTCCTTGATATCTGAGGCTGTCGCTCGTACGGCGGCCCGAGCAGCGCGGCGGAACCGGTCCAGCGTGGTCCCGCGACCACCCTCGTCGCAACCATCCGCACCTCCGCAAGCTCCGGTGCTCCCGCCAGACCCATCCACGCTCCTCGGGCTGTTCCCGGGACCGCGCCGGACCGGCCGATCCAAATATCCGCCGTTCGTCGCTCATCGTCATCGAGCCGTACGGCGTTCGCGTTGCGCGTGATTCCCTCGCCCGAACCTGGAAGGAAGGGCTCGACATCAGACTCAGCGACGTCTCAGAACCCAGCACTGAGAATGGAAGAGTTTCGTACGCGAGCGCCGGGCACGACAGGGCGCGAGCGAACAGGACGAAATGGGAGACCGCTAATTCATGAGTGATATGCCACGGGAGCCGATCACTGACCGGCTGGAGCCGGTGGACTTGCAGGACGAGATCCAGAAGTCCTACCTCGATTACGCCATGAGCGTGATCGTGGGCCGGGCGCTGCCGGATGTCCGGGACGGTCTCAAGCCGGTGCATCGCCGAATCCTCTACGGGATGTACGACGGCGGCTACCGGCCGGATCGGGGATGGAACAAGTGCGCCCGGGTCGTCGGCGAGGTCATGGGTCAATACCACCCGCACGGTGATTCTGCGATTTACGACACTTTGGTGCGGCTCGCGCAGCCGTGGGTGATGCGTTATCCGCTGGTGGCGGGGCAAGGAAACTTCGGCTCACCGGGCAATGACAAGGCCGCCGCGATGCGCTACACCGAGTGCCGGATGGCGCCGTTGGCCATGGAAATGGTGCGGGACATCACCGAGAACTCGGTTGATTTCAAGCCCAACTACGACGGCAAGGAACAAGAGCCCGTCGTCCTGCCGAGCCGCTTCCCGAACCTGCTGGTCAATGGCTCGACCGGTATTGCCGTCGGCATGGCGACGAACATCCCGGCCCACAACCTGCGCGAGGTCACCTCGGCGGTGCAGTGGTCCCTGGAGCATCCGGACGCCTCATGGGAGGAACTGCTCGAGGAAGCGATCGCGCGCATTCCGGGTCCCGACTTCCCGAATGGCGCATTGATCGTCGGGCGTCGCGGTATCGAGGACGCATACCGGACCGGCCGCGGCTCGGTGATCATGCGTGCCGTGGTAGACATCGAAGAAGATCGAGCCGGACGCACCCAACTGGTGGTCACCGAGCTGCCGCACATGGTCAATCCCGACAACTTGGCGCTCAAGATCGCCGAGTTGGTCACCAGCGGCAAGATCAACGGTATAGCCGACATCCGGGATGACACCTCAGCGCGTACCGGACAGCGGCTCGTGATCGTGCTCAAGCGCGACGCGCAACCGCGGGTGGTGTTGAACAACCTCTACAAGCACACGCAGCTGCAGGAGACCTTCGGGTGCAACATGCTGGCCCTGGTCGACGACGTGCCGCGTACGCTGCGGCTGGACCAGTTCATCTCTTATTGGATCGCCCACCAGGTCGAGGTCATCCAGCGGCGTACGCAACATCGCCTGGATGATGCGCAGGCTCGCGCTCACATCTATCGCGGCCTCGTCCTCGCGCTCGATCAGCTGGACGAGGTGATTGCCCTGATCCGGCGCAGCCCGAGCACCGAGGATGCGCGGGAAGGCCTGAAGACGCTGCTGGAAATTGACGACCTGCAGGCCAATGCGATCTTGGACATGCAGCTCCGCCGGCTCGCGGCGCTGGAGCGGCAACGCATCATTGATCAACTGGCTGAGTACGAGCGGATCATCGCCGATCTGACCGACATCTTGGCCAGGCCCGAGCGGCAGCGCAAGATCATCAGCGATGAGCTGGCGGAGATCGTCGACAAGTACGGCGACGAGCGTCGTACCGAGATCATCGGCGCCGATGGTGATCTTTCGAACGAGGACCTGATTCCCGACTCAGAGGTCGTCGTCACGATCACGCGCGGCGGCTATGCGAAGCGCACCAACACCGATCTGTACCGGGTGCAGAAGCGTGGGGGCAAGGGCGTACGAGGGGCGACATTGCGTACTGATGACGAGGTCGGGCACTTCTTCGTCACGACCAACCACCACTGGATCTTGTTCTTCACCAATAAGGGCCGGGTGTATCGCGCCAAGGTGTGGCAGCTCCCTGAGGCGGGCCGGGATGCGAAAGGCGGACATGTCGCCGGGTTGCTCTCGTTCTTGCCGGACGAACGGATCGCACAGGTGCTGTCGATCCGGGATTACTCCGCGGCGCCGTACCTGCTGCTGGCGACCAGGCGCGGACTGGTGAAGAAGACGGTGCTCCCCGCGTACGACTCGTCCCGGCAAGCCGGAATCATCGCGGTCAACTTCCGCGACGAGGACGACGAGCTGATTGGCGCCGAACTCTGTGGGCCTGACGACGAAGTATTGCTGATCTCCCGTAAGGGTCTCTCGATTCGCTTCCCCGCCAACGATTCCGAACTGCGGCCGATGGGTCGGGCGACGTCCGGCGTGACGGGAATGAAGTTCCGCCCTGGAGATGAGCTGTTGTCGATGTCCGTCATCCGGGCGGGTGCTGTGGAGGATGAGCACTTTGTCTTTACCGTGACTGATGGCGGCTTCGCGAAACGTACCCATGTCGATGAGTACCGGCAGCAAGGCCGCGGCGGACTCGGGATCAAGGCGATGAAACTCAACGAAGATCGCGGTTCGTTAGTCGGAGGGTTGGTCGTGACCGACAATGATGAGGTCATCGCCATCAAAGCCAGTGGTCAGATCACTCGTAGCGCCGTTGCCGAGGTTCCGGTCAAGGGGCGTGACACGATGGGAGTCAGGTTTGTTGGGGTGAGCGACAACGACTCGGTTGTGGTGATTGCTCTGAATCCTGAGACAACTGCAGAAGCGGCACGACTTGCAGGCGAGACTGCTGCGGGTGATGATTCGAATTCGGCCCTGAGCGTGGCCGAGGAGAATTCGTCGCTCGGGTCGGGAGCAGAAGGGTGACCCGTGACCCCACACGTGGTAACCGAAGGTCCGGGGGTCCAGGAGGATGACGGTGAGTAGAGGCAACGCGGAGCAGCCATCCGCCCAGGCACCGAAGGGTCCTACTTCCGCGCGCCCTGTTGAGACGGTTGTCCAAGGCCGTGAGGAGGCGGGTGTGCAGGCTCGTCAAGGCGTTCAGGAGAAGCCGGCAGCACGCGGTCCGCAGGACCAGGCCAACGGCAACGGCTCTCAGAACCAGACACCGAACCCTCAGGTCAGACCGCCTCAGGAGCGGACAGCCGGTGGGCCGGACAAGTCATCTCAAGTCAGCCCGACCAGCCCGCAGGACCGGAGGCCGGCTGGTCAGCCTGCCAACGCTCGCGGTTCGAAGCCGTCAGGTCCAGAGCAAAAGAGCCCGAACGGCCAGAGTAAGGACCCTCGTGAAGAGCAGCTCGCGGCCGGGCGTACCAGCGCAGCAGCGGCCGGGCGAGGCGGTCCGGGATCGCCCGGGAGTTCTGCTCGCCCAGAGCCAGGCACCGGCTCGCGGCCAGAGGGTTCCGTGAGCAGTCCGTCGGCGCAAGCTAAGCAGGCTTCGCCCGCACAGCCGGCACCTCAGCCGCCAACACAGCCCAAGGCCGGTGGCCAGGCAGCCAAGGCCGCCTCCACCCAAAATCAACCTCGAACCACCAGTCCGAGCAGCCCAACGGCTCCCGGTGCGCCCACTGCCTGGCAGGGAGCTCAAACTGCCGTTCCGGTCTGGGATCCGCCGCCGCCACCACAACCCAAGCAATCGCTGTTCGCGCGGCTAGGGTTTGGCAAGAAGGCTGAGTGGTCTGAAGACAACTCTGGCACCCCGTCGGCACCTTCGACCGGCGTTGCTACGCCACCGCCCACGACCGGTGGGGCGACTGCGGCGACAGGTAGGACTTCAACGCAGGCGCCAATTGAGCCGCATCCTGGAGACAGCACATCCTGGAACCGCACATCCTGGAACAGCCCAGCCTGCATCGGTTCGACCCGAATCTGGAACAGCACAGGGCGGAACGGCTCAACCGCAACCCGGAAAGGTGCAACCGCAACCTGGGACCCCGCCCGCGCCCGCGGCCGGCGCTGGAGTAGCCGCTGCTGCCGGATTGACCGCTGCCGCGACAACCCAGGCGCGTCCGCAGGCCCCGGCGGGACAGCCGGCCGTCCCACAACCGACGGCTCGTACCGATGACGCGACCGGACGTACGCCTCCCGTTACTGGCGGTGCCCGGCCAACTCAGGCTCCTCCGCACGCGCCACAGACCCGGGTGCCAGCAGTCCAGCCTCCGCCTGGGGCTCCTGGGGCATTCCCGCTGCCGGCGCCAGTTCAGGCGCTCAGGGACGCAGCGACGCAAACCAATCCCGCCGTCCCCGCTGTTGCAGGGATCGTCGCGACCGAGGACCATCACGGCGCAAAGCCCAAGGTTGGCGTTGCTCGGCGAACCCGTAAGGCGCGGCTCCGGCTGTCGCGGTTGGACCCTTGGTCGGTGATGAAGACCTCCTTCCTGTTCTCGATCGCGGCCGGCATCATGCTCGTGGCGAGCATGTATTCGATCTGGGCAGTCCTGAGCACCTCTCAGCTCTTTGACTCGCTCAATGAGATCGTCCGGAGCGTGGTCTCGACGCCAGGCGACACGACGCCGTTCCGGATCCAGGAGTACATCAACACTCAGAAGGTGATGGGCGTCACGGCCCTCATCGCCTGCGTCGACGTGGTGATCTTCACAGCGCTGGCGACGCTTGGCTCGTTCTTGTACAACCTGGCCGCCACCATGCTCGGCGGTCTCGAGATCACCCTCGCCGAGGACTGATCACGCCCGCACGCGGGCTACGTGCACGCAGGTTGCAAACGGGCTGCACGGGTTGCAACATGTGTAGACCGCCAGCAAGCTATGCAGGGCAGGGTTTGCGGAGGTCCGTCATCGCGTACGCCGCAACAGATTTGAGGCGGTCGCCGCAGATCAGCTAGCCTTGCGGTTTGCGTCCACGTGGGTGTCTTCAACAGGTTCGGGCCTATAGCTCAGTCGGTTAGAGCGCTGCCCTGATAAGGCAGAGGTCAGTGGTTCAAGTCCACTTAGGCCCACCCTCGAAAGATGCCTCTGACTAGCCTAAATGCTTCTTCGGAGTGCTCCTGTTGGTCCTGGCCCAGCCGTAAGAATCGGCTCGGGGACTCTTTCGGGACTCACCTCAGTTTCCGGTTGTCCAGCGGAAGCACGTTGTCTGAGTCCTTCGAGCCGCCTCCCAGCAGCGCGTCCAGCCGGTCTACAGCCGCCTCCGAACCGTCCTCGAAGAGGCCTCCGTATCGGGTCAGGGTGAACGCGACGCTGTTGTGGCCGGCCCATTCCGAGACCTCCCGGACGTTGCAGCCAGCGGCCACCAGGATCGCCACGAAGCTGTGCCGCAGGCCGTGGAAGGTGATGCTGGGGATCCCAGCACGGATGACGGCCGGCTGCCAGACGCGGCGACTGAACAGGCTGCGGGCCAGTGGACCGCCCCGCGGGGCCGTGAAGACCAACGCGTCGGACTCCGGACCAACGAAGGTCGCGAGGTGCTCCTCCAGTCGACGCATCACCGACCGGGCCACCGGAACCGTGCGCTTGGAGCGGGAAGTCTTCGGCTCGTTACCGAGGGTCACGTGACCGCGCACCTCAACGGCTGTGCTGGCGACTGTGATGCGGGACCGCAGGACGTCGATGCTGGCCCTGGTCAGGCCAGCCGCCTCACCCCAGCGCAGACCAGCGTAGGCACCAACCAGCACCATGGCTTTGTACTTGTCGGGCATGGCGTCGACCAGCTGCTCCACCTCCGACTGGGAGAGGAATCGCGGCGGCTTAAGTGGCTCCGAAGGCAGCGGCACGCTGATCGCTGGGTTGATCGCCAGTCGGTTGTCAGCAATCGCCGCATCGAGACATTGGCGAAGCGCGAAGACGGCTTTGCGGATGGTGGAGGGGGAGAGGCCGGCGGCTAGCATCTCCGCCACCCAGCTTCGAACCGCCGCGTTGGTGATCCTGACCAGCGGGGTGGTGCCGAACCTGGGCAACACCTGCACCTTCAGCGTGATCTCGAGTCGTGTGCGGGTGGTCAGCCTGAGGTCGTGCCGGGTCTGGATCCACTCGGCGGCCCACTTCTCGAGTCGTATCTCACCACGACGGGGATCGCGCCACAGTCCGCTGCCGACGTCGAGCTCGATCTCAGCTTTTCGGCGTTCCGCGTCGACGAGGCGACGTTTAGTCTCGCTGTGCGGTTTGCCGGCCGCATCGCGGTAGCGCACCTTGTAGCGGACGACCGATCTCATGCGCCCCGACTTGTCTCGCTGCTCAAGCTGGCGGCGTTCGATGTACGCCACGGTCCCACCAACCCATCTGGTCGCGACGGTCGGCTTGCATCTCCAGCCATTCCTCAACTGCCGCGCGGCGGTAGCGGACGTGACGGCCGATCCGATACCCGACCGGTCCTTCGCCTCGGTGTCGCCACCCATACAGCGTTTCGATCGGAACACCGAGCATCTCGGACAACTCTGGCAGAGTCATCAGCCGCTCGATCGATTTCTTGCCCATGATCATCTTCCTTTCCCCTCCGGATGCGTCGGTGGGTCGCAGGTCGAAGCCCCGATCGAACCTTCTACTCTCAGGCACTGGACGGCTCCTATCTAGCCAGACCGGTCGGACAGATGGCTGGTTCACCGCCGAGCCTGTGGATAACCGGTGCCGCTGCGAATCCCCACAGACTTCCGAAGGTGGGCAGCCGTTGGTGGCGGTCACTCTCTGCAAAAACTTGTTGCAAGGGGCCTCGTGAGCCCGTCGGCGCTCAAGCGATCTCTTTCCCACCGCGGTCACCCAGGCTGCAGTCGCCATCGCTCGTCGGCAAATCCGCCGTCCGCATCGGCGCTGCGATGCGTTTAGCTGAGCCGCGATCCGCGACCGCGCACTAAAGGGCGCGGGCATGGCGTCCGCACAGATCCATGCTCGGTCCGGGAACGTCCTCAGCCAGTCACCAAGGTGCGCGTTAATGTCACGCGCTTGCCGTCAGCGCTGCCGTCTAGAGATCGGCCACGAGTTTGATATGCGCTTCACGAGCGAGGCGGCGCGGTTTGGATCTCTGGTCCCGCCCGCGACGAGTCCACTGTGTCGACGGCAGGTGAAAACTGACCACGGTGCGGCAACTGAAAATTGACCAGCTTCCCGCTGACTCTGGCTGGAGTCGAGCCGGGGAGGGATCGGGTGCTGATCGTGGAGGACTGGGCGGAGATCCGCAGGTTGCGGCGGTCGGAGGGGGTCTCGATCTCAGAGATCGCCCGGGTGGTCGGCTGTTCGCGGAACACGGTGAAGGCGGCGTTGGCCAGCGACGGCCCGCCCAGGTATGAGCGGGCGCCGGCCGGGTCGCGGGTGGATGGGTTCGAGCCACGGATCCGTGAGTTGTTGAAGGCGGTCCCGACGATGCCGGCGACGGTGATCGCGGAGCGGGTCGGCTGGCCGTATGGCATTCGGACGTTGAGTGGCCGGGTGGCGGAGTTGCGGCCGGTGTATCTGCCGCCGGACCCGGCCGGCCGCACCGTCTATGCGGCCGGGGAGATCGCCCAATGCGATTTCTGGTTCCCCGACATCTGCCTGCCGGTCGGCTTCGGCCAGTCCCGGGCGGCGAAGCTACTGCCGGTGCTGACGATGGTCTTGGGTTACTCCCGGTTCTCCTCGGCGGTGCTGGTGCCGTCCCGGTCGGCGGAGGACCTATATGCCGGCTGGTGGCGGCTCATCGCCCAACTGGGGGCGGTGCCACGGGTGCTGGTGTGGGACGGTGAGGGCGCGGTCGGCCGCTGGCGGGGGAAGCGGATGGAGCTGACCCAGGCCTGTCAGGAGTTCCGCGGCACTCTCGCGGCGAAGGTGCAGATCTGCAAGCCGGCTGATCCCGAAGCCAAGGGCTTGGTCGAGCGGTTTCATGACTATCTGGAGCGGTCCTTTCTGCCTGGTCGGACCTTCGCGTCACCGGCGGACTTCAACAACCAGCTGTGCGGGTTCCTGGAGCGCGCCAACCAACGTCGGCACCGCGTGTTGGGCTGCCGGCCGGTCGATCGGCTGGATGGTGACCGGCAGGCGATGCTGTCGTTGCCGGCGGTGCCGCCGGTCACCGGCTGGCGGTCATCGACCCGGCTGCCGAGGGACCACTATCTGCGGCTGGACGGCAACGACTACTCCGTGCACCCGGCCGCGATCGGCCGCCGGGTCGAACTGCACGCCGACCTGGATCGGGTGCGCGTGTGGTGTGAGGGCCGGCTTGTCGCTGACCATCCCCGGATCTGGGCCAAACATCAAAGTCTGACCGACCCGGCGCACCGCGAGGCCGCCGACCAGCTACGTCGTAACCGGTTGACCGTGGTGTTGCTACCGGGGGAGCTGGAGGTGGAGCAGCGGCGGCTCAGTGACTACGACCTGGCCCTCGGCCTGGGCGAGGCTGAGGTGGTCGCAGGATGACGGCCGGCACCCACATGAAGGACGCGGCGAGCGAGATCGCGTTCTTGACCCGGGCGTTGAAAGCGCCTGCCCTGCGCGACAGCGCGGCACGGCTGGCTGAGCGGGCGCGGGCCGAGGCCTGGTCGCATGAGGAGTTCCTGGTCGCCTGCCTGCAACGCGAGGTTGCCGCCCGAGACGCGCACGGCGGCGAAAGCCGGATCCGCGCCGCCCGGTTCCCGGGCCGCAAGACCCTTGAGGAGTTCGACTTCGACCACGCCCGCGGACTGAAACGCGACCTGATCCTGCACCTGGGCACCTTGGACTTTGTCACCGGCAAGGAGAACGTGATCTTCCTCGGCCCACCCGGAACCGGGAAGACCCATCTCGCGACCGGGCTGGGCATCCGGGCCTGCCAGGCCGGTCACCGGGTACTGTTCGCCACCGCCTCCCAATGGGTCGACCGGCTCGCCGAGGCTCACAACGCCGGCCGGCTGCAAACTGAGCTCATCCGGCTCGCCCGGTATCCGTTGTTGGTCGTCGATGAGGTTGGCTACATCCCCTTCGAGGCCGAAGCGGCGAACCTGTTCTTCCAGCTCGTCGCCTCCCGATACGAACACGCCAGCCTGATCGTCACCTCCAACCAGCAGTTCGGCCGCTGGGGAGAGGTATTCGGCGACGACGTCGTCGCCGCCGCCATGATCGACCGACTCGTCCACCACGCCGACGTTGTCGCCCTCAAAGGCGACAGCTACCGCCTCCGCAACCGCGACCTCGGCCGCGTCCCCACAGCCGACCCACACTGACGACCTGGTCAATTTTCGATTGCCGACAACTGATCAATTTTCAGTTGCCGTTGACACACTGACCGCTTCCATGCCATCGACAGCCCGCTGCGTCGAATGCCGGGTCGTGAGCGTGGCGAACGGTCGCTAATGTGCGCCTCTGTCCCACGGGAAACGGACCGATTGGTAAGCAGATTGGTAAGCAACCCGTCATTCTGCGAGCGAGACCGACCCCAGGCCGCGGAGTTCAACGCCGAGCTACGCGACTGCCGTGATGATGTACCCGGCGATTGGATTGTGCGCGCTCCGGACCGAGACATCGTAGCGCCTCGAGCAGTACCGCAGGTCCGGTGCCGTGCCTCGGCGACCGGGAATCGTACCGTGCATCAAATGCCCGATCGGGTCCGACGCTGTAGTCAGGCAGCGTCGACGCAGATGCATCCCGGCCTCGTCCTGGGTGCTGATGAGCCAGAATCGTTCGGGTGGATGCTGGCCAGCGGTCCGAGCCTGACGACGCCCTGAAACCGTCGACACTGCGAGAGATCAGCCCCCATTCGTGGCGGTACCTGGCCCGGCGCACGCTGCACGAGTTCCTCCGCGACGACTGCCTCGACCTCGCCGCGGGCCTGACCTATTACGCGGTCCTCGCGGTGCTGCCCGGCCTGATTGCCGTTATTTCTTTGCTCGGTGTGCTGGGTCAGGGCCCGGAGTCGGTCGCGACCATCCTCGGATTGGCTCGGCAGGTGGTTCCGGCCTCGGCGCTGGGCATCCTCCAACCCGTCGTCGAAGGGCTCATCCAGACGCCACGAGCGAATCTTGCCCTGGTCCTCGGCATCCTCGGGGCCCTGTGGTTCGTGTCGGGCTACGTGACGGCTTTCGGCCGCGTGATGAACCAGATTTACGACATCGCCGAGGGTCGCCTGATCTGGAAGCTGCTGCCGCTGATGATCTTGGTGACTCTGGTGCTCGGCGTGCTGTGTCTGTGCGCGGTCCTGCTGCTGTTGATCTCCGGGCCGCTCGCCCGGGCGCTCGGGGATGTGCTCGGCCTCGGGTCAACCGCCGTGCGGGTGTGGACCATCGTAAGGTGGCCCGTGGTGGTCGCGATTACGGGCATGGTGATCGCGCTGTTGTACTACGTCACCCCGAACGTCCGGCAGCCCCGATTCCGCTGGCTGAGCCCGGGCGCGGTGCTCGCCACCGTGGTGTGGCTGGCGGCTTCCGCCCTGTTCGGCCTCTTCGTCGCCAACTTCTCTAACTTCGACGCCACGTACGGGTCGCTGGCCGGCGCGATCGTCTTCCTGGTCTGGTTGTGGCTCACCAACACCGCCGTCCTGCTGGGCGCGGAGCTGAACGCCGAGATCGAACGGGCCCGCGAGTTGCAGGCCGGCGTGGTAGCGGAACGGCACGTCCAACTGCCGGCGCGCGACACGCGCGGGAGCCGGAAGAGGTCGGCGCAACGGCAACAGGACCTCGCCGCTGGCCGCAAGATCCGCCAGCAGCATGGCCAGACCGAGGACCCGGCCGATCGCCCGGAATGATGCTAAACCTTCGCCTGTGCAAGCTGTCGTGATGCGGGATCGTGCTGCCTGGATCCAATGGTTGCTCAAGGACCTTGACCGTCTCGAGGCTATGGCGGCTGCCGCGCAGCCATCCGAGGTTCACCATTTCGGCTGGGCGGGCCTGTCGTCAGAGTCAGGCCTGACGGAAGCGCAGGAGGACCTCGTCGACCATTGGTCGCCGCAGCGCGTGATCGATGACTCTCATGCGAAGCGCGCGCTGCTCGTTGCGGCCCAGACATGGGCCGAGCCTTGAATGGGCATGTCGCCCCGCTGGACCGCCTCCTCCGCACGATAGTCACCGGCCAAGCATCATGACACTCGCCGGCTCGGGGGAGCGGTCCCATCCAGTCAGCATCGAAGGGTCATCCGCCAACCCGATCGAGTGACATTCGCGCAGGGTGGTGAGCTGGCGTCAACCGCGGTTCGCCGGGACCCTGTGCTTGGTGCTTCGGCAGTGCGACCGAAGCGCTTATTCGGCGGCTCGGCAGTAAACTTGGGAAGCTGGATGTCGCAGCCGGCCTAGGGGCCGAAGCCGCCGTTCACATACATGCCGCGGCTCGACGAGCATCATGCTCCCGCCCAGGACACATCGGGATTATCCGCTTCGACCGGTTATCTCACCATGACCTCCGTCCTCACACGTCCCGCAAGTTTGGACCGCCCCGGTCCTGGCTCACCAGTCACCTCACCGCCGACTGCCGCGCCCCCGTCGCCCAGCCGTGACAGGTCCGGTAGTTCCTTCACCGCGTTGACCCGCAGCATCCACGAGATGGGACTGATGCGCCGCCGCTACGGCTACTACTGGGCCAAGCTGATCGGTGCCGTGCTCATCCTGGCCGCCTGGGTGGTGGGTTTCATCTGGATCGGCGACAGCTGGTGGCAGCTCGCCAACGCCGGAGTCCTCGCGGTTGTGATGACCCAGATCGCGTTCTTAGGTCATGACGCCGCGCATCGTCAGATCTTCAAGTCCGGCCGGTGGAACGACTGGGTCAGCCTGATCATCGCGAACCTGCTGGTCGGGCATCAGCTACGGCTGGTGGCAGCGTAAGCACAACCGCCACCACGCGAACCCGAACAAGGTGGGAGCCGACCCCGACATCGCATTGACTGCCATCGCTCTCACGCCCGCACAAGCAACCAAGCAGCGCAGCCGGCTGATGAGGTGGCTGGTGGCCCATCAGGGCTGGTACTTCTTCCCGATCTTGCTGCTGCTCGGACTCTCGATGCACCACGAGGCGATCCGCCGGGTGATCAGTCCGGGCCAAGATTCAGCGTCGCTGGGTCGAGATCAGCTTCCTCACCTTCCGACTCGCAGGATTCGCTGCTCTGGTCTTCCTCGTGCTTCCGCCGGGGAAGGCGGTCGCGTTCCTCGCTGTCCAGCTGGCCGTGTTCGGCCTGTACATGGGCTCCTCATTCGCGCCCAACCACATCGGCATGCCGCTGGTGTCGCCCAAGCTGAAGCTGGACTTCCTCCGCCGCCAGGTCCTGATGAGCCGCAACATCAGCGGCGGACCGCTGATGTCGATCTTCATGGGTGGGCTGAACTATCAGATCGAGCACCACCTGTTCCCCTCCATGGCGCGACCCTACCTGCGTAAAGCGCAGCCGCTGGTCGCCGCCTACTGCGCCGCCCAAGGCGTCCCCTACACCCGCACCACGCTCTGGCAGTCCTACCGCATCGTCATCGGCTACCTCAACAGCGTCGGACTACGCGGCAAAGACCCCTTCCTGTGCCCCCTGGTCGCTCAACGCCGAGCCCTCTAGCCAGAGCCCCGCACCCCTCAGGTCGAAGGCGAATGGCGTCACCCAACCCCCGCCGGCCTAGCCGAGGATTTGGGCGATCTGGGTTTGGCGAAACGGTTCTCGAAGCCTCGGAGCGACCGGCGGGCAGTCGACAGTTTCTAACGTCGTCTCTGATTTGGGAGTTCACCATTCCGCTTCGCCTGGGCATCGACATCGCATGTCGAGCCGCGCATCAGGTCAGCCTCGCCGATGAGGAGGGCCGGTTTATCTGGACCGGACGTCGATTCCACACCACGCCGCAGGATCTGGCCCGGTTGTGGTCGATGCTGCCCGACGGCACCGACCCGGCCGAGGTGTTGGTGGTGATGGAGCCCGCCCGCAACGCCTGGGCGCCGCTGGCCGCCTGGTTCCGGCGCCGCGGCGCCCGTGTGGTGCTGGTTCCACCGGAACGCTCGGCGGATCTGCTAGACCGTGGCATTCTCGACTTCCACGCCACCGGCGCGAACCCGGCTGCGACCGCCTGCTACGCCGACGCGGCGTTCGTCGCCGAGCGGTTCCGATTCATCGAGGCCCGCCGGGAAATACGGAGGTGACCGAGCCGAGCGCGCTTCTCGAGGTTGCCGACGGGCTAGCCTATGTGCGGCTCAACCGGCCGCAAGTGCGGAACGCCCTGCACGCCGAGGACGTCGCCTAGCTGCATGAGCTGCTCGACCAGGTCGACTTCACCGCCCGGGCGCTGGTGTTGTCCGGCGAAGGAAAAGCATTCTGCTCGGGTCGCGACCTCTCGGACGCCGAGCCTGCCACTGAAGACGCTCAGTCAATCCTGGCCGACACCTTCAACCCTCTCTTCAGCAGGATCCGATACCTCGACCTGCCGACGTTCGCCGCCGTACACGGCGCTTGCCTTGGCGTCGGCCTCGGAATCGCGCTAGCCTGCGACGTCACGATCGCCGCCGACAGCGTCCGGCTCGGATCACCGTTCGCTCGCATTGGCGCCGTTCTCGACAGCGGCGGCCACCATCATCTGGTCCATCGAGTCGGCGAACATCGCGCTCTGGAACTCATCTACACCGGCAGACTGCTGAATGGCACCGAGGCTACGGAGTGGGATCTAGTCAACCGAGCGGTGCCGGAGGACGAGCTGCTCGACGAGACGCTGGCCGTCGCCAGACGGGTTTGCCGCGGGCACGACACAGGCGTTCCGGTTGTCGAAGCGGATCACGCATCGCATCACCGACGCCGCCCTGAGCTTTGACGCTGTGTTCGCCACGGAGGCCGACGCCCAGGCGAGGCCACCCGCACTGGGGACTATACCGAGGGCATCACCGCCTTTCAGACCAAACGCGAGCCATCCTTCACCGGCAGACCCGCAACAGTCCGGTCACAGTAGTCTTCGCATCAGGTACCCCCATACGACCACCTGGCCCTGTAGGAGTATGCATGGCAGTCGTCGCAGCCACAGGCAACCTCACGCGCGAAGATCTCCGGGGATTTAACGAGGGTCATGACAGCGAGTGCTGGAAGCGGCTCGGCGCCATCGAGACCACGGTGCAAGACCCCGACCGCCGCGAGGTCTTAGGCACCCGCTTCTCGGTGTGGGCGCCGAACGCGCGCGAGGTTGGGGTCATCGGCGACTTCAACGGTTGGACTTCCGAACAGCATGCTATGCAGCTGATTCCTGACACCGGGGTATGGGCGCTCTTCGTCGAGGGGGTTCGCAGCGGTGAGTTGTACAAGTTCGAGGTGCTCGGGGCTGATGGCGCACAGCGGGAGAAGGCCGACCCGATGGCCCGCTTCTGCGAGGCGTCGCCGAACAACGCTTCGATCGTCTATACGAGCTCCTACGTCTGGGGCGACGAGCAATGGATGTGGTACCGCGGGGAAAAGAAACAGTACCGGGAGCCCGTCAGCATCTACGAGGTGCATCTGGGCTCATGGCGTAAAGGACTCACCTACTCCGCACTCGCCGACGATCTCGTGGATTACGTGAGCCGGCAGGGATATACCCATGTCGAGTTCCTCCCCGTCGCCGAGCACCCGTACGAAGGCTCGTGGGGCTACCACGTCACCGGCTATTTCGCGCCCGTCTCCCGGCTCGGATCGCCCGACGAATTCCGCCACCTCATCGACGCGCTGCACCAAGCTGGCATCGGCGTGATCATGGACTGGGTTCCCGGCCACTTCGCCACCGACCCGTGGGCGCTGCAGCGCTTTGACGGCACCGCTTTGTATGAGCACGAGGATCCAAGGCTCGGCTGGCATCCCGACTGGGGCTCCTACATCTTCAACTTCGGCCGGAACGAGGTCAGGAGCTTCCTGATCGCCAACTCCTACTACTGGCTGCACGAGTTCCACATCGACGGCCTCCGCATCGACGCCGTCGCCTCCATGCTCTACCTGGACTACTCCCGCAAGGCTGGTGAATGGATCCCAAACAAGTACGGCGGCAACGAGAACCTCGAGGCGATCGCGCTGCTTCAGGAGGTCAACTCCCACAGTTACCGGCGTGAGCCGGGCACGATGATTATTGCCGAGGAGTCGACCTCGTGGCCGGGCGTCACCCGGGCTGTGGCGCATGGCGGGTTGGGCTTCGGGTTCAAATGGAACATGGGGTGGATGAACGACTCACTGCATTACTACAGCCAGGACCCGATCTACCGCCAGTACCATCACGACGAGATGACGTTTGCGATGTCGTACGCGTACTCGGAGAACTTCATCTTGCCGATCAGCCATGACGAGGTTGTGCATGGCAAGGGGTCGATGTTTGAGCGGGCGCCTGGGGATGAATGGCGAAAGTTCGCGACCATGCGTGCCTTTTACGCGTTCATGTGGTCTCACCCGGGCAAGCAGCTGTTGTTCATGGGTACAGACTTCGGTCAGCGCCGGGAGTTCAGCGAGCAGCGGGGTGTGGACTGGGATGAATCGGGCAAGTGGGCCATCGCGGCGTCCAGCGGCTGATCAAGGATCTAAACGCCATCTACAGCGAGAATCCGGCCCTGTACTGCTTAGATAACGATCCCGCAGGCTTCTCCTGGATCGACGCTGATGATCGCGGCGGAAACGTCTTCTCCTACCTGCGCTACGACGGCGAGGGGCAGATCATCGCCTGCCTGGTGAACTTCTCGACCGAGCCGCGGCCCGACCATCGGATCGGCCTTCCCGAAGATGGGGTGTGGAAGGAGATCCTCAACACCGACGCCGCTCACTACGACGGGACCGGGGAGTACGGGAACCTCGGCCAGGTGGTAGCGAAACCGGTGCCGTCGCATGGGTACCCGGCCTCCGCACCGGTTACGATCCCCCCACTGGGAGCGGTGTGGCTGCTGTTCGAGACCGAATCGGTCGAGGAACAGCCGGAACCGCAGAAGATCGCCGTGGGCATGAAGGTCGCCGCAAGACGTGCGTCCCCCACTGTGGCAGCCGAGCAAGAGAGCCTCCGGAACTGACACGCTTCATGCGGCCGCATTCGGCACCCCTGAGGACGCGTGGGAGTTCTGTGCGGGAATCTCAGCCGAGACCTAGTCACCTACCTTGACCGCCCGTACCACCCCGGGCTGTCGATGATGCCCACCAAGTACGAAGACATCTGGACGGCGGCTAAGGGTTTTTACAAGCTGGAGCCGATTGTCGCCGACGGCGGCGAGTTGATCATCTACGCGCCGCATATCACGCAGGTCTCGGCCATGCATCCCATCATCACCAAGATCGGTTACCACAACCGGGACTACTTCCTCGGCCACCCTTCGAGTCGGCGTTCCCGGTCGGCCCGTTCTTTGCGCAGTACCGCCTGGGCATCTAACGCTGAGCGCCGCGCCGCCTGCCTCACCGACTGCTGACTCATCACATCTCCCTTATCGACACCGGCCCTTCACTCAGCCCTAAGCCGCTGCCGACGACTCGAGCGGTCATCACCGACGATCTCGACCTGTTTCACGTACCCCTAGCCGATTTCAAAATCCGATGTGCCACACACCTCATGCATCTCAGGTGAGGATGGCTGGTGCCTCGACGTCGTCGGGGTCCGCACCGCCGTCGGGAAGGCTCAACCTTTTGCTGCCCGGCATGCCCGAGGCTCTGAGTAGTGGGTGCCTCCCGGCGGCGGCTCGTCTGGGCTGTTGACGCTCGATAGGGGCGTGGGGGAACGCCATGTATCCCCTTGAGATGCCTGCGCTCTGCCCGGCCGCGGAACACCTGGATGGGATGGAGAAGACCGGATGTTCGCAGGCGTTGACACGCACAAGGACACCCTCGCCGTGGCCGTGATCGACCACGCCGGACGGGTCGTCAGGCAACTCGAGTTGCCGAACCAGGACAGCGGCTACGTCCGACTGCTGGCCCTGCTGAGCAGCCACAACGTGGTGCGGGTGGGCATCGAAGGGTCCGGCAACTTCGGCTGGCCGGCCGCGATCTACCTGCTCGAGCGGGACGTGAACGTGGTCGAGGTGCCGCCGCTGATGACCTCGCGGGAACGGTTGAGCCGACCCGGCCAGGGCAAGACCGACCCGGTGGACGCGGTCGCGATCGCCCGCATCACCGCCCGCGAGGATGCCTTGCCGCCGGTCCGTCCGATGACCGGCCACGCCGCGGATCTCCGGGTGCTCACCGAGTACCGCGACCAGCTGGTGAACGAACGCACCGCCACCGCGAACCGGGTCCACACCGATCTGCTGTGGCTGCGGCCCGGCTACCAGCACCAGCTGCCGCACCTGACCAACATGGCGCACCTGCACGCCGCACTGGAGCTGCTGAGCGGCGACGACAGTGTCCGGGCCGCGGTGACTCGGAGCCGGCTGGACGCGGATGCTGACCCTCACCGAGCAGCTCGCTGAGTTGCGGATCCAAATCGACGCCCTGGTCAAGGCCAGTGGCAGCACGCTGCCTGAGATCTACGGGGTCGGCCCGGTCGTTGCGGCCACCATCATCGGCCACGTCTTCGACGTCCGCCGCTACCCCACCCGGCACCACTTCGCCACCGCCAACGGAACCGCACCCATCCCGGCATCCTCGGGGCGAACCGTGCGACACCGGCTGAACCGCGGCGGCAACCGGCAGCTCAACCGCGCGCTCTACACGATCGCGATCACCCAGATCCGCGCAGACACCGAAGGCCGCGCCTACTACCAGCGCAAACGAGCCGAAGGCAAAACCAGCCGCGAAGCCCTCCGCTGCCTCAAAAGACGGCTCTCTGACCTGATCTACCGCACGCTGCGCGCCGACCTCGCCAACGCTGCGCAGCGAACCCCCACTCTCAGCATCGCCGCCTGAACCCGCCGCTCGAGGGGTAGCCCAAACCGTCGCACACGGCGCGACCCGGCCCGAAAAACAGTTCCGTCCTTAGACGGGGTGGGTGCGGCTGACGCAAAAGAGGCACGACTGACTGCCTAACGGCAAGCTGCGTGGCAGAGCTTCCAGCCTCAACACCCTGCTCTTCGCTGCGGCGTTCCACCACACCCACCTCCCAGGAGAGTACCGACCACATACCCCGCCGGATTCTCACCCCTAGACAAGCAGGGAGTGAATCCAGCGACCCGCGAGCCGTTGACATAGGGGCCCACTCTGGGATGCTCGGCTTGCTCCTGCGATGTGCGGGAGCCCGCGACGTCACCGGGAAGGCTCAACCTTATGCTGCCCGCCAGCGGTGGTGAGGCTCTGACGATGGCTGCCTCCCGGTGGCGGTGACGGTCGGCGAAGACGCCCGATAGAGGCTTGGGCCAAAGCGCGACAGCAAATATGGCCGCCCCAGAGTGCTTGCGCGTCGCCGGCCCAGCGGTCACACCGAACAGGAGGTGACCGTCGTGATCGCCGGAATAGACACCCACAAAGATACCCTCGCCGTCGCGGTCGTCGACGAGGCCGGCCGGCTCGTCGCCGGCGGCGACGTGCCCAACACCGAGCGTGGTTTCGTCCAGCTCATCGACATGTTCGACACCCACCACGTCCAGCGGGTGGGGATCGAAGGCTCAGGCAGCTTCGGCCGCGCGGTCGCCGTTCACCTGGTGTGTGCTGGCAGCCCGACAGGCCGGCGACCGTGGTCGAGGTGCCCACGTTGATGACCTCACGCGAGCGCCGCGGCCAGCTCGGCAAAGGCAAAACCGACCCGGTCGACGCGTTAGCGATCGCCCGGATCACCGCCCGCGAGCAGCAGCTGCCGCCGGTCCGGCTCACCGTCGGCGCCGCGGCGGATCTGCGCGCCCTGCTCGACTACCGCGAGGACCTGGTTCGTGAACGCGGCGCCCTGGTCAACCGGGCCCACGCCGAGCTGGGCGGTCTGCGACCCGGCTACCAGCACCAGATCCCGATCCTGACCACCCGCGCCCGGGTCCGGGCCGCGCTCGAGCTGATCGGCGACGACACCAGCATCCGCGCCACCTTGTGCCGACGCCGCCTCGAACGGGTCATCGCCATCGACGCCGAGGCCGCAGACCTGAAGCGGCAGATCGGCGGAATGGTCGCCGCCGCCGACACCACGTTGACCGACCTGTACGGCGTCGGCCCGCTGGTCGCGGCCCGGTTCATCGCCGAAGTCGTCGACATCCGCCGCTACCCGAACCGGAACGCGTTCGCCGCCGCGAACGGCACCGCACCGCTGCCCGCCTCGTCCGGCCGCACCGTCCGACACCGGTTCAACCCTGGCGGGAACCGGCAGCTCAACCGGTCCCTCTACACGATCGCGATCACCCAGATCCGCGGCGACACCGAAGGCCGCGCCTACTACGAACGCAAACGGGCCGCCGGCAAGACGAAACGCGAAGCCCTGCGCTGCTTGAAACGGCGACTGTCCGACATCGTGTTCGCCACCATGCGCCACGACGCCACGGACGCCGCCGCCGCACCCGACCGGCATACTTGGCCAGCCTGGCCGATCGCGGCGGGAGTGGGTGCGGTCGACGCAAATGAGGCACGACTGACTGCCTGAAGGCAAGCTGCGTGGCAAAGCTTCCAGCCTCGAACTCTGCTCTTCGCTGCGGCGTTCGACCACACCCACCTCTCAGCAACGTACCCCCACTCGTACCCCCAAGCACCTCACACACCTGGGATACGTCCCCCACAGGGCTTGCAACATAGAGGCCC
>CAWEHO010000017.1:0-101085 GCA_963808905.1 uncultured Actinomycetota bacterium
TCGCGCACCGACCCGCGCACCGCGACCGGTGTTCAGCGAGTACCTGGGCATGGGGTTCTCCGCGTCTGAGCCGTCTGGGTGTAGCTGCCCGTCGGCCATGCAGCACTGGTGCGGCACCGATGCCCAGGGGAGGTAGGACGGGCCGGTTCAGCCTGCAGCCCACGCTGGCCGGATTGCGATCACTGAGCACCGGCTGGCCCGGTATCCGGGGGTGGTCGCGGTGGCGGAGCCGACGTCGATGACGTGGCTGCCGTTGGCTCTATCGCTGTCCAGCGGCGGGGGTCGCCTCGCGTTGGTCGGGACCCGGCACTCGGCGAGGCTCCGGGGGGCGATCAGCGGGAAGAACAAGTCCGATGTGATCGATGCCGACGTGTTGGCCCGGGCCGATGAGGTCTTCGATCTGCCACGGCTGGTGCTGCCCTCGCCGGCGGAGTTGGCGTTGCGCCGGGCGGTGACCCGCAGGGCTTCGGCGGTGATCGACGCGAATCGTTGTTGGCGGCGGTTGGTCTCGCTGGCCCGGTGGGGCGTTCCCGGATGTGTGGACGGCATTTGCCGGGTCACTGGCCACCGCGAAGGCGGTGCTGGGTCGGTGGCCGCACCTGGATCAGCTGGCCTGCGCGCGGCGGGCGTCGCTGACCGCGGTGGTGGCGTTGCCGCACCCGCGGCGTTGTCAAGATCACCAGTCCCCGGCCGGAGCCGCGATGCCCTCCCCGCCAAGGACGGAGCTTCACCTCCTAACGCAGTGCCTGCGCGGCGCAGAGTCTCCGGAAGACTGAGTCTCGCCGATTAGGCCGGCGGCAGAATCATCCGGAGCGGATACGCATCCCAGCCCGCGAAATATGATCGAATGAGCACGCATGCTCAGCGGGGTTGCGTACGCCAAGGATCTTCGCAGGTCCGACCTGGGGCACCTCGTCAGCACGAACCCCACCACTGGAGGGAATCAGATGTTCAACAACAATGGGTCGTTCCTGCTCGCATTGTTCGAGTTCTTCATCTTCTTCGCATGGATCATGTGTGTGTTCTATGTCTTCGCGGACATCTTCCGTAGCCACGACATGGGCGGGGGTGCGAAGACGATCTGGTGCCTGTTTGTCATCTTCGTGCCATTCCTCGGCGTCTTGGTCTACCTCATCGCCCGCGGCGGCGGCATGTCGAAGCGCACCATGGAGCAGCAGCAGGAGATGCAGCGACAGCAGGCTGAGTATGTGCGTTCAGTGGTCGCCACGAGCGGTGGCGGCTCGAGCGCCGATCAGATCGCGTCGGCCAAACAACTCCTCGACGCGGGAACGATCACCCAGGCCGAGTTCGACCAAATCAAGGCGAAGGCTCTCGCGACCACCTGACAGCGAAACCGGGCAAACGCAAAACCGGCAACAAGGAAAAGAGCGCCGCCAACGACGGCAAGGCAGAGGCCGACCTGGACGCGTAAGCCGTCAAAAGGGCGAAGCAAGATTCTCCGAAAGCCCCCACGCCCGCGGCAGCGTCGGCGCGCTGCCCAAGTTGGCCGAGGTCGTCGACGGCCGTTACCGACGCCGGGCGCGGCACCCGCCCAGCGAGTACCGCGCACCCACCGCAGCGGAGATGGCCGAATTTGAGGAGCATCCGACAAGCGCCGGGTCCAGCGCGGCTCCTGCGGGCATTTACGGGACCGCCTGCCAGCATGACCCCGCTTGCCTTCGCTGCCAGATGCTGTCGGTCAACCCCAAGATCTATGCTTCACGATTTCACGTAGGCGCCGGCAGCCACGGCCAAGCTCGCAGCGTACGGCATTTGGGTACGCCAGGCGGTCTGCGACAGCGAAGCGGCTATGCGCCCTCGCGGACCCGGCACATGCGGCGGCGGAACAACCTCGTGGCCACGCCAGGCATGCCAGTCAAATCGACAGATTCCCGTCGCCTTGACGTCGATCACAACACCGGGCGTGGACATTCCGGACTCGGCACATTGGCAACGCGGAGCGGGGAACCGACGACGTCGAAGACAACCGCACGCATTCGCTCGTTCTACAGCGAGCAGCAGCCGACCGGCTTCTCGATACCAGGTATTGATATCGCTGACCGTGGATCCCGTATGTATTCGGGACTGCACCGATCTAAATGAGATGACGGTGGAGGGCTCGACATCCCGTCAGCCGATCGGCCCATATCCATATCGTCCCCGAAGAGTTCGGCCAGCTCCGGTGTGTCAGCGTGGCGGCCGATCCAGAAGGAAGTCAGACCCACCGGCGATGACGTAGGACCAGACCTCGCTGTGACTCGCGACCGGCTTCGGGGTGGTACCACCTTGACGTTCCGCGGCGGAGCGGTGACCCTGGGTGAACGACTCCGATCCCAGCCAGGCTTGGAATGACTCTTCGTCGCGCCACCGGGTGATCACCAACCACTGATCCCGGTCGTCGGTCGGCTTCAACAGTTCGTAACCCTGGAATCCGTCCGCATCGTCAACGGCTCCGGCGCGTGCGGCGAATCGGTGGGCCAGCTCGTCACCGGACTCGCGGGGAACTCTGATGGCGTTGATCTTGATGATGGTCATCCACCGATCGTGCCTGACGACAGCTGGCAGCACCATGCCGCAGCAGGACATGATCACTCGATCGGCCACCCATCGAGCCTCGAGCCCGGCGAGATCCCCCGGCAAACATTGACTCGGCGCCGCCCGCCATGATCCTGCCGAGGCCAGGAACTCCTCCGACACCGGCGTACGGTCCCGGACATCACCCCGACACACGTGCCTTTGTCGACCGTTTCCCCCGACGCACACAATGACAGGGGAAGGTTCAGAAGGAGAAATCATGGATTATGTAACGGTCGGCTCAACTGGCGTACAGGTGTCGCCGCTTTGCTTCGGCACGATGTCGTTTGGCTCTGAGGCAGACGAGCAGACATCGACAGAAATGTTCCATCGGGTCCGCGAAGCCGGGATCAACTTCTTCGATACCGCAGACGCCTATGGCGACGGCGCGTCGGAGAAAATCCTCGGAACGCTCATCTCCGACTGCCGTGACGAGATCGTCCTCGGCTCGAAGGTCTTCAACCCGACCGGGCAGGACGTCAATGCGAGAGGCCTCTCGCGCCGACACATCATCCGCGGGGTCGAGGCCAGCCTGAAGCGGCTCCGCACCGACTGGCTGGACTTCTACTTCGTCCACGCCTTCGACGTGCGCACGCCGATCGAGCAGACCCTGCGCGCCCTCGACGACCTCCAGCGGCAGGGCAAGATCCTCTACCCGGCCGTCAGCAACTGGGCCGCATGGCAGATCGCGACCGCGCTAGGCATCTCGGCGCGAGAAGGGCTAGCGCGGTTCGAGCTGATCCAGCCCATGTACAACCTGGTCAGGCGGCAGGCGGAGGTCGAGATCCTTCCCCTGGCCGCTGCGGAGAAGCTCGGCGTCATCACCTACAGCCCACTCGGTGGCGGCTTACTGACCGGCAAATACGGCACCAGCGAGCGCCCGGAAAGCGGGCGCCTGATCGATGATCCACGCTACGTCAACCGCTACAGCCTCGAGACCGACTTCGCCACCGCCGACCGGTTCACAGAGTTCGCCAAGAAGCTCGACGTCAAGCCCGCAACACTCGCAGTGGCGTGGACCATGTCGCACCCCGATGTGACCGCCGCCATCATCGGCGCCCGAAACCTCACGCAGCTCGAGGACTCCCTCGCCGCCCTGGACGTCGACATCACCAACGATCTGAGAGAGGAGATCTCCGCGCTATCGCCAGCCCCCGCCCCGGCCACCGACCGCACCGAGACCCTGAAACCGAACTGGGCCTGACCGTCCTTGTTGCATCACCCGACACCAACCGCCCGAGGGTTCCGCCACGTCGACGGCACGCGGTCTGAACAGGGGTCAGATGCGCGGATAGGTTGTCGGTCCGCATGGGTGCTGCTCGCTGAGTCGGCTGCTGTTCTGACTCTAGAGGGGCGGCTGGCGACGGGCCGGAACGGCTTCGGAATTACGATGCCCGCGTGAGGCCAGAGCTGGCGGCGGCGCACGCCGCGGTGGATGAAGCGGTCAAGATCCTGCGGGACGGGCGTGCCCGGCCGCACAAGCGGATCGGCAAGGCGGCCAAGGACTTCCTCACCGAGGTCGACCTGGCCAGCGAGTCGGCGATGCAGCGCTCTCTCGCCGACTCGACTCCGAAGATCGGCTTCTACGGCGAGGAGGGTGGCGGGGCGGCTCTTGAATCGGGCCGAGTGTGGGTCGCGGATCCGCTCGACGGGACGATCAACTACGCGACCGGGTCGCCGCTGTGCGGGGTAATGCTCGGCCTGCTGGAGGACGGCGTGCCGACGCTGGGTGTAATCGATTTGCCGTTCCTCGGCGTACGGGTGGACTCGGGCGCGGTGGCCGACGTCGACGCGTTGGAGGAGGGAATCATCGGCATGGGCGACGCCTTCCACCGGGGTGGCGCGCGCATGGAGGCCTACCTCGAACTGACCATGACCATGCACCGCCGCGCGCTGCGCTTCCGGTGTGTTGGCGCTGCGTCGGTGCTGTGGGCGTGGCTCGTAGGCGGCCAGATCCAGGGCATGCTGCTGGCCCACAACAACCCGTACGACGTCGTCGCTGGTCATGCGATCGCCCGCGCGGCGGGAGCGATCTGCACCGACTACGCCGGCGCTCCGCTAACTCTGGAGTCGAACGGAGCCATGGCGGCCGTCCCTGGCATCCAGCCCGAGCTCGTCAGCCTCGCCGCCGATCTTGCGGCGGCAGCGCGAGACAGCTGAAAAGTCAGTTGGCGATCGGGCGCACCAACGAGACGTCGGGATTGAGCTCGACACCCAAAACCGATGTGTCCGGCAACCCCATCCGACCGTTCACCGGCACCGGCCCATTCAGCCCGGCTCCGCCTTTCGACCGTGGCGAAGCGAGCAGTACCGGAGTGATCACTGATCATTAGGGCACGGTCCGGGCGGCTTTAGCCAGAAGGTTCTTGCTGGCGTCGAGATCGCTGGCCCACTTCGTCTGAGCCGCCCGCGAGGTGTTGCGTCGAGGTCAGTGGGTCGGATGACAACGAGCCGTACCCCGTTAGCTGGGTCCGTTCGTCCTGGAAGGTCATGCGATACCTATTTACCGGGTTTCAAGATCACGAGAACTGAGAGTGCTCAACCAGACGCTATGGGCCACTCTGCCGTGATTCCGCGCCTTGGCGGGGTATCCAAGTAGTGCTCAGGCGATAGGCCCGTGCGCGATCTGTGACACAAGGAGGCCTCGGTATGGCTGGCTTGCTGCGTGTTCCGCGAAGTCGGGGCGCGCTCAGCGGCATCGTGCTGGTGGTGCTCGGCGCATTGGCGGCTCTTATCCCGTTCCTCGGGCCCTGGGTATACACCCCTGCCCAGTTGTGGCTGGGGATTGTTCCCGGCGTTGCTGCGGCCGCTGGTGGCCTGATCTTGCTCGGCAGCGCCAACCGCGCCTTCGCCGCGTTTGGTGCCTGGTTAGCCGCACTGGCGGGAGCGTGGTTCATCATCGGCCCGACGCTGAGCAGGCTGTGGGTCTCGTCGGGGTTCCCGCCGATCAGTTCCCCGGTCGGCGGCACGCTCGGGCGCGCACTCGGGCTGATCGGCTTCTTCACCGGGCTGGGCCTTGTCATTGTGTTCTTTGCCGCCCTCGCGCTGGGCCGACTCGCCGTAGTTGCGACCCGAGACGCCGAGCTTGCGGCAGCCAGCGCGGGCAGCGGCGCGGCGGTGGTTGGGGCCCGAGACATCGAACGTGCGGCAGCCGCAGGCGGAAGAGCGGATGCGGCACGTCCAGGAAAGGAGACCAGCATGCTCAGGGGCTTCAAGAACTTCCTGATGCAGGGCGACTTGATCATCATCGCCGTGGGCCTGGTGGTGGCCCTCGCCTTCAGCACCTTGATCAAGGCCTTTACCGACAACATCATCACCCCTCTGGTCATCGCCGTCGCCGGCGGCGCGGCCAGGGAGGGCCTCGGCTGGACCATCAACGGGCAGCGGATCGACCTCGGCGCGTTCATCTCGGCGGTCATCTACTTCATCATCTTCGTGGCCGTCATCTACTTCATGATCGTTGTGCCTTACCGGGCCTACATGCGACGGCGCGGCACGACCGTGTTCGGCGAACCGGAACCCACCAAGACCTGCCCGGAGTGCAAGGCATCCGATCTGCCCATCGACGCCACCCGCTGCAAATACTGCGCCACGCGGCTCACCGCCATCGCCTAAACGAGCAACCGGCATCGTCTCGGCTGACACGTCGAAAGGTGCTCAGCCATGGCCTCAGCGGCCGGTTGGTCTCCGCCTGCTGGACAGACAACAGCGACGTCAGCGATCGTGATCGAGATGAGGGGTCACCCGCAAGATGAGTGGGGTCGGGTACGCGGTGCTGACGGCCGTCAACGCTGGATAAAGCATTTGATCTTCGAGGCTGTGCAGCAGCCGCTCGCCGATCAAGGTCTGGCCGTGTCGAGCATCTCAATACGATGCACGTCCTCATCGGGCTAATCGCGCTCGCTGCCGTCCGCGGTGAGCGGCAGATCGTCTCGTTTGCTCAGCCACGCCATTAGCCGCCGCGGCAATTCAGGACGGTACAGAAGCGCGACACCGGCCAGCAGCGCCGCGACTCCGAGCAGCAGGACCGCGCCCCCCACGAAAGTCCATCCGGCCAGCAAGGCCGCAACGCCGGCCAGCAGGGCGGCGACTCCGAACAGCAAAGATGGGACCCCCTTCAGCGTCCATCCGGCCAGCAAGGCCGCAATGCCACCCAGCAGGAGCGCGAACCCAAATAGCAGAAACGCGACCCCCATCGGCGTCCATCTGGCCAGCAAGGCCGCAATTCCACTCAGCGGGGCCACGACCGCGCCCAGCAGAAACGGGACCCCCGCCAGTGCCCATCTGTCCAGCAGGAACATGACCCCGAGCAGCAGGGCCGTGACAGGGCCGAGCAGTAGTGCGGCCCCCACCAGGGTCCATCCCTCTAGCAAGGCCGCGGTGCCGCCCAGCAAGGCCGCGACCCCGAACAGCAGAAACGGGACCCCCGCCAGTGCCCAACTGTCCAGCAGGAACACTCCACCGAGCAGGAGCGCCGCGACCCCGAACAGCAGGAACGCGCCCCTAACCACGAAACTCGGGGCCATGCCCAACGTCCATGCATCCGGCGGGTGTGCGATCCCGAGCAGCAAGAACGCCGAACCCACGAGCAAACCGGCTGTCCCTAAGGCGACATGGTCGAGGTCAGCGCGACTTCGGAGGGTCGACCACATGAGCATCACCCCGGCCTCCCAGCTGTAGGTCAGGGACAAGATCATTACGGCAAGCGGCCACCCTGTCATTGATCCCCACACCGTGACCGCGAGATAGCCGGTCAGCGCGAGCAAAGCCATGGCCCGAGCCCGCGTTGTGCGAAAACGCTCCCGCCGCAGAAGACCAGTACTCGGCAGAGCCACCAACAGGGCCGCGACAAAGACAGCCGGCGGAAGCCAGGCCCACTTCTGCGCCACCAAGAAACTGCTGAACAGATTGACTCCCACTGCAATCACCACGAACCCGATGAACCACTTGATCAAACGATCCGGATCGCGGGCAGGCACACCCCCAGAAATCTGTTTAGGCACACTGCACAGTTTGGGCCACCGGACACACCGAGAGACAGCTTCCGCCCGGCGCGTCAACAATCCGGGGAGTCTGCGCGTCCCTAATCAGGCACGAGCATCAGAACTGCGACCACCATCTGCCGCACGGACCTGAGAGCGAATACTGCCGTCGCTCAGGCGATGGGCCCAGCACCGCCCGTTTCGCTAGGCGCCGTCGGGTGGCTGTCGTCCTGTTTCGTATCGCTGCCGTTGTTGCCGGGATCTCGGATCTCCCCGTGAAGGAATATGGACCAGATGGCTGCGACGGCATGCCTCTTCGTGGAGCCCTTGACGATCGCCTTCACTTCCGTTCCGGCGACCCAGAATCCGACCAACCCAATGATGGTCTGCATAACGAGGATGGCTGTCGTGACTTCAGCAACCGATGGCGGGTTGCTGAGCCCGCTGAGGGAGTGCACGATGTAGGGCGACAACGCCCAAAACGGCACCAACCACAAGAGGATGAGAAACACACCCACTCGTAGACGCAGTGGTGAACTGCCGGCTGATTTCGTACCCTCGGTTGCGGACGTTCCATCGCGCATGTTGATTCCCAACTCTGTTGAGTGGGTCCCTGGGCTCGTGCTCTCCACGTCGCGGTGACGGAACCACCCCTGCTGCCAAGAGCATACGTCCGGGCGACACTGACCGGGTCACATCTGTTTAGTTTGATCTGGGGCTGATGTTTGCGATCAAGGTCAAAGGAATGTGGGCCCGGCAAAAACGGTGCCGCGGAAGTGATGGAGACGCAGCGGCTCGACCGCAGATGGAGCGCCCTCATTACCCTTTCCGGTGAGAACTGTGCGCTATAAGAGGCAAATAGTTGCTGGCAACAAATTCGATTTGGATTACTCGATTCCACAACATCAAGCAGCCGGGGCATCGCCTTCCACTGGAGTTAATGCTGCCGTGCCGAATGCACCGTTAATCGTCCGGGCTGCCAGTACGGCGGCGGGACTGCCCTCAATGACAATCCCCTCCTGCTTGAACGCGTGAGCCAACTGAGCCGGTTCGGTCAAGTTGGAGGCGGACACGTTGAGTTCCAACAGCCTGACCCCCAACTTGTCCGCACGCTGATCCAGCCATTCGTCGGCCAGAAGGCCAGCTGAGATCTCATCGTCCTTGAGGTTTGCCTGCGCAACCAGCCGCCGCACCACCGCGGCACAACTATTGACGAGCGAACCCCGGTAGTCGGCGACACCGGTCAGAGCCTTCTCCAGGTCGACGACCTTGAAATTGATCTGAGACGCAAATTCACGCAACGGCTGCAGCCGGATCATCGGCGGCAACGGCTCGAATTGCTCGGTTATCGACTCGATCATGACGTTGTGGACGAAAGGGATGCCGATTACGAGGCCCGGACCAACGACTCTGGCCTCACCGCGGCCGTGGATCGTGTAGCCGAGGCGGTCGTAAACATCCCGGCGGTAATGGACGACTTTATTGAACCGTGTCCGTAACGCTTTGCTGCCCGAGGGCACTTTGTGCATCCCTTTGAAGGCGAACAGCACCACGAGTGCAATTAGCGTGACGGCCCGTAAGAGCGTCGCCCACCACGGATCGTTGTCTCGAAACCACAGGTACTCGAGTACACCATTTACGGGCATGGTTACCACTCCTGCTCGTGGGCGGCACCACTTTGCAAAAGTGTACGTGTACGTCGCTCGAATTGTCAGTAGCTGTGCGCCAGGTGGCTTCAACCGATTCCGGTGCACCGCACCAAATCCCCTAGTCAAAGCTCGATCGTCAGCCTCGGATCGTGATCGGTCTTGAGGCCAGCACTGGCAAGTGTTGCCATCGCTGGGCCCTGTTCGGTCGAGGGGCTTACGCTGTGCCTTACGGGCTGATCCAGCGCGACGCTCAGGAAGCAGAGATCAGATTCGTCCCACATCTACTGCGCCTAAGTCGGCAGGCATAAGCGCTCGGCGAACTGCTTGGCGACGCATGTGAAGGAGGAGTGAGAACTTCCCAAGATCATGTCGAGAGAACAAGTTGTCTCCAGATTGTCCGCGGCTCCAGCACGGCCGACCGACGCCGCCTCAACGGCGGCCATTGGGCCGGCGCCATCTCAAGATCGGCCGCGCGAAACCGGGCGGATCGTTCCCATCGACAATCTCAAGGCGGTTCTCGTTGCGTGGGTCATTGCCGGCCACGCGTTCTTGGGCTACGCGGCGATGGGAGGATGGCCTTACGACGAGGTCGCAGAGACGACCTTGCCCAGGCAGGTTGAGTTAGGCCTGGAGATCATCATTGGCCCAACCGCATTGTTCGTAATCGGAGCATTCTTCTTCCTCAGCGGTCTTCTGGCCCCCGACAGCATCGCTCGCCATGGTTCGGCAGGGTTCATCCGACAGCGCCTGTTACGGCTCGGTCTGCCGTGGCTGTTCTTCACACTCTTCATCTGGCCGTTCGTGATGTGGATCGCGTACCGCTCAGCCGGCCATCAAATCTCCTTCTGGCAGGCGCTCGAAACCCGGCAGCCCTTTCTCGACTCTGGACCGCTGTGGTTTGTCCAGATTCTGCTGTACGCCTCGGTGGTGCATGCGCTCATCACTTGGGGCGGCAAACGTTATGCGTTACGTCCGCGTGCAATCACGCTCGTGATGACGGCCGTCGTGATCGCGGCAACGTCATTCGTCATCCGGATGTGGTATCCGGCCCGCAGCCAACAGATCCTTGATCTCCACGTTTGGCAGTGGCCGCAATGCATCGGCCTCTACGCGCTGGGTGTCTTGATCGCCGACCAGGGTTGGGCTCAGCGCGTGCCTCTGCGTACGGCGCGGCGCTGCGGTATTGCAGTGCTCGCTGCCCTGGCTGTGGGCGTGGCGGTACTCGCAGTGCTCGGTATCACGGACTTTAAGCACGCTGACGTCCCGTTCCTGGGCGGCTGGCACTGGCAGGCTCTTGCGTTGGATGGGGTTGAGGCGATCCTTGTCGTAGCCGGGTCTGTGTGGCTGCTCGGCTGGGCACAGCGCTGGCTAACTTCTCGGAGGGTAAGGCTGACCAGTGTGTCGCGGAGCGCATACGCGGCCTATCTGCTCCAAGTGCCCGTACTCATCGGACTGGAGGTCGCCGCTCGCTCGTTCGACTGGCCGGCCGTCGTGAAGGCCGTCGTAGTGGCGGTTCTCGCGGTCACCGGATGCTTCGCGCTGGGCTGGCTCCTGATCCGACGCAGGCCGCCGGTGACACCTGACCACAACTGAGGCTTCTCACGAGCTAGCCGTGCTAGCTCAGTGATTGTTGATCACTGCTGCTGCTCGGTCGGCCGAACCAAGACCTCGTTGATTGCCACATGTCGCGGCCGGGACACGATGTAGCCGATCACATCGGCGATGTCAGCCGCCTCCATGCGTTCGGTGCTGGCGAAGCGCTGGGAGATCTGCTCACGGATCTCGGGCCGGTTGTGCGAAGCCAGCTCCGTCGCCACGGCCCCGGGCTCGACCAGAGACACGCGTACGTGCCGTCCGGTCACCTCCTGTCGTAGTGACTCGCTGAACGCGCCGACTGCATGTTTGGTGGCGTTATAGACGCCACTGCCCAAACGGGCCACCCGGCCTGCGACCGAAGAGATATTCACCAGGTCAGCGACGCCGCGCGGCTCGCCCTCCGCGGCCTTCAGCAGGTGCGGCAGCGCGGCCTTGGCGGAGTACAGCAATCCAAAGAGGTTGACGTGAACCATGCGCTCCCACTCCTCCATCGGAGCGTGCTCGATCGGCCCCAACAACATCACGCCGGCGTTGTTGATCACCGTGTCGAGCCTTCCAAGTTCGGTCACGACGCGTTCAACCGCGCCGAATGCCTCATCACGATTGGTCACGTCGGCCTGGATGGAGAGCACGGACGCGCCGGAGGCTGTCAGCTTGGCGGCGAGCTCTTCCAGCCGATCGACCCTCCGAGCAACCAGTGCGACGGCTGCGCCGTGCTGAGCCAGAAGGTGTGCAGTCGCTTCACCTATACCGCTGGAGGCGCCGGTGACGAGGGCCACAGTGCCATCAAGGGAGTTGGTCACCGATCCACCCTAATGTCGCGTGCACCCCAGGCTGCAAGAGAGCTTAGGCCGGGCGTAAGGCCCACCAGACACATCTGGCGCAGCCGCTGCGTTGCGCCTGCGCCAGATCTGTGGACGGTGTCGGTTGTGCTACTTGACGCCACCTGCGGTCAGGCCGGCGACGATGCGGCGCTGGAAAACGAGCACCGCGAGGAGCAGCGGAACGGTCACGACCACACCGGCCGCCATGATGGTGCCGTACGGCGTATCGAAGCCCGTCGTACCAGTGAACTTGCTGATTGCCACGGTGGCGGTCTGCTTATTCTTATCCTGCAGGAAGGTCAGGGCTAGCAAGAATTCGTTCCAGGAACCGATGAACACGATGATCGCCGTCGTGAGCACGCCCGGAGCTGCCAACGGCAGGATCACCTTGCGGAAGGCCACCCCTGGCGTGCAGCCATCGACCATCGCCGCCTGCTCCAACTCGACCGGGAGCTGCTTGAAGAAGGCGGTCAGAGTCCACACCGCCAGCGGGAGGCCGAAGCTCAACCCGGGAAGGATGACGGACTGATAGGTGTTGATCCAGTACGGGAACCAGGTGAATGGCGAGGTCGAGGAGAACATCTTCAGCAACGGCGGCAGCAACACGACCAGCGGGAACATCGAGCAGGCCATGATCAGCCAGAGCACCGCAACCTTGCCCCTGAACCTCAACCGAGCGAGCGCGTACGCTCCGATGATGCCGAACAGCAGGACGAGGATCGTCGTGGTGCCGGCCACGATGACCGAGTTGATCAGTGAGCGGCCGAAGTTGTTCTGTGCCGAGAACACGCCCTTGTAGTTATCGATCGACGCCGGGCTCGGGATGAACTCGGTGCTCTGCCCTTCGGTGGGGAGTCGCAGCGAGGAGACGACCATCCAGTAAAAGGGGATGATGCAGTAGAGGACAATGAGGCCCATTCCCACGTAGGACAGGACCACCCCGATCCTCTGGCGGAGGGGTCGCTGCGGGTGGGCGAGCTTCTCGATCTCTTCCTGGCTGAGGTGTTCTTCACGTACGTCAGCGGTTGTGGTGGACATCAGTGCGCACCTCCGATTCGCTTCTCCGATTGTCGTCATCAGAGCACGGCTTCCTCAGATGGTGACTCACCTTTCTTCTTCTTCTTCTGCTTGCCATCAGCGTCGCCGATCACCTCGGCACCCAGAATCCTGACGAACAGGAAGGCCACCAGAAGCACGTAGATGAACAAGATGATGGCGTACGCCGCTGCGGGACCGTATCGGGTCTGCGCCGCTTCCTGGTAGGCGAAGACCGACAGCGTCTCCACTCGATACTTGCCGGGGCCGATCATGCCGTATGGCAGATCGAACATGCGCAGCGTGTCGAGGGTGCGGAAGAGAACGGCCACGACCAGCGCCGGTTTAACCATCGGCAGTGTGATTCGGACGAACTGCTGCCAGGTGGTTGCCCCGTCGACCTTGGCTGCCTCATAGACCTCCGCCGGAATGGTTTGCAGCCCGGCGAGGGTCAGCAGCCCGATGAACGGAGCGGTCTTCCAGGTGTCGGCGATGACGATCGCCCAGAACGAGGCCCCGGTATCGGCGAGCCAGAGAATCTGCTGCCCGAGAATCCGGTTCATCACGCCGGATGAGTCGAAGATGAGCTTCCACATCAGCGCCGAAACGATCGTCGGGATCGCCCATGGCACCAAGATGCCGGCCCGAACGATCCCACGTCCCCGGAATGCCTTTGCCATGATCAGGGCCATCGCCACGCCAATAACAGTCTCCAAGAGCACGCACACGATGGTGATGAAGGTGGTATTGAGGAAGGCGTTCCAGAAGCGGTCCATGGTGCCGTACGAACCCGTCACCGGGTTAGCACCGGAAAAGATGGCGGTGAAGTTCTGCAGGCCGACGAACTTGTCGCCACCGGCGACCATGCCTGTGGTGGGATCCACCCCGGCGTTGGTCTGGTGGAGGGACTCCCAGAAGGACAAGATGACCGGGATTCCGGCCACCACAGCGATGATGATCAGGGTAGGCGCCAGCAGCATCCAGGCCAGCCGGCCTTGGCCATCGCTCAGCGCATTCTTCTTGTGCTTATGACCATCGCCCACGGTGGCCGGCAGACTCCGTGGTTCCGCGGTGGATGTGGCCATGCGGCTACCTCCTTTGAGAAATGCGCTGAGCTCCCGGCGCAGCAGCTAGCTGCGCCGGGAACCTTGCGGATAACAACTACTTGATCAGAGTCTGCAACTTAGTCTGCAGTTCTTGCAAGGCTGCATCGGGTGCAGTCTGACCTTGGAGCGCGCCATACGCGGCATCCTGGATCGCCAGAGTGACGTCACCGTACTCCACGGCCTTCGGACGTGGCACGGCGCCTTGGATCGACTTGAGCTGCGTCGGCATAAACGGGAACTTCTTGACCAGATCCGGGTCGCGAGTACAGCGCCTCCAGCACCGGGGAGTTCGAGGTCGCGAGAGTGTTGGATTTCTGCTGCTCCTGCGAGGCAATGAACTTCAAGAAGTCCACCGCCGTGCCCTTGTTCTCCGCGTTCTTGGCGATCGCGTAGTTGTGACCACCGAGGCTGGAGACACCCGGACCGGTGATGCCGGGGAGCGGCGCCACATCGAACTTGCCCACGATGTCGGACGAGCCGTCGTTCTTCTGCGCCAGGTTGTACACGTAGCCCCAGTTGCGGTGGAAGATCAGCTCGCCGTTCTGGAACGCCTGCGGCCCTGCTCCTCCTGCCAGGTGATGGCGGCCTTCGGAATGTGACCGTCCTTGAACCAGTCGGTGAGCGTCTGCAGGCCCTTTGTGGCCTCTGGTGTTGCGACGTTCGGCTTGCCGTCATCACCGACGATGACACCGCCCGCACCGTGCACGGCCTCGTCGAAGTTCACCGTCAGACCTTCGTACTTGTTGTACTGGCCGGCGAAGCACCCGAGCTTGGAGTCCTTCTCGCCGGCCTGGATCTTGTCGCAGGCTGCCTTCATCTCGTCGAAGCGAGGTCGGTGGCTTCAGGCCGTACTTGTCGAGCAGGTCTTTGCGGTAGTAGAGCAGGCCGCCGTCTGACGTGCTCGGGTAGGCGTACAGCTTGTTGAAGTAGGTCGCGGAGTCAACAGTAGCCTTCAAGAAGCCCTCGGTTGGGAATTGGTCGGGTGGCAGCGCCTCGACGTATTGCCTTGGCCGCGAACTCCGCGGTCCAGACCACGTCGACGCTCAGCACCGCCATCTTGGGGTTCTTGATCTGGGTGTTCTGGATCATCTGCTGGCGCTGCTGGTCGGCGCTGTCAGGCAGCTCGTGGAAGGTGACCTTGCCGTTCGGGTGCTGAGTCGTTGAACTGCTGGATCTGCTTGCTGGAAGTTCCCGGTGGTGTCTTTGCCGTGCCAGACCTCAATGTCACCTTGCTTGGTGAAATCAGCTCCGGCGGCCGCTGACGATCCACCGCCGCTCGGCGCTCCGCCGCCACCGCCACAAGCCGCGGCGACGAAGAGGGCGCTCATGGATGCGGCCGCTATGAGGACGCGGCGCGCGGGACGAACGAAAGTCATACTGCCTCACTTCGTTGTAGAGAGGACACCGATTCGTTGGTGCCACCTCGACACACTAGAGGCAATCTGACAGAAAAGCGCTACTTCTCTCACGGTACGTTTAGATTCGTTATAGACGCGTCTTAGCCTGTGACTTCTGTTGGAGATAAGGGCAATTCACAGATACAGGCCAGTTTTGCCGTCCTGCAGCCTCTCGGAAGCGACCGCATGAAGATCCCGCTCCCGCAGTAGCACGTAATCCTTGCCTCTGACCTCAACCTCGGCCCTGTCCTCAGGGTCAAACAACACTCGATCAGCTGGCGTGACCGTCCGGACGTTCGTACCCACGGCCACGACTTGGCCCCAGGCGAGCCGGCGTCCGATTGCCACCGTCGCGGGGATCAGGATCCCACCGCTGCTGCGTCGCTCGCCTGGCTCATTGTCGGTCGAGACCAGCACGCGATCATGCAGCATCCGGATTGGCAAGGCAGCTTCGTCCAGGCCGCTCGATTGCTCAATGCTGCTCTGGTCCGCCACTACTCAGTCACTGCTCCCACGTCGCACGATGGCGCGGATGATCAGCACGAATCCGACAAACCCTGCCACGGCCGCCGCGATGACCGCTATACGGCCGGTGCGTAGATCTCCTCGAGCAGTGAAGATCTTGGACTTGGCATTCTCGAGCTCGGTATTGGCGAAATGCTTCACGTTGGCAATCTGGCGCTGCTTGATTCGGTTGGGATGGACCTGGTCGATCAGCGCCTGGACCGAGGCAGCCAACCGATCCCGCGTCGCACCCAGATCGGCCTCGATCTGGGACTGCGTACGAGTTGGCTGAGACGAGTTGCTGGACACATAGCCTCCCTTTGGACAGTTCCGTGCTGCCGACCACCCGCCGGCGCGTCCCAAGATCACAGCGTATTGCAGCGCTGCCGTCCAGCGGTCAGGGCAGTGACTCAAACGTCCTCGCGGCAACCGCTAGGGTCTCTTGCATGACCATTCGGCTCATCGACGGCGACTCTGCACCTCCCTTCACTCTGCCGGACGCCGACGGCAAAAATGTGTCGCTCGCGGACTTCCGCGGGCAGCGCGTGATCGTTTACTTCTATCCCGCCGCCATGACGCCGGGGTGCACGACACAAGCCATCGACTTCACGGCAGCAATGGAGGAGCTCGGCGCCGCTGGGCTGCACGTGATCGGAATCTCGCCGGACGCTCAGGAAAAGCTCATTCAGTTCCGCAAAAAAGAATCTGTCGGTTTCCCACTCCTATCCGATCCAGACAGGTCGACGCTCAATGCCTATGGCGCGTACGGAGAGAAGTTGCTCTACGGCAAGTTGATCAAGGGAGTGATCCGATCGACGTTCGTGATCGACGTCGACCAGATAGGAAACGGCACGATCGCCGTTGCTCAGTACAACGTGAAGGCGACCGGCCACGTGGACAAGCTCAAGCGAGACCTTCATCTGTAGAGACCTTCATCTGTAAACTCCGGATCGCGTCCCCGTGCTGAGGAGGAGCGACGGACAGTAGGCGGGTTCCAAGCGCGATCCCGCGCCCGCGATGTTCGCGCCGCCGATCTGCAGGAGGAGCCGACGAAACGCGTCGTGACAGAGGGCGACGCGGATTGTCCGGCAGAATCGTTTCGTCGGAGCCGACGAAGACGGCGGCTTCCCGGCGAACATCGCAGCGAGCGGAGCGAGCCATTAGACACAGCGAGCTTGGCGAGCGAGGCAATCAAATGTGCCAAGCGCGAATCCAGCCGGAGTGGTGGAACTGGTAGACACGCAGGATTTAGGTTCCTGTGCCTTCGGGTGTGAGGGTTCGAGTCCCTCCTTCGGCACCGTATTCAATTGGCTCCGGGCCAACTCGACCGCCGCATCGATCCGGCTCGTTCGTCGTGTCTGATGAAGCCAAACTCCACTTCGCTGCCGCATGCCCGATGCGCTTCACCAGCCACTCCTGCACTCGCCGGACGCGGCCGTCTCATTACCCGGAGCTGTCAGGCAGTCTGCTGATGCGGCTCCAGCTCGGGGTTCTGGGCGACGCCGACATCGGCGCTCGGAGCTCCGGTGATGAGCGCGTACGTGGCACCTGCGATTGCTGCTCCGATGATCGGCGCGACGAAGAACAACCACACCTGAGCGAGCGCAGCACCGCCCGCGAACCAGGCAACTCCGAGCGAGCGTGCCGGGTTTGCCGAGCAGTTCGTCACCGGAATGGCGACGAGGTTGACCACGGTCAAGCCCAGGCCGATCGCAATCGGCGCAAAACCCTTCGGTGCTCGATCATCAGTGGAACCGAGAATGATGTAGACAAAGACCGCAGTTATGACGATCTCGATGATGAGCCCGGCCAGGAGCCCATAGCCGCCGGGCGAGCGGTCTCCGTACCCGTTCGAGGCAAATCCACTCTCGACCGCGTTGAATCCGGGCTTGCCATTCGCGATCAGGAAGAGCACAGCGCCAGCGACCGAGGCCGCAACGAGCTGGGTAACGACGTAGGGCAGGACACCCTTCCACTGAAACCTCTTCGCGATCGCCAGACCGATCGTGACGGCGGGGTTGAAATGCCCTCCGGAGACGTGCCCAAACGCGTGCGCGCCTACCAGCACGGACAGACCAAAGGCAAGCGAGACGCCGACGAATCCGATTCCCACTTGAACGCTGTTGTCGGTGAGGAACACCGAAGCCAGCACCGCAGCTCCGCACCCACCGAACACAAGCACGAACGTCCCCAGGAATTCAGCGCCTAGTTTTGCACCCAATGATGGTTCCCTCATGAAGCTCCCCCTTGCTCAGAGAATGTTGCCTCGAGAATGTTGCCAAGCGAATGCGAGGACACGAAGCCGCGATTTCGATAGGGCGCAGGTCCGGGGTCTGAGCCGCCACGCTCAGGCTGCGGCATCACGCTAGCAATCGTCGGCGATAACTCACAAAGCTATAACCGTCTTGCGGCTCCCGGGCGGTTTCGATCCACTCATCGGGATCAATCTCGGGAAATGTCACCCCACCATCGGGGCTCTGATCAACCTCGGTGATCTCCAGGTGGGTGAGCCGATCCCATGCCGCGCGGTAGATCTCCCCTCCCCCGGCGACATAGATGGTCTGCGAATCCAGCAGCTTGGCCTGATCGAGAGCCTCGGCAACCGACGGCACTGCGCGTACGCCATCGTCGCGCCACATCCGATCTCGAGTGATCACAAACGTCGTCCGGCCGGCTAGCGCCCGACCGATGGAGTCGTACGTCTTGCGGCCCATGATCAGTACGTGCCCCATCGTCAGAGCCTTGAACCGCTTCCAGTCCGCTGGAATTCGCCACGGTATGTCGTTATCCACACCGATGACCCCGTTCGCCGCGACCGCGGCGATCCCGACGATCTCGGGCATGATCAGACTGCGATGGGCGCTTTGATGCCCGGGTGTGGGTCGTAGCCCTCGATCGCGATGTCATCCAGGGTGAAGTCGTCGATAGCTTTGATGCCGGGATTCAGCAACACTCTGGGGAGCGGGCGTGGTTCCCGGCTCAACTGCAGCCTGGCTTGGTCCAGGTGATTCAGATACAGATGCGCATCGCCAAGGGTGTGTACGAAATCGCCGACCTCCAAGCCGCACACTTGAGCGACCATCTGGGTGAGCAGCGCGTACGAGGCGATGTTGAATGGCACGCCCAGAAAGACGTCGGCTGAACGCTGGTAAAGCTGACACGACAGCCGACCCTGCGCGACGTAGAACTGGAACATCACGTGGCATGGGGGTAACGCCATCTCAGAGAGATCTGCGACATTCCACGCGCTGACGATGTGTCGACGCGAATCTGGAGTGGACTTGATGGAATTGATGGCAGCGGCGAGTTGGTCGAAGTGATCCCCGCTTGGTGTCGGCCAGGAGCGCCACTGGTAGCCATAGATCGGGCCGAGCTCACCGTCGGCATCCGCCCATTCGTCCCAGATGGTCACGCCCTGCTCATGGAGCCACTTGATGTTGGTCGAGCCTTGGATGAACCACAGCAACTCAGCGATGATCGACCGGGTATGCAGTTTCTTCGTCGTCAGCAGCGGAAAGCCCTCGTCCAGGTCGAAGCGCATCTGATAGCCAAAGGTGCTGAGCGTCCCGGTGCCGGTCCGGTCGCTCTTCTCTACCCCATGGGTAAGCACCTGATCGAGTAGATCGAGGTACGTCTTCACGAGCTCATCCCCTCCTTGTCTGAGGACGGCCAGCGTGAGCTGGCCGATCGCGCGACGGGTTCCAACCGGCGCAGCTCCGACATCAGCACAGGCACGATGGCGCGTACGGCCCGCCCCCGGTGACTGATCGCGTCCTTGGCGGATGGCTCGAGCTCCCCGTTCGTCACCGTGTACCCGTCGGCTACGAACAGCGGATCGTAGCCGAAGCCATTCTGACCCGCCGGACTGACAGCGATCCTGCCTTGCATCTCACCAAGTCGGATATGTTCAGCACCATCTGGAAGCACCAGAGCCATGGCGCAGACAAACCGTGCAGTCCTGTCCGCCGGCGGGACATCGGCAAGCTGGCGCAGCAACAGTGCATTGTTCTCCTCGTCGCTGGCGTCGGGCCCGGCCCAGCGGGCCGAACGTACGCCGGGCATCTGGTTCAGCACATCAACGGCCAGGCCCGAATCATCGGCCAGAGCAGGCAGGCCCGCGGCCGCGACACACGCACGGGCCTTGAGCAGCGCGTTGCCCTCGAAAGTGCGCTCCGTTTCGGCAGGCTCCGGATAGGCGGGGACATCAGCAAGTCCGAGGATCAGAACATTGGAAGCCGTCTCTGCCACGATGCGCCGCAGCTCGGCCAGCTTCTTGGGGTTACTCGTCGCCAGCACCACTCGGTGGCCGATTGCGTGCGCGTAGGTTTCGGACCCCGGATCAGTTGGTCTCGTCACGAGGCGAGTGCGGCTTGTTGCAACGCAGTGAGCTGCGCGCAGCCCATGGCGCCGAGGTCGAGGAGCTGATCGAGTAGCGTGCGATCAAAAGGTGCCCCTTCTGCCGTCCCTTGCACCTCGATGAAGGCCCCTTCACCGCTCATGACGACATTCATGTCGGTATCGGCAGCCGAGTCCTCGCTGTAACACAAATCCAGCAGCGGAATCCCATCGACCAGGCCCACCGACACAGCGGCCACCGATCCCGTCAGCGGCTCAGCCGCGAGCAGGTTGCGCTCGCGAAGCCAGCTGACCGCATCCGCCAACGCGACGTAGGCACCAGTTATCGAGGCGGTCCTCGTACCACCGTCGGCCTGCAATACGTCGCAGTCGAGCACGATCGTGTTCTCACCGAGCGCCTTGTAGTCGATGATGGCGCGCATGCTGCGGCCGATGAGCCGGCTGATCTCGTGGGTACGTCCGCCAATCCGGCCGCGCACTGATTCACGGTCGTTTCGAGTGCTGGTCGCCCTCGGCAGCATCGCGTACTCACTGGTCACCCAGCCGAGCCCGGAGCCCTTACGCCAGCGCGGAACTCCTTCGGTCACACTGGCGGCCACCAGAACCCGAGTCTGACCGAACTCCACCAGCACCGAACCCTCTGCCTGACTCAGCCATTGCCGGCTGAACCGGATCTCTCGAAGCTGATCATGGCTGCGTCCGTCGGCTCGAGAAGTCACGAGCTCAGCCTAAAACCACTGATCTCCCAAACAGCTCCGGGCGATGCGAGTGAAACAGGCCCGTCAAAATGTGGCTTCGCTTCGGCGAGGACACGTCCCGATTCGTGCCAGGGCGGAATATGGGTGAGCACTACCGCACGGACTCGAGCGGCCTGTCCCATTGCCGCAGCTTGGGCGCCTGAAAGATGCATCTCTGGCGGATTGTTGGGCTCGTCGAGAAAGGACGATTCGACCAGCAGCAGATCGACACCCTCCGCAAGCTGAAGCAGATCCTCGGATGGTCCAGTGTCGCCGGAATACACCATGGCGCCGCCGCCGGGCACATCCTCCTCCACGCGGATTCCGTATGCGTCGACCGGATGGGCCACCGGAACAGAGCGCACGATGAACGGCCCGATCCGCTGGCTGGGCTGCCAGACATGCCAATCGAAGTGCTCGGCAAATGAGACGCCCGATTCGCTGACCGCTGGCGGGTTCGCTGTTACCTCGTACGCCCGCGCGAGCCGCGAGTCCGCGTCGGCAGGAGCGTAGACAGGCCGTCTCGGCCAGGGCGCGTTCGGTGAGTAGCGTGCGGCCACGTAGTAGCTGCAAAGATCAAGGCAGTGATCGGCATGCAAGTGGCTCAAGGCGATGGCATCGACCTCGCACGGATCCATGTAGCGATAGAGCGCCCCCATGGCGCCAGGGCCGCAGTCCATCAACAGCGAGAAGATGCGATCTTCGTGCGGCGCTTGCAGTAGGTAGCTGGACGCTGGCGAGTCCGGCCCGGAGATGGAGCCGCTGCAGCCGACAACCGTAAGTTTCATCATTGTGATCAGACGAACTGCTCGACGCCGATAACTAGCCCACCCATAAGCCTATGCCCAACACCCTCGAACGTCTCCGGACTGCCGGTGGTCAAAAAGCGATAGCCGGCGACTCGCGGCTGATCATGAGTGAGGCTACGCCTGGTCAGAACGGCGTACACGTCCTTCGCGCATTCCTCGGCGCTGGACACCAGGCTGACGTTGTCGCCAAGCACGTACGAGATCACGCCAGTGAGCAACGGATAGTGGGTGCATCCCAAGATCAACGTGTCGATATCGACCTGCTGCAAGGGCTTCAGGTATTCCTCGGCGCAGGCCAGCAGTTCGGGGCCGCCGGTGATCCCCGCCTCGACGAAAGAGACGAAGCGTGGGCAGGCTGCGGTGTGCAGCTCGATCTGCGGTACTGCGGTGAAGGCGTCGTCATAGGCCTGCGATGTGGCAGTCGCCTCTGTGCAGATCACGCCAACACGGCCGGAACGGGTGGCGGCTACCGCCCGGCGGGCTGCGGGCAGGATCACCTCCACCACCGGTACGGCGTACCGCTCTCGAGCGTCGCGGAGGACCGCCGCGCTGCCTGAGTTGCAGGCGATGACCAAGATCTTTACGCCCTGCTCGACCAGGTGATCAAGGCACTCCAGGGCGTACTCGCGGACGGTGGCAATTGGCTGCTCACCGTAGGGAGACCGTGCCGTATCGCCCAGATAGACAATGTCCTCATGGGGTAACTGATCGATGACCGCGCGCGCGACCGTAAGTCCCCCGAACCCCGAATCGAAGATCCCGATCGGAGCGTCAGTATCAGCCGCCACGAACGCTCAGCTTACAAGTGATTGACGACCGCATTCGTCATGCGAGCTCAAGTTCGCGAGCGTCGGCATTGCGCGAGCGGACAAGCCCGGGAAGCTACGCCCACACCTGGGTATCTAAGAAGTCCTCGCTGGTATCAAGGTCGCCGCGGTAGGCCCCGGTCGAGAGGTATTTCCAGCCGCCGTCGGCAATAATCACCACGATGTCAGCCTGCTCCTCTGCTGCAACGGCCTTCGCTGCCTGACCCAATGCGGCATGCACGATTGCTCCGGACGAGAGCCCGGCGAAGATGCCTTCTCGCTCCAGTAGCTCCCGGACGCGGCGGACCGCGTCCCGGGAGCCTACCGAAAACCGCGAAGTGACGTAGGAGGCGTCGTAGAGCTCCGGAACGAAGCCCTCCTCGAGATTGCGTAAGCCATAGACGAGCTCGCCATACCGGGGCTCCGCCGCGATGATCTTGACCTCGGGCTTTCGCTCGGCGAAGAAACGACCAACGCCCATCAGGGTCCCGGTCGTGCCCAGCCCCGCGACCACATGCGTCACCTGCGGAAGATCGTCGAGAATCTCCGGCGCAGTCGTCAGGTAGTGCGCCTCAGCGTTAGCGGGATTGCCGTACTGATAGAGCATGACCCAGTCCGGATGCTCTGCGGCGAGCTGCTTGGCGACTCGGATCGCCTCGTTGGAACCGCCTTCAGCAGGTGAGGAGACGATTTCGGCACCCCAGACGGCGAGCACTTGCTTGCGCTCGGCTGAGGTGTTCTCTGGCATCACGCAGATCAGCCGGTAGCCGCCCAGCTTGGCCGCCATCGCGAGCGAAATGCCGGTATTGCCGCTGGTAGGTTCCAGGATCGTTGCTCCGCGTCTCAGCGTCCCGTCGGCTTCGGCGACCTTGATCATGCGAAGCGCCGCACGATCCTTGATCGAGCCGGTGGGGTTGTAGTCCTCGAGTTTCGCCCAGAGCCGCACTGATTCGCTCGGCGATAACCGCGGCAGCCCCACGAGTGGAGTATGACCGACCGACTCGCCGAGCGAGGCGTACCGGACCATCAACGATCCCCGATCAGCCGCCGGCGACGGCGGGCAGCACCACGACGACGTCACCATCTGCAGTAGCAGCCTTGAGGCCGCCGCTGAAGCGGACATCCTCGTCATTGACGTAGACATTGACGAATCGGCGTAGCGTCTCGGACTCGACGATCCGCTCTTTCAAGCCTGGATTGCGGGTATCGATGTCGTCGAGCACCTCTTGCAACGTTGCCCCATCTCCGTGCACCGCCTTCTCTCCACCGGTGAACGTGCGGAGGATCGTTGGGACCCTCACTTCTACTGACATCGAGTTTCTCCTGTATGCCTGGCTACTCCTGCCAACGATTGGCCTCCGAGGCCTATTCCGTGACGTCGATCTCCTCCTCCGTGACCACACCGTCGACGATGCGGAAGGAGCGTGCGCTGACCGGACCCGCTGCGGCACCGGACTCGGCGGTCGAAACGATCACATAATGCGCCTGCGGTTCGCTGGCGAGGGAGATGTCGGTACGCGACGGGTAAGCCTCGGTCGCCGTGTGGGAATGGTAGACGACGACGATCTCCTCGCCCGCCGCGCTCATTTCCTTGTACAAAGCGAATTGCTCCTGAGGTTCGAAGCGGAAGAACGTCGGCGATCGCTCGGCGTTGATCATCCGGACCAGACGGGTCGGCACATCTGAACCCTCCGGGCCGACGATCACCCCGCAGGCCTCGTCGGGATGATCATCACGGGCGTGGGCGATCATCGCGTCCACGTACTCCCGGGCGATCTTCAGCACGGCGGTCACATTAGGGGCGATGCCGACGTCACGACCACAGCATCCGGAGTCTGAGACCGCATGCTCATGATGTCGAACGTAGCTGCGAGCGTCGGAAATCGCGCGCCCGCCGTGCTGAGGAGGAGCGAGCGGAGGCGTACTTTCCTCTGCGAGCGACGACGAAGTAGGCGGACCCAAAGCGCGCGATGCGCGAGCAGCTCCAAGTCAAGGGGTGGGACGAGACCGAGGCGCTCCGCGAGGAACAGAAACGCCTCTGCAAACGGCTGATCCCGCGTCGCATTCCGGATTTCGGCCCAGTCGAGCTGCTCTCGTACAGCACGGACTCCGAGCAGGAGTGGTGCGAAATCGCAGTAATGCTCCGACAAGGACAGCAGCTTGGCGATCACGATGGGAGTCGACGGCAGAACGGGAATCCGGATGCCCAGGACCTCATGTTCACGCGCGGTCTCGAGCAGCCCAGCAGTTACTGGAGTGCCACCGAGCCGATGGAGTACGTCGACCAGCGCGGGCTCCTCGGCATCTTCGGTGGAGCCACCACCATTGTTGAAGTAGGCCTTGAAAAGCCAGTCCTCAGGCGGTCGATCAACCAACAGGCCGGCGGCAGCCAGGCTGTTGGCGGCCAGCTCAACGTCGGTCTCAGCCACGACAAGATCGACATCGTGGCTCGGCTCCGGGCCACCGTGGACCCACAAGGCATATCCCCCACCCAGCGCGAAGGGGACGCCATCGGCCTTGAGGGCTGAGACTGAACGCTTGAGCGCGGCACGCAGCAGCGGTTCATCGGACGTATTGGGCAGGGGCGGCATTTGCTCGGCGATGGTGGGTACCTTCTTCCCATGCGGTTGGCGACATTCAACATCCTGCACGGCCGCTCGATCCAGGACGGGGTGGTCGATCTTGATCGACTCGCTGCTGCCGTCCGGACTCTGGACGCAGATATCTTGGCACTGCAGGAAGTCGACCGGGACCAGCCGCGTTCTCATCTCGCCGATCTGACTGCGGTTGCCGCCGAGGCGATGGGAGCTGTCGCCCACCGGTTCGCTGCCGCCCTGTCGGGTACACCGGGAGCCACCTGGATGGCGGCGTCGGAGAACGATCTGCCGGGTGTGGCGTCGTACGGAATCGCTCTGCTTTCGCGTTACCCTGCGGATTCCTGGCAAGTCCTCAGGCTGCCGCGAATCCCAACTCCCGTGCCGCTGTATCTGCGCACCCCCCGCAAGTTGATCATCGTAAGGGAAGAGCCGCGAGCTGCTGTGATAGGGCGGCTGCGGACTCCGGCAGGCCGACTCGTCGTCGCCAACACCCACCTGTCGTATGTGCCGGGATGGGGACGTCACCAGCTCCGGCGGATCCGGCGCGATCTTGCTCCGCTCCGAGAACCGGTGATCTTGATGGGTGATCTCAATATGGCCGACGGCCGACCGGCGGAGACCACTGGCTACCGGTCGCTAGCAAGTCACTTCACCTTCCCCGTCGACCAACCCGATCGCCAACTCGACCATATTTTGATCCGTGGTCGCTTGGGTGAGGTGACCGCCAGCAGCGCACCCCTGCTGCCGCTGTCTGATCACCGCGCGCTCATCGTCGACTTGTCGCTACCACCGCGAGAGGCACCAGCGTGATTGTCACAGACCATTACATCCGTTGGCAGCGCGTGGACTCGGTTGCCCGTACGGCAACGGGCATCATGGCCGAGCTGCATGGCGAACGGCTGAGCATCGATGTGGCGCGCGCCGACGTGTTGCGGATCAAGATCAGCCGCGGCGGCGCTTTCGACGAGCCACCAACCTTCGCCGTCTGCGTCGACCCGCTTGCCTCACCTGCTGATTTCCTCTTCGAGCAGGACGATGAACGGGTGCAATTGATCACTGACGCGTGTCGGGCGTCGCTGTGGCTCGACCCTTTCCGAATCGAGGTGCACCGCAGCGACGGGTCGCCGGTGATCGAGACCGCGCAGGACCCCGACGGCGGGTACTGGGCATACGCGACGCTCAACGACTCGTTCACCATTCGCCGTCGCTGCCGGCAAGAGGATGCGATCTTCGGTTTGGGCGAGAAGTCGGGACGGCACAACCGCAAAGGCCGTGACTTCACTTTGTGGAACACCGATGTGCTGAGCCCCTACGAGACGGTGGAGTTCACGGCCGGCAGGGCGCCTGATGATCCCCGCGGGGATTTTCGCAGCGTCGAGTTCGATCCCTACTACGTCAGTATCCCGTTCTTCTACCATCAGTCCTATCCCGATGGCCGCATGGCAGCATCCTTTGTAGACAACGGATATCGCGGTGAATACGAGTTCTCCTGCGACGAGGAATACCGCCTCACGTTCCGCGGCGGTCAATACACCGAGTATGTTTTCGCCGGTCCGGACATGCCGGCAATCTTGGAGTCGTACACCTGGCTGACCGGACGTACGGCACCACCGCCACTCTGGTCGCTCGGATATCACCAGTGCCGCTGGTTCTCCTACACCCAGGATGCCGTCGAGGCTGTGGCGCAGCAGCATCGCGACAACGACATCCCCTGTGACGCGGTGTGGTTGGACATCGAGTACATGGACGGCTATCGCGTCTTCACCTGGGACAGTGATCGTTTCCCCGACCCGCCCGGCATGCTGAAGCACCTCGACGAGAAGGGCTTCCGGGTGATCACGATCATCGACCCGGGAGTGAAATTCGACCCGGGCTACTGGGTATTCGATCAGGCCGTCGAACAGGACGTGCTCTGCCGCACCGAAGGCGGCGATCTCTACCTTGGGCAGGTCTGGCCGGGCAATACCGCGTTTCCGGACTTCGTCACTGAAGAGGCGCGGGCTTGGTGGGGGGAGCTCAACGCGGCCCACGTGAGGTCCGGGCTGGCGGGGATCTGGAACGACATGAACGAGCCTGCGACCGGAAACATCTCGGCCATGCCGATGCGGTTCGATCGCGGCAGGCATTCCCACGAGCGTTATCACAACCAGTACGCGCTGCTGATGGCCATGGGAACGACTGCGGGCTTGCTGAACGCGATGCCGGACCGGCGGACCTTTGTGTTGTCGCGCGCCGGCTTTGCCGGGATCCAGCGCTATGCCGCGAACTGGATGGGCGACAACCAGTCACGCTGGGACCACCTGTGGCTGAGCATCCCGATGGGAGCAGGCTTCGGCATCTCGGGGCAGGCGTTTGTGGGAGCCGACATCGGCGGGTTTCAAGGCAACTCGAACGCGGAGCTCTTCCTACGCTGGATGCAGTACGGCACCCTGACTCCGTTCTGTCGCAATCACTCCGAGATCGGCAATGTTGATCAGTACGCATGGGCATTCGGCGATGTCGTTCAAGATCACGTCCGGACCGCGATCAAGCTGCGATACCGGTTGCTCCCCTATCTGTACGCCTGCTTCCTGAAGGCTTTCGAGTCAGGAGCGCCAGTACAGCGGCCATTGGTCTTCGATCACCAATACGATGCGACAGTCCGTGACATCGATGATCAGTATGTGTTGGGAAGCGACCTGTTGATCGCGCCCGTCGTGGGCCCGGGGGTCACCGAGCGTCAGGTCTACCTGCCCGCCGGTGACTGGTACGACTGGCACACCGGCGAGCATTTCGGGGGAAGGAGATTCCTCACCGCCGCAACTCCGATGGAACAGATCCCGATCTATGCGCGCGGCGGATCGGTAATTCCTATGTGGCCTGAGGCTCCGCAGTCAGCCAGCGATTACCAGCCGGTGGTCATGGAGTTGCATCTGTTTGTGCCTGGGTCTGACGGTGTGTATTCCTCGATGCTGCAGGAGGATGACGGCCTGACCTTTGCCGCCTTGAGGGACGCCTGCTATCGAACCACTTTTGCCGTGGAACGGGCCGGCACTCAGCTGACAGTCAAAGCCGGTGTGAGCGGAGACGGTTATCCGGAATTCGTGCGGGAGCGCTTCCTGCTCGTGCTGCACGGCGAAGCGCCCGGTGCGGCCACACTGGACGATGTCATGATCACCGGGACAGATGGCCGGTTCGAGATACCCAACACCGGCAGGGGTTTCACCTTTGCTTGCACGGTGACCGGGTGAGCTTCATCGTTCGAGTTGCCGAGCCTGCCGAGTACGCCGAGGCCGGTCAGGTCACGGCTGGCGCGTACCGGGCCGACGACCTGCTGCGGCGTACGGACGGAGTGATCGACACGGTCTACGAGGCGAAGCTGGCCGACGCCGGCCGTCGGGCACGCGAAGCCGAGCTCCTGGTCGCCGTCGACGACGGCCAGGTCCTGGGCACGGTGACGTGGTGTCCGCCCAGATCACCGTGGCGCGAGCTGGCGACGCGTCCGGACCAAGCGGAGTTTCGGATGCTCTCGGTGGCCACGGCTGGGCGCGGTCGTGGCGTGGGCCGTGCCCTCGTAGAGGCGTGCTTGGATCGGGCGCGAGCCGCGGGGATGCGTGAGGTGCTGCTGTCGTCACTGCCTCAGATGACCGCAGCCCACGCGCTCTATCGGGAGTTCGGTTTCGTACGCGCTCCAGAGCTTGATCACAGCCCGAAGCCCCGTGTGGATCTCTGGGGGTTCGTCCTCGACTTGCGAGACTCGTAGGCCCTTTATTGCGAAGAGGAGCGCAGCCAGGAAGTGGCATCTAATTGCTGTAAGAGGTCGTGTGCAGCCAGCTCGACCTCCTTGTGCCGCCACTCCGAAGCGCGGTATACGCAGGCGATCAGGCCCGTACGGTGTACGCGCCGGAAGTCGCCGAAGACAAATGCGTAGCGGGCCTTTGTCTCGTCGGCAGCACCGTCGGTGAGGCCGAGATGCCAAGCGGCGTACTCCTCCCAGGAATGCCGCTCCAGAAAGTCGTTCTGAGCATCCGCGCGGGGCTGCACCTCGCCCCAATCGCTGTCGAGAACGTACTGCTTGGCCTCGATCAGGCGGCGGCAGTTGCGAACTGCGGCCTCGTTCAGCGCGTATTTCGCCATGTCCTGCCGCCTTTCAGAGTCGTTCTACAGTGCCGCGATGAGGGTTTCCTGCGCGAAGCCGAGCCAGTCGTACACGCTCACCATGAAGCTCCGCGGATCATCGTCCGGCAGTGCGGCCAGTTCATCGGCCGCAGCCGCGTCGCGGATGCCCAGCCGGGTCGCCACAGCGAGCCGCACACTGGTCAGGGTTCGCAGCCAGCTCTCCACCTCGTTGGCAGGGATCTTGAGATCGCGAGCTCCCAGTTCAGTTGTCGCGAGCCTGTCGAGCACGACGCGCGCCTCGGCGACCTTCGTTGCCTTGAGATCGCGTTCGGTGAACCGCCGAAAGTCTGCCGAAGCGGCAGTGTCGGCGGGATATGCCTCAGGGAAAAGCCGCTTGAGCACCGGATCTTCTAACGGACCGGGTTCATCGGGCTCGCCCTCGAGATCCTTGACGATCTCCTCGAACGGATCAGTTGTCGCCGGTGCGGTCGCGAACCCCTCGGGCTCTCCATCAGAGACCAGCTCGATGAGCTGCATGATCAAGGAAGCCAACAGCTCCACTTCGTACGCGCTCATCTGGGTAATGATCATGCCGCGCCTGCGGTGAAACTTCTTCATAGCGTCACGCAACTCAGACAGCTGAAACTCGGATCGCGCGCCGCTGTCCTGGACGAGCGAGCGAGCCGACAAGCTTCTCGTCGGCGAGCGAGTGAGGAAGGCAGCGGCTTCACAGCGCGATCCGCGCCGAGCGAGCTTGGCGAGCGAGGCAATCCAATGCAGCTCACTTGTCCGCCTTATCCAGCGTTGCCCAAAGGCCGTATTCGTGCATGGCGGTGACATCTCGCTCCATCGCCTCGCGACTGCCGCTGGAGACTATCGCCTTGCCCGTCGTGTGCACCTGCAACATCAGTTTCTCGGCCTTGGATTTGGTGTAGTGAAAATAGATCACGAATACGTGCGTCACATAGGACATGAGGTTGACCGGGTCATCCCACACGATGGTCACCCACGGTGTCTGCGCCAGAAGTTTGTCGACTGGGCGCTCGGCGATGGCGGTACCACCTGCGGGCGTCAGGCCCTCCCCCTCGGAATCAGGCATAAGGACCATTCTTGCAATCACCCCGGGGGTTCGGGATAGCGCTCCAAACAGAGGGCACGCGGGTTTGCTCTTCACTCCTCCATTCCTCGGCGCACGATTTCCGACGCTCACGCACTTTTTTGAGGCGTTCGCGCATTGCGCCCGGAAGCCGACGATGTCGTCGCTCACAACAAATCCACCCAGTCGTAGGCTGACGCCGTGACCGCGACGGATCCGACGCCAGGCCCAGGGACGGCTTGGGGACCGAGCGAGGTCCCGACCACCGCACTGCTGACCGACCACTACGAGCTGACCATGGTGCGCGCTGCGCTTCGCGGCGGAACTGCTGACCGGCGCTGTGTCTTCGAGCTCTTCGCCCGCCGGCTCCCGGAGGGCCGCCGCTACGGGGTGGTGGCCGGCGTGGGGCGGGCGTTGCGCGCCCTTCGGCATTTCCGCTTCGACGAGGAGGCGCTCGCCTTCCTCCGCGACCGCGGCGTCGTCGATCAGGTGATGTCGGACTGGCTGGCCGACTACCGATTCTCCGGCGATATCTGGGGCTACCCGGAAGGCGAGATCTACTTTCCCGGTTCGCCGATCGTGATCGTGGAAAGCACCTTCGGCGAGGCTGTTGTCCTGGAGACCTTGCTACTGAGCATCTACAACCATGACTCGGCCATCGCCTCTGCGGCCTCTCGAATGACCGCGATGGCCGGGGATCGGCCAATCATCGAAATGGGCTCGCGCCGTACGCATGAGCTCGCGGCGGTCGCGGCAGCTCGGGCCGCTTACGTCGCCGGCTTCGCTTCGACCTCCAACCTCGAGGCCGGCCGCCGCTACGGTGTCCCGACGCGGGGCACGGCGGCGCATTCCTTTACGTTGCTCCACACCAGCGAGCGGGAGGCTTTCGCAGCGCAGATCGCGGAGTTGGGCGCCGAAACCACCTTGCTAGTGGACACCTACGACGTCTTCGAGGCGGTGAAAACAGGGGTCGAACTCACCCGCGGCCAACTGGGCGCGATCCGGCTCGACTCCGGGGATCTTGGGCTGCTGGCCACTCAGGTCCGCGAGCTCTTGGACTCCCTTGGTGCGACCGGTACCAAGATCATCGTCACTAGCGATCTCGACGAGTTCATGCTTGCCGCACTGTCGGGTGCGCCCGTCGACGGATATGGCGTCGGCACCGCTTTGGTTACCGGCAGCGGCCATCCCACCTGCGAATTCGTCTACAAGTTGGTGGCTCGCGCGGAGTCCGACGATGCTGGCGCGCCGATGCTGGCAGTGGCCAAAAAGAGCGTCGACAAGATCTCCGTCGGCGGGCGCAAGTACGCGCTGCGGCGACTGTCCGACAAAGGTACGGCCGTGACAGAGGTCGTTGGCGTCGGCACTCCGCCAGGCGGCGACTCCAACGATCGTGCACTGCTGGTCAAGCTGGTTGACGGTGGCAAGATCGTTGGTGACGAGATGCTGGAAATCATGCGTGAACGACATCTGCGTTCCCGTGCCGAGCTGCCGCTCGAAGCGCTCAAAATGTCCCGGGGTGAGCCAGTGATCGAGACCGTATTCCCCGGCATCGGCGAAGATGTAAGAAGTCCTTACCGAACCGAGCCCAGCGGCCAGGTGCCGGTGAGCAGCTCCGAGCAGGAAGCGATTGCTGGACACCGTGGGGAGTTGTGATCATGACACGTGCTTTGATCATCGCGGACCCGCAACGAGACTTCTGCGAGGGTGGCTCTTTGGGCGTCGAGGGCGGAGCTGCCGCTGTCGGCCGAATCGACAAGCTGCTCCACAGTGATCATGGCTACGCCTATGTCATCGCCAGTCGTGATCATCACATCGACCCGGGCTCGCACTTTGCCGCCAAGCCCGACTTCGTGGATTCGTGGCCGCCGCACTGTGTGGTCGGCACGTCGGGTGCCGAGTTCCACGACGAACTCACCTTCCGTGACTTCTCAGTGGTGATCTACAAGGGGCACTACGCGCCGGCGTACTCCGCCTTCGAGGGTTCAACCGATGATGGTGAGACGCTCGCGGCATGGTTGCAGGCGCGAGGGGTCGACGAGCTCGATATCTGCGGCATCGCAACGGATTACTGCGTACGCGCCACGGCACTGGACGCGGTGCGCGAGGGATTTGACACCACTGTCCTGCTGGGCTTGACCGCAGCGGTGGCCCCTGGACGCATCCCTGACGTGTCCGCGGAGCTGTCAGACGCAGGGGTGGCGATTGACGAGTCCTACGGAGGCCGTAGCTGAAAGCGAGGCTCCAGTGCACTAGTTCAGCGTCGTCGGCCAACGCCAGTTCGCGACTTCTGGTATGTCGACGCCGTGGTCCCGAGTCCACGCCCGAGCCCGTAACCGCGTGTCGACCATCTCCTGACGCAGCCCAGCGGCGCGCATGCCCAGGCCCTTCACCCGATCGATCACGTCCATGACCAGGTGGAAGCGATCAAGATCATTCAGCATGACCATGTCGAACGGCGTAGTCGTCGTACCCCGCTCCCGATACCCGCGGACGTGCAGCTGGTCGTGGTTGTGCCGTCGATAGCTCAGCCGATGCACCAGCCATGGGTAACCGTGGAACGCAAAGATCACCGGCTGAGAGTCGGTGAACAACGTGTCGAACTCGCGGTCCGGTAGACCGTGGGGGTGGTCGCGCTCCGGGAGCAGCCGCATCAGATCGACGACATTGATCACCCGGACACGCAGCTCGGGCAACCGCTCCCGCAGGATGCTCGCTGCGGCGAGTGTCTCCAGGGTGGGGATATCGCCCGCGCACGCCAACACCACATCTGGCACCGAGCCCAGATCGTCCCTGTTGCCGGCCCAGTCCCAGATGCCAACGCCTCGTGCACAATGCAGTTCGGCGTCGGTCACTGACAGCCAATCCTCCTGCGGCTGTTTTCCGGCGATCACAACGTTCATGTAGTGCCGGGAGCGGAGGCAGTGATCGTAAGTGGAGAGCAGCGTGTTGGCATCTGGCGGCAGGTAGACCCGGACGATCTCTGGATTCTTGTTCAGCACAATGTCGAGGAAGCCGGGGTCCTGGTGGGTGAAGCCGTTGTGATCTTGACGCCACACGTGCGAAGAGAGCAAGTAGTTGAAGCTGGCAATCGGTCGGCGCCAGGACACTTCGCCGCTGGCCTGGAGCCATTTGGCGTGCTGGTTGAACATTGAGTCGACAATGTGGATGAAAGCCTCGTAGCAAGTGAATAGCCCGTGCCGGCCGGTCAGCAGGTAGCCCTCCAGCAGCCCCTGGCAGATGTGCTCGCTGAGCACCTCGATGACTCGGCCGCGACGGTCCAGCTTCTCGTCGAATTCGCCGATCTCGACCTGCCAGTCGCGGCCCGTGACGTTCAGGATGTCTTGCAGCCGATTGCTGGCCAGTTCGTCCGGCGCGAAGGTCAGAAAGCTGTCCGGGTTGGCCCTCGTGACTTCGGCGAGCCAACGGCCCAGCACGCGAGTGGCCTCGTGCCGGGTCGCGCCAGGGTGCTCCACACGCACGGCAAAGTCATGCCAATGGGGCAGGTTAAGGTCACGCAGCAACAGTCCACCATTCGCGACCGGATTGGCGCTCATCCGCCGCTCGCCGGTTGGATTTTGTGCCAGCAGTTCCGCCGTAGGTGCGCCGGATTCATCGAAGAGCTCATGAGGGCGGTAGGAGCGAAGCCAGCGTTCCAGCGCAACACGGTGATCAGGATCTTCGCGCGCCGCGGAAAGCGGTACCTGGTGCGCCCGGAACGTGCCTTCGACCTGCTGCCCGTCGACGACCGGTGGGCAGGTCCAGCCCTTGGGAGTGCGTAGCACGATCATCGGCCAGGCGGTGTAGCCCTCATCTCCCCGGTCCCGCGCAGCCTGCTGGATCTCCCGTATGCGATCCAGGCAGTGATCAACGGTGCCGGCCATCGCCTGATGCACCGCGCCAGGATCATCACCGGCTACCAGGTGCGGTTCGTAGCCATAGCCGCGTAGCAGCTCGTTCAATTGATCCGGCGGGATGCGGGCCAGCAGCGTCGGGTTGGCGATCTTGTACTCGTTGAGGGCTAGCACGGGGAGCACGGCTCCATCCCGCGCGGGGTTGAGGAACTTCGCCGCATGCCAGCTGCCCGCTAACGGACCGGTCTCGGCCTCGCCGTCCCCGACGACACAGAAGACGATGAGGTCCGGTCGGTCGAGCGCGGCACCGAAGGCGTGCAGGAGTGAGTAGCCCAGCTCGCCGCCTTCATGGAAGGAACCGGGCGTCTCGGGAGCACAATGACTCGGAACTCCGCCTGGATAAGAGAACTGGCGGAAGAAGACAGCCATGCCGTCGACGTCGGCGGGCGTATGGCTGTAGAGCTCTGAGTACGTGCCTTCCAGCCATGCGCACGCGTTGGGACCAGGACCACCATGGCCGGGCCCCGCGACGAACACGGCGTTCAGGTCGCGTTGTCGGATCGCTCGATTGGCGTGGGCGTACACCAGGTTGAGTCCTGGCACAGTGCCGAAGTGGCCGAGCAACCGAGCCTTGATGTGGTCGGCCTGGAGCGGTTCTCGAAGCAGCGGATTGGCCGTCAGGTAGATCTGCCCGACCGCTAGATAATTCGCCGCTCGCCACCAGGCGTCCAGGGAGCGCAGCGCTTCCCTGTCGAGCGGTCCGGCAACTTCGGTGAGCTCATACGGCTCTGGTGCGACCGTTGCGCCGCTGCCCGATGGTCTCTCCTGATCGGCTGCTGTATCGCTGCCGGTGCTTGTCTGTTGGCTTGTTTGTTGCGTCATATCGTCCTCACAAGTAGTCGCGATCACGCTTCCAGGCCATCTTGCGCTGGGATGAGATGGAGCTGCGACCCGGCTCGCCAAAGGCGAGCGCCTGAGCTGGATCTAATCCATGGCCAGCATCTTGAGCACGCTCGGTGGCGCGACGGCCGTGAACGCCTCCCGGCAGATCGCGGCGAGCTCGAGGTCATCGATTCCTGGCAGCAAGACACCGAGCCAGCCCAAGTGACCGACGTAGGGCGGGCGGAAGAAACGCTCCGGATCGGTGTCCACCATGTCGGCCTGGACACCGTCCGGAGCGGCACACCAGATCGCGAGGCGTCCATCGTCGTGATGATCATCGAGAAACATCACGAAGCATTTCTTGCCCCGGATGAAGAACGCCGGCCCGCCGTGGCTCTGCCGTTCAGATGTCTCCGGCAAAGCAAGACACGCGGTGCGCACTTTGGCGAGCGCCTCCGTTACCTCCTCTTCAGAGAACCGGCTCACGCCACTCATTGTGCTGGGCCTCGGCACAGCCCCGTAACCTGCTGGCCATGAGCCTGTTCGACGGCCTGCTTGACGACGAGGCACTGGTATTTGGCCCTCAGAGCCAGGTCCCTGCCGCGCTTGCCGACCACAGAGAGCTACGAAGCGCGTACGAGAGCCTGCTGGCCAGCTTGGTGGTACGGGATTCTCAGCTCACAGCGCTCAGCCGTCAGATTCCGACGGGTGTCAGCGTGCAAGTCAGCGTGATCCCGACCGGCGGCGCTGGAGGACTGCTCGCACTCGGAGGACGCAGCGTCCCTGGCGTCGACATCGTGGCGGCCGAGCCGGCACTGCGGGATCTTGATGATCTTGCCGGCAGTGCAGCCCGCGTGGCGTCGGCTGCAGCGCAGCTGGGGCCCGAGATCGATGTCTTCGTCGGTCTGCCCTATGGACCGGGCTGGCAGGGCGCCGTCGAGCTGATCGAGGCTGCAGGTCTCTACGGAAAGATCGATACCGGCGTAGCCGACTCCTCACGGACTCTCGAGCAGCTGTCCAGCTTGATCGAAGCCGATCTGCCGTTCAAGATCACCAATCGACCCCAGTCCAGTTGGCTGACGCTGCTGCGAGCAGTTGATGCGCTCATCGACGGCGCCAGCCCTGAGGATGCCGCGGAACTCATGGGACCTCGCAGTCATGATCAAATCGGCCCAGTCCTCGCTGCCTGGGACGAAAAGGCCCAGCTGCGGATCCGGCGCCGGGTACGCCGACTCGGCACCGACCAAGTGCGCAACGTGATCAACGAGCTGGTAGCACACGGAGTGCTGTCAGCACCCTAGGCTTGGGAGGCGGACACTCAGATGCTGCGCCGCCGCCGAGAAACCACGAGACAAGTGAGGCCGGCCAGCGCAAGCACCGCCCCGACAATCGGAATCGGCAGCGCAACCCCGCCGGTCGATGACAATGCAGCGTCAACCGGAGGCCGGTGCGCACCAGCCACACCCCGATAGTTTGCCGGCGTGGTCAGCCCAGCATCGATGCTGGTGTCAGCTGGGTTCTCATTTCCGAGCGCGAACACCGAAGTCATTCCCGCCTGATCTGCGTCAGAATCCACGGCCGGGTTCTCACCGGCATCCCGACTCGTGAACACCAGGCCGTCAGGCTTGGTGAATCTGACTCGGTAATTCCCCGCCGCCAAATGGTCGAAGTCATAGCGACCGTTCTCGGTGCTGACTGTCCGGGCGAGGACCTGCGAGTCGTTGCCCAACAACTCCACGGTGACGCCCCGGAGACCGCTGTCACCGGCATCCAGCACCCCGTCGCCGTCGTTGTCGCGCCAGACCTTGTCTCCCACTGAGTACGCACAGACCAAGCCGGCGCTCATAGTCTGATTCTCGAAATCGGTAGAGCCGGCATCAGCGCTCGTGACAGGGATCAGGTTGGGTGCTCCCTGGGCCAGGTCGAAAACCGCCGTCCGTCCGGTAGCGGGGTCAGGGTCGGAGTCGAGCGTGGCGTCATTCCCGGCATCCCGCGCCGTGAACGTGCGATGGGGCGGCAGACCCGCGAACTGCAGTCGATAGCGCCCAGCGCGCAGATTGGCGAACTCGTAGTGGCCCGTCGCGTCGGTGGTTGTCGTGGCCACCACATTTCCAGCGTCGGTAAGCAATGAGACCGTTGCCGACCCGGCAGGCTCGTCAGGCTGCTGAATACCGTCGGTGTTGAGATCGAACCAGACACGATCACCCACGGCGTACCGGAGCGGAGTGATGCCCGCATCGATCGTGGTATTGATGTACGCCGCCGCCACCTCGTCTGCTGCGGTGGCCGGTCGGATATTCGGTTCCCCCACGCCCAAGGTGAACGGTGGAATCGCGCCCGAGTAGTCGGGGTCTGAGTCAACGCCACGCTGATCACCAACACCTGTCGGCGTCAGCCGGAAGTCCGCTGGAATGCCTGCAAACCGTACGGAGTAGGTGCCAGCTGGCAGATTGTCAAACAGGTAATGGCCCGTCGGCCCGCTCACCGTTGATGCCACCACCTCGCCGTCGGCATTGAGCAGCTGGACACTGATCCCACTTGCCCCAGATTCGCTGGGGTCCTGAACCCCGGACCGGTTGTCGTCTCGCCAGACCAGATCGCCGACAGCGAAGCGAGCGAGTTCGGGCCGATCCGACCCGCGCGACACCGTCGTCGGTTGAGACTGCGGGGGCTCGGTGCCCGTGCGACCCACAGCGACACCCATGCGCACAGTCTGGTTCTCCGACGTGAGATCGACGGTGGTACTCAACGGCTGGAAAGTGCTGCTCTCCGACACTGGGGTGAGCCCGCCGAGCGAAGCGGGAATCTTGGCAACCACGAAGTACCGGCCGCCCGTCAGTTTGGGCGTTGCCCGGAGCACGAACCTGCCGTCGGAACCGGTGACGCCCTGGACGCTCTTGCCGGCGGCATCGGTCACGACGATCTCGATGTCGCGTTGTGGCTGATCGATCTCGCTGCTGTAGCTGCCGTTTCGATCGACGTCGCGATCGACGATCACAGTCAACGTTCCGTCATTGGTCTCGGCGCTTGCCGTGAGCGGTAGCACCGCCATGCCGGCAAGTGTGATGAGCCCGGCGGTGACAATTCCCGCTGCACGCGTTACCGCATAGGCGACAGCTGAGTCCTGAAGACGGCGCGTACGCAGCACGACAACCTCATTGGACGTGGCCCCCTCGCCCGAAGGCTGCGGGTAAGAGCGCCCCGAACGCTCCGACCGCGATTCAATATAGTCACTGCGCCGTGATGTTTAGGCAGTTCCACGTCTTTTGGAACAGAATTTGCAATTGATCTCTAAACCAACACCTGCGAGCGTCGGGAAATCGCGCGCCGCCGCACGGAGGAGGAGCGAGCGAAGGCGTTCTTTCCTCTGCGAGCGACGACGACGGCGGCGGATTCCACGCGCGATTGCGCGAGCAGGGCACCAAGAACTCAGCGCGGACGGATCACCTGAGTTTTGGCAGCAATGTCATGCAGGGCCTGTCGCTTGGGAGTCCACAGTGGGAACAGCACGTCCACAACCGTGATCAAGCTCAGAAATGAGCTGATGCCGGGCAGCACCCAGATACTCGCGCGAATGAAGACTGCGCTCCACGCGAGCGGCTCGGTGGCACGGCCGCGATCAACCGGCACCACTCGCAACCCGCAGATCATCTTCCCGGGTGTTGCCGACTTCCAGCGCAGGAAGGCCACGTGATAGACCATCCCGACGGCGATCGTCGCCACAGTCAAGATCATTTGGTTGGTGCCGGAGACCAGATCGGTCATGTTCACCGTCGGCGGTGCGACTCCCAGGCGTTGGGCATCCATCACGGAGTTGAAGTAGCTGACCCATGCCGCGTACAGCGATCGCCACACGGGGAAGGTGATGATGGTGACGATCGCGGTGATGATCACGTAGTCGATCACAACCGCCAGCGCCCGCCACCACCATGAGGCGAGGGCGACGCCGTCCGCGGTCATTGTTGCTTGCACCGAGCCCGGACGGGGTCCGGCCATGCCAAGCGGCGGCCTCGCACTCGGGGTCTGATCGGACGGATACGGATTCGGCCGATTGTCGGCGTACGGCGAGTCCCATCGTGGACGGGTGTTGCGGGACCACTGCCAGCCGTCCCAGTAACGCTCCCGCGCCACATTCACGGGATCCGGGTACCAGCCGCTCGGTGCTGCGTGGCGTCCGGGCGGAGCCGGCGGCGAGCCTACGGGGATGTCGGACACGTCTTTATCGTAGTGTCGTGCTGGCATCGTTCTCTGAGCTAGAGCACAGATGATCAATGGCTAGATGCCAGCGGGTTGCTGGAATTCACCCAGTCAAACCAATGAACGGCAACAACTTTGTTGCAGTTTCGAAATGATTCGGGCTTCCTTCCAACAAGAGTGGGCAAACAGGGGTCTTTACGTTATACATGGACACAAGGCACCCAAAGCCAGCGTGTACTGAGCAAGGACTACTGGTCAGCGTGAGATCAGGTGTGAACGCCAGGGCCGTCGCAGCGGCGCATCAGTCGAGCCGGTCGGCCTCTCAAGGTGTCCCGATCGGGACTAGGCCGACCCGCCATGCTCGCTGCGCTTCATCTGATCACACTCAGCATCGCTGGTCATCTCATCACACTCAGCATCGCTGGTCACCGACGGCATGGACGGTCGGTCCGACTACCGCCGGTGCAAGTCTTGCCTGCAGCCAGCATTCCTCACGTGGCTGCGCGATCAGCTTAGGAACGGCCATCCAGGCCTCGAGAAGCCCTCAAGCTCGGAACCCCTCAACGGGGACGACCAGGAAGGAATGACTCCAGATGCGCTGGAATCACAGAGTAGCGGCGGCCGCAGGGTTGTCCGCGTTGTTAGTCACAACCGCCGCTTGCGCCGGAGCCGGCGGGGGCGGTGGCGGAGGCGGAGGCGCTAGTGGCGGCGCCAGTTCCATCAACGTCTTGATGGTCAACAATCCGCAGATGCTTGCGCTGCAGAAACATATCGGCGATTTCGAGAAGGAGTCCGGCATCAAGGTGAACTTCACCGTCAAGCCGGAGAACGACATGCGTAACCAAGCGGCGCAGGAATTCGCCAACCAGTCCGGCCAGTTCGACGTCGCAACGCTGTCGAACTTCGAAATCCCGTGGTACTCCAAGAACAACTGGCTGTGGTCCATGGATGACATCCAGGCGTACAAGGACGACAAGGATTTCAACCAGGCCGACATCTTCCCGGCAATGACCGAATCGCTGAAGGGCCCGGACGGCAAGCTCTACGGTGAGCCGTTCTATGGCGAATCCTCGTTCCTGATGTACCGCAAGGACGTCGCCGACAAGGCTGGTGTGACCATCAAGGACAACCCGACCTGGGATGAGGTCGCGGCTGCGGCTGCCAAGCTGGACGGTGCCCAATCTGGCATGAAGGGCATCTGCCTGCGGGGCCTGCCTGGTTGGGGTGAGGTGTTCGCACCACTGACGACTGTGGTGAACACCTTCGGCGGCACCTGGTTCGAAAAGGACTGGACGCCGAAAGTCAATGCGCCGGAGTTCAACCAGGCGACCACCTTCTACACCGATCTGGTGAAGGCGCATGGTGAGGCGGGCGCGGCACAGGCCGGATTCGCCGAGTGCTTGACCGCGACGACCCAGAGCAAGGCCGCCATGTGGTATGACGCCACCTCCGCAGCGGGCAGCTTGGAGGCCCCGGATTCCCCGGTGAAGGGCAAGATGGCCTATGTACAGGCTCCGGTCAAGCTGACGAAGTCCTCCGGGTGGCTGTACACCTGGGCATGGGCTATCGAGAAGAAGAGCCAGAAGCAAGACGCCGCCTGGAAGTTCATGTCTTGGGCGTCGTCAAAGAAGTATGAAGAGCAGGTTGGTGCACAGGACGGCTGGGCCACGGTGCCGGCTGGCAAGCGCATCTCGACCTATCAGAATCCTGAGTACAAGAAGGCAGCCGGAGCGTTCGCCGAGCCGACCTTGAAGGCGATCGAGTCCGCAGACCCAGTCAACCCTGGTGTGCAACCGCGACCCACCATCGGCATCCAGTTTGTCGACATCCCGGAGTTCCCCGATCTCGGCACGAAGGTCAGTCAGGACATCTCCGCTGTGATCGCCGGCAAGGAGGACGTCACCACGGCGCTCGCCAAAGGGCAGAAGCTGGCTGAGGCTGTCGCTAAGAAGCAGGGCCAGTAGCCGGATCTGAGGGACCGTCGGCAGGCTCAGCCGCATAATTGTGCGGCTGAGCCTGCCGAAGCCGAAGATCACTACCCGCAACTCAAAGGCTGGTGTGAACTTGTCGAGAGGCTCGGGGCCATCGGTCGACAGCTCACCTCACATCTAAACAAGGAGGCATGGCGCATATGGCAACCACAACGGCAACGCCCCTCGACACGGAGGCCGAGGCCAAGGCAGCCAAGAAAAAGGAGCCCAAGGAACCCTTCAACGAACGCTGGCTTGACAAGAAGGGCTGGAGTCGACGGTTCCCGCTGCTGCCAGCTCTGGTCTTCATCATCATCCTGACCCAGATTCCGTTCATAGCGACCTTGATCATCTCGTTCATGAACTGGCAGGCCAACTATCCCACCGAGATCTTCTTCGGGACGCTCAACAACTACGTCACCGTTTTCACCGACCCGGCTTTGCGGTCAAGCGTGTTCTTCACCATCGTCCTCACCGTCACCGTCGTGATCGTGTCGCTGGCGTTGGGGCTGGGCATCTCGCTGCTGCTGAACCGCAATTTCATCGGCCGTGGGGTCGTCCGCACCTTTATGATCGCTCCCTTCTTGATCGTGCCGGTTGCGGCAGCGTTGCTGTGGAAGCACGCTATCTACAACCCCGTTTACGGCCTGCTGAACGGAATGCTCACCTTGATCTTCGGGTCTAATGCCCCACAGCCGGACTGGATTACCGACTTCCCACGGCTGGCGATCGAGGTACAGCTGATCTGGTATTGGACGCCGTTCATGACCCTGATCCTGCTGGCCGGCTTGCAGTCGCGTCCGGGTGACGTCCTCGAGGCGGCCAATGTCGACGGTGCGAACTCCTGGCAGACCTTCCGCTTCATCACCATGCCCCACATGCGACGCTATCTGGAGCTCGGCGGCCTGCTCGGCTCCATCTACGTCGTGCAGACCTTCGACACCGTTTACGTCATGACGGCCGGCTCGCTGGGCACCGCGAACCTGCCCTACACCGTCTACGAAACCCTCTACAGCGCGCAGGACTACGGTCTTGCCTCCGCTCAAGGCGTGGTCGTGGTGATCTTCTCCATCGCCATCGCCACGTTCCTGCTGCGTACCGTGTCCACCCTGTTCGAGGAGTCTTGATGACCAGCGCACTCGCTCCCGCACCCAGCCAGCTCGCCAGCCAACGGAGGAAGTCGAACGCAAAGGCGCGTGGACTCGGCTCCCGACGCGGCAATGTCATCGCAGGCATTGCCGCCTGGGCAATCGGCATCCTCTTCGTCTTCCCGGTCTTCTACATGGTGCTGACCAGCCTCCACTCCGAACCCAACGCATCAACCAACCCGCCCAGCTTCTTCGCCCCGCTCACCCTCCAGGGCTACAAGGAGTTCTTCGGTGCATCCTCGGGAGCCAGCCCATGGCCGGCGTTGATCAACTCAGCGACCGCATCGATCGTCTCAACCATCCTGGTGATCGTGCTGGCGATCCCCGCGGCGTACGCGCTCGTCGGTCAGGCCGATCAAGAAGTGGACGGACGCGATGTTCTTCTTCCTGTCCACCAAGATGCTGCCTGCCGTTGCCGGTCTGCTGCCGCTCTACATCTTCGCCAAGTATCTCGGCCTGCTCGACAACATCAACTATCTGCTGATCTTGTACACGGCGATGAACCTGCCCATTGCGGTCTGGATGATGCGATCCTTCCTCGCCGACATCCCGGTCGAGCTCTTCGAGGCCGCGGCGGTGGACGGTGCAGGTCTGATCCGGACGCTGCGTAGCATCATCGTGCCGATCATCTCTCCCGGGATCGCGGCCACCGCGCTGATCTGCTTCATCTTCGCCTGGAACGAACTGCTGCTGGCCAACACGTTGACCAGCGTGATAGCCGGAACGGCACCCGTGTTCCTGACCAGCTTCATCACCTCGCAGGGTCTGTTCCTGGCCAAGGTCTGCGCGGCGGCAACGGTGGTTTCGCTGCCGGTGATCATCGCCGGCTTCGCTGCACAGGACAAGTTGGTGCAGGGCCTGTCCCTGGGCGCCGTCAAGTAAGACGAGGGGATCAGATGACTGAGCTCAACCAGGCCAACCTCGGATCCCTCACAATTCCGGTCCCGAGTTATGACCGGTCGCAGGTGAAGGTGGGCATCGTGCACTTCGGTGTCGGTGGGTTTCACCGAGCTCACCAGGCGATGTACATCGATCAACTCATGGAGCAGGGCGAGGCACTGGACTGGGGGATCTGCGGTGTCGGCGTGATGCCGTTCGACCTCAGGATGAAGGAGGCGATGCAGTCCCAGGACTGCCTCTACACCCTGGTGCTGAAGGCTCGTGATGGAAGCTGGGAGCCGCGGATTCTGGGATCGATCGTGCAGTACCTGTACGCGCCGGACGATCCCGATGCCGTCATCGAGAAGATGGCCGATCCTGCGACCCGGATCGTCTCACTGACCGTCACCGAAGGGGGCTACAACTTCCATCCGGTGACGGGTCGGTTCGACGACACCAACCCGGCTGTCCAGGCCGACCTGGCTCCCGGAGCAGTCCCGGCCACAACGTTCGGCCTGATCACCGAAGCAATCGTGCGGCGACGCTCTCGTGGTATCGAGCCCTTCACCGTCATGTCATGCGACAACATCCAGGGCAACGGTCACATGGCGCACGAAGTCTTCGCCGCGTTCGCCCGGCTCCGAGACCCGGAGCTGGGCGAATGGGTGGAGGCAAGAGTTCAATTTCCCAACTCCATGGTCGACCGGATTACCCCGGTCACCACGGATGAGGACCGGGCGCAGATCAGCGAGCGCTTCGGTGTAGAGGATGCCTGGCCGGTGGTGTGCGAGCCATTCACCCAGTGGGCGCTGGAGGACAAGTTCACGTCCGGCCGCCCGCCACTGGAGGACGTCGGCGTGCAGGTCGTGCCGGACGTGGTGCCGTACGAGCTGATGAAACTGCGGCTGTTGAACGCGAGTCACCAAGCTCTGTGCTATTTCGGTTATCTCGCCGGCTACCGGCTGGTCCATGAGGTCGCGCAGGATCCACTGTTCGCCAACTTCCTGCTCGACTACATGAATCGCGAAGCTACGCCGACGCTTGCCCCAGTACCGGGCATTGATCTCGACGCATACAAGCTGCAGCTCATCGAGCGATTCTCCAATGAGGCAGTCCGGGACACGGTCGCGCGGCTTTGTGCCGAGAGCTCGGATCGCATTCCGAAGTGGCTGCTACCGGTGATTCGAGAGAACCTTGCTGCTGATCGGGACGTGAGACTGTCAGCGGCTGTGGTGGCCAGTTGGGCCCGCTACGCCGAAGGCGTCGATGAGCAAGGTGAGCCCATCACGGTCGTCGATCGGCTGGCGGACAGCCTCACGCAGATTGCCGCCCAGCAGCGGGAGGACCCGTTCGCCTTCGTCAAGAACCAGGAGCTCTTCGGAGATCTGGCCACTCAGCCCGCCTTCACCGAGCCGTACCTCAGCGCGCTGGAGTCGTTGCATAGCAACGGCTCTCGCTCCACGCTGGAGGCTCTCGCCACGCGTTCCTCTCCCGTCTGAACACCTCTTACGCCCGCATCGCAAGGCTACGTTCACGTGGCCTCCTGACGGTTGGCATTGATTGGCGACTGTGCCGAACGACGACAAGCTGCGTGCACGCGTGTTGCATCACAGGTTGAGCACAGGTCACTCTCGGTTGACTCGTGGGTGAATCGCAGAGATTCAGCAAGGGGCCGCCGACCCCCCTTGAACCCCCGACCCGCTTCGCGGGCAGGGAGTTCAGGCGAGAATGGTAGCGATGGACTCCGTAGGGCGGTATCGGCTGGTTCGGCGCATCGGCGCCGGGTCGTTCGCGACCGTCTGGCTGGGCCATGACGACGGCCTCGACGTACCCGTTGCTGTCAAGGTGCTGGCAGACAACTGGTCCAACAACAGTGATGTCCGAAACCGCTTCCTCGCTGAGGCCAGAATCATGCGGCGAATCCATGATCACCGTCTGGTCCAGGTCTATGACATCGGCGCCCTCGACGATGGGCGACCTTACTTCGTCATGGACTACATCGACGGCGGCTCGCTCAATGATCTTCGCCAGCAAGGAATCGATCCGGTACGCGCGCTGCGTCTTTGTGCCGACGCCTGCCACGCGCTCGACGTGCTGCACGCGAACGACATCATCCATCGCGATGTCACCCCGGCAAACCTGCTGCTAGGCAGAACCGCAAACGGCCAAACCCACGTGCTGATCGCTGACCTGGGTGTCGCAAAGTCCACGGTGGATGCTGCAGGGGCGACCATGACCGCCGGCACACCCTCCTATATGGCCCCCGAGCAGGCGATGGGCGTGACCCCGCTCGACAAGCGGGTCGACATCTACTCGCTGACCGCAGTCACGTACGCCATGCTGACCGGCCATCCCCCCTTCCTGGTGAGGAACATTGCCGACATCTTGGCGCGCGACATCTCCAAGCCGCCGGAGCCGATCGCCGAACGCCTTGGCGCTCCGGCAACCCTCGACGCGGTGATGCTGTCAGGGCTCGCCGCGGATCGGAATCGCCGCCCGCCGACAGCCCTCCTGCTCGCCGACGCGTTGCAGGCGATCGCCGGCCAGATGGACCCGTCTGGAGGATTCCCGCAGGTGCCCGACGCAGGCGTTGTGACGCACCAATCTCCCCACACGCAGCCGCCGATCGCGAGTGAGATCACCAGGCCGGATCTGCCGCCGGTGAGTGGGGTAGACCCGTCAACACGTTCGGCGCCCGCTTACCAGGCTGCTCCCCCACCATTTACAAGCAGCTATCTCAGTTCTGGCGATCCGTACGCCATGAGTCAGCTGACGACCTCGCCCCCAGAGGCGACTACTACCTCTCGGCCAGCGTCCTACTACGTCTTGCTGGCCGTCTCTGCGCTCGCCCTTTTCGCGATTTCGATGTTCGTCACCATCTTGGTGTTGCGCTAAGCCGGCTCGCTTGACGGCCTGACAGGCGGCGCAAACTCGTTGGGCACGACTCCAATACGAAGTGAGCTGAGCACTGCGAGCAGCGCTACACCGGCCATCGACAGCTCGACAAGTCCGAACGTGAGGGCCAGATTTCCGCTCACATGCAGCGCGGCGAAGATCGTGCCCGCGACGCCGACAAAGACACCCGAGCCCAAGGCGTCGTACACGTTCAGGGAAGCGGCGTTGCGGCCCTGCTCGGCCGCACTGGACAGGCTCATGGCCGCCAAGGATCCACTGGACGTAGCAAGTCCCATGCCGAGACCGCCGAAAATCCAGCCAACCCCGACCAGGACGTACGGAAGCGCCGGCAGGAATGCGATAAGCCCGACCAGTGCTACCCCGACTGCGATCGACCAGCCGCCCAGCGTGATCAACCGGTCGCGCCGGATGCGCAACCACGGTCGCGCCTGCAACCAGGAACCGGCAGTCCAGCCGATGGAGCCAACGGTCAACACCGCCCCTGCTTGCAACAGGGGAACACCTCGTTGCTCGACCAACATCAGCGGAACGAAAGCTTCAGCGCCGAAGAATGCGCCGGCGAGCAAACCTCGGGTTTGGATGACCTGACACAGTCCACGCCTAAACCTCAAGAATCCGGGTGGCATAAGCGGCGGCAGCGCAACCAGAAGGGCGGCTATGCCGCCGATCACCAGGCCGACCACGAGGCCGACCGAAAGCCAATCCAGACGCTGACCCGCAAGTTGCAGCATCGCCGCAGCCACGGCGAGGAGCCCAGCAGCCCACACGGGCGCAGGTTTGACGGCTTCGGCATCACTCGGCTGGCGCGTGCGCATCATGCGCAGCAGGCTGGGGAACGCCATGGCTCCGCCGAAGATCACGAGCGGAATCACCGCAAAAAACACCCAATGCCAGCTCAGATGCTGGGTCAGCCACGCCGAGACCGGTGGACCGACGAACGACGGCAGCACCCAGGCAGTAGAGATATAGGTGAACATCTTCGGACGCTGCCTGCGACTGAAGGCGACTGCGACACAGACGTAGATGGCGACGTTCATCGCCCCGCTGCCCAAGCCCTGTACCAACCGGCCAGCGACGAGTTGTGCCATGTATCGGGCCGAACCGGCAATCACCAGACCGGCCAGGAAGATCATCAGCCCGACCAGCAAAGGTTTGGCTGGGCCGATCCGATCGCTGACGCGCCCACAGATCACGGTGGCGAAGAGCATCCCGATCATGAACGCTGAGAACGCCCAGGCGTAATAGTCCAGCCCTTCGAGATCCCGAGCAGCAATTGGCATGGCCGTCGCTACGGCGATGGTCTCGAACGCGATCGCCACCACGATGGCACACAGGCCGATCGTGAGGGCACGCTGGGAGACCTTCGCTGCCGCAGCCTCCGTGGCGTCGGCGGTCTCCTGGGCGGTCATCCGACCAGTTCACCACCTCAACCCAGCTCTAGGTCAATCTGGCGGCTCGCGGTCAAGATGAATGTCTAGACTGGCCAACGTGAGTCAGCAACTGAGTCCTGGTGCCGAAACGATCGTCGACGAGCGTACGCAGGAACGGCCCGACTATCGCGTTGAGGAGGGCGATCACGAACGCTTTTCGCATTACGTGCCGAGGGACAAGCTGACCGAGGCGATGGTGATGGGTACGCCGGTGGTCGCGCTGTGCGGCAAGGTTTGGGTGCCGAGCCGCGACCCTGAGCGGTTCCCGGTTTGCCCGGAATGTCAGGAGATCTGGGAGTCCCTGGACCCCGGCGGCGACGAAGACTGACGCGGCCCGCCGCGTCCCACTGCACTCGGACGCGCAGCCCTCTAGTCTAACCGCATGAATTCCGACGTCAGCAACCGGCGAACGCTGGTGCTGGTCCGACACGGCAAGTCCTCCTGGGACCTCGACGTCGATGATCATGAGCGGCCATTGTCCGCTCGCGGGCGCCGCGATGCAGAGGCCATCGGCCGGTGGCTCAGCGAACGATCACTGCGGCCCGACCTGGTGTTCTGCTCGACGGCGATACGCACCAAGCAGACCTGGGAGTACGCGATGGCTGGTGGTGCCACAGCCAGCGAAGTCCAATACCGGCAGGAGATCTACCACGCCTGGGTGCCTGAATTGTTGACCATGATCCGCAATGTCGGCGAGGAGATCCATAGCTTGCTGGTGCTCGGACATGCCCCGGGAATCCCTGATCTTGTGGAAAACATCTGCGTCCGCACCCAGTCACCCGATTGGGCTCAGATGGACAGCAAGTTCCCGACCAGCGGACTCGCCGTGGTCAACGTGCCGGGTCCGTGGAAGGAGCTCGGCAAGGCCCGCGCGGAGCTGGCGAGCTTCGTTGTGGCTCGCGGCTGATTCTTAGGTCTTGCTGATCGCGCATCGCGCACATGGAGTCCGCCGTCGTCGTCACTCCTCGCGAACGACCGTATTGGATTTGCTCGCTCCGCTCGCGGGCGTGTTCGCTAATCGCTCCTCCGATTGTCGGGCGCGCGATTCGCCGACGCTCGCAGCGTGCGGATTGGTCTGGACACCGAAACGAGATCGGCGACGAAAGTCAGCTTGGCGATCACCGGCGCCCCCAATACGAAGGGGTACAGGTCTGGCTTGCCCATGCTCCGGTTGATCTGGTTCAGACCCTTGGTCAACGGCAGCCAGGTCTCTGCGATCAATTCAGCCATTGGGATCTCCAGAAGACCAATCCGTGGCTTCTCTGCGAGCTCGTGCTGCGCGGATGCGTCGGGGCCACCGTGGTCAGGCTGCGGCAGAAGCCCGAGCTCAGCCGCTGTCTGCAGCGTGTCGGTGATGTGGAGAAAATGGCCAAACACCTCGGCGAAATCCTCCAGCGGATGCATGGTCGCGTACGCGCTGATGAAGCGGTCCTGCCACTCACGGCCAGCTCCACCGGAGTAGTGCCGCTGCAACGCCTCCTCATAGGAGGTGGTCTCATCTCCGAACAGCGCTCGGAAGTCTTCACGGCGGTCAGTGCTTAGGGCAAGCAATTCGCAGTAGTAGTGGCCGATCTCGTGCCGGAGGTGACCGAGCACCGTGCGGTAGGGCTCGTCCATGCTTTGCCGCAACGCCTCGCGATGGGAGTCGTTGCTCTCGGCAAGGTCAAGGGTGATGATGCCGTTCTGATGGCCGGTGATGATCTTGCCTTGACTGCTGGAGAGTAGATCGAACGCTAATCCTCTGGAACCATCGCTGATCATGATCGGGAGCTCGAGCTCGTCGAGTCCGAAGATCAGCCGGCGTTTGGCGGCCTCGGCGACCCAGTACTGCCCGAGGCCCGCGGTGTCGGCGTCGGCCGGCCGGGTACGCGTCAATCTGCAGCTGAAGCACAACGCGAAGGCAGAGGCAGGATCTGCGATCCAGTTACATCCGCATCGATTGAGGTTGGCGCAGATCGGACGATCCTCGCTGACCGCCACCATGGTGCTGAGGTCGCGTGAATAGCCGACTGCCGAGCCGCATGTCACGCAGACCGAGTTCTCGAAGAAGAGTTCGGCTCCGCAGACTTCGCAGTGAAACGCACGCACGCTCGTTCACTCTGCCAGCCGGCTCCGGCAGGGGTGCGGTGAGGGTCTCGGATCGTTCCTCCACAGCACCGCGGGCACAACTAGCCATATCCTCATCAGATGATCACTGCGCTTCATGCCTTGCTCTACTCTGAGGACCCGCCGACGACGAGAGCGTTCCTGCGGGATGTGCTGGGTTGGCCGTTCCTGGAGAATCCCGAGTCCGGACCGGGCTGGTTGATCTTCCGGTCCGGGCCCAGCGAGCTCGGCGTACACCCCAGCAGCTGGACCTATGCGGGGCAGACAACGACCCTGCCCGTCCATCATGAGATCTCACTGATCTGCGACGACCTGGCCGCGACCATGGAGGAGCTGAGCGCCAAAGGCGCCGAATTCAGCGGCGGGCCCGTCGATTACGGGTATGGCCTCATGATCAACCTGCGCATCCCGGCCGCGGGAGAGGGTCCAGCTGTATCAGCCGACGCTACCGGCCTTCCTACGACTTGCCCTAGCACGGAGAAGGCAGCGGCTTTCAATGCGCGATCCGCGCGGAGCGAGCGCCGCGAGCGGAGCAATTGAACTACGTCTCGGCCATGTCGACCGAGACGTCCATCGTGGATTTCTTCGCCTCGGTGAAGATCACACCCTTGACAGGAGGCACATCGCCGTAGTCACGACCCCACGCAACCGTGGCATGCGAGTCGTCAATAAGACGGTCGTTCGTCGGATCGAGGTAGAGCCAGCCGGCATCGGGGATCCAGCAGCCCACCCAAGCGTGGCTCGCGGCATCCTCGACCTGCCGCGGCTTCCCCGGCGCGGGTCGGGTAGCCAGATATCCGCTGACGTAACGTCCGGCCAGGCCGAGCGAGCGCAGGCTCGCCACCATGACGTGAGCGAAGTCCTGACAGACACCGGTCCGCTTCTCGAGCAAATCGGAGACCTTGGTCGTCAAGGTCGTTGAGCCCGATTTATACGTGAAGTCGCCATAGATGCGATGCATGAGTTCCACGACAGCCTCACCGATCGGGCGTCCGGCAGGAAAGGACGGGCGCGCGTAGTCCTGTATCGGCCGAGGTATCTCGACGTAGCGGGACGGGAAGGTGAAGTCGGTGGCTTCCCATGCCTCGCTGTCGTCTTGTCGGGAACGAGGTAAAGCCTGCTCCCAAGGCATAGCCAACGGGCCGGGATCCAGGTCGTTCACCTCGACGTTCACCACGCTGGTGGAGGTAACGACCAACCGCGTGTGCGCCCGTACAACGTGGAAGTAGGCCTGCTCGTTGCCGTAGAGGTCGACGTGCCGAAAAAGATCAGCAGGCTCGGGATCAATGGTTATCTCGTGGGCCATGCAGGTCTGCCAGGCCAGATCGCGCGGCCGGAGATGAACTTGACCGTAGCTTCCCGTGACCTCCGAGTCGTAGGTGTAGGTGGTCCGGTGTTCGATGTGATAAGTCGTCATGCCGTGCCACCCAACGCATCGGGACGGAACAGTGGCCGCTGGGTCGGTGGCTGCTGCTGATAGTGATCACGGATGGCGTCCGACAGGGCGAGCAGCTGATTTTGAAGCCCTGCGAGGAAATCGTGGAGATCGGAACGGCGTCCATCAGCGGATTCGGCTAGATCGACGGGATCGCTGGTCCGTACGCGTTCAGCGAGACTGTCCAGCAGCCGCAACGGTCGAGCCGTTGGCGAGGTGTTGGGAAGTGTCCGGAGATCGGTCCTGATCCGCTGCAGCTGGTAGGCGACCGAGCGCGGATTGAATGGATCGATGACGAGCAACTCGAGCAATGCGTCGACCCCGGCTCGCCCACGATAGCGGCGCCGAAATGTCACGATCGACTCGGCTGCGGTGAGCACGGCCTCAAGTACCATCCAATCGCTGTCCGGATCTTGCGCTTGACAGATTGTCGTGCGCAGCAGTGCCAGTATCTGGAGCGCCCGCTCCAGCCCACGACCCGAGTCGAGCATGTACCAACCTGGGTCACGCACCATGTTCTCCGTTGCGATGCCCGCCAGCGCCAGCAAACCGGATAGCACGCGTTCGCTGACCTCGGTCAACTGGAGGCCCTGATCGTGGGGATTGGCAGCAAGCGCGGCTAGCGCTCGCTCGATGTCCGCCAGAACCATCCAGACGTCATCGGAAAGTTGATCGCGTACGCCCTGTGCGGCCATCGACATGGCGCCAAGAGACTGAGCCACCGTCCCGGTCCGATGTCGATCCAGCAGCATTGACCGGAACTCCGGCATCATCTCGGCCCGCGACCTGAGGAAGCCTGGGTACGTGGTGCTCACGTGCGTGACCGCCTGCAGCATCACGTCCAAGACTCGACCGTGGCTCACGCCCGGATCGGTCTCGATAGCTACCGTGCGCGTGGCGAGCAGGAGCCTGAGCAGATCCTCAGCACGTTCGGCGTAGCGGCCGAACCAGTAAAGGTCGCTCAGTACCCGTGGCACCATCGCCATCGATGCGGACGCCGCGGGCACGAATCCCGCATCCTCGCCCGCTCGACCGCGCGCCACAATCCGGGGAGCGGCTACCGGCTCGCTGCCCACAACCCAGACGTCCTTGGCGAGCTGGCCGTTCGGATCGCTGACGAGCACCCCCCGCTGCTGCGAGGTGTCGTCGGTCACCCGCGCCAGTCCGCCGAGCATGGCGGTGTAGGACTCGCCGCTGCGGACCGCGAACGAGCGGAGCACGACATTCCGGCGCACTAGCCGATCCTTCTCACTCGTCGGCGCAGACGAGAGATGCAGGACTTCCTGCCCGACAAAGCGATGCGGCGCAGCCTTGATCTTGTCGGCCAGCAGTTCGCGCTGTCGGCTCATCAAGGCGGCGCCCCGGACGCTACGGCCGTGACCTCGGCTGATCGGCCGGATGACGAGCGAGTCCAGATGGCTCAAGACGTGGCTCAGCGATGCCGGCTCACCGCACCACCACGTCTCTACTGAGGGCAGTCGCAGTGACTGTCCAAGAAGCCGCTCGCACAACTCAGGCAAGAAGGGCATGAGAGCAGGATTTTCCAGTACCCCCGAGCCGAGATCGTTGAGCACGCTTACGGTGCCCTGGCGTACGCATTCGACGAGCCCGGCCACGCCAAGCCGGGACTGGGGACGCAGTTCTAGCGTGTCCATCCATGTGGAGTCGATCCGCCGCAGGATCACGTCGACCTGCTCCAGCTTGCCGAGGACCCGCATCCAGACCCGGCCGTCGCGGACCGTCAGGTCGCTGCCCTCCAGCAGCGGGAAGCCCAGCCGCGAGGCCACGAAGGCCTGATCGAATGCAGTTTCGGAGAGCGTGCCCGGGCTCAGCACCACAACGCGCGGGTCCTCGACTGGGCTTGGGGCCGCGTCGACAAGGGCCAGGCGCATCGCTTGGAAGAACGGAGTCAGCCGGTGCAGGTTGGCTTCGCGATAGATCTCTGGCATCACACGTGACACCACCCGGCGGTTCTGCATGGCATAACCCGCGCCAGAAGGTGCCTGGGTCCGATCAGAGATCACCTTCCACTGGCCGCTGCTGTCCCGGCCGAGATCTGCCGCAACCAGGAAAAGCCGCTGGCCGGCCAGCGCACCGCTGCCAACAAGCGGCCGGAGGTACTCGTCATGATCAAGAACGGTCGCGGGTGGCAGGTGTTGCCGCAACAGCAGCCGGCGCGCGCCATAGAGGTCGGCGAGGATCGCATCGAGCAGCTGTGCTCTTTGCACCAAGCCCGCCTCGAGCCCGGCCCACTCCTGATCGTCGATGACGAGCGGCAGCGGATCGAGCCGCCACGGCTGCGGGGCAGCCAGGTCTGCCGGTGTCGCCGCGGTTGGCCGGCCATGCCCGTTCGGCTCGTCGGCAATGGAGATCGTCGATGCTGGGCTAGGTGTGTACGTGACGTTGTCGTCCTCCAGCAGCCGGGCCACCTCGTACTGAGCCTGCAGTAGATCGGTGTCGGCGAACTCGTCGAGGACGGCAACTAGCGATGACCAACCCTGGCGTACCGTGCCGTCTGCGGCGGCGAATTCGTCGAAGATCGGCTTCTGGTCCGTTGTCGTCGATCGACCGGCCGCTGCCAGGTAGCGACCGAGGACGGTCACGTCGCCCCCCGCAGCGGAGCTCCGTCAGGGTCTGACCGCTCGAATCCCCACCGGCGCGGTACGCGACGGCGCAGGTCCAGCGTCAATGGATACTCATCCTCTGCCGCCGCGCGCCGCATCAGCTGAGCGTCCAGCGCCTCAATGTCGATCATGCCTGTGGTATGACCCATCGCTTCGAACCGCACGCGACGCCGCGCCTCAGCCTCAAACGCATTGACTGGCGGGCTGTCGTACGTGCGACCTCCAGGATGAACAACATGGTAGGTCGCGCCGCCGAGAGATACCCGACTCACGCGATCGATCAGGTCGAAAGACAGTGGCGAGTCCACATCAAGCGTTGGATGCAGCGAGGACCAGGGTTTCCAGGCCTTGTAGCGAACCCCGGCAACGTAGTTGCCCGGCGTTCCGGTCGAAGTCAGCGGAACAGGTCGCCCATTGCAGGTGAGCAGCTGGCGTTCGGGCACGAAGTCGTTCACGGCCACCTGAAGTCGCTCGGTCGAGGAGTCCACGTAACGCGCGGTGCGGCTGGCGGTCGCCTCTTCTGCCAACACGTGCCAAGGCTCAATCGCGCTGCGAAGTTCCAGCTCGACGCCGCTGATCTTGGTTGCACCAATACGAGGGAATCGGAACTCGACGAACGGCAACAACCAGGAGAGGTCGAAATCGATGTCGTGGCCGCGGAGATCGGCCACCACCTCGGCGATGTCGGCCAGCGCGAAGTGGGGCAGCAGGAACCGCTCGTGCAGCGCGGTGCCCCAACGGACGAGCGGGGCGGAATATCGCTCCGCGGCGAACCGTGCGATGAGCGCCCGGACCAGCAACGCCTGGACGAGCGACATGTCCGGATGCGGCGGCATCTCGAAGCCACGCAGTTCGAGCAGACCGAGTCTCCCGCGCGGCGAGTCGGGGCTGTAGAGCTTGTCGATGCAGAACTCGGCGCGGTGGGTGTTGCCGGTGATATCGCTCAGCAAATGCCGCAGCGCGCGATCGACTGCCCAGGGTCGATGCTCGGTGTCAGCCAACGCCTCGATCTCAGCGAAGGAGATCTCCAGCTCGTACAGGGTTTCCGGCCTGCCTTCATCCACTCGTGGTGCCTGGCTGGTGGGTCCCACAAAGCGGCCCGAGAAGAGGTAAGACAGCGAGGGGTGGTGCTGCCAGTACGTGATCATGCTGACCAGGAGGTCAGGCCGACGGATCAACGGTGATCGCATGGGTTCGGGACCGCCGAGGGTGATGTGATTGCCGCCGCCGGTGCCGCTGTGTCGCCCGTCGAGCGCGAACGTCTCGGCGCAGAGTCGTTGTTCGCGGGCGATTGCGTACAAGGTGTGCGTCAGCTCGGTGAGCTCGGCCCAAGTCGAGGTGGGGTGGAGGTTCACCTCGATCACTCCGGGATCGGGAGTGATCAACAACGTCTTGATCCGTGAGTCGGGAGGCGGCCCGTAGCCTTCCAAGATCACGGCGATGTGCAGCTGCGCCGCGGCTCGATCGATCAGCCGTACCAGTTCGATGAACTTTTCCAGCTTTTCCAGCGGCGGCAGAAAGACATACACGAAGCTGTCTCGAGCCTGCACGACCAACGCCGTACGCGCCGGCGCCTCCCGAGGATCGACCACTACCGCCCGCGGATGATCATCTGTCTGGGTCAGCGGCGGCCCTGCTCGGATGTAGGACTCCTCGCCGGCGTAGCTGGGATCAGTCCAAGAAAGTGCATCGAGTGGCAGCCGGGATCCTGCTGCCGAGTCGCCGGGGACGAGTACCAGGCGCCCGCGTCGGGTCCTCCAGGCCGGGCTCGCCCAGCCTTCGCCAAACCACGACGGAATCAGCGGGAGCACCCAAGCGGCCGCCTCGCTCTCGCCGCGGTCAAGTTCGCTCACCAGCTGAGCGTCGGGCAGTTCTGGATCGAAGGTCGGTCGCGAGCCCCTGGGCTGGCTGACTTCCGTGGCAAGTCGCGCCAGCGGGTCTTCGAACGCCGGCTGCAGCTGGGCCTCAGGCAACCCGAAGTCGGCGGTAATCGTTCGGGCCAGCTGTTCTGCCGAGGCGAGTGCTTCAGGGTTTCTCCCAGCGGGATCCAGCGGGTCGGCGAACAGTGTCGGATCACTCCACAACTGCTCGCCGTCGCTGCGCCAGATGAGCCCGATCTGCCAGCGAGCCAGCGGCTCACCGGGATACCACTTGCCCTCACTGCGCTGTACCAGCCCACCCTTGGCGTAGCGGTCGGCCAGCGCCGCGGCCAGCAAGTTGGCCATCTCGCGCTTGTCGGGACCGTCGGCGGCGACGGTCCACTGCGCTGAGGTCATGTCGTCGGCGGATACGAACGTCGGCTCACCACCCATGGTGAGCTCGAGCCCTGCTGCTTCCAGCAGCTGGTCGACGGCTTCGCCGAGCCGTTGAATGTGGCTGATCTGGGAGGACGCGTACGGCAGTGTCGTGCGTGGCTCCTCCTGGGCGCGCCAAACCCGATTGGAGAATTCCATGGTTGTTTCAGAAGGTTCGGTAGCCCCGGTGATGGCAGCCGCGGATGCCGGCTGCGGGGTGGCCGCGAGAGGGATGTGGCCCTCGCCGGCGAACAGCGCCGACGTTGGATCGAGCCCAATCCAGCCGGCACCTGGAATGTAGACCTCAGCCCAGGCATGCAGGTCGGTGAAGTCCTCGGTCGGCCCGCTTGGACCATCCAAACTTGGTTGATCCGCGGCCAGCTGAACGATGTAGCCCGAGACGAATCGAGCGGCCAATCCGCAATGTCGCAGAGTGTTCACCAACAGCCATGCCGAGTCACGGCAGGAGCCGATGTGCCGAGTGAGTGTTTCGTCAGGGCCCTGGACACCTGATTCCATCCGCGCTGAATAGGCGACATCGCGATACACCGTGGAATTCAAGGCGCCCAGAAACTGCACCGTCGGCTGCTCGCCGGACGGCGACCTGGCGTTGTCAATGGCCCACTCGTCAAAGATCGGTCCACGTGCCGAGAGCGGAATATCGAGGTACGGCTTGAGATCGGCGGCCAGGTCGTCCGGGTAGCGGAAGGGGTAGGTCTCGGCGTAGTCCTCGATGAAGAAGTCGAACGGGTTGATCACGCTCATGTCTGCAACGAGGCCTACGGTGAAGTCCAGTTCATTGGCTTTGCTCGGAAAGACCACGCGCGCGAGGTAATTGCCAAAGGGGTCCTGCTGCCAGTTGATGAAGTGGTCGGGAGGGGAGATGGTCAGCGAATAAGCCTCGATCGGGGTTCGGGAGTACGGCGCGGGACGCAGCCGGATGACATGCGGCCCGATCGCAATCGGCCGGTCGAACCGGTAGGTGGTGCGGTGCTCCAGACCGATCTTCATCTAGTACCGGTAGTGATCGGACTTGTACGGCCCGCCAACGTCGACACCGAGGTAAGCAGCCTGCTTGGGCGTGAGCTCGGTCAGGTGCACACCAAGCGAATCCAGGTGCAGCCGGGCAACAGCCTCGTCGAGATGCTTGGGCAGGGTGTAGACCCCGAGCGGATAGCTCTCGGGTCGGGTAAAGAGCTCGACCTGGGCAAGCACCTGATTGGTGAACGAGTTGCTCATCACGAAGCTTGGGTGCCCGGTGGCATTACCCAGATTCATCAGTCGACCTTCGCTGAGCACGATGATGCTGTGTGGTTGGGCGCCGTTCTCGACGAACTGCCACTCGTCCACCTGCGGCTTGATGTTGATGTTGGTTGCGGTGGGAAGGGCAGCCAGCCCCGCCATGTCGATCTCGTTGTCGAAGTGCCCGATGTTGCACACGATCGCCTGGTGCTTCATGCGCCGCATCTGGTCGGCCGTGATGACGTCGCGGCAGCCGGTCGCGGTAACGCAAATGTCGGCGATGTGGAGGACCTCCTCGAGCCTGGCGACCTGGAAGCCGTCCATCGCGGCCTGCAGCGCGCAGATCGGGTCGATCTCGGTGATGATCACCCGGGCGCCCTGGCCGCGAAGTGATTCCGCACAGCCCTTGCCCACATCGCCGTAGCCGCAGACGACAGCCACCTTGCCACCGATCAGGACGTCCGTGGCGCGGTTGAGACCGTCAATGAGTGAATGGCGTACGCCGTATTTGTTGTCGAACTTCGACTTGGTGACCGAGTCGTTGACGTTGATCGCAGGAAACAGCAACGTCCCGGCGCGCATCATCTCGTACAGGCGATGGACACCTGTGGTGGTCTCTTCCGTTACGCCCTTGATGGCGTTCGCAACCTCGATCCAGGACCGTCCCTCGGCCAGCGTTTTGCGCAGCAACTCGAGAAACACCCGCCACTCGACCGAGTCCTCTTCGGTGGGCTCGGGGATCTCACCGGCCTTCTCCGCCTCGGCCCCCTTGTGCACGAGCATGGTGGCGTCGCCACCGTCGTCGAGGATCATGTTGGCAAGCTCGCCGTCGGGCCAGTTGAGGATCTGGTTCGTGCACCACCAGTACTCCTGCAGCGACTCGCCCTTCCAGGCGAAGACTGGTACGCCCTTCGAGATCGTCAGGCGTGCCGTCCGGACCAACGACCACGGCGGCGGCGGCATGATCCTGCGTGGAGAAGATGTTGCAGCTGGCCCACCGCACTTCGGCACCCATGGCCACCAGAGTCTCGATGAGCACCGCCGTCTGCACCGTCATGTGCAGCGAGCCTGCGATCTTGGCACCAGCCAATGGCTTCGAGTCGCCGTATTGCGCGCGCATCGCCATGAGCCCGGGCATCTCATGCTCGGCGAGGGTGATCTCTTTGCGGCCAAAGTCGGCGAGGGTCAGGTCGGCAACACGAAAATCCATGAATGGAAGCCTAGGGGAGGCAGCCGACATCCCCACAATCTTCTGAAAAGCCGCCTGTGTCATCCGTCACGGGTCGAAACGCGCGAGAGGACGAAGGATCAGTGGCTGGGAGCGGCTGGGCGTTCCGGTCGCGCGGCCGGTGCGTAGTTCGGGTCGTAGATGTCCGGCTCGAGGTAGAGCGCGGTGACCATCGGCTCTGCCTCGCGGATATTGGCCTCGGCTCGATCGATCGTGTCCGTCACCTCGACTGCCGTATCGCACGGCACGACCGCGATCTTGGCCGCGACCAGCACCTCCTCCGGGCCGAGGTGGAGGGTCTTCATGTGGATGATGCGCTCGACGCCAGGGGTCTCGGTGAGTGCTCGCTCGATCCGCGCGACGGCGTCTGGGCTGGCTGCCTCGCCGAGCAGCAGGCTCTTCGTCTCGATCGCCAGTGTGATCGCCACCGCCACCAGCAGCAGGCCGATCATGGCCGTGCCGATCACATCGAAGATGCCATTGTGGGTGAGCAGCGTCATGCCGACACCGAACAACGCGAAGGCCAGGCCAACCAGTGCGGCGAAGTCCTCAAGCAAGATCACTGGCAGTTCGGGTGCCTTGGCGGCACGGATGTACCTGCTCCAGCGTTGCTTGCCGCGGGTCTTGTTGGACTCCCGGATCGCGGTCCGGAAGGAAAAGCTCTCGGCGATGATGGCGGCGACCAAGATCACAATGGGCACCCACCACCATCTGCTCTCCAGCAGCTCGTCAGGATGCCCTTCCTGCATCTGGTGCCACTTGTGATACGCCTCGTAGAGCGCGAACAGGCCGCCGACGCTGAATAGCACGACCGAGACGATGAAGCCGAAGATGTAACGCTCGCGGCCGTAACCGAAGGGGTGCTCCGCGGTCGCGCTCCGTTGAGATCGTCGACCGCCGACGAGGAGCAGCACCTGGTTGCCCGAGTCGGCGACGGAGTGGATCGCCTCAGCCAGCATCGATGAGGCTCCAGTGAGCGCCCACGCGCCGAACTTGGTCAAGGCAATGAACGCATTGGCTATCAAGGCAGCTATGACCGCTCTGGTCCCGCCTTCGGCACTCACAGGTGAAATCTTGCCAGAGCCAGTTCGTCTAGCTCGAGGACTTCAACGCTCCAGGCTGCGTCCAAGGCCAACGGCCAGGTAAACCGCGGCAAACATTCCGGTCTGCAGCAGAGTTGCGTATCGCTCGACGTCGGAGCCGGACCAGTGTGCAATCGGGCAGACGCGTACGTCGTTGCGGTCGGCCGCCGCAGCGAGCCGTTGATGATCGGTACGGATCAAGCTCTCGCTGTTCCCGTCATCGAGCAGTATCAAGGTCGGTCGTCGATCAACCGATATCTGATCCTCGAACGGGTCCGCAAAGGGATCACGCGGTGCGGTGGATTCCAAGATCGGCAGCAGTGCCTCGGCATCGGCTGCGAGTGCGGCGCGCCCACTGGCAGCCCTGAGCGCCTCCGCGATTCGCCGGCTGGCGCGGGCAGCGAGAACCGAGCCGCCCCAGACCAGCGGCTGGGCATCAGCCAATCCCATGGCAATATCCTTGGCCGGGTTCTCGGCAAGGTCGGCGAAGGGCGAGCAGTCTTGTGCCACCTGGTCCATGGCATCGGCGACCAACTCCGGATGGACCTCCGGTCCGAGCTGCATTTTGTGCAGACCGTCCAGGACCACGATCGCCGCCGCAAGCGGATCGGCGGTTGCCGTCGGCAGCATGATGGTGGATCTCGAGGCCGCATGCTCGGCGATCATCGAGGGCCGGGGACAAGCGATCAACAGCTGACTGCCGCGGCGCACCGCCTCATGCACGGTCGCGATCACACCAGCCGGCGCGCTCTCGCTCGCCATGACGATCACGAGGTCGAGGGCACCGACCCAGCCGGGCAGACCATGGGTGGGCCAGGCCACGAATGGAACTGGACACACCGGCTCCAGCATCGCGCGGATGAAGCGTGCCTCGGTCCCGGCTGCGATGACCGCGCGCGGGCGCGGCAGCCCGAGTAGCTGATCGATCGGCTCCGCCGAATCCGCTGTCTCCCGCCGCACCCGGGCTCCGGCTTCGGCCAGTCGGCGCAGGATCAGATCAGCTCCGGACAGCGCCTTTTGATCCTCGAGCCAACCGTCATTGAATACCGACATCACCGACCACGTGGTGTGGTCGGACCAGTGGGGCGGGAACTGGGGCGACGAGCCTCGTCGATCAGCAGCACCGGAATCTGTTGCCGCACCGGATAGGCCAGACCACAGTCAACGGCCAGGCAAACCAGCTCATCGCGTTCATGATCGACGGCAAGTGCTCCATGACAATTGGGACAGGCGAGAATCTCCAGCAGCTCCGGCGCCAGTTCGACGGCCATGCTTCCCTCCTCGAGTCGGCCTTGTTAGGCGCGGATCAAACCTAGCGTTTCGTCACGCAAAGCCTCCATGGTTTCGGGGTCGGCGGCTTCGACGTTGAGCCTGAGCAGGGGCTCGGTGTTGCTGGGTCGTACGTTCACCCACCAATCCGGGCCGGAGATGGTCAGCCCGTCGAGTCGATCTTGCTCGCCACGGTCGGTGAAGGCTGCCGCCACTCGATCCATGATCATTTGCTGATCGGCAATATGGCTGTTGATCTCTCCGGAGGCGGTGTACCGGTCGAAACCAACCACCAATTCCGACAGCGGTCGGTCGGCGCGCCCTACTGCGGCCAGCATGTGCAGCGCAGCGAGCATGCCGGTATCGGCTCCCCAGAAATCGCGGAAGTAGTAATGCGCCGAGTGTTCGCCGCCGAAGATCGCATTGTGCTCCGCCATGGCGGCCTTGACGAAGGTGTGACCCACTCTGGTGATGACCATCTTGCCGCCCTCGGCCTGGACGACTTCCGGCACAACTCGCGAAGTGATCTTGTTACAGACGATGGTCGCACCTGGCTCCCGGACCAGCTCATGAGTGGCGATCATTGCCGTAACCACGGACGGGTTAACTACCGTCCCGCGCTCGTCGATGATGAAACAACGATCTGCGTCGCCGTCGAAGACCAGGGCAAGATCAGCCGCATAGTCCTTGACAGCTGCCTGCGCGTCGATGAGATTCTGCGGTTCCAACGGATTCGGCGGGTGGTTGGGGAAGCTGCCGTCGAGTTCAGTGAACAGGCCGATCAGCTCAAGATCGCTACGACCGAGCACCGCGGGTAGCGTGAGGCCAGCCATCCCATTGCCGGCGTCGGCCACGACACGGAGCCGCCGAATGCCTGTCAGGTCGACCAGGGAATGCAGGTGCTCTGCGTACGCGGGCAGCACGTCCAGCTCGGTACGATTCCCGGGGTTTGCAACGGGCGTCGGTTCGGGCCCGCTGGCGCGATCGGCGATTTCAGTGAGGCTGGCCGATGTGATCGGCTTGGCAGCCGCCAAGCAGAACTTGACTCCGTTGTAGTCCGCAGGATTGTGGCTGGCTGTGAACATCGCGCCCGGCAGATCGAGTGAGCCGGAGGCAAACCACAGCTCATCGGTACTCGACAGGCCGATGTCGATCACGTCGACGCCGCGGCTCAACACGCCGTCGACGAAGGCACCCGCCATTCGGGGACCGCTGATTCGCATGTCACGGCCCACCACAAACGCACGGGCCGCATTGAGATCAAGCACGTCAACCGCGGCCGCTCCGATGGCATACGCCCCAGCCGGATCCCATTCCGGATCAGCGCCTTCGGAGATTCCGCGAATGTCGTTGGCTTTGAAGATCCCCCGTTTGATCATCGAAAGAGGATCTTAGACTGTCAGGTCGGCATTCGGCGACCGGCGTCGGCTGTTCCAGGATCCGCAAGGACGGTGAGGTGGCCGCGACGCGCCAGCTCAACCAGCCCGTTACGCCCGAGCGGAGGCTCCGTGATCGGTCCGGTCGGAGGATCGTAGGACAGGCCTGCGTCGCGGACAGCGTCAGCGAGAGCCAGCAAGTCGTCAGTGGTCGGCTTCGGCTCCTCTTGAACCGCGAGTCTGATCACTTCCCACCCACGGGGGGCGGAGAGGGTCTGCGCATGCGACTGGCAGAGGTCGTAGCAGTGCGGTTCGATCTGGTTGGCCAGGGGCCCAAGGACTGCGGTGGAATCGCGGTAGGCGTACGTCAAAGTCGAGGTGGCCGGATTCGGGCACCCCGCTCGAGAACACCGGCGCGACCTCACGTGCCCGACGCTACTCCGGGAGGCGGTTCGATCGTGGGAAGCGCCGCCGTGTCCGGATCGCGCGTCGCCGTGCTGAGGAGGAACGAGGGGACACGTTTTCCGTTCCCGAGTGACGACGAAGTAGGCGGCTACCCAGCGCGATCCGCGCGCGCACGAGCGAGCGCTAGCGAGCGGAGCAATCGAACACGACTACAGTGCTCACGTGTCCAGGCAGCGTCGTGACCGTCACGGCCGCGGACTTCGCGGACCGCTGGCGTTACCCAACCCACTGAGCACGCGACGGGCTCACCCTCCGCATCCGGCCAACAAGGCCGACTTCTTCACCGAGGTCGTGCACGATGCCGTCGACCGGGTGGGATTGCAATGTCCGGACGTGCTCGTTGGGATCACATTTGGCATTGAGGATGTACCGCACTTCGACATCGCCTGGTCCGGTGATCAGGTGCCGCTGGCGGCCGCACTCGAGGGAACGCCAAACCAGCCCAGCCAGGTTGTGGTCTATCGCAGGCCGCTCGAGCATCGCGCGGTCAGCCGCCATGGCCTCCGCATCCTCGTTTATCGCACGATCGTGGAACAACTGTCAGCACTCACCGGCCGCAGCGTTGACGAGATCGACCCGGATGGCGCCGGCGCAGATGATGAATAGGTCCGCCAAACCGCGGGCGTGTCACGTCGCCGGACCAAGCTTCGCTTCCTCACGAGTTGGCTGAAAGAGCTCGACGGGATTTCCCGACGGGTCGTCGATGAGCACTTGCCTGCCGCCGACGCCGTCGAGGATCTCGTTGCGGAAGTGAACGCCGGCAGCACGCAAATCGGCGACGACGCGGTCGAGATCGCTCACTTCCAGCGAGAACCGGTTCCAGCCGCCTGGCTGCGGCACCGTACCATCAGGCATTGCCTGACCGCCTCCCGGCGAATCGCTCGGTGCGCTGAGCACAAGGCGAAGGTCGCCGCGGGCGAGCATCGCGAATGGCGGTGCGGGGTGCATAACCTCTGTGAACCCGAGGTTTTCGCAATAGAACGCTATCGCATCGTCGACATCGTCGACGATGTAGCGAACGCTGACGGTCGGCATCGGCCCGGTTTCTCCAGAAGCTCGTTCTAGCAACCCAGCCTATTGCCCAGCCGCATAGTCAGGTCTGGTCGCAGGGGCCCGGCTCGCCAGATCAGGTGAGCCAAGTGGAATCGTCGCCAACCCAGCCACGTCTCGCTGCGGTTGGGTGAGCACCACTCCCCCATAGACCGAAGAGCCGTTTGGCACTTTTACGACGACATAGGACGGGTCGGGCGAGTTGAGCCGTCTGGTTGCGGTGCTGTTCGGCCCCAGCACCATATCCGCCGTCCGCAGCGTCACGCCGTCATAGCTGAATACCTCGAAAGAGATCTGTGCGTCATCATCCCCACCATTGCTGATGATCAACTCGCTATCAGCGATGTTGCTCGTGGCGAGCGCGCTCACGCCAGTTCCGATCAAGGGAACGGCAGCGGACTGGATGGCCAGATCGGTTTGAGCACCTCCCCGCCGGCTGTTGGAGATGACGGCGCCCGTCACCGGCACGTCGCTGGTGAGTTTGACGCCTGCGGCCTCCCCCGCAAGGCCCTGCTCGAGGCTGACGGTTGCAGTGCTCTCGGGTGGGACATCGACCGATGCGGCTCCACTTGGCGCGTACGGTCCCTGGAACCCGAGGACCTGTACGCCCACTGTCGCGCGGGACGTGTTCGGGTTGGTCACCACCAACTGGCGGCTGCCGGCGTCCTCGGGCACGCCAGGAATAACGACTACTCGGTTTGGCGACGCGGACGGGATCTGCCAATCGACACCCGCAGGCTTGAGCTGATTGCTCTGGGTCCGCTTGGCCACCGCGGTGACCCGGCCCTCGCTCGCCTGGATCGCCACACTGATCGGGCCCTGGGCCTGCACCAGGCTGGTAAGTGAGACCGGACGCGACTCATGCGCTCTGATCACCACACCCGGACTGCCCGGCGCGACGATACGGCCGCTGCGGCCGTAGAACCGGAGGTCTACCTGAGCCTGGGCATCATCCGGATTGGTCAAGATCAGGTCCGTGCCATCATCGTCGGTAGCGCCGAGACCGGAGAACCAGTGCGAGGTAGCCGGAGTCAGGCATGGCGCCGCCTTGAGGCCAGCCTCGGGACCCTCTGTGGCCTCGCCGACGATCACCGCGCTGCCGGAAGTCGCCATGACTCCCTCACCCGCGATCATGATCGGCGAAGTCACCCGCGACAGCTGCGCACCCTTACCTTGATCGGTGATCTTGAGTTCAGACGACTTCGCGTCCAGCGTCGACCCAGTCAGCAAACCCGATCGATCCGACGCCTCCCGGATCGCGACCGCCGAGACCTCCGTCTTTCCCGCCGGCTCGCCCCGCTGCGGGGTCGACGTCGTGCAGATCATGGTAGTGCGGCCGACCAGCGGGCTTCGATTGGCACGCGATGCGGGCGTCTCGGCGCCCAGCAGCGTGCCCGCGCCGAGCAGCAGTAGCACAACCGCAAGCGCTATACCGAGTGCGGTGACGCGGCGAACGCGAAGTGTCGACCCGCGCATCCGAAGATCAGACATCAGGCAAGCTCCGACAGGGTCGCGGCGCGCCGGGCCGACTTGGCCGGATCACGCACCTCCGGCCGCCGGATCGCCGGAGCGGCGAGGACGGCTGCCACCAACAGCGCAAGACCTTGAGCAGGCAGCAGCCAGGGCATGATCGACGGCAAGACATAGGTCACGGTCCCGCCACCGGAGGGTACCGCGAAGACCTGCTGCCAGCCATCGGCAGCTCGAGCGAGCGGTCGGCCGTTGAGATCAGCGCGCCACCGCACGTCGGCGGATTCACCGATCTGAAGCTGCCGCTGTTCCGCTGTTGCGGGTATGGATGCCGGTGAAGGACCCACCGGCATTCGCGTCGGCCCGTCGAGAAGCACCGCACGCGCCACCGGAGGCTCCAGCTTCCAGACGATCCCCCGATCGTTCCCGCTGGCGGTGCCCAACCCTGGGGCGTTGTCGATCCTCGCCTTGACGTCTTGGCTCGCACCCGTGACCCAGACATAGCCGATCCCGAGATTGCTCAGCTGCGGGTAGATGTCAGAATCCGCCGTGCCGGCCACCAGACGTACGACAAGATCATCGACTTGCTCGCGCGCCAGCACCGACCCACCGAATGTGAAGCCACGATCGGCATCGCCCAACCTGACGTGATCATCCGCCATTACCGAGTAGCGGGCGGAGCCATCAGAAAGGTCGATGGCAAGCACCCTGGGGCGCGCATCCGACTTCATAGCATTCATGACGTACGGCGGAATTGCGTCAAGCCGACTCCGCTCGATCGGGGCGTGGGCGCCGGCCAGCACCCACCAGACAGCGCCGCCCGCGCTCACCAGGCATACGGCGATGCCAGCCAGAACAGTGCCGGGTTGCAGCCAGCTGAAACTGCGCACCTTGATGTCACCCGAGAACCCGTCCAGCCCCATGCCACCGGCAATGATGAGCGCCCCGAAGCCGAGCAGCAGGTAACTGCCGACCCAGGGCCGCACTTCGGTGCCGACCGGAGGTACCAGAACCACCACTTTGGATAAGACGACCGCCATGACGAGCGCCACCAGCGCGGCCGCCCATGCCGCCAGCACGGCACGCCGAGTTGGTCGCCGTGCAAGCCCAAGTAGGGCGACGATCCAGATCACTCCGAAGATCACAGCTCCTACCCACAGCGGCGGCAAACCGGGACCGACCTCACGGCCGAGCAGCAGTTGCCACACCTCCGGAGGCTCGGTCAGACCGTCGAGCGCCGAATCCGGTCCGACGAACAGCCGCCCAGGGGCTGAAATCAAGCTGGGCCACCACGGCAGCAGAACGACAAGCGGGACCGCGAGCGCGATACCGATGCGCCCAATCTTGCGTGGGCTGCGCCGCAGCACGACAGCCCCGAGGATCCCCGCCAAGACTGCAAAGATGATCATCGACGGCTCGAAGGCGACGAGTGCGACGAGCACGATACCTGCACCCCAGCCGCCGCGCCAAGCCTCCGGGGTTCGGGTCCGGCGCAGCAGTAGTGCGCGAGCCGCCATAACCAGTAGTGGTAAGCCGATGGCGACGACGCTGAGCGCGAGCCTGCCCTGATTTGTGCCGCCAAGAAGCACCGGCAGCAGCGCGTACGTGGCGCAGACCCAGAGCCGCACTCGGCGGTCGTTGATGACCCGCCGTACCAGCGGGTAGGCCGCCAGCAGCGACAGCGGCACTACTCCGCACAACAGCAGCGTGCTGAACCATTCGGGCTGGCCGAAGGTGGCCGTTGAACCGAGTGCGGTAAGTGCTTCCCACGGTGGAGTCACTTGTGACGGCGCGCCTGGGATGGCGGCGACAACCGTACGCCACAAGGTCACGATGCTGTCGTGCGCGGGAAGCAACGCCGGACCAACGAGGAAGCCCCTGCCGAACAAGCTGCGCGCGGCGACAAGGCTCGCGACGACAGCGACGGCCATCGTCAGCGCAATGGGGTTGAGCCAGACACTCGTGGGTCGATCATCAATCGCCGAACTGAAATCGTCGCCGGTCAGCTCATCGAGTGTGGCGACATCCGCGTCGCCCGCCAGCGATCGGTAGCGCTCCGACGCCGCACCCGTCAGCGCATCGACTCCCACCTGTAGGCCGCTCCACCATTGCGGACGGAGAGACTCCACAACCTCGGGGGTTCCGGGCAGGGGCTCGACAGCGACAGCCCGCTTCCGAAACGTCGTCAGCCGACGGGGATGCGCGACAAAAGAACCGAGCGCGAGCATCTCATCAAGTGCGCGGCCAGGGACCTTGCCGATCAGGTAGCCCACTGCACGCACCAAGCAGCTCCAGACCAGGCGGAACCACACCAGAGGCAGCCTTTTGCGCGGAGCGTGCCCAGCAACGACCAACATGCCGAGCAGCCGGTCAACCCTTCCCGGCCGTCGACCAGTGAGTCCGTGTGGCCGAAGTCCTGCGCGGCCCACCTGGCGGTGCGTCACCTGAGCACTTGGCGTAGTGACCACGCTGTGGCCGTTCAAGTGAGCCCGCCAGCCGAACTCCACGCCGTCCCGGAAAACCGGCAGCGCTGGGTCTAGGCCGCCGAGTTGATGCCACACGGCCGTGCGCACCAGCATGCCGCAGGTGGAAACGCCAAGACGTTCCTGAGGCTCGTCACGCTGACCTTGGTCGATCTCGTCTGCATCCAGCTCGAGCTCACGGCGGCCCGTACCGGAGATGCTGACACCAATCTCGCTAATCGGCTGGCCGCCATGCCGACGCCTCGGTAGCAACAGCTTGGGGCCCGTGAGGTCGATGCTCGGATCGATCGTCACGTGTGCGAGTAGTTGGTACAAAGCATCAGGCGCTGGCATCGCATCGTCGTGCAGCAGCCACAGCCAGTGGGTGTCGTCGTACGGACACTGCTCGGAATCCGAGCGTGTCCGCTTCGTCTTGGAGGCTCGCCGTATCGAACTCCAGAGCGGCTTCGATCGCGGCCCCGAATCCGAAGGTCCGATTCCCCTGGTAGACCGCGTCGAGCACGCCCTGCCTGTATGCGTCATCTAACAATGCTGGTGTCGCATCGGTGCTTGCGTTGTCTATGGCAATGAGCCGTGTAGGCCGCGGATCCAGCTTGGCCAACGCGGCCAGGGTCGCCGGCAGCCAGCGCGCCGCGTCGAGCGTGACAAGCACACCTGTGACGCTCGCCCCTGAAACGTCGACCCGCTTGCTGTCGTCGTCGACGTAGTCAGCCCATGCCCAGGGGTTTTCGTCGAAGGTGAAATTCTCGACGTCGCCCGGCAGTAGCGCGGGCCAAGCCCCCGAACCTCGTGGTCGGTCCTCGTAGGAACCGGCCAGGGTGATGTGGCTATCCATCAGATCCTGTGCAACCCCCCGATTACCAATCGGGCCCCGCAATACGCAAAAAGGGGCTGCCCGGTTGGGCGGCCCCTTACTTTACGCGAGTCGGCTGAGTGCGCGAAGTGTGTCTCGGCTACACAGCCCGTTTCTTGAGCTTTCGACGCTCCCGTTCACTCAGACCACCCCAGATGCCGAAGCGTTCATCGTTGGCCAGCGCGTACTCGAGGCACTCCCCGCGTACGTCACAGGCCAAGCAAACCTTCTTGGCCTCGCGCGTCGAACCGCCCTTTTCAGGAAAGAACGCCTCTGGATCGGTTTGCGCGCACAGTGCGCGCTCTTGCCAGCTCAGTGCACCCCCCTCGTCGGTGCCCAGCTCGTACATGTGGTTGTCCTCCTCGACCCGCATGATTGAAAACCCCGGTACCGGTAGGACTTCGCGGGCCTACCGGTTTTGGCTTACGCCCTTGTTCTTTGGCTTGCGCCCTTGTTCTTTGGCTTACGCCCTTGTTCTTTGGCTTACGCCTGTGCACCTGCCACCCGCTCCTACTAGGTCCCCCTGGCTGTGCAGCAACCCGGCTTCATCAGCTTTGATCAAAATCAGATTTGATCAAGATCAAGATGATCGAGCCGAGTATTGCTTCGCCGGATCAACAGAAATCGGCAAATGACATTGGTGAAATTACATGCCTGTCAATACCCAAAAGTCAAGCGGTTTCCTGATATTGGGCAAAGTACGGGCAGCGCGGAGGGTTTACGACTGCGGACGGCCCCACCAGTCGACGGGTGGTTGCTGCTGTGAAGCCCGTTGTCCCTGGTCAGTCCACGGATCTCTGGGACGACCAACTTGCTGCTGATGGACCGGCGCACTCGATCGGATTGTCGGATCTTCAGACACCCGCAGTTGCGGCCTTGGCCCGTTGGGCTGTGCAGACATGGGTTGGGCCGGAATCGGCTGTACAGGAATGGTTTGCGTAGGGATCGGTTGCCAGCCCACCGACGACCCGTCAGTACCCCAGCCAGCTGCCGGGGCCCCGGCTGCCGCATCGCCCGCAGTCCGCCAGGCTGCGCCGGCCGCCGCGTCGGGGTGCCAGGTTGGTTGCAACCGCTGCTCGGCGGCCGACGGTGGCGACAACTCATCCGAGGGATGCGGGACGAGGCCGATGCCGGCAGGCAACCGCCGCGGGACGGCCTGCAGCTGAAAGAGCTTGATGAGCAGTCCAACCGCGATGATCGAGATCGCCTGCGGCACGATCGCGGCGAGCACCGCGAGAACCGGCGCAGCTGCGCCGAACCCGAACAAGGCGAGCACGAACCCAAGCAGTACTGCTATCACCCCGGCGACCAGGCTGATGATGGTGAGCTGCCGCGCGTGAGGTGTCCGCTCACGCAGGACGCAGATGCTGACCAACACCGCAAGGACGAGGAGCGGCACCGGGTTTGCGACTCGGGCGCTCAGCAGCCATGCCGCACTCACGAATGAGCCTCCGAAGGTTGCCAGCGCAACGACAACGAGTAAAAGATTGAGCACCAAGGCTCCTAAGGCAACCCAAGCCGCCGGCTCGCGCAACTTCATAAGGCTATTCATGCGTTCAGCGTATCTACACCGGCGCTGACGAAAGTCTGCCCTGCAAAAAAGTGCAGACCGTGATCCGCCCTGCGTATCACCGATGGAACGCCGGCTGGTCGTAGATGGAAAACTGGTGCGGTGCAGATCGTGATCTTGGCTGGTGGCGTCGGCGGCTCGAAGTTTGCGCTCGGCGTACGTCGCGCCTATCCAACAGCACGACTCACGGTGATCGCCAACACGGCTGACGACATCACTTTGCACGGTTTGCGAGTCTGCCCCGACCTCGACACGATCATGTACACCCTGGGTGGTGCTGCCGACCAGATACGCGGCTGGGGTCGTCACGACGAGAGCTGGCGTGTGATGGAGGAGTTCGCCGCCTACGGCGTTGAGCCGACCTGGTTCTCCCTCGGTGATCGCGACATCGGCACCCATCTGATCCGGACTCAGATGCTGAATGCCGGCTATCCGCTCTCGGACGTGACAGCCGCATTGTGCAGCCGCTGGCTCGCTCACGACCCACTTCTCAGGTTGTTACCGATGACCGACGGTCGCGTGGAGACGCATGTGACGATCGCGGATCCCGATGCGCCGGGCCAGCGGCGAGCTGTGCACTTTCAGGAGTACTGGGTGCGGCTGCATGCCGAGCCGGATGCGCTTGCCATCACTCTCGTCGGCCTGGAGGCCGCAGCACCGGCCCCAGGTGCGATCGATGCGCTCGAGAACGCTGACTTGATCTTGGTGGCACCGAGCAATCCGGTGGTCTCTATCGGTCCGATCCTTGCGATGCCCGGGCTGCGAGACGCGCTCCGGCTCGGATCAGCGCCGGTGATCGGCTTTGCCGGCATCCTGGGCGGTTCACCGGTGCTGGGCATGGCCCACCGGCTGCTCCCAGCCATCGGCGTCGACGTCGACGCTGGTGCAGTGGGTCTGCACTACGGTGCCCGTTCGCGCGGCGGCGTACTCGACGCCTGGGCCATGGATACGGCGGACATGCGATCTGGCGAACGCCTCCAGCAGGGCGGACTGCGGGTTGTGGTCACTGATCTGATCATGCGTGATCCGGCGAGCACCGCCGCGTTTGTCACGTATGCAGTCAAGTCCGTCACCTCATGAACGGCTGTGCTGGAACGGACCAGGCATTGACTGATCAGCCTTCCGTGATCACAATCTTCGCTCCTGACGGGATCGAGGAGATCGTAGCCGGTAGTGATCTCGCAGCGATCATCGTTGAAGCGATAGCGGCAGACCCGCTGGGCCCACTTCTCGACGGCGACATCGTCGTCGTCACATCCAAGATCATCAGCAAGGCCGAAGGCCGTGTCGAGGAGGCATCACGGCGTGCCGAGATGATCAGCTCCCAGACAAGGCGAACCCTTGCCCGGCGCGGTGAGACGCGCATTGTCCGTACCCACAACGGTCTGACGCTCGCCGCGGCCGGCATCGATCGGTCGAACCTTCCGGCCGAATTGATCTTGCTCCTGCCGCGCGATCCGGACGGGAGCGCGGCGGAACTCCGGGAGCGGTTGACCGCGAACGGGCTCCGGCTAGGAGTGATCATCTCCGACACCGCTGGGCGAGCCTGGCGGCTGGGCCAGACGGACCACGCCATCGGCGTCTCCGGGGTGCGGCCGCTCGAAGACTATGCCGGCGCACGGGACGCGTACGGTAACGAGCTCCAGATCACGGCCATGGCCGTCGTCGATGAGGTGGCCGCGGCCGCCGACTTGGTGAAGAGGAAGCTGCGCGGCCGTCCGGTGGCAGTCGTACGCGGCCTGGGCCACCTGGTGTCGGGGGCTGGTTCCTCGGCGCGTGAGCTGCTCCGGGATTCCCGCGAGGACATGTTCGGGTATGGCAGCCAGGAAGCGGTGCTGGCCGCGGCGCTGGCAGCCACTGGGCAGCACCATCGCTATGAGGAGCTCGTGGCACTCGAGCACCGCGAACGAACGTCTCGGCTGCTGGCCGGTGCAAAGCTCGGCTCGGAGGCAGCGGATCTGCTGCGTGCCATCATGTCTGTCGACTTGCTGACAGATACCCCTCAGCAGATCGAGATAGACTCGCCTCTCCCTGAGACGGATCGGTAGGAGTAAACCCACGTGGCGAAAGCCAAGAGCGACGAGAATTCCGCCGCCAACGGCGCAACCTCCTCGAAGACCGCTACCGCTAAGGCCTCTTCTGCCAAGTCCGGAGGGGCGCAAAGCCGTCGGGACAAACTTGCCTCTCTCGAAGCCGCGCGCAAAAAGGAGCAGCGCAGCCGGACCCTCAGATTGTTCGTGATCTGCTTGGTCCTTGCGCTCGCGTTGCTGGCGTACCCGGTCTATCTCTTCGTTGACGACTATCGAGCCCGTAACGCGACTATCGACGACCTCGGCAGCAGCATTGCCGCCGCCAGCTGCGACCCGGTGACTGAGCACGAGGCCACCGGCAACCAAGATCACGTTCCGGAGGGCACGAAGGTCGACTACGCCCAGACTCCGCCCGACTCGGGAAAGCACTATCCCAGCCCCGCGCCGTTCACCAAGCACTTCTACGCCGCGGCCGATCGCCCTCCGGTGGAGACCCTGGTTCACAACCTGGAGCATGGCTACACCGTCGTCTGGTACCGCGCCGATGCCCCGAGCAAGCAGGTCAAGGATCTGCAGCGGATTGCCAAGACTTTTGGCAGCGAGGAATACGACCCGGCAGACAAGTTCATCGCGGCACCCTGGTCCGACGCCGATGGCGCCGGCTTCCCGGCTGCTAAGAACATCGTGATCACTCACTGGACAGCTGACCCGAACGATCCGAGCAACCCCAGCCTGCAGAAGGGCGTTCGGCAGGTTTGCACCAACGTCAGCGGCGCCGCGATCAAGGACTTCATGACCAAGTACCCGGTCCCCAGCTCCCCAGAACCGAACGGCGCTTAGCGGAGCTGTCGCGCTACGCGTAGCCCCTGCCGAGCTGGGTGGTGACCTCAGCGACCAGTTCCTTGATCCGCTCCGCCTCGGAGATGGGACAGACCAGAGTGATCTGTGGGGTCTGCACGATGACTGTGTCACTGAGTCCAACGACGGCAACCACCCGACCGTCTTCAGCATTGTTGATCACCAGATTGTCCCGGGCATCCACGAGTACCGAGACCCCTTGCCTGGCGTTCCCGTTCTCGTCGCGCGGCAGCTGTTCGCCGAGAGCCGCGAAGCCGCCCACATCGTGCCAGACAATCGGCAGCCGCACTGCGGCAACCCGAGCACTGCCCTCGCCTCGCGACACCGGCTCCATCAACGCGTAGTCGACACTGATCTTGAGCAGCTCTGGATAGATCTCCGACAGTCGGTAAGGCGCTGCAGCCAGCTCGGTGACCGCGTCGTAAGTCTTGGGCTGCAGCAGTTTGAGTTGATCAAGGAACACGCGGGCCCGCCAGACGAACATGCCCGAATTCCACCAATACTCACCGGAGGCGAGGTACTCCTCGGCGGTTGCGCGATCAGGCTTCTCTTTGAATTCGATGACGGAGAAGACATCTGGATGATCCGGAATCGTTTCTCCCCGGCGCAGATAGCCATAGCCGGTGTGCGGAGCTGTTGGCACGACTCCAAATGTCACCAGGAAGTCTTCGGCACTCTCAGCCACCTCGAACGCCTCGAGCACGGCGCTCTGGAAGGCCGAAATCGGATGCATGAGGTGATCCGCGGTCACAACGGCGATCACGGCATCGGGGTCACGGGCCGCCAGCACGGCGGCGGGCCAGGCGACGGCGTTCAGCGAATCGCGGCCCTCCGGCTCGCCGAGGATGTTCGCTGGCTTGAGCTCAGGTAGCTCGGCGGCGACGACGTCGGCATAGTCCGCACCCGTGCACACCAGCACCTGCTCGGGCGGCACGATGCCATCAAGCCGCTCGTATGCGATCCGCAGCAGGCTTTTGCCACCGAGCACCCGCAACAGTTGCTTGGGCATGTCTTGCCGCGACAGCGGCCACAGCCGCTTGCCTGATCCGCCCGCCATGATCAGCACGTAACGCATGCGGAAAGGGTAGCGGCGACTGGATCACCTAGCTGGCGCTTGGCGCTTCTACGCTGTCGCCATGAGCGCACTCCTCGCCGAGCGACTGCGACGGCGCGTCCGCGACAACGGGTCCACGCCGCTGCTTACCTACTACGATCTCGACTCCGGTGAGCGCACAGAACTCTCGGCGATCAGCTTCAGCAACTGGGTGGACAAGACCTCCAACTTGTTGGTTGACGAAGTCGCCGTCACCGAGGGCGATGTGATTTTCATGCCGCTCGCGCTCGAAGCTCCTGGCCATTGGCTTACCGGCGTGTGGCAGCTCGCCTGCTGGCAGGTTGGCCTGGTGGTGGATGTCACGAATCCGACCCTGCCCGTGGCGGTGGTGACGGGTCGGCAGTGGCAGGGCTACCGTGAACACGAGATTTTTGCGTGCGCCCTGCACCCGCTGGGGTTCGGATTCAATGAGCCGCTGCCAGAAAGCGTCCGCGACTATGCGATTGAGGTGCGAAGCCATCCGGATACGTACGCGGGTCAGCCACCAGATACCGATACCACCGCATGGGTGGACGCCGACCGCATCCTGAACCAGGCGGATCTGGTCCAGGTCGACGGTTCGCCCGCGCGACGACTGGTTCGGGCCGCCGATCCGTGGGCGACTTGCCGGGATGGCATCGTGACTGCGCTGGTCACCGGTGGGTCAGCGGTGGTCGTGGTCGGCGAGGATGCAGATCAGCTGGCCCGGATTGCCGCCAGCGAGAGAGTGCAGGTGCCCTGAGCGTGGCCATCACACTGCAGCGGCAAAGATCGGCGGCAGAACGAGCAGCATGCTGAGTGACCACGTGATGTGCGTAAGGATGGGCGCCAATATCCCGCCAGAGGCGCGGCGCTCCAACGCCACCACGGCGCCGAGAATGACAGCCGCGAAGACCAGCACTGGATTGCCACCGGCAACGGTTGCCAACGCATAGAGAGCCGTGGAAATCAAGACTGGATGCCATACGCCAATGGCGGCGAACAGTGCGCCACGAAAGAACAGTTCCTCAGCAATGCCATTGACCAGGGTGAGCATGAAGATGATCCACAGATTTCCCAGTCGGGCGTAGCCGAGCACGTCTTCGGCGAAACTCGCCAGCGTCGGGATCGTCCGGATGACCAGCGCACCAAGCACGAAGAGAGCGGCCAGCAGCAATCCCACCCCAATCGAGGTGATGATCGGACGCCGCAAGGTGCCGCCAAGCAGGATGTGGCCCAGGTGCAGTGGGCCGGACAGCAGGCTGCCGAGCGTCCATGTTGCTGCCAGACCAAAGGTCAGCGGATAGAAGGCCGGATCGCCCTGCCGTACCGAGAACGACAGACCCAGGAGGGTGGCGCCTGCGGCCAGCGTGATCGCAACGACGATCCGGCGGCGCAGGAACGCGGTGTCGGATTGCCAATGATCACGTTCGACTTTGTCGATCAACACCGGACGGACGACGCCCGTCGCGCGCCTGATCAGTTGGCTCACCGGGCTGACGTTCACGACTTCGCTCGGGCGGCGGCTCGCTGTCGAAATGCCTCTCGAACCGCCTCGTCGTAGCCCATAGGCACTCCGGAAACGATTTCGGTTATGGAGTTGTCGGTGACAACCACCTCATTGCTCATCGAGTCGACGAGATTGCGGGCGGTTGAGGTGTCTACGTCGGTGACCAGCGACAGCCAATAGGACGACAGCCGGGGAGTCAGCAACGGAACGGCAATCATGTACAGCGAGCGGTGATAGTGCAGCTCGGCGACCCGCCTCATCATCTCGGCGTACGTCAACACGTCGGGTCCGCCGATCTCGAAGACCCGTCCCCTGGCCGTTTCCGGCTCGAGCACACCGAGCAGGTAGCGCGTGACGTCGGCGAGGGCGATCGGCTGGGTACGTGTGGTCGCCCATCTGGGAACGACCATCGCGGGAAGATGAGCCACGAGCTGTCGCGTGATCTCCCAGGAAATGCCGCCATGCCCAATGATGATCGCCGCCCGCAGCACTGTGACTGGGACACCGCCCTCGCCAAGCAGGTGCTCGACCTCTCGCCTCGATCTCAAGTGAGCTGACAGGTCGGCGCCTTCCCGGCCAAGACCGCCGAGATAGATCAGGCGCTCAAGGCCTGCGTCGGCGGCGGCCTTGCCGAATGACCTCGCCGCCTCAGCGTCTTTCTCTACAAAGTCCTGCTGTGCCAGTGAGTGCACGAGATAGTAGGCCGCATCGGCGTCTGCGAGTGCCGAGCGAAGACTGGCAGGTTCGTTGACGTCGCCGAAGATCGGCTTGCCAGAGCCCGAGTATGTATCAGGATGTCGGGTCATCGCGAGGACCGAGTAGCCCTCAGACTCGAGCGCTTCGGTCAGGCGAGAGCCCACAAAACCGGACGCGCCCGCGACGAGCACGTGCTTGGCCATCCCGGCCTCCCATCATTCGGCGGAAATGATCAGGGCACTTGGTCGGTATTGGTGTCTGATCCTTCAAGCGGTTGCGGACCACCAACACATACAGCTCATTACTCAATCGAGTACTTCATTCGAACTACCCAGAAGCGAGGTGGTCGAGCGTACGCATCTCCAACTTTCGGCTGCTGCCCGATCGACTGTTTGTGTCAGGCGGCCATTCCGGTGGGTAGTGGTTCGTCGGTGCATCGGTAGTGTTCGGCGTCGGGCATGGTCCAGTCGACGCCGTGGTCGTCTCGGATGCAGGCAAGCCAGGCGAAGGTTTTGCCGCGGTGGTGTCGTCGGCAGAACGGATCGATATTCGTCCCCGATGTTCGACCGCGGGGGACCGGTTCGTGGTGGTCGAGGTCGCAGCGGTTGGCGGGGACGGTGCAGGTCGGGTAGCGGCAGGTGCCAGCTCGAATCTTGATAGCTTCCGCTAACCGGGTGGAGGGGTAGCGGCCGAGTTCGGTGGTGTCAAGGAGCCGGCCACCGTCGTCGGTCAGCAACCGGGTGAACAGCACCTGGTCACGGGTGTCGGGGTTGATGGCGTCGGCGATGTGCCCTCGCAGCACCTCCCCGGGAACGAATCCGGAGCGGTCGGCGAGCTCGGCGGGCGCCTCGCTCGCGCCGAGCAGGCTGGCAAGTGGCACCACGACGCCGATGCGGAGCTTCTGGGGTTGCCGTACCAGTTTCGGTGGCTGACCGGTCACCTTATCGACGGGTTCTCCGACAGGCTGCCCGTCGGCGTCAACGCGTTGTAGCTGGGTTTCGAGCAGTTCACCGGTGTCAGGATCGATGTGTTCGACCTCCAGCCAGCCCGATTCGTCTGATTCTTCCGACTCTTCTGATGTCTCATCATCCTTGTGTTCGTTGTCCCCGAAGGTGAGCCGGCCGAGGAGCAGGTCGGCGAACAGGTCGGAGCGGCGTTGTTGGTCGGTGCGTGGATCATCGGCGCCGAGGCTGCGGGCCGTGGCGGCGAGCATCCCGTCGATGGCGGCGGCGTCTTGAGCCGATACTTCGCCGGTGACATAGCCCATGCCGTCGGCGCCCTGCACGACGGTGACGCGGCGTTCGGCCAAGGCGCGGCGATGCCGTTCCTCGAACGCGAGCGGCTCCAGCCGCACCACCAGCCGCAGCAGCCAGACGTGGAGTTGTTTCGGGGTTCGGGTGTGCGCGGCATCGATCACCTGGCTCGTCGATGGCGGCCAGGGTGGCGGCTTCGGTGACCCGTCGTGCGACCCGGTCGATGATCCGGATCTGCTCGTGATCCAAATCGCCGCGTCGGAACGCCTGCCACACGGTGGGCAGGTCGTTGGCGAGCCGCCGGGTGCGGGCCAACAGGCAGCGCACTTGGTAGGGCTGCTCACGCAAGATCATGGACAGCTCGTCGGCCACAAACTCACCCGGCTTGGGACGGTGGGGCTTCAGCACATCAGATGCCGGTCCGGCAGCACTCTCGTCCGCGATCCGCACATCGGCGTAAGCGACGGCCGCTTTGGCGAGCCGCGCCATCGCCGCCGCGGCTTCCCGGCGTGCATCCGACACAGCCTCGCGAGCCGCGCTGCAGTCGTCGTGGTGATCCCCCGTCATGCATACATGCTCGCAGTACGCACTGACATTTTTCGAACGCATGAGCGATACAGGCGCGAAATGTCTCCGGTAACGTCAAGTTGAGTCCGCACGGTAGGTCCGCGGGGGCAGGGACCCGGATCTCACTGATCAACTTCACAAGCACCAACGAGCGCCCGTGATCGCCCAGCGAATCAGCCGCTGACGACCACCACCAAGGCGCAGCACATCCCCTCCATCTTGCAGCGAGGCCCTTACGCGTTTTGCGGGAAGCCCAGGTTGAGTCCGCCGTGGCTCGGATCCAGCCAGCGTGAGGTGATCACTTTGCCGCGGGTGAAGAAGTGCAGCCCTTCGACTCCGTGAGCGTGCGTGTCACCGAACAATGAGTTCTTCCAGCCGCCGAAGGAGTAGTACGCCATCGGCACCGGAACAGGCACGTTGATGCCGATCATGCCGACCTTGACCTCGTTTTGGAACTGGCGGGCGGCGCCACCGTCGTTGGTGAAGATCGCCGTGCCATTCCCATACGGGTTGTCGTTGATCAGCTTGACGCCTTCCTCGTAGCTGTCCACGCGAACCACCGAGAGCACCGGCCCGAAGATCTCATCGGTATAGATGCTCATGTCGGTCGTCACGTGATCAAACAGCGTCGGGCCCACGAAGAATCCTTCACCATCGGCATCGACCTTCGGTTGGCGCCCGTCCACAACGATCGTCGCACCCGCCGCCTCGCCGGCGTCGATGTAACCGGACACGCGATCTTGCGCCTGCGCAGTCACCAACGGCCCCATATCGCAACCCCGCGTGCCATCACCGGTCCGCAGCCCGACTGTCCGCTCCTTGATCTTGGCAACCAGCTTGTCACCGACATCACCAACCGCAAGCACGGCTGAGATTGCCATGCAGCGCTCCCCCGCCGAACCGTAGCCGGCGTTCACCGCCTGGTCGGCAGCAAGATCAAGATCGGCGTCCGGCAGCACCAGCATGTGGTTCTTGGCACCACCGAGAGCCTGAACGCGTTTGCCGTGAGTCGTGCCGGTCTCGTACACATACCGAGCGATAGGAGTCGATCCGACGAAGGAGATCGACTGTACGTCCGGATGCGTCAGCAGCCCATCGACCGCGACCTTGTCGCCATTGAGGACGTTGAATACACCATCGGGAAGCCCAGCCTCCTTCCAAAGCTCGGCCACCCAGACGGCGGCCGACGGCACCTTCTCGCTCGGCTTCAGCACTACGGTGTTCCCTGCGGCAATCGCAATGGGGAAGAACCACATCGGCACCATGGCGGGGAAGTTGAACGGAGAGATGATCCCAACTACCCCGAGCGGCTGCCGCGTCGAGTGCACATCGACCTTGGTCGAGGCGTTCTCGGTGAAGCCCCCTTTCATCAGATGCGGGATCCCGCAGGCGAACTCGACGACCTCCTGACCTCGGGTGACCTCGCCCAGCGCGTCGGACAGCACCTTGCCGTGCTCGGAGGTGATGATCGCCGCCAGCTCCTTCTTGCGCGCATTCAGCAGCTCCCGGAAGGCGAAGAGGACCTGGGTGCGCTTCGTCAAGGAGGTGTCCCGCCACCTCGGGAACGCGGCCGAGGCCGCAGCGACCACCTCGTTGACGTCGTCTTCCGATGCCAGTGCGAGTTGTGCGGTCACCTCGCCGGAGGCCGGGTTGGTCACGTCGGAGAACCGTCCGCTGTTGCCTTCGAAGATCTCCCCGGACTTCCAGTGGTAGAGCGTCGTTGCCATGGCCTTTTCCCTATCTGATGATGCTGGATTGCTGGATGATGATGATCACTTGGTGATCTTGCTTGACCGGACCGCCGTCGCCGCGTCAGAACCGAAGTGCTTGTCGATCAAGGCGAGTGCCTTGTCCCGCTGGCGTTCGGATACGCCGCGGGCGTCTTCCTCCCACCCGAAAACGCAACTGCTGATCACGCCGTCAAAGCCAACGGCGGCGAGAGCAGCGAAGACCGCGTCGTAGTCGACCTCGCCCATGCCCATCTCCATGTGCTGGTGCACCCGGGTGGGATTGCCCGGCGGGTTGGAGATGTAACGCAGTCCGTTCGAGGTCAGGTGATCCCAGGCATCCGCCAGGTGCACGTAGCGGACCTTGTCGCCGGCAGCCTCGATGATCGTTGCGGGGTCGTGACCCTGGTGGAACGCGTGCGGGGTGCAATACAGGAAGCCAATCCAGTCCCGATTCAGGCCGCGGATCATGTTCACCGCCTCCAGCCCGTCCTCGATGAAGTCATCCGGGTGGGGCTCGATGATCAGTTGCACACCCTCCCGTTCGAAGATCGGAAGCAGCTCGTCCATCGACTTCATGAACTGAGCCTCAGCGGTCTCTGGCGCCTCTGGCCTCCCGTTGAACTCGGAGTTGATCACATCGACGCCGAGGTCGACCGCGATCTGGATGACCCGCTTCCAAGCGCGCACGGCCGCCTGTCGCTGATCCTCGTCGGGACCCGACCAACGCAGCACCGGCAGCACCGACGCGATACCGACGCCAGCGTCACGAGCAAGCTTCTTCAGTCTCTTGACCCCGGCGTCGTCGACTCGCGGGTACTTGAAAAACGGAACGAAGTCCGCCTTCGGCGACAGCTCCATCCAGTCGTAACCAAGGCTGGCCACGATGTCGGGCAGTTCGTAGACCGAGCTGCTCGAGTAGAACATCTGCGGGTCGAGGGCAAGCTTCACGGCCATGCTCCTTCCAGATCCGGAGCTTGAATCCCCGCATGAGGTTCCTCGGCCTCGATGGATGCAACCGACGAGCCGCCGGCAAGGTGGACATGAACTTTCACGCCACTCCGGAGTGCCAGAACACCGGCCTCACAGACCGCAACGGCCGCGTAACCATCCCAGGCACTCGGGCCATCGATGGTTCCGGCCTTGGCGGCATCCACCCACCGCTGCAGTTCGATGTCGTACGCCTGGCCGAAACGCTCCACGAAGCTGGGTGTGATGGCACCGCCCCAGCGGCCGTCGGTGGACTTGACCTGCAGATTCTGGTCCAGGCCGATGAAGGCACTGCCCCTCTCGCCAACGACCTCGGTGCGTACCTCGTACGCCACGCCGGTTCGGACGAAGATCTCATCAGTCACGATTCGGCCCGACTCGGTCTCGAAGATCACCAGCATGGGATCGTGCGTGCCGTGCGGCGCACTGCTGGTAGCAACTCCTCGGACCACTTCGACGCTGGTGAGCTCCTCACCGAGCAGGAACCGAACGCAGTCGACCTCGTGCACCACCGAGTCTCTGATCATGAACTCGGAATTGAAATGATCACCGACCGCGGGGTTGCGATGGGTGCAATGCACCATCAGGGGGTTGCCCAGACTGCCGTCCGCAATCAGCTTCTGCAGTGCGACGTATTCAGGATCGAAACGCCGCATGAAGCCGACCTGAATGAGCTGCTTGCCGAGCGCCTTCTCCTTCTGCACAAGGGCATAGGAGGAGGCGATGTCAGTGGTCAGTGGCTTCTCGCAGAGCACCGGGATGCCGCGATCCAGACATGCGTTGACCTGTTCGTGGTGAGCGGCACCCGGGGTGGCGATAACCACTGCATCCACATCCGAATCACGGATGGCGGCAAGCGGATCGGCCTCGACCCGCGCCCCGACCTTCCCGGCGACCTCAGCCGCCTTGTCGGCAAGGAAGTCGTTCACCACCGTGACTTGGGCCCCGCGCACTCGCTTGCTCAACGCGTCAACATGAAAGGCGCCCATCATGCCGACGCCGAGGACGGCGATTCTCAGGTCATCACTCATGACTCTCTCCGAAACTCGATATTCGCCCCGCTGCAGGAGCTGAGATAGGCCTTGGTTCGCTTCGCGATGGGCAGTGGCAGATCTGGTGAACACGGGTAGAGGTCGTGCTCGATGATGCCCTCAATGTCGCGGTCCAGGTTCGACACTGCCTCCAGCAATGGAGGCATCTCGGGAACACCGAGTGGCGGTTCGATCATGGCGCCCATCCGCACGGCCTCAGGGAAGGAAAGGTCCTTGTTCAGCACCTGCTCGACAACCTGGGGATTGACCTGCTTCAGGTGCAGATAGCCGATTCGATCGGGATACTTTTCGATCAACTCGAGACAGTCGCCGCCGTAGTAGGCAATATGTCCGGTGTCGAAGCAGAGGTTCACCCACTCTGGGTTGGTCGACTCCAGCAGTCGCTCGATGTCGGGCTGGTAGCCCACATGACTATCAGCGTGCGAGTGGAACTGCACGTGCAGGCCGTACTCATCGAGGATCCTGCGTCCAAGCTCGTCCAGTCCGGTCGTCTTCTGTTTCCACTGCTCGGCGGAAAGCTCGCGGTCCTCTACCGGCTCCCCCGTCTTGTGGTGCCGCCACACGTCGGGGATCACCACAATGTGCTTCCCGCCGAGGGCTTGCGTCAGCGCCGCCACGTCGGTCACCTGTGTCCACACTGCATCCCACGAATCCGGGCGATGCAAGTGCTCGAATACGGTTCCTGCCAGCACGCCGAGGTCATGCGAGTCGAGTTGATCTCTCAGCTCGCCCGGGTCCTTCGGCAGATAGCCGTATGGGCCGAGCTCAATCCACTCGTAACCGGCATCGGCAACCTCACGTAGGAATACCTCGGGAGGCACCTGGTCGGGGTCGCTGGGGAACCAGACTCCCCACGAGTCCGGTGCGGTGCCGATGGTGATCGTGGACACATAACCTCCTTACAGGTACAGCTTCTGAGTCGCCTTGTGTTCGTCGTATGTCCTGCGTGCTTGCTGGGTGGAGTCGAGTGTCGAGGTCTCGCTGACCGGCACGTCCCACCAGGACTCCGAGTCCGGAGCGCCGATCAGCGGATCGGTCTCGACATAGATCACGACACTGTGATCAGCTGCCTTGGCCGCCTTGATCGCTTCGGCGAACTCACCGGGTGTTGTCGTCTTGATCACCTCGACACCCAGGCTTGCGGCGTTGGCGGCAAGATCAACGGGCAGCTTGTCGCCGTCCAATCGACCGCTCTGCGGGTTCCGGTAGCGGTACTTGGTGCCGAAGCGCTGCGAGCCGAGCGACTCCGACAACGAGCCGATCGAGGCGAAGCCGTGGTTTTGCACCAGCACCGTGATGATCTTGATGCCCTCCTGTACCGCGGTCACCAGCTCGGTAGCCATCATCAGGTAGGAGCCGTCGCCGACCATGACGAAAACATCGCGGTCCGGACAAGCAAGTCGTACGCCAAGCCCGCCGGCGACCTCGTAGCCCATGCACGAGTAGCCGTACTCGACGTGGTAGCCCTTTGGGTCCCGAGTCCGCCACAGCTTGTGCAGATCACCAGGCATCGAGCCCGCGGCACAGACCACAACGTCACGTGGATCGGACAGCTCGTTCACCATCCCGATCACCTCGTTCTGGGTGAGCAGGCCGTCGGCACCGGCATTCGGGGTTTCAGGCAGGTAGACCCTTTGCACCGTCTCGTCCCAGGCGGCATCCAACTCGCCGTACTTGGCGACGTAGCCATCGGCAACGCGGTAGCCGTCGAGCAATGGCAGCAGCGCCTCGAGGGTCTCGCGGGCATCGGCCTGAACGGCGAGCCCGGCATGCTTGATCGCATCCAGTCCGGCGATGTTGATATTGACGAACCGAACTCCTGGGTTCTGGAAGGCGGTCCGGCTCGCTGTCGTGAAGTCGGAATAGCGGGTGCCGATGCCGATCACTACGTCGGCGTCGCGAGCGACGGCGTTCGCCGCGGTCGTCCCGGTGGAGCCGATCGCACCAAGGCACTGCGGATGGTCGTAGACCAAGGTCCCCTTCCCGGCTTGGCTTTGACCGACCGGAATACCGGTCGCCTCGCACAAGGCGGCCAGCGCATCCTGGGCACGCGAGTACGTGACACCACCGCCAGCAACGATCAGCGGTTGCTTTGCCGATTTGATGATCGCGGCCGCCGCCTCTAGCACGGATCGCTCTGGTAGCGGCCGCGCGACATGCCAGACCCTCTTGTCAAAAAGATCAACTGGCCAGTCGTAGGCCTCAGCCTGCACGTCCTGGGGGAAGCAGACGGTGACCGTGCCGGTCTCGGCCGGATCCGTCAAGACTCGCATCGCGGACAGCAGGGCCGCTGGTAGTTGTTCGGGGCGCCAGATCCGGTCGAAGTACTTCGAGACCGGCCGGAAAGCGTCGTTCACCGTGACGTCCCCAGCATGCGGAAGTTCCAGTTCTTGCAGCAGCGGTGAAGCGCTGCGGTCCGCGAACGTATCGGCCGGTAGCAGCAGCACGGGTAGCCGGTTGATCGTTGCCAACGCCGCGCCGGTGACCATGTTGGTCGCACCGGGCCCGACGCTCGTCGACACTGCGTAGGTCTGCAGCCGGTTTTTCATCCGGGCGTACGCGACGGCGGTATGCACCATCGCCTGCTCGTTACGCCCCAGGATGTACGGCAGCATTTCGGGCTCTTCGAGCTCGGCTTGCAGCAACGCTTGGCCGATACCAGCGACGTTGCCGTGACCGAAGATTCCGAAGCAGCCGGCGAAGAGCTTTTGCTCATTGCCGTCGGATTCGGAGTACTGCGCGCCGAGGAATTTCACCACCGCCTGCGCCACGGTTAGCTGGATCTTTGCGGCGGGGGGGCCCGGGGGGGTCGTCCCCCCCGCTGAAGACAACGTGTCTGGCATCTCAAGCCTCCTGGACGGTCTGGGAAAGGAGTCTCGGGTCGACTGATTGAGTTTCCCAGGTGCCCCGTACCCACGCCTGGTCGGGATGGTCGCTGATCTTCCATGCGCGCTCAGCACCCGGCCCCGCCATAACGTTCAGGTAGTACATGTCGAATCCGGGGGCGGCGACGCATGGCCCGTGCCAGCCGTACGGAACTAGCACCGTGTCGCGATCATGGACCTCTTCCAGGACGTCGATGTCATGGCCAGGTGAGGCCGATGTCCGCATGAATCCGAATCCCGGCTGGCCGCCAGGCCCCGCGGCGATTTCGAAGTAATAGATCTCTTCCAACTCCGACTCGGTCTCGGTCGCCTCGTCATGCTTGTGTGCTGGGTAGGAGGACCAATTGCCGGCCGGGGTGATCACCTCACAGGCGATGATCTTGGCAGCGTCCAGTGACCCGGGAGTGCCGAAGTTCCGTACCAGACGGCTGGATTGGCCGGCACCGCGTAGCTCAACCGGCACCTCTGAAGCTGCGACGTAGCGCGTCGGGAAGCCGGATCCGGTACGCGCACCGCAAAGAGCGAACCGCCCGCCGGATGCGGATTGCAGGCTCACTTCCTGACCAAGGCCCACGTACGCCGCATCCGTCGGCCCCTCGAAGACCGACGACCGACCGTCGAGCTCGCAGTGCAGGTCACCGGCCTGTACCGAGACCGACCCGCTGAGCGGTAGCACGATCACCTCGTCAGAGCCAGTGTTGAAGCGGTGGTTGCCTGTCGGCTCGAGGGAAATGATCTTCAAGGTGGAATAGCCCCAACCCGCCGACTCGGGTGTCACCTCGACTTCGTAAGGACTCGACCCGGCTTGCCCGGACCGCAGCAAATAGCTCGATTCCATGATCACGACCGGACGAGCGAGACGGCGGTGTCGACCGCCTTGGCTACGTCATCGTCACTCGGATAGAGCATGGTGCGACCGACGACGAGCCCGCGCACGGACGGCAGCGCAAGCGCGGCCTGCCACGCAGCGTACGTCTCGTCCGGCGCGCTGTCGGGATCACCGCCAAGCAGCAAGGTGGGCAGCGTCGTGGCATCCATCACCCGCTCCATCTCATGGACCACCGGCAGCTTCATCCAGGTGTACGCGCTGGAGGCGCCCAGACCTTGCGCGATGTGCACCGACTTGATCACTGCGTCCGCAGAAAGGTCGTTGATGATCTTGCCGCTGAAACGACTGGACATGAACGGCTCCACCATCGCGATCAGTTCGGCCCGATTGAGCTCGGTGACTGCCTTGCCGCACTGCTCGAGTGTGGCCACCGTGCCGGGATCTTCGAGATCGATCCGCAGCAGCATCTTGGCGCCCTCGTACCTCGCATCGATCGTGCCAGCCACGTCGTAGCCGGTATTGCGATCATCCATTTCAAAGCTCGCACCCTGTAGCCCACCACGATTCATCGAGGCGAAGACCAGCTTCTCCTCCAAGACACCGAGCATCAGCAGGTCCTCGGCGATGTCGGCGGTGGCAAGCAAGCCGTCGACACCCGGGCGAGTCAACGCCGTCACCAGTCGATCCAGCAGTTCACTGCGACTGGCCATCGCGGTCGCCTTGCCAGCGGCACTCAGGGCGCCGCGTGCCGGATGATCACAGGCAACGATCATGAGCTTGCCGTCCGGCCCGAACAGCTCGCGTTTGCGGCGAGCCGCGAGCAGCCGCTTGATCCGTCCCGGATCCCGACTGCGGATCTCGTTGAGCTCGAGGATCGAGCGGGCAAACTGAGTTCCCGACGCCGCGTCGGTCACGGTGCTCATCGCTGGCTCGCAGTCTGGAAGTGCACTGCGAGCGAACCAGCGAGATGCTCGTTAGGGTCACCGCCGGCAAGCAGAGTCTCGATCTCGCCTTCGGTGGGCATCGCCGTCGAACATTCCAGCCGGGAGGCCACGATGGCGCCGGCCGCGTTGGCGTGCTGCAAGATCTTTTCCAACGGCCAGCCTGCCAGCAGTCCGTGGCACAGCGAGCCACCAAAGGAGTCGCCGGCGCCCAGCCCGTTCAGTGGTCGAATGGGGATAGGCGGGCTCTCAACTCGCTCGCTCCTGGTCTTGGCGAGCACGCCCTTGGGGCCCTGCTTCACGACCGCAAGCTCCACCCCGGCCGCAAGGAGGGCGTCAGCGGCCTTCTCGGGTTCGGTTTCGCCGACGGCGACCTCGCACTCCTCTCGGTTGCCGACTGCGACCGTGACGTGCGGCAGCGCCTTCTGAACCTGCTCGGTGGCGTGTGCCGGGGTGTCCCAGAACATCGGGCGATAGTCAAGATCAAGCACGGTGAACTGCTGGCGCGCTCGAGCCTCGAGAACCGCGAAATGGGACTCCCGGCTGGGCTCCTCGCTGAGTCCGGTCACCGACAGCCACATCAGCCGGGTCGCGCGTACGGCATCGAAGTCGATGTCGGAGGGTTTGATCTGCATGTCTGGCACGGTGGGCTTGCGATAGAACCAGAGCGGAAAGTCATCGGGCGGAAAGATCTCACAGAACGTCACGGGTGTGGCGTATTCGGTGTTCGTCACTACGTAACGATCATCGACGTTCAGCTCACGAAGCGCCTTACGAACGTAGCGGCCGAACGGATCATTACCCACGCCGGTGATGATCGCGGCTTTGCGTCCCAAACGGGCCGCGGCGACTGCAACGTTGGCCGTCGTGCCACCCAGATATTTGCCGAATGTTTGAACGTCCTCGAGTCCAACGCCTATTTGCAGCGGGTAGATATCAACACCACTCCGGCCGAATGTGAGCACCTCCAGTGTCTCCACCTGTGCATCCGGGCGGTCGTCAGGATCGCTACTCATCGCTCTCCTTCGAGATCAAGATCAGGCCGTAGATGGCTCTCGCAGCACCGTATTCAGCCACGCCGCAACCTGTCAATAATTTGTACAGACAAAGATTTGTACAGACAAATAGTCATTTTGAGACTCGATCAAGTGAGCTGAGGGTTCCGTCGAGGAACTGAGCTCGGCCCAGACCGAACGACCAGTCGACGTGGCGGTTGGCCATCACCGAAATGATCAAGTCCTCTCCTGGTACGCCGCACTCAGCCTCCAATCGCTTGGCGAGCTCGGCGTACATAGCCTGCTTCTGCTCGGTTGACCTGCCCTGCTGGAAGATTTGGATGATCACGATGCGGTCCGTTCGCTGCAAACCGAGACCGGTGTCGTCAGCGATGATGTGACCCTTGGGGTGCTCGGTGATGATCTGGTATCGATCTCGCGGCGGTGCAGCAAAGACGTCGAGCATGACGTCTTGGATGGTGTCAGCCAGCTTGCGGAGCTCATCGGGCGTTCGGCCTTCCTGAACATCAATCCGGACAAGTGGCATGAGTCAATTCTCATTTTGTTAAGACATAATGTCAAATTGCGATGGATGGATGGGTCGCCGCCCAATGAGGAAGCCCGCACCCCACGAGAGATGAGTCGCCACCAACACCAGCGGCAACCGCAGGCGGGCAGCTTCCGACATCGGCCGTCCGGTGGCCGCCGAGCCGCCAATGATCAACGCCAGATACCCGGCGGGGGCCAGGAGACTCAGACGAAGCAGCCGCGAATCGAACAGCACACCTAGGAGGCCCAGGCACGAGCCAGCCAGCACCCCAAGCACCGCCAACGGCGGCGCCAGATAGCGAGCATTGGCGGTCTCGGGATGCCGCCTGACCAGCTCGCGACGCCAGGTCCCCGTGTCATACATCTGCTTCGCCAGCGCGCGAAGCGTGGAACGCGGTCGGTAGATGACTCGCAGCTCAGGGGAGAACCAGATCTTGTGACCGGTCGTCCGCAGCCGATAGTTGAGCTCCCAGTCTTGGGCGCGGTGCATCGTCTCGTCGAAGCCACCAACGGCGATCAACGCATCCTTGCGAAACACGCCCAGAAAGACAGTCTCCGCCTCGGCTGCGGGAGACTCGGCCAGGTGGAACGCTGAACCGCCCAGTCCGAGGCGCGTCGTATACGCCGTGGCGACAGCTTCCTCGAACGGTGTCGTGCCCTGCGCGTCCATGACCCCGCCGACATTTGCCGCACCGGTCTCGTCGAGCAGCTCGACGGCTCGCCTGATGTAGCCATCGGCCAGCTCGCCGTGCCCATCCACCCGCACGATGATCTTGTGTGTGGAGGCGGCAATACCGAGGTTGAGCGCCGAAGGCGTCCGCGATGCCGGGTTGTCGACAACGCGGATCCGCTGATCGGCCGCGGCGAGCGCATCGGCAATCTCGCGGGTGCGGTCGGCACTCGGCCCGACTGCGACGATGACCTCGAGCTCACCCGGATACTCCTGATCGAGTACCCGCCGAATGGCGGCCTCCAGGTGGGGTTCCTCGTTGAGCGCCGGCATGACGACCGAGACACCGGGCCAACTCGTGCTGACTTCGTCGACGGGTGAGCTCACTCGATCATCTTCGCAGGCCGCCTTTTTGGAGCTGCTCGCGCAGTATTGCGCGCTGCTCGGCTCCGCCTCACTTCGTCGTCGTTCGCAGAGGAAAAACGCGTCCGCTCGCTCCTCCTCAGCACGGCGGGCGCGCGATATTCCGACGCTCGCAGTCTGGTATCAAGCTGCGCAGACTTTGCTCAGATCGCCGGTTTGGCTGCTTCTCGCCTGGGAGGTTCTCGCCTGGGAGACCTTCGGCCTCGGCTTGGCGGTGGCACTCGGAGTGTCTGCGGGCTTTGGCTCGTTGGTCCGATTGTCGATCGCCTCTGAGGCATCAATGGTCTTCTGGACCGTGCTGCGTATCAGAGCGAGGTCAGGGGAATTCGGATTGATCAGCGGCGGCACCATAGCCGCGCTCGACACCGGTAATCCCTTCGCCTTGAGGGCAAGGTTCATCATGGTCCCGACCTCCGAAGGCGGGACGTCAGTAGCGACCACCTCTTTGCTGGCTGCCGCGATCTTGTTGAACTTGGTGAGCACGGTGATCGGGTCCAGCTGGTTGAGCATGGCGCGCATGACGCACTTCTGTCGCAACATCCGGTCGTAGTCGGAGGAATCTGAGCGCGATCGGGCAAACCACAAGGCCTCGTAGCCGTTGAGATGGCGGCTCTTTCCGGCCTCGACGTAGCCGTGGATCTTGGTGCTACCGCCGCCGATCGGGACTCGGCGGTAGACGTCCATGGTGATGCCACCGACCGAGTCCACGAGCGATTGGAATCCCTTGAGATCGATCAACACCCAATAGTTGATCTTGAGCCCGGTTACTCCCTCGACGGCTTCCTTGGTGGCCTGAGCGCCGGGGTTCTGAACTTCTGGATAAAGCTGGCGATGCTCTGAGGCATAGGTGTAGACCGCGTTCAGCATGCAGGAGCCATCAGAGCAATGGAAGCCGTGCGGAAACTGAGCGTGCAGCGGAGATGAAGCAGGAAATGGGGCGGCCTGGAGATTGCGGGGCAGGCTGATCAACACCGTCCGTCCCGTCGCGGCGTCCACGCTCGCTACGGTCATGCTGTCAGGCCGAAGTCCGACGCGATCCGGTCCGGCGTCGCCGCCCATCAGCAGAATATTGAGGCGACCCTGTTGTGCGACGTGATCACCACCGCCGGAGAACACAGCTGTCGTCAGCTCATGCTGCGCCGACGCCATTGATGCGACGGCGATTGATCCAGCGAAGATCGCAAAGGCCAGCGCCAGCGTGATCACTGAGAAGACGAGCCGGCCGCGGGAACCTAGCTCCCTAGGGTGAGTCAGGCGCCAGGCGTCGACGATCAGTCCGACCCAGCCCAGGCCGAGCGCGATGAGGCCGAACTGGATCAGCTTCAGCGTCGGGCCGAAGGTGATCATGGAGAGCGCGGCCTCGGGCAGGATCCACGCCAGCAGCGCAGTGAGCAGCGCGAGCAGCCACAGTACGGCCCAGACTCGAATGGCAACCCGACCTACGCGATGGTTGCCGGCCACTAGCTGGGCAGAACCCGGCACCACCAGCGTCATGGTCAGAAGGGTCCAAGCCCGACGGCGTTTGATGCGTTCGCTTCGGTGCTGTGACTTGTGCGACGAGGTCGAGGCACGCGGCGCGACCTCCGGGGTGCGAATGGACACCTAGGGGGCCTTTCGGTCTGCTTGTGGGGAAGAAACAGGGGAAGGATCCCTGCCAGTATCTGCGGTGGCCGCCGTTTCGTTGCTGAAGCCACGCCGACGAGCCCAGAGTCGGGAAAGGACGCGCAGGTACCTTTGCGATATGTCTCGGAGCCCCGACGAGGATCTCGATTGGCTGTACGGACGCGATCGCCGGCAGGTGGAGCCGGAACGCACCCGAGTAATGCCAAACCCGTCGGCGAGTGCACCAGCCCCACCGCAGAGCCAGGCACCGTACGCTCCGCCCGCTCCCAGCCGCTACCCGGCCGTGCAACCCCGGCCGGCACCACCACCCGGCGGCCCCCCTCGTGGACCCGGTGGTTCAGGCTGGTCGGGAGCCCCGCAACCCTCCAAGCCTGGCAAACAGCGACACCCAGTCCGGAACGCCTTCCGGATGCTGTTGATCCTGTTGCTCTTGATCATCTTGTGGCTCGTCGGCGTTCCCGCGTACGCGTGGACCCAGATAGCACGAGTGGACGCCGCCCCATCCGGTCAGCGACCTGCTGATCAACCGGGCAAGACGTTCTTGCTGGTGGGCTCGGACTCTCGAGCAGGGCTCAGCAAAGCCGAGCAGAAACGTCTTGGGACTGGCAGTACCGCGGGGCAGCGTACCGACACGATCATGCTCGTCTACGTCCCTCCGGGTGGCAAACCCGCGTTGATCTCGGTGCCGCGTGACTCGTACGTGGACATTCCGAAGAATGGCAAGAACAAGATCAACGCCGCGTACGCGTTCGGCGGTCCGGAGTTACTGGTGCAGACCGTCGAACAGAACTCCGGGCTACGCATCGATGGCTACATGGAGATCGGATTCGGTGGTTTCGTCAACATCATCGACGCGCTGGGCGGCATCCGCATGTGCCTGCCGAATGCGATCAAGGACCGCGACAGCCACATTGATCTGCGGAAAGGCTGCCAGACGCTGAGTGGCACCGAGGCGCTCGGTTACGTCCGGATGCGCAAGGCCGACCCGCTCGGTGATCTAGGCCGGGTGGAGCGGCAGCGAGAGATGCTCGCGGCGGTCGCCAAGAAGGCGGCGTCCCCAGCCACGGTGCTCAATCCCGTCCGCTACTGGAAGTTCAACATGGCTGTTGCCGATGCGATCAAGCTGGGCCGCGACACGTCGCTGCCTGAGGCACTGAGCTTGGCCTACGCCATGAAGCGGATATCTGGTGGGAGCGGACTCACACTCACCGTGCCGGTGTCCAGTACAGGTGCGCCAACACCGGTCGGCTCGGCGGTTCTATGGGATCCAAACAAGGCCAAGGCAATGTTTTCCGCGATTGCCCGGGGAGACACCTCAGGACTCGCCAAGTACGCCAAGTAACAACTTGTTGCCCGTTACTTGGTCGTTATCCCAAGTCAGCATCAAGTAAGAATGTTAGAACAAACTCTTGACAAGACTTCAGTGAGTAGGCAACGCTAAGGCCCGTCGGCACGGGCGCCGACCCTGACACTGGAGGTCAGCTCAATGAGTAGCCCAACGCCCGCAGCCTCTCGAGCCGCAGCTCGAAGACATGGGATGAGTGACCTGCGTGTGTCTCAGTCGCTGCACAACAGCTCGTCTGTACGATCGCTCAGCAAGCGGTGCGCTCGTGCCGGCTGTCGCAGAACCAGCGACAGCAGTTCCTGCCCTCACCATGGGCCATGCATCACATATAGGCGACGATCTCGCCTGCCTCATAGCCCAAAACCTTTTCCACTGCCTACGTTGACCTCGTGAGCTCCGCTCACTGCATCTCGCGCGTCCGGGCCTTGCCCGAAACACCAAACGAAAGGAATCATCGATGATTCGATCCGCAAAGGGCTCGGCGCTTAGCCGACCTCGAAAGGGCTTGGCCCTCACCGCCCTCGCGGCGGCTGCACTAGTCGCGCTCATCCGCCTGTAGTGGCGGCGGCGCTCCCGCCCCAGACGGAAGCCAGCGGGGGCGGCGGTGGCGGCGGCAACTCGGGCTATACCTTCGCCATGATCACCCACGAAACGCCCGGCGATACGTTCTGGGACCGGATCAGGGCCGGCGCCGAGCAGGCGGCCAAGGACACTGGGTCGACGCTGAAGTACTCCGCCGATCCCGACGCTACCAAGCAGGCCGTTCTCATCCAGAACGCGATCGACTCCAAGGTCGATGGCATCGCGACCACACTCGTCACCCCGGATGCCCTCATTCCCACGGTCAAGAAAGCAGATCGCCGCAGGGATTCCGGTGGACAGCTTCAACTCCGGCTTCGACTACTGGCAGCAGGCGGGCGCACTCACCCACTTCTCCTCCGACGAGCGACTCGCCGGACAGCAAGCGGGCAAGAGGATGATGGCGGCCGGCGCCACCAAGATCCTCTGCACCATCCAGCAGACCGGCTCGGTGGCGCTCGAGGACCGGTGCAAGGGCGTGAAGGACAGCTTCCCGAACACCGAGAACCTGCAGGTCAACGGGGCGGACGACTCGGCCGTCACCTCAGCGATCCAGGCCAAGCTCAGTGAGGACAAGGACATCGACTGGGTGATCACTCTCGGCGCGCCACAGGCCCTGGACACCCTGAAGGCTCTTGGAGGGTTCCGGCAGTAAGGCCAAGGTCGGCACCTTCGACACCAACCCGGACCTGGCGCAGGCTGTGCAGGACGGCAAGGTCCAGTTCTACATCGACCAGCAGCCCTACCTGCAGGGCTACATGGCCGTCACACAGCTCTATCTCTTTAAGAAGAACGGCAATATCCTCGGTGGTGGCAAGGCGGTCCTGACCGGCCCGTCCTTCGTCGACAGCAGCAACATCGCCACGGTCTTGCCGTTCGTCAAGAACAACACCCGATAGTTCGAAGCCTCGCAGGGTGGTCGGGCGAGTGCTTCGCCCGACCACCGCGAAGAAAGTCACCGGAGCTGCAACATGAGTACACCTGTCAAGACCGCACCGCCTACACCGGCTGAGGCCTCCAACCGCGTCCAAGTCAGCTGGACGACTCGACTGCTCGGCCGCCCCGAGGTCGGAGCCTTGGTCGCGGCCATCGTCATCTTCATCTTCTTCCTGATCGTCGCACCGGCATTCCGCACGCCGGCCGCGTTCTTCACCGTCCTCTACCAGTCCTCGACCATAGGCATCGTGGCCGTCGGTGTCGGCATGCTGATGATCGGCGGTGAGTTCGACCTGTCAGCGGGCGTGCTCGTCACCACCGCCGGCCTGGTCAACGGCATGCTGTGCTATCAGCTGGGGCTGAACCTGTGGGTCGGCGTGATCATCTCGCTGATCTTCTGCCTGGGAGTCGGCTTCATCAACGGCTATCTGGTGATGCGCACCGGCATTCCCAGCTTCCTGATCACCCTGGGCATGTTCTTCGTGCTGCAGGGCGCCAACCTCGGCGTAACCAAACTCGTCACTGGATCAGTGTCGAGCCCCAACATCAGCCAGATGGACGGCTTCCAGCTCGCTGAATTTCATCTTCGCCCACGAGTTCAAGATCGGCTCCGTCACGCTGTCGATCACCGTCATATGGTGGTTGTTGTTCGTCGTCTTGTCGGCCTGGATCCTGCAGCGGACAAAGATCGGCAACTGGATCTTTGCGGTCGGTGGCAACGCTGCCAGCGCCCGCGCCGTCGGCGTGCCGGTAACCCGGGTAAAGATCGGCCTGTTCATGACGGTGTCATTCCTCTGCTGGTTCACCGGCATGCATTACCTGTATCGGTTCGTCACTCTGCAGGCTGGCAACGGCGTGGGCAACGAGTTCCTCTACATCATCGCCGCAGTTGTGGGCGGGACGCTGCTGACCGGCGGCTACGGCAACGCGTGGGGTGTGGCCATCGGCGCGTTCATCTTCGGCATGACCAGCCTCTGCATCGTCTACGCCGGCTGGGACCCGAACTGGTTCAAGGCATTCCTCGGCGTCATGCTGCTGCTCGCCGTGATGGTCAACCTGTACGTGAAGCGACTCTCCACGATGAGAAAGGTGGGTTGACATGACCGACACTCTGCAAGAACACGCCGATCCGACACTGCACAAGGGTGAGCCTCTGGTCGAAATGATCGATGTTGGCAAGACCTACGGAGCGATCCGAGCCCTCAAGGGAATCAACATGGTCGTCAACGCGGGTGAGGTGACGTGTGTGCTTGGCGACAATGGAGCGGGCAAGTCAACATTGATCAAGATCATTTCTGGCTTGCATCCCCACAATGAGGGAGACGGTGAAAGTCGATGGCGAGGAGGTTCACTTCGGCTCTCCCCGTGAATCTCTCGCTCACGGCATAGCTACGGTGTATCAAGACCTTGCCGTGGTCAGCCTGATGGAGGTGTGGCGCAATTTCTTCCTCGGCTCGGAGATGACTGGGGGCAAGTTCCCGCTATCCGGAATGAAGATCAAGGACATGAGGCGCATCGCCGACGAGGAGCTGCGCAAGATGGGCATCGTCGTCAAGGACATCGATCAACCCATTGGAACCTTGTCCGGCGGTCAGCGGCAATGCGTCGCGATTGCGCGCGCAGTGTACTTCGGCGCTCGGGTCTTGATCTTGGACGAGCCGACGGCCGCTCTCGGTGTCAAGCAGTCCGGTGTGGTGCTCAAGTACACCGCGGCCGCCCGCGATGCCGGGCTGGGCGTTGTGTTCATCACTCACAACCCGCACCACGCCTACCTGGTGGGCAACCACTTCATCATCTTGAAGCTGGGCCAGGCGGTGCTGGACAAGAAGCGTTCCGAGGTAACGCTCGACGAGCTCACCCGACAGATGGCCGGTGGCGATGAGCTCACCGAGCTAGCGCACGAGCTGGAAGGCAGCGGTCGAGGTTGATCCGTTTCGCCCTCTTCGGCTGCGGACGGATCGGGCGCGTACACGCCGACTCGATCGATGTCCATCCCCGGGCCGAGCTGGCTTGGGTGTACGACCCGATCGAGTCGGCTGCGCTCGAGGTGGCCAAGCGGTACGGCGCGGCCACCGCCCCTACTGTCGATGCTGCCATCGATGACCCGAGCGTCGATGCGGTGGTCATCGCCTCGGCTACGCCGACGCACGTCGACCTGCTGACCCGAGCCGTACGCGCCGGCAAGGCAGTGCTCTGCGAGAAGCCGATCGACCTGGACTTGGCTCGGGTCGATCGGTGCTGGGTAGAGATCGCTGCGCTGAATCCCACCGTGATGGTGGGATTCAATCGGCGCTTCGATCCGTCGTTTCGCGAAGTGCATGATCGAATCGCCGCTGGCGACATCGGCCGCCTCGAACAGTTGATCATAGTGAGCCGTGACCCAGCCCCAGCGCCGCGCGAGTATCTGGCTACCTCCGGCGGGTTGTTCCGGGACATGACGATCCACGACTTCGATCTCGCGCGCTTTTTCCTCGGCGAGGTCGTCGAGGTGTACGCCACGGGCGCCAATGTGGTCGCGGACTACATTGCCGAGCTCGGCGACATCGATAGCGCAGTCGTCGTGCTGCGCGGCGCGGATGGCGCGCTCTGCCACATCACCAATAGCCGCCACAGCGTTTTCGGTTACGACCAGCGGCTGGAGGCTTTCGGTTCCGCGGGGATGCTGAGCGTCGGCAACCAACATTTGACCAGCGTGCGGTTGTCGAACGCGACGCAGACTGAGGCAGCGCCCGAGTACCTCAACTTCTTCCTCGACCGCTACACGCCGGCGTACCGTGCCGAGCTTGATCATTTGATCACTGCCATGGAGCAAGGCAGCCAGCCCAGTCCAGGGTTCGCCGATGGGCGTGAGGCGCTGGCCCTGGCGGATGCTGCCGTCGAAAGCCTGCAGACGGGGCGGGCGGTTAGAGTCGAATCTTGATGAGCGCTCAATCCGATACCGCGCCGAGGACCGCGCAGCAGCCCGGCTGGTACTCGCCTGCGTCCTGCTCGGTAGACGACTTTCGTCAGGTGGTTGAGACCAATACTGATCTTGCCGACTACCCCTGGGCCGACAAACTCAGCCAGAACGTGCTGATCTACGGCCAGCGGATCGAACCTGGTATCGCTGATCTGGAGAAGCGCCGAGAGATTCAGGCCGAGCTGGCGCGAGCACTGCTCACCGGGCCCGGCATCGTCGTCTTTCAGCAGGCGTTCGATCCTGCGGTCGTCGATCGGGCAACGGCTGCCTTCGAGGCTCTGATCGCAGCGCAGAAGGCCTCCGGTATGCAATCGGGGGACCATTTCGCAAAGCCTGGCGCAAATGATCGGGTTTGGGGCGCGCTGGACAAGCTGGCGATGCACGACCCTGGCGTATTCGCCGACTACTACGCCAACGACATATTGGCTCTCATCTGCACCGCATGGCTCGGGCCGCAGTATCAGGTGACGTCGCAAGTCAATGTCGTCAATCCAGGCGGGCAGGCCCAAGTGGCCCATCGTGACTACCATCTCGGCTTCATGTCCGACGAGCAGTCGGCACGGTTTCCCGCGCACGCGCACCAGCTAACAGCAGCGCTGACTCTGCAGGGCGCCGTGGCGCATTGCGACATGCCGGTCGAGACCGGGCCGACGATGTACCTTCCGCATTCCCAGAAGTACGGACCCGGCTACCTCGCCTTCCACCAACCGGAATTCACCGCCTACTTCGAGTCTCACTACGTGCAGCTGCCACTCGCGAAGGGCGATGCCGCATTCTTCAACCCGGCACTGTTTCACGGCGCCGGCACCAATCGGACCGCCGATGTACGCCGCATGGCCAACCTGCTGCAGGTGTCGTCGGCTTTCGGCCGGGCAATGGAGACGGTCGATCGAACCGCTGTTTCCTGCGCTCTCTTTGGGGTGCTTTCCGCGCGACTTGCGGCGGGTGCCAGCGAGGCCTCGATCCGCAATGTGATTGCAGCATCCGCCGAGGGCTATGCCTTCCCGACCAATCTCGACCGCGACCCGCCGATCGGTGGACTCGCGCCGCAGACGCCGGCCGAGCTGTTGTGGAAGGCCCTGAGGGAAGGCTGGAGTCAATCGGCGTTCGACCTGGAGCTCACCGAGTACGCCTACCGGCGGCAGAGTGAGGTCTGACGCCGATGCTGCTCAAGGACAAGATCATTCTGGTCAGCGGAGGGACGCGAGGACTTGGCGCCGGAATCGCCCGAGCGGCCGCCGCTCAAGGAGCGGCCGGGATCATGATCACGGGGCGCGACCGAACAGCGGGTGAGGCTGCTGCCGCTGAGCTTGCCGGCAACGGAACCGAGGTCAGGTTCCACGCTGTTGATCTTGCCGACCCCTCAGCCGCCGCCGGGAGCGTGAGCGCGACCGTGGCCAGCTACGGCCGGATTGACTGCGTCGTCAACTCCGCAGGTATCACCACGCGCGGAACGTTGCTGGACACCACGGTCGAGCTCTTCGACGCCCACATCGCCATCAATCTGCGGGCGCCGTTCTTCATCATGCAGGCCGCTGTGCATGATATGCGCAGTCGTCAGGCGCCCGGATCGATCGTCAATATCATCTCCTTCTCCGCACACGGCGGACAGCCCTATCTGGCCCCATACGTGGCCGCGAAAGCGGGCTTGGTGGGCCTCACTCGCAATGCTGCCTACGCTCACCGCTTTGACCGGATCCGGATCAACGGACTCAATATCGGCTGGACTGAAACCGAGGGCGAGGATGCGACCCAACGCGCCTTCCACGGAGCAGGCGACGACTGGGTTTCTACGGCCGCGGCCAGGCTACCCATGGGCAAGCTCGGTCAGGTCTCTGAGATCGCCGAGTTCGTGGTGTTCCTTCTCTCCGACCGGAGCGGTGTGGTCACCGGCTCGGTGATCGACTGGGACCAGAACGTGCTCGGCGGCCACGACTGAGTGGGCTTCGCAACACCTCTCATCAATCATCTCCCCGGCTGGGTCCGTCACAAGCTAATCGCTCTGGTATTGTCCTATTGACAGGACAAAGTCGCTGGATACGTTTGCCGGGGCACGGCCTCATGCGGTTCCCAAGCTCCACGCAGGTACGACTCAGAAGGAGAGGATCCATGACGATCGGCGTCGCCGTGATCGGAGCGGGCATGGCGGGCCGGGCGCACGCCGCCGCCTACCGGATCGCGCCGACGCTCTATCGAGTCCACATTGCCGGACCTGCGGTTCGTCTCCATCGGCGACGTCAGCCCTGAGCTCGGCTCGCTGGCGGCCCGGCGCTTCGGGTACGAGCGCTCCGACACCTCCTGGCAGGCGATCGCGGAGGACCCCGACATCAATGTCGTCAGCGTGGTCGTGGCCAACTCCCTGCACCGCGAGATGGTGGAGGGCCTGGTCGCCGCCGGCAAGCACGTGCTCTGCGAGAAGCCGCTGAGCGACAACCTCGAGGACGCTCGCGCGATGGCGGACGTCGCCCGCAGCGCCGACACGGTGGTCCGGATCGGCTTCACCTTCCGCCGAGCGCCGGGCGTCGCTGCCCTCCGCGAACTGGTCACCTCCGGCGCGCTGGGTCGGATCCTGCACGTCGACGCCCGGTACTGGTGCGACTACGCGAGCGACCCGAAGGGCCCGATCAGCTGGCGGTACAAGGGAGCCCCGGGCTCCGGCGCGCTCGCCGACATCGGCAGCCACGTCGCGTACCTCGTCGAGTTCCTCGGCGGTGACGTACAGGAGGTGAGCGGCGGGCGATTCGCCACCGCGATCACGGAGCGGCCGGTGCCGCTCGGCCCGTCGTCGGCCACGGCCAAGCCGCGGTCAGCGACACCTACGAGGCGGTCGAGAACGACGACTACGCCAGCTTCAGCGCCCAGTCTCGAGCACGGCGTCGGCGTCGTGCAGGTCTCCCGCGTCGCCGCCGGCCACCCGAACGGTCTCGCGCTCGAGGTCTTCGGCGACAAAGGCGCCGCGAAGTGGGAGCAGGAGCGTCCCGCGGAGTTCCAGCTCATGCTGAACGAGGGCGCCGCCGGCACGCGCGGTTACCGGCGGGTGATCATCGGGCCGGACCACCCGTACTTCGCCGGCGGGCTGCCGATGGACGCACCGGGCGTCGGCCTTGGCCAGAACGACGGCTTCGTCTTCCAGGCGCGCGCCTTCCTGGAGGAGGTCGCCGGCATCGACGAGGCGGACTCGCTGCCCCGCAACGCCTCGTTCGACGAGGGCGTACACAACATGGAGATGCTCGCGGCCGTCGCCGAGTCCGCCGCCAACGGCGGCGCCGCGGTGAGAGGTAGCGCGCACAGCGAGCGGAGGCTACGCGATGAAGTTCGGGGTCTACAACGCGATCCTGCACGACCGGTCACTGCCCGAGGCGATCGAGGTGATCGCCGGGCTCGGCCTCACCGGCATCGAGCTCAACTCGGGCGGCTTCCTGCCGCCGGTGCACATCCCCACCTTCGACGACATCCTCACCTCCGACGCCGCGCGAGACGACTTCCTCGGACTGTTCGAGGGAACGGGCGTGGAGATCGCCGGCCTGAACTGCAACGGCAACCCGCTGCACCCCGATCCGGTGATCGGTTCGAAGCACGCCGAGGACGTCCGGCGCAGCATCCGGCTCGCGAATCGGCTGGGCCAGCACCGCGTCGTGACGATGTCGGGCCTGCCGGCAGGCGAGCCGGGCGGCCGGCGGCCGAACTGGATCGTGAACGCCTGGAACTCCGCCGCGCTCGACGTGCTCGATTACCAGTGGAGTGTCGCCGAGGAGTTCTGGCGCGAGATCGACCGCGAGGCGGCCGACCTCGACGTGAAGGTGGCGCTCGAGCTGCACCCGCAGAACCTGGTGTTCAACCCGGCCGGTATCCGCGAGCTCGTGGAGCGCACCGGCGCCACCAATGTCGGCGTCGAGCTCGACGCCTCGCACCTGTTCTGGCAGTGGATGGACCCGGTCGCCGTCGTCCAGGACCTCGGCCCGCTGGTGTTCCACGCCGCCGCGAAGGACGTACGCATCAACCCGGCCGCCGCTGTCTACGGCGTGCTCGACAACCGGTTCCGCCGGCTGGGGCCGGACGAGCCCCGCACCAACCTCGGCGGCGACGAGTGGGCCAACGAGTGGCCGAAGGACGCCGCCTGGGACTTCGTCGCCCTCGGCCGCGGGCACGACGCCGTCTACTGGTCGACCTGGCTCGCCGCCCTGCACGCGGTCGACCCCGACATGCTGGTCAACATCGAGCACGAGGACGTCACCCTCGGCCGCATCGAAGGCCTCGAGGTGGCGGCCGGGGTGCTGCTCGACGCCGCCCGCCGCGCCGGCATCCCCCGGGTAACGGGTTGATCGAGGTCAGCCGCGGGCTCCAAGGTGAACGCATCTCGGAAGCGTTCGAGCGCAAGCTCGCTGTCGCCCGAAGGCCAGGCTTCCATGCCGACTGTGCCTTGGTAGCCGATGTCGCGTAACGCCTGGGCAATCCGGGGATAGTTGATCTCTCCCGTCCAGGTTCACAACGGCCAGGGACGTCGGCAACCTGGACTTCGCCAATGTACGGCGCGCACTTGTTGATCAGCTCGACGAGGTTCCCTTCGCCGATCTGGGCATGGTAGATGTCCAACATCAGCCGCAGAT
>CAWEHO010000018.1:0-99107 GCA_963808905.1 uncultured Actinomycetota bacterium
CCGTGATAGACGGTGAGGAGATCGATCTCGGCCTCGTCGGCGACGTGATGTCGGTGCGCACTGAAGCTGTCGAAGGCCTGATCGGGGTCGGGGATAGCGTACCGGTGGTGGCTAGCATCGCACTGATCTGAACGGCGTGGCGCAAAACGTGAACGCCGATACTCCGCCGCGGCACTCGCTGTCGCGCTCGAGGCAAGGGGCTCGTCGTATTGACCGACGTGGCAGGGCTCCACCGCGACTGGCCGAACAGCAAGGACGTGATCAGAGTTGTCGGCGACAGAAGCGCGGCCTGATGCCCACCTTGGAGTCCGGCATGGTCCCGAAGATGGAAGCGTGCCTGCGAGCAGTCGAAGGTGGCCTCACCCGAGCCACAGTCGCGGATGGCCGAGTTTCGCATGCCCTACTTCTGGAGATCTTCACCAACATTGGTCTCGGGGCCATGGTGACCCAGGACGGACTGATCCGGCTGGGCAGCCGCGTGTTCTCCCGCGACCAGGGGATTCCGCCACATGAGGTCGCCAACGGCGACTACGGGCCGACACCAGTTCAGCCTTCGCAGGGAGTGAGCCCATGACCGCCGATCCGATGATTTTGAGCCGTGAACTGTCCGGCTCGGCATCATCCGATGTGGTGCTCGAGGCGTACGCGGACTCTGTGATGAACACGTTCGGTCCGCCGAAGCGGGTGTTTGTACGAGGCGAGGGCTGCTATCTCTGGGATGCAGAGGGGCGGCGGTATCTCGATCTGCTGTCCGGTCTGGCAGTCAACGCGCTCGGTCATGCCCATCCCAGCGTGCTGTCCGCGGTGACCGGCCAGATCGCCACTCTGGGTCATGTCTCGAACTTCTTTGCCACGCCGCCGCAGGTGGCCCTCGCCGCCCGGCTGAGCCGCATGACGGGCTCGGACGAGGCGCGGGTCTTCTTCACCAATTCGGGGACCGAGGCCAACGAGGCCGCATTCAAGATCACCCGCATGACTGGACGCAGCACGATCATCTCGACCGAAGGCGCGTTTCACGGACGCTCCCTCGGCGCGCTGGCATTGACTCACAATCCAAAGTACCGGATGCCTTTCGAGCCGCTGCCAAAAGAGGTGATCTTCGTACCGTATGGCGACGCGGAGGCGCTGGCTGCGGTAGTCGACGAAACCGTCGCGGCAGTGGTGCTGGAACCGATCCAGGGGGAGAACGGTGTCGTATTGCCTCCGCAGGCTATCTCGCCCAAGCACGAGAGATCTGCGACCAGCATGGTGCCCTGCTGTGGATGGACGAGGTACGACCGGGATGGGCCGCTGCGGCAGCTGGCTGGTCCACGTCGACGAGGGCGTTGCCGCCGACATCGTCACCGTGGCAAAGGATAGGCAATGGGTTCCCGGTTGGAGCCTGTATCGCCACCGGTGGTGATCGCGACTGCTGGGCCCGGGCAGCCACGGCAGCACCTTTGGCGGCAACCCTGTAGCGGCGATCGCCGGGTTGGCCGTCGTCAGCGTGATCGAGCGCGATGGTCTCTTGCTCAAGCAAAGGTCCTCGGCGATCACCTGGCTGCCGCGATCATGGATCTCGGTCATCGGCTGATCAGCGGCGTACGCGGTCGAGGCTTGCTGCAAGCCGTGATCCGGCGAAGCCGATCGCAGCAGCCGTGTCGATGCTGCGCTTGGAGCCGGCTTTGTGATCAATGCTCCGCGACCCGACGTGCTCCGCCTGGCGCCACCGCTGATCATCAGTGGTGCTGAACTGGACAGCTTTGTCCACATGCTGCCGTCGCTTTTGGACCAGGTTGTCGCGGAGTCACCGTGAAAAACTTCTTGGTAGACGATGACGTCAGTGCCGCCGAACAACTCGCGATCTTGGACCTTGCCGACACACTGAAAGCCGATCCATACCGGCTGCGCCCCTTCGCAGGACCACGAACGGTGGCAGTGCTGTTCGACAAGCCATCCACGCGAACCAGGATCTCCTTCGAAACGGCCATCGCCGAGCTCGGTGGCCACCCGATGATCATGGATGCGGCAGCCTCTCAGCTCGGTCGCGGCGAGTCGATCGGCGATACCGCACGAGTGCTGGGCAGGAATGTCGCCGCTATCGTCTGGCGCACCTCAGGCCAAGAGCGGTTGCAGGAAATGGCAGATCACGCCGGCGTGCCTGTGATCAACGGGCTGACGGACCAATACCACCCATGCCAGGTGCTCGCCGACCTGCTGACCATCCGGGAGCGCAAGCAAGGGCTGGCCGGGCTGACGCTGGCCTATGTCGGGGATGGCGCGAACAACATGGCGCATTCGTACTTGCTCGGCGGCAGTTTGGCAGGGATGCACGTTCGGATTGGGGCTCCAGCCGGCTTCCAGCCCGATCCCGAGGTCGTCAGACGCGCGGAGAATCTCGCAAGCGGTTCCGGGGGCAGCGTTGAAGTGCACGGCGAGGCCAAGGCAGCAGTGATCGACGCGGACGTAATCGCTACTGACACCTGGATCTCAATGGGCCAGGAGGATCCTCGTAGTGAGCGAGAGTCGATCTTCGCGCCGTATGCGGTCACCACCGCATTGGTGGCTCTTGCCGAGAAAGAGGCGATCGTGCTGCACTGCTTGCCTGCCTATCGCGGCAAAGAGATCGAAGCAGCAGTGATCGACGGTCCGCAGTCGGCGGTCTGGGACGAGGCTGAGAACCGCAGACATGCGCAGAAGGCGTTGCTGGCCTTCCTCGATGAGCACGCGAGGGAGAAGAGCTGATGTCAACCTCCGCCCGCGCGCCCAGTCATAACGAGGGGGGGACCATCCCCCGTGGACCCCCCGAGGGGCGTGACGAAAGCTGCCCGGCATGCCAAGATCATCACCTTGCTGGAGCAGCGGGAGGTGCGCTCGCAGAGCGAGCTGGCCGAGTTGCTGGCCGACGACGGAGTGCAGGTCACTCAAGGTACGCTGTCTCGCGATCTTGTAGAGATCGGCGCGCTGCGGATTCGCAGCACTGGCGGTCACCTTGTTTACGCCGTGCCAGGCGAGGGTGGAGACCGGACGCCGCACGTTGGAGAGTTCGCCAGCTTTGAGGGACGGCTCGCCCGTTTGTGTGCGGAGATCTTGGTATCAGCCGAAGCATCCGCCAACCTCGTCGTCGTCCGCACCCCGCCTGGCGCGGCGCAGTACTTCGCCTCCGCAATCGATCGAGTCGGCTGGGAATCGATCTTGGGCACCATCGCAGGTGACGACACGATCCTGCTGATCACCCGAAGCCCCAGCGGCGGCGACACCATTGCCGAGCAGTTTCTGATCATGAGCCGAACCGGCAAGCCGGCTGTCGGCTCAGCACATCCTCATTCCAACAACAGCGAGAAAGGCGAACTCACATGAGCGATCGCATTGTTCTGGCCTACTCAGGCGGCCTCGACACCAGCGTCTGCATCGGCTGGCTGGCCGAGGAGACCGGCCGGGAGGTCGTGGCTGTGGCCATCGACGTCGGCCAAGGCGGGGAGGACATGGAACTCATTCGCCAACGCGCCTTGGATTGTGGAGCGGTCGAGGCGGTTGTCGTCGATGCCAAGGATGAGTTCGCTGAAGACTTCTGCCGCCCGGCACTGCGAGCCAATGCGCTGTACATGGATCGCTATCCGCTGATCAGCTCCCTGTCGCGTCCACTGATCGCGCGCCACCTTGTCGAGGCTGCGAGATTCCATGGGGCAACAGTCGTCTCGCATGGTTGCACCGGCAAGGGCAATGATCAGGTGCGCTTCGAGGTCGGCATCGCAAATCTCGCACCAGAGCTGAGTGTCATCGCACCAGTTCGGGATTACGCCTGGACGCGCGAGAAGGCCATCGCCTATGCCGAGGACAAGGGCCTGCCGATCCAGCAGAGTAAGTCTTCGCCGTACTCGATCGACCAGAACGCCTGGGGCCGGGCAGTTGAGACCGGTTTCCTGGAGGACATCTGGAACGCACCGATCGAGGGCGTCTACGCCTATTCGGCCGATCCCTCCATCGCGCGTGAGCCGGACGAGGTAACGATCAGCTTCGAGGCTGGGAACCCGATCGCGATCGACAACGAAAAGGTCTCCATGCTTCAGGCCATTCAGATCTTGAATGAGCGTGCGGGTGCGCAAGGTGTAGGTCGGCTGGACCTGGTGGAGGATCGGCTGGTGGGCATCAAGAGCCGTGAGGTGTACGAGGCTCCGGGCGCAATCGCTTTGATTACCGCGCACATGGAACTGGAGAACGTCACAGTGGAACGCGAGCTCGCCCGCTTCAAGCGCACCATCGACCAGCGTTGGGGTGAACTGGTCTACGACGGGCAATGGTATTCCCCGCTCAAGCGGGCACTGGACAGCTTCATCGACGAGGCGCAGCAGGCCGTCAGTGGTGACATTCGGATGACCCTGCATGCCGGAAAGGCCACCGTGACCGGCCGTCGCAGTGACACCAGCCTGTATGACTTCAGCCTCGCCACTTATGACGAAGGTGACCGGTTCGATCAATCGCAGGCCCGCGGATTCATTGCGCTCTATGGCATGTCGAGCACGCTGGCGGCGCGCCGGGACGCCAGCCTGTCTTGATCACCCCGCCGAACCCCGCAGCGGAAGATCATCAGGGCCGGCTGTGGGGAGGCAGGTTCGAGGCCAGTCCGGCCGAGGCCATGGCGACTTTGAGCCGTTCCACACATTTCGACTGGCGGCTTGCGTCCTACGACCTCGCGGGGTCTCGGGCACACGCCCGGGCTCTACATCAGGCCGATTTGCTGACCGCTGACGAGCTCCCAGCGATGATCGACGGCCTTGACGCCCTGGCGTCCGAGGTTGCTTCGGGAGTTTTCCAGCCTGCCGAGACAGACGAGGACGTGCATGGTGCACTCGAGCGTCGCCTGGTCGAGCTGGTGGGTAAGGAGCTCGGCGGGCGGCTGCGGGCGGGGCGGTCTCGCAACGACCAGATCGCGACCTTGATCAGGATGTACCTCCGGGACGCGATGCGGACGCTGGCTAGCGGGCTCGTAAGCCTGATCGCCGCGTTGCAGCAGCAAGCACATGCCTACCTAGGTGTCGCGATGCCGGGACGCACCCACATGCAGCATGCGCAACCGGTGCTGCTTTCCCACCACCTGCTCGCCCACGCCTGGCCACTGCTGCGCAACTGCGATCGGATTCGTGATCTTGACCGTCGACTCGCTGTCAGCCCGTACGGCTCGGCCGCCCTCGCAGGCACCTCACTCGGCCTGGATCCCGAGACCGTGGCAATCGAGCTCGGATTTGCGACCAGCGTGGCCAATTCCATCGATGGCACCTCATCACGCGATCTAGTGGCCGAGGCGGCCTACATCTGTGCTCAGATTGCGGTCGATCTCTCGCGACTGAGTGAGGACATGATCATCTGGGCGACCCAGGAGTTCGGATTCGCGATCTTGGCCGATGAGTGGTCGACCGGCTCGAGCATCATGCCGCAGAAGAAGAACCCTGATGTTGCCGAGCTCGCTCGCGGCAAGGCCGGACGCTTGATCGGCAACCTGACAGGGCTACTCGCGACTTTGAAGGGCTTGCCGCTGGCGTACAACCGGGATCTCCAGGAGGACAAGGAGCCGATCTTCGACTCCGTCGACCAACTGCTGATCGTGCTCCCTGCGGTGACCGGAATGGTTTCCACGCTGACCTTCGATCGTGATCAGTTGGAGCGCCTCGCCCCCATGGGGTTCTCGCTGGCAACCGACATTGCCGACTGGCTGGTACGCCGGCGGGTGCCGTTCGCTGAGGCACACGAGATCGCTGGCGCCTGCGTACGACGCTGCGAGGACGCCGGGATTGAGCTGAAGGATCTCAGCGCCGATGACCTGGCGGAGATCTCGCCCCATCTCACCTCAGCGGTCCGCTCGGTGCTTACCGTTGCGGGTTCGATCGACAGCCGTTCCGGCCGTGGCGGCACTGCGGAGGCGCGAGTCCGCGAGCAGTTGACCGAGGTCGACGTCGACCTGGCAACGGTCCGGAAGTGGCTCGAGCGTGACTGAGGCAGCAGAAGTGTCGGATCGTTGCAGGACTTCGTCGCGACGATGTATGACTCACCAGCACTTAGTGATGAATGGAAGACTGCACCCGTGATCGACGTGCTCAGCGAACTGAAGTGGCGCGGCCTGGTGGCGCTCTCTACCGACGAGGCTGCCCTCGCGGAACACCTGGCTCGTGGTCCCGTCACCTTCTATGTGGGGTTCGATCCCACTGCGCCAAGCCTTCACTTCGGTAACCTCGTGCAGCTCATGGTGGCTCGGGCTTTGCAGCGTGCCGGGCACCTTCCCTTGCTCCTCGTCGGCGGCTCGACAGGGCTGATCGGTGATCCGAAAGAGACCAGCGAGCGCGTACTGAATCCCAAGGAGACGGTCGCCAATTGGGTCGAAGGTATTCGGCGGCAGGTTGAGAGGTTTCTCGACTTTTCCGGTTCTGGTGCCGCCCGAGTCGTGAACAACCTCGACTGGACTGGGCCCATGCCGGTGCTCGACTTCTTGCGTGACATCGGCAAGCACTTCCCGGTCAATCGGATGCTGAGCCGAGACGTGGTGCGGCAGCGCCTGGAGTCGGGCATCTCCTACACCGAGTTCTCCTACGTTTTGTTGCAGGCGCTGGATTACCTCGAGCTGTACCGGGCCTACGGCTGCACACTCCAATTCGGCGGCAGCGACCAGTGGGGCAATATCACGGCCGGGGTGGAGCTGATCCGACGGGCCGACGGGGCCAGGGTGCACGCCATGGCCACGCCATTGCTCACCCGAGCTGACGGCACGAAGTTCGGAAAGACCGAGACAGGGACGATCTGGCTCGACCCGGAGATGACCTCTCCGTACGCGTTCTATCAATACTTCTTGAACGTTGAGGATGAGAAGGTCATCGAGTACCTCAAGGTATTCAGCGAGCGCAGTCCGTCCGAAATCGCTCAGCTGGAGCGGCAGGCGCGAGAGGCACCGCACCTTCGCGCCGCCCAGCGTGCACTGGCCGATGACGTTACCGACCTGGTCCACTCCAAAGCAGACCGGGAAGAGGCGGTCGCCGCGGCTGCCGCACTATTCGGCCGGCAGGACCTTCGAGAGCTCAGCGAGCCAACGCTTGCAGCTGTCGTAGCGGAAGTCGGCGGCGTCGCTCTTCCGCCGCAGGACCAGCTGCCGCCAATCGTCGATGTGCTCGAACGTAGTGGGGTGGTGCAGAGCAAAGCGGCGGCCCGGCGTGCCATTGCCGAGGGCGGCGCCTACCTGAACAACGTACGCATCCATGATCAAGAGGCGATGTTGACTCCCGCTGACCTGCTGCACGGGCGTTTCGCGATCGTGCGACGGGGCAAGCGCACTGTCGGCGCTGTCACGGTCGCGAGCCGCTGAGCGCTGGTGGAGCGTCTGCCGCGATCGGGTGTAGTACCGGGAATACGCGAGCCTCGCCCGGCGCTGGACAGAGTCGGTGCCTCGTATGACTCGGCCAGCCAGTTTGACCGGTCGACGACGCAGGCGTAAAGTGTATGAGGCCTCAGCGGGGTGCGGGACGCGTAAGATCGCTTGATCTTCAGCGGCCGACCCGGAGGATCCCACTGGCCAACGAGATGTACGGATAGGCGCGCACGCTACGTGTGCACTGAGTCCGGCAGGCTCCGAACGCCCGTGGTGCAGCAAGAAGTCCGAGCCAAGAAGAACGAACCAAGAAGAACCAATTTGACTCGAACTTCGCAGACCACATATCGTAGGTCGTTGCCCCAAGCCGGAGCAAAAAAATTCGGCGCGGTGTGCGCCCGAAACTTGAGAACTCAACAGCGTGCTAAAAGTCAATGCCAAATAATGCACAAAAAAACCCCGTGCTCGGGCTGGTACGCCAGTTCCCGAGTTCGGTTCCTTTGATTGATTGACAGATAGATCCAGCATTGGGTCTTTTGATCAGCGATCAAACGTGTTGAGACAGCCAACTCCGGTGCTGGTTACCAGCGTCGGATTTGCATAGATTTCAACGGAGAGTTTGATCCTGGCTCAGGACGAACGCTGGCGGCGTGCTTAACACATGCAAGTCGAACGGTAAGGCCCCTTCGGGGGTACACGAGTGGCGAACGGGTGAGTAACACGTGAGCAACCTGCCCTTGACACCGGAATAACAGTTGGAAACAGCTGCTAATGCCGGATACGACCTCCGATGGCATCATCTGGAGGTGGAAAGCGATTCAGCGGTCAAGGATGGGCTCGCGGCCTATCAGCTTGTTGGTGAGGTAACGGCTCACCAAGGCTTCGACGGGTAGCCGGCCTGAGAGGGCGACCGGCCACACTGGGACTGAGATACGGCCCAGACTCCTACGGGAGGCAGCAGTGGGGAATATTGCACAATGGGCGCAAGCCTGATGCAGCAACGCCGCGTGCGGGATGACGGCCTTCGGGTTGTAAACCGCTTTCAGTTCCGACGAAGCGCAAGTGACGGTAGGAACAGAAGAAGGACCGGCCAACTACGTGCCAGCAGCCGCGGTGATACGTAGGGTCCGAGCGTTGTCCGGAATTATTGGGCGTAAAGGGCTTGTAGGCGGTTTGTCACGTCGGAAGTGAAAACTCAGGGCTCAACCCTGAGCCTGCTTCCGATACGGGCAAACTAGAGGGATGCAGGGGAGAATGGAATTCCTGGTGGAGCGGTGGAATGCGCAGATATCAGGAGGAACACCGGTGGCGAAGGCGGTTCTCTGGGCATTTCCTGACGCTGAGAAGCGAAAGCGTGGGGAGCAAACAGGCTTAGATACCCTGGTAGTCCACGCCGTAAACGGTGGGCACTAGGTGTGGGGAACATTCCACGTTCTCCGTGCCGAAGCTAACGCATTAAGTGCCCCGCCTGGGGAGTACGGCCGCAAGGCTAAAACTCAAAGGAATTGACGGGGGCCCGCACAAGCGGCGGAGCATGCGGATTAATTCGATGCAACGCGAAGAACCTTACCTGGGTTTGACATATGCCGGAAAGCTACAGAGATGTAGCCCCCGCAAGGTCGGTATACAGGTGGTGCATGGCTGTCGTCAGCTCGTGTCGTGAGATGTTGGGTTAAGTCCCGCAACGAGCGCAACCCTCGTCCTATGTTGCCAGCGGATAATGCCGGGGACTCATAGGAGACTGCCGGGGTCAACTCGGAGGAAGGTGGGGATGACGTCAAGTCATCATGCCCCTTAAGTCCAGGGCTTCACGCATGCTACAATGGCTGGTACAAAGGGCTGCAAAACCGCAAGGTCGAGCGAATCCCAAAAAGCCAGTCTCAGTTCGGATTGGGGTCTGCAACTCGACCCCATGAAGTCGGAGTCGCTAGTAATCGCAGATCAGCAACGCTGCGGTGAATACGTTCCCGGGCCTTGTACACACCGCCCGTCAAGTCATGAAAGTCGGTAACACCCGAAGCCGGTGGCCCAACCCTTAGTGGAGGGAGCTGTCGAAGGTGGGACTGGCGATTAGGACTAAGTCGTAACAAGGTAGCCGTACCGGAAGGTGCGGCTGGATCACCTCCTTTCTAAGGAGCCATTTGGCGGATCGCCTAGATCCGTCCATGCACTCGATTTCCGGCTTATTCGCCGGAGTCGATGAGGCGCCGGAATGTGGAACATTGACCAGTAGGCCTCATCGGCCGGCTCGTCGTTAGTACTTCCTGAATTTCAGGAGTGGAAACGCGACAAGAAAGTCGATGAAGCCCAAGCACGCTGTTGGGTCCTGAGGGTTCGGTTGCACACGCAACTAGCCTTCCAGCGGATCGGAAGCCGGCGCCTGAGGCGCCGGTCCGATATACCGCCCGCATCTTGAGAACTTCACAGTGGACGCGAGCATCTTTGTAGTAAATAACAAGCTACTAAGGGCAGTCGGTGGATGCCTTGGCACCAAGAGCCGATGAAGGACGTTGTAACCTGCGATAAGCCCCGGGGAGCTGGTAAACGAGCTTCGATCCGGGGATCTCCGAATAGGGAAACCTCGAAAGAAACCGGAGTAATGTCCGGCGACCTCTGCCTGAACACATAGGGCAGTAGGAGGGAACGTGGGGAAGTGAAACATCTCAGTACCCACAGGAAAAGAAAACAACCGTGATTCCGTAAGTAGTGGCGAGCGAACGCGGAAGAGGCTAAACCACATATGCGTGATAGCTGACAGGCGTTGCATGTGCGGTGTTGTGGGGCCGCTCGGACTATGCTGTCAAATAGTCAAGCAGTCATAAATGTCAAGTGAAGTCGAAGTATTCTGGAAAGGTACGGCACAGAAGGTAACACCCCTGTAGACGTAAACTTGACACTGCTGAGCGTCACCCCAAGTAACACGGAACTCCTGAAATTCCGTGTGAATCTGGCGGGACCACCCGCTAAGCCTAAATACTCCTTGGTGACCGATAGCGGACAAGTACCGTGAGGGAAAGGTGAAAAGTACCCCGGGAGGGGAGTGAAATAGTACCTGAAACCGATTGCCTACAATCCGTCGGAGCTTGAGCACTTGTGCTCGGGTGACGGCGTGCCTTTTGAAGAATGAGCCTGCGAGTTAGTGGTACGTGGCGAGGTTAACCCGTGTGGGGAAGCCGTAGCGAAAGCAAGTCCGAATAGGGCGATTCAGTCGCGTGCTCTAGACCCGAAGCGGAGTGATCTATCCATGGCCAGGGTGAAGCGACGGTAAGACGTCGTGGAGGCCCGAACCCACCAGGGTTGAAAACCTGGGGGATGAGCTGTGGATAGGGGTGAAAGGCCAATCAAACTCCGTGATAGCTGGTTCTCCCCGAAATGCATATAGGTGCAGCGTCGCGCGTTTCTTCCCGGAGGTAGAGCACTGGATGGTCTAGGGGGCCTACAAGCTTACCGAAATCAGCCAAACTCCGAATGCCGGTAAGTGAGAGCGCGGCAGTGAGACTGCGGGCGATAAGGTTCGTAGTCGAGAGGGAAACAGCCCAGAACACCAGCTAAGGCCCCTAAGAGATTGCTAAGTGGAAAAGGATGTGGAGTTGCGGAGACAACCAGGAGGTTGGCTTGGAAGCAGCCACCCTTGAAAGAGTGCGTAATAGCTCACTGGTCAAGTGATTCTGCGCCGACAATTTAGCGGGGCTCAAGCAATCCGCCGAAGCTGTGTCATTCATGTACAACCCGGTCGCCTAGCGATCCAGGTGCGTGGATGGGTAGGGGAGCGTCGTGTGCGCTGCGAAGCGGCAGGGTGACCTAGCCGTGGAGAGCACACGAGTGAGAATGCAGGCATGAGTAGCGAATGAGGAGTGAGAAACTCCTCCACCGAAAGACCAAGGGTTCCAGGGTCAAGCTAATCTGCCCTGGGTAAGTCGGGACCTAAGGCGAGGCCGACAGGCGTAGTCGATGGACAACGGGTTGATATTCCCGTACCGGCACTAGAACGATCCTGCCGAGGCGAGTAATGCTAAGCACGCGAGTCGTCGGGGCGCTTTCGAGCGCATCGGCGGCAAGTCTGTGACCCAAATTTGTATTAGGCAAGCTGCGGAGTGACGCAGGAAGGCGACCCAACCCGGGCGATGGTAGTCCCGGGCTAAATGTGTAGGGCGAGATGTAGGCAAATCCGCATCTCACGTGCCTGAGACATGACGGCTGGGCGGACCACGAGTCCGTCGAGTGGGTGATCCTATGCTGCCTAGAAAACCTTCGTGAGCGAGTGCTAGAGCCGCCCGTACCCTAAACCGACTCAGGTGGTCAGGTAGAGAATACCAAGGTGATCGAGCGAACCGTGGTTAAGGAACTCGGCAAAATACCCCCGTAACTTCGGGAGAAGGGGGGCCGACTATGTCTATGGATTTACTCCAGACGGCGTAGGAGGCCGCAGAGACCAGGCCCAAGCGACTGTTTACTAAAAACACAGGTCCGTGCCAAGTCGCAAGACGATGTATACGGACTGACGCCTGCCCGGTGCTGGAACGTTAAGGGGAAGTGTTAGTCGCAAGGCGAAGCACTGAACTTAAGCGCCAGTAAACGGCGGTGGTAACTATAACCATCCTAAGGTAGCGAAATTCCTTGTCGGGTAAGTTCCGACCTGCACGAATGGCGTAACGATTTGGGCGCTGTCTCGACCACGGACTCGGCGAAATTGCACTACGAGTAAAGATGCTCGTTACGCGCAGCAGGACGGAAAGACCCCGGGACCTTTACTATAGTTTGGTATTGGTGTTCGGTACAGCTTGTGTAGGATAGGTGGGAGACTTTGAAGCAGCCACGCCAGTGGCTGTGGAGTCAACGTTGAAATACCACTCTGGTTGTTCTGGATATCTAACCTAGATCCATTATCTGGATCAGGGACAGTGCCTGATGGGTAGTTTGACTGGGGCGGTCGCCTCCTAAAAGGTAACGGAGGCGCCCAAAGGTTCCCTCAGCCTGGTTGGCAATCAGGTTTTGAGTGTAAGTGCACAAGGGAGCTTGACTGTGAGAGAGACATCTCAAGCAGGGACGAAAGTCGGGACTAGTGATCTGACGGTGGCAGGTGGAAGCGCCGTCACTCAACGGATAAAAGGTACCCCGGGGATAACAGGCTGATCTTGCCCGAGCGTCCATAGCGACGGCATGGTTTGGCACCTCGATGTCGGCTCGTCGCATCCTGGGGCTGGAGTCGGTCCCAAGGGTTGGGCTGTTCGCCCATTAAAGCGGCACGCGAGCTGGGTTTAGAACGTCGTGAGACAGTTCGGTCCCTATCCGCTGCGCGCGTAGGAGTCTTGAGGAGAGCTGTCCTTAGTACGAGAGGACCGGGACGGACGAACCTCTGGTGTGCCAGTTGTTCTGCCAAGAGCACGGCTGGTTGGCTACGTTCGGAAGTGATAACCGCTGAAAGCATCTAAGCGGGAAGCACGCTCCAAGATGATGGCTCCCACAGGGTAACCTGGTAAGGCCCCCAGCAGATCACTGGGTGATAGGTCGGATGTGGAAGTGCAGTAATGCATGGAGCTGACCGATACTAATAGGCCGAGGGCTTGTTTACTACATTTTTGTTTCGCGTCCACTGTGCAGCTCCCGAGATACGGTCGGGACTGTATTGTTAAACCACTGCATTGTTAAACTATTGCATTTCTTTCTTAACTTTGCATTGTTAACTGCAGCCGCACACATCTCCATAGAGTTTCGGTGATCATGGCGAAAGGGAAACACCCGGCTCCATTCCGAACCCGGAAGTTAAGCCTTTCAGCGCCGATGGTACTGCACGGGGGACCGTGTGGGAGACTAGGACGTCGCCGGACAAATAACACTTCAGGGTCGGTCATTCGTGACCGGCCCTAAAGTGTTTTCTGGTCTTTTACCTAAGTTTGTCCTGCAGCGCAGAGCGGCGCCGGCTGATAGCTGCCGCTTTTGTGGTGTCGATAGGGTGCGACCCGTGACGGTGATCCTAGTGACCGGTATGTCGGGTGCCGGCAAGTCGAGGGCTCTGGCCGCGCTGGCACGCCGCGGTCACGATGTCGTCGATACCGACGATGGCGACTGGACTGAAGATGTCCCGTTGGGTCATGGGCCTCGGTCCGAGCGGCTGTGGCGTGAGGACAAGATGAATGCCCTGATCTCCGAGCACGTCGCCAGCACACTGTTCATCTCGGGCTGCGTCGCCAACCAGGGCCTTTTCTATTCCCGCTTCGACGCGGTCGTCCTGCTCACTGCGCCACTTGATGTGCTCCTGGAGCGGGTGATCAGCCGTACCACAAATCCATACGGCAAGACGAGTGCGGAGCGAGCAGAGATCATCGCCTATACCGGCACTGTCGAACCTTTACTGCGGGCCGGCGCCACCGCTCAGATCGATACCGCTCACGTGCAGCCGGATGAGGTGGCAGACGAATTGGAGCGCATCGCAGGAGTGGCGACGACCTAGGACCGCACCCGCTTGCGGTCGGAGCCAAGACAGATCAGCGCACGAGAGCTTCAGCTTCATCGACTGCGCGTGGTCGATGCTTCGCCTCCCAGGCGAGAACCTCGGCAAACCGTTGTGCGGCCGCTTTGTACTGGGGGCGTTCCAGGGTCTCCGAGATGGCCGCTGCAATCTGTGTTGCTGTTGATTTCCTGCTGAGTCGTACGCCGGCCCCAATGCGGAGGACTCGTACGGTGTTGTCCTTTTGATCGCGACCCAGCGGCATACAGACCAACGGCACGCCTGACGCGAGCGACTTCAGCACGAGGCCATGGCCGGCATGGGTCACGACAACGGACGCTTCGCGCAGTATCCGGCCGTGCGGGGCAGCCGGCAACACCTCGACATTGGGAGCGGCTTCGATCTGGACCGGATCGACACCGCGGCCAGTCGTCAGCACCGCTCTCACCGGCAGCTGGCCCAGAGCTTGAGCTATTCGCTCGAGGAGGGTTTGCTGCTGGGATAACGGGCTTGCTGCTACCAAGACGAGCGGCTCACTGCCTTGACGCTGCCATTTCGCCTCCGCTGCCCAATCCGGATCGTCAAGCTGCGGCCCGACGTATCGAACATTGTCTGGAAGCTGCGGGGTGCTGAAGTCGAAGGATGGGCTGGTCATGACAAGTACCCGGACGCACCGGTCATAAAGCTCGAACACGTAGTCGAGCGGCAGCAGGTCATAGGCCTCGACGACGGAATTCAGGCGTGGCAAGGAGGGCGTCAGCAGCCCGGAAACCACACCCGGCGCAATCTTGTCTCTTGCCTTGCCAAGAACACCGTTTCCTGGTGACCAGCCGGTGCCGACGAGCGGCAGCCCCGGAGTGGGCCGGACATATGTGTGTGCGACGAGGGTCGCAGTAGGACGACTGGTCGCCTGGGCGCCAATGAGTATTCCCGGCAATCCGTCGGCGAGGATTGCATCGACGGGAAACTCCCGGACCGTCTTGATAACGTCTCGCGCGTACCGACCGGTTACTGCCTTTCCCGCGAAGCCTTTGACAGCCCGGAACGACTGGATCAGGTTTTCGCCCTGGAGTGCGGCGACCAAGGCGGTCTGTTCCCCGCGTGTGTCGAAGTGTGGTGCCTCCTGCCAGGGTGAGAACGCGCAGCCGGCTGCCTGGGCGGATGTGTCGATGGTCGGATCGGCCAGCACGCGTACTTGGTGCCCGCGGTGGACGAGTTCGGCAGCAAGGCTGAGAGCAGGCGGCACGGTACCGCCTGCGTCGATGATGGCCAGGAGGAAGCGAGCCGGGCGGCGGCCGGCGCTGCTGCTCATCCCGTGGGCGCCCGCCAGATCAAAGTGTGCAGCAGGTCCGCCGCGTCTCGTTCGACGGTGTTGCGACGTTTCGGGCGCGACTGTCGACCGCGCGAGTCGTCGCCCAGCCAAATGGGCATTCCGAACGGCAAGTCGGCGCGCGGAATGGGTGCGTAATCACTTTCGGTGAACTTGTCGCCATAGTTGGGTCCAGAATTGTTTCCGCCCGGATCCGGCGTAACGACGGTGCGAAGATCCGTCACAGCTGAGCGCCATTCGGTAATGAGTTTGGTCGCGTCTCGGCTGGATGGGTGTGGCACGTTCTTGATCATGACTGGCGGCGCATCATTCCACTGCTCGGCGGCAATCCTGGCCTGCAGCCCAAAGGCGACGATGCCCTGTAGTTCCGGGCCGACGATCATGGAGAGCAGTTCATTCCGCCACGACCGCTGTTCGGGCTCCGACAGAATCGGAATCGCGCTCATCGATCGTGACGGCAGTAGGGCGTACGCGTAGGCATTGACGCACACGTAGCTGTGGGTGAGGCCCAGCTTGCTGAGAAAGCCCTGGACCCCAGTGTGCGAAGACGGCGGGGTCAACGGCATTCGCGTGTACCGCGATGAACCGCGGTTGCAGGCAGCCGGCCGCCTCGGCATCGGAGAACTCGCGCGCGACGATAGTGCCGCGTTGGCCCTCCGAGCAGTGGTAGATGAATGCGGAACCGGCTCGCATTCGGTTTGCACGTTCGGCAAGGGCAGCCGGCTTGGCGGTGAGGACGGATGCGTAGATCAGGTTGGCGTCGTGCGAGCCGAAGGTCTCGTCTTCGATGTTGCGGACGAGCCAGCCATCGCGTGGTCGATTCTTGGGCGGTGATCCCTGGATTGATGTGGTGCCGCCCACAATGGCCTTGGCCTCCACGTACGCCAGTAACTCCTGCGGACATGCAGTGATCAGCGCATACGCAGGCCAGGTGGTGCTGGCGGCATAGGTCGCTGCTCTGGTCCATGAGTTGTGATGGGCAAATGGCGTAATCTGTGACGGCTCGGTCCATAGTGGGAGCGTGTTGTAGGCGAGATGGTTGTGCAGGTCGATCAATCCGGGCAGGACGAGCGAGCTGCCGACGTCGACGACGGAAGCACTTTCTGAGCCTGGTGGGCCTGCCTTGGTGCCCTTGGTCACGGTGATGATCGTGCCCTCGTCGCCGATCCAGACCCGGCCGGTGAACGCCGCCGCCTCGTTCGGGGCCACAGTGGGTTCGGACGTCAGCGGCACGATCCGACCGCGGATGGCCCACATGGCTCATACGCCAAAGTGGGCGGCGAGTACCGAACGGTAGCGTTCCATGATTTCGACAGACGCTCGCTGGTCGGTCGCGGTCGGCTCCTGCTGACTGATCACGGGCACCGGCCAGTCGGGAAGCGTTCCCGTCAACGCCCACGCCGCCTGTCGAGCGGCACCCACGGCAACGCTTTCGAACGTGTCGGTGACCACAATCGGCAGGCCGAAGACCGCAGGGGCGATCCGGCGTACGGCTTCAGACTGAGAGGCGCCGCCGGTCAATGTGATCGAAGAGATCTCGCCGGTCTGCTCTCGCAGCACCTCGACACCGTACGCGAGGCTCCACAGCACGCCCTCGACGGTGGCACGCGCGATATTGGCTGGCGTCATGTTCGCCAGGGTGAGTCCGACGAGCTGACCGCGGGCATCGGGCAGCGGTGGCGTCCGCTCACCCTCGAGATACGGGACGAACGTGACCCCTTGGCTGCCGGGCTCCGCGCTCAGTGCAAGCTGACTCAGCTCGGCCAGCTTCACACCCAATACCTGCGCAGTTGCAACGAGATTCCGGGCGCCGTTCAGCGTACAGACCAAGGGGAGGAACTCACCCGTCGCGTCCGCGAAGCCGGCAACGGTTCCGGTCGGCTCGTGCGTTTGCTGATCACTCTTGGTGAAGGCAGTGCCGCTGGTGCCCAGCGAAACGACGGCGGCGCCGGCGGCGACCGCCAAGCCCAACCCCCCCGCCATGTTGTCACCGGTGCCGGGAGCGATGGCGATGCCGCTTGATGTGTGGCCGATCACCTCGTTCGGAGCAGCGACCCGAGGCAGCTGGAGATCATGTCCCAAGGCAAGTTGTACAAGATCGTTTCGATATCGGTTGGCGGTCGCGTCGAAGTAGCACGTGCCCGATGCATCTCCGCGATCGGTGGTAGGGGAGAAGCTGCGATCGCCGATCTGCCAGCTCAACCAGTCGTGAGGGAGGATGACTGCGGAAGTTTTGGCGGCATTCTCCGGCTCTGCTCGAGCCAGCCATCTGATCTTGGACACGGTCATCGAGGCAACCGGGACTGAGCCGACTGCGTCGGCCCATGCGGTGGCGCCTCCGAGCTCGGCAATCAGATCTGCCGCGTCGCCGGCGGACCTGTTGTCGTTCCACAACAAGGCGTCGCGGACGAGCTCGCCGTCCTCATCAAGAGTGACCATGCCGTGCTGCTGACCACCGACTGCTAACGCGGAAACCCCCTCGAGGAGCCCGGGATCGGCTGTCGCTTCACGGTAGGCCGCCAGCCAGGCGGATGCCGGCACTTCCGTGGCGTCTGGGTGTGAGGCCCGTGCGGTGCGGATAACCGATCCTGTTTCAAGATCGCAAACGACGACCTTGACTGACTGAGTCGAGGAATCGACTCCGGCGACGAGTGTCATGAGGTCCCTCCAACGGTGATAGTGATGCCCCGTTCCAGGTATGGCTGCAGTGCGGCTCGACTGGGGGAGCCGGCAACGGCAATGGAGTGAATCTGATCAAGAGAGGCGAATTGGACGAAAGCTGAGACACCGAAGTTGTCGGCGCCAGCCAGCGCGATGACCCGCTCTCCCGCGGCCACTTCTGCCTGCGATACCGCGGCAGCGGCCGGGGTGGCCTCGCTGAGCCCGCGCTCCACGCTGATTCCGGCCGGGCAGACAACCGCGACGTCCACGTGCAATCGCTCCATTTCATTCACCGCCCAGTCACCCTCTTGAGCTCGAGTGACAGGTGAGACAGTTCCACCTATGTTGTAGACCTCGAGCCGTCTCGCCCGGGACAGCACGATCGCTGCATCGAGCGAGTTGGTCGCCACCGTCAGCCCATGCGCCTCGGGCGGGGAGATGACCATGACTTGGGCCAAAGCGAGGATCAGTCCACCCGCGCCGAGCAGGATGGTGCCGCGGCGTGGCAGCTCGTGCCATACCTGAGCGGCTAGTTCAAGATCATCCTGGGCGGCCGGTGGATGGTTGTTGACCAGCGTCAGCGGACCGGCGACGAGCCGCACCGCGCCACCGTGCACGCGCTGCAGTTTTCCAGCACTCTCCATAGCGCGCAGGTCACGACGGATGGTCTCTTGCGCGACACCCAATCGGTTGGCGATGTCGACAACATCCACTCGTCCGTCCGCGGCCAGCAGGTCGGTGATCGCTTGGTAGCGAGCCGCGGCCTGAATGTGCTGGACGGTCATGGTGCCCCCTCGCTGAGCAACCGGGCTCAGCCGTTGCCGGCTGTCACAGTTGCACGGATGATCCTGCGGCGTGCGAGTGACACAGATACGTCCCGTATGCGTTGACCGAATGTCTGCAAAAGATCTTTGAATCTCTTCTAAACGCGAGGCTAGCGCAGCGGTGATGGGAGATCTAGTGTCCGAGTGCTGCGGTCTGGCGGTTGGCCTGCCCGTTTGCACAGCGTCTGACTTCGCTTCCTGCACACTCGGTCATCCGTGTGAAAATGGTGTTCAGGAAGGCACCTATGACGATGTATCCGCCCGAGCGACAGCGGGCGATCACCGATCTACTGATCCGGCACGATGGCAGACGGGCCACCGTGACGCAGATCAGTGAGCAGCTGAGAGTCACCACCGAGACAGTCCGTCGTGATCTTGATGTGCTGGAACGACGCGGGGTGCTCCGCAGGATCCGGGGAGGTGCCGAACTGCTGGACTCCACACCGTTCGAGCAAGCACTGGCGGCGCGGCACGCGGAGCAGTTCGAGGACAAGCTGGTGATCGCGCGCAGAGTCGCTTACGAGCTTCCTGAGGACGGTGTCGTCGTACTCGACTCGGGCTCTCTTACCTTGTTTTGCGCGCAGGCGATGCCAAAGGACCGCTCGCTTGCCGTGGTGACCAACAACCTCCCAGCGGCTCAATATCTCGCTGGCTACGACAATCTGCGCGTTTTCACCCTGCCGGGGACGATCAGGGGCCTGACGTCCGCTGCCGTGGATGCCTGGACCAGTCGGCGGCTCAGCACGTTGACTGTTGATCTTGCGATTATCGGCGTCAACGGTCTCACTCCCACACATGGCTTGACGACGACCAACCCGGAAGAGGCGGCTGCCAAACGAGCCATGTTGCTGTCTGCACGGCGGCGGATCGTGCCGGTGATCTCGGGCAGGATCGGCCGAAACTCGTTCTGCTCGTTCGCGGCCGTCAATGAGCTGGATCTCGTGATCACCGATACCGCCGCAAATGCCGAGATTGTCACCGAACTCGCGGCCGCCGGTCCTGAGGTCGTCATAGCGACGTAGGGCTCTCGGTGGGCTGCGACATGCTCAGCCCCCATAAAGTGACAGGATTGGCGAGTGACAGAGCAGGAGCGATCCGATCGCTCGCGACGCAGAGCGTCAGCAGGACGACGGCAGACCTCCGAACGTCCGCCGGCGGGGAAGCGTTCGCCGCATCGCAACGATCCGCAGCGCCGCAAGACGGGAGACCCGGCCCATCGGTCGCCTGCTGCCCCCCGGCCTGGTCTGTCTCGTCGAGAGAACGAACCACCCGTTCCGGAAGGCGTCGATACCCGGTCGCTACACGCGTCGGTACGGGCCGAATTGCGCGGCCTGCCCAAGGATCTCGCGGAGATCGTGGCGGCGCACCTGGTCGTCGCGGGTCGGCTCGTGGACGAGGATCCTGATTTGGCCTACGCGCATGCCGAAGCGGCACGGCGGCGAGCTGCGCGGCTGCCGATCGTCCGGGAAGCGGCAGCCGAGACGGCGTACGCCGCTGGTCGATATGACGTTGCGCTCAGCGAATTCCGCGCACTCAGGCGGATGACTGGATCACCGGACTATCTGCCAGTCATGGCTGACTGCGAGCGGGCCCTGGGACGTCCCCACAATGCCCTGAAGCTAGCGCGCGAGGCCGATCGCAGCGGACTGGATCCGGCTCTACGAATCGAAATGATCATTGTTGAGGCAGGCGCCCGGCGAGATCTGGGCCAAGATCACGAGGCGCGTCGGATTCTCGAGCGTGCGGTTGATGCGGTACGGCCCGCCAGCGCGCCACCGCTTGCTGTTGCTCGGCTGCGTTACGCATACGCCGATGCACTGCTCCAGGCAGGTCAGGATTCTGAGGCACGGGACTGGTTTACGGCTGCAGCGAAGCTAGATCCATGATCAGGAGACCGATGCCCAGGAAAGAGTCGACGCGCTGGACGGGATCTTGATCAACTACGACCTGGACGGTGAGGACGAGTCCTTGGACGAGCAGGCGCAGGAGAGTCAGTGAGCACCACCAACGTGATCATCGACTCCTACGACGCCGTGTTGTTTGATCTCGATGGCGTTGTCTATCTCGGCCCTGTTGCGGTGCCGGGTGCCGCGGAAGGCATTGCAGCGCTCCATGATCGCGGCATCAAGATCGGCTTTGTCACCAACAATGCCGCCCGTCCGCCGGTCGCAGTCGCTGATCACTTGGTTGAGCTTGGCGTTCCGGCGACCGCGGCGGATGTCGTTACGTCCGCCCAAGCCGCTGCGCATCTGTTGATCAACCGCTACGGCCCGGGCGCCAGGATTCTTGCTGTCGGCGGTGAGGGCGTGACCGTCGCGCTCAGCGAGGTCGGCTTGGTGCCGGTGCATTCAGCCGACGACAACCCGGTGGCAGTGATCCAAGGCTATGGTTTCGAGCTGAAGTGGGAGGAACTCAACGAGGCCGCGATCGCGATCCATCACGGGGCACATTGGGTCGCGACCAACGTCGATCCCACACGCCCGACCGATCGTGGGCTGGTCCCGGGGAACGGCGCGGCCGTGGCCGCAGTGCAAATGGCCGTCCAGACTGAGCCGGAGGTGGCCGGTAAACCCTATCGGCCCCTGCTGGACGACACCGTGAGCCGACTGGGTGCAGAGCATCCGCTGTTCGTCGGCGATCGCCTCGACACCGACATCGCAGGAGCCTTCAACGCGGGTCTGGACAGCATGCTCGTGCTGTCAGGCTCGCACCGGGCAACAGAGCTGTTCGACGCCGCGCCTGGAGAGCGACCAACCTTTGTCGGAGAGGATCTGCGCGCCCTGCTACGCCCACCGCTGGTGGTCAACCACACCGCGAGTGAGTTCCATTGTGGTCGCGCAATCGCCTCGGCTGACGACGAGCGTCTCGCGGTCCACCGCAATGGCTCGACCGACGTTGAGGCGATCTGGGCCGCCGCACACGCGGCCTGGTGGGCTGCTGATCATGGAATGGTGCTCGACGCTCGCGACGCGCTTGATCAGCTCCGCGGGCAATGATCACCCTGCTAATGGCTGCGGTAGCGTGGCACGCAGCCCTTCGATGCCCTTACGTCGGCATCAGCCGGTAGAAAGGCGTCAATCGTGGCCGATGCATTCCAGAGCTACATCAACATGGTGACGGGTGTCACCAAGACCACCCAGGAGAAAGCCTCAGCTACAGCTCGTGCATTGCTGAAGCAAGCCGGCCTGGAGGATGTGGCCGCAGAGGCAAGCGAACGGGCTGCCAAGCTGGCGGAAGAGATCATGAACGCGAGCCGTACAAATCGGGAGCTGATGCAGCACTACGTCACAGCAGAGGTCGACAAGGCCGCGGCGCGCCTCGGCTTCGCTCGAGCCGACGAGGTCCAGGCGCTGCGCGACGAAGTCGCGTCGCTGCGCGCTCAGCTCGATGAGGCACGGGCGGCGAACGAAGCAAGGATGTATGAGGCAAGGGCCGCCGCGGAGAAGACTGCGCCAGCGAAAAGGACGCCAGCGAAAAAGGCGCCAGCGAAAAAGGCGCAGGCGAAAAGGACCGCAGCGCAGAAGGCGTCAGCGAAAAGGACCTCAGCAAAGAAGGCGCCAGCAAAGAAGGCACCGGCCAAGAAAGCGGCAGCAGCAGCGAGCTCGACCAAGAAGGCGGCAGCGACCAAGTCTGCCGGTCGAAAGCCGCCGCGTAAGACGGCTGCCACTGCCGAAAGCGTCTCCTCGGGCGAGAAGTGACCGAGCGCGACGACGCCCAGGTCGAGGATTCGGACCCGCCAATCAGCCCGCCACAGACTGGCAACGATGCGGTCGACGATGCGCTGGTCGGGCTCGCAGACCTCGCGTCCGCGCCGCTTGCCGAGCATCATGATCGGCTCGCGAAAGCTCACAAAGACCTGCAAGAGGCGTTGGATCGAGAAGATGACGGCCCGGCCGACGGCGCCACGCCCGGCTGAGCTATGACTGAGCGCCTCGATCGGGAGTTGGTGAGGCGCGGCTTGGCCCGATCGCGTACGCACGCCCAGTCGATGATCAAGGCAGGTCACGTCGTCGTCGACGGCTCGGTTGCCGAGCGGCCTAGCGATGAGGTGCCGCCATCTGCCGACATTCGCGCTCCCGCCGATCATTACGTCTCGCGTGGGGCACACAAGCTCATCGGTGCTCTTGATGACCTCAAGCTCACCGTGGCTGGGCGGGCCCTCGACGCCGGTGCGTCCACCGGCGGTTTCACCCAGGTGCTACTGGAGCGCGGCTGCCAGGAAGTGTTCGCAGTCGACGTAGGCAGCGGTCAACTGGCATCGGTGCTCCGCGCAGATCCTCGAGTCCGGCTCCACGAACGAAGCAATCTCCGCGATCTTCAGCTTGATCATGTGGGCGGAGCCGCGGTCGACATAGTGGTGGCCGATGTCTCATTCATCTCGCTCACGCTTCTCATAGGTCCGCTCGTGTCGGTGACGCAAGATGACGGCTGGCTGCTGTTGCTTGTCAAGCCGCAGTTCGAGGTGGGGCGCGAGTTGTTGAGCCGGGACGGCGTGGTTCGTACGCCGGCGCATCACGTCCAGGCACTCTCGAACGTGATCAAGGCGGCTGAGAACTACGACTGGCGCTGCGTAGCCGTGGTCCCAAGCCGGCTGCAGGGAGCGTCCGGCAACCGGGAGTTCTTCGTTCTCTTGCGCCGTGCAGAATCTGCGGCAGATCTTGATCTTGCCGCGATCATCGAGGCGTGAACCAGTCGAGACAGCCGGCTCACGAGCGTCAGCCTTCGCCGGCGGAGCGGGCAATCAAACCCCGTCTCGCGCGCCACCGTGGTGGGGAGGAGCGAGCGGACATGTCCTTTCGTCCGCGAGTGACGACGAAGTAGGCGGGATTCAAGGCGCGATCCGCGCCCGCGATGTTCGCGCCGCCGATCTGCAGGAGAAGCCGACGAGGGCGAAGCCGACGAAAGGCGTTGTGGCCAGAGCTGGCTGATTGAAAAGCGTCGTTTCGTCGGATTCGACGAAGACGGCGGCTTCCCAGCGAACATCGCAGTGAGCGAAGCGAGCGATCGGACCCGAGCGAGCGAAGCGAGTGGAGCAATTAAATACCGAGCGAGCGAAGCGAGTGGAGCAATTAAATGCGGAGCGAGCGAAGCGAGTGGAGCAATTGAATACTGAATATGCTGTGGCAGGTGACCGAGGCCTCAGCTGAGAGGGATGGCCTGCCAACCGGTGGAAAGGATTCCGTCCGCCGTGTGGCGGTGCTAACTCACATGGGTCGGCCTCCCGCGGTCGAAGCTGCAACCCGGCTGGTCGAGGGCTTGAACGCGGCCGGGATTGTCTCCGCCCTACCGGCGAATGACCTGGCCGCACTTGACCCGCGCCTCGCACCCGCCATGACACCGCTTGGCAAGCCAGTCACGCTCGAGGACGGGATCGAGCTCATGGTCGTCCTAGGCGGCGACGGCACGATCCTGCGTGGTGCGGAATGGGTCCTGGCCAGCGAGATTCCACTCCTGGGCGTCAATCTGGGGCACGTCGGATTTCTGGCCGAGGCTGAGTCGTCCGAGATCGACACCATCGTCTCCCGCGTGGTTGACCGTTCCTACACCGTCGAAGAGCGATTCACCATCGACGTCACGCTCCGCGATTGCAAGACCTACAGATCGGAGTGGTCGTCGTACGCGATCAACGAAGTCTCGATCGAGAAGGCCGCGCGGGAGCGGATGCTCGAAGTGCTGGTGGAGGTGGATGGCCGGCCGCTGTCTCGATGGGCCTGTGATGGCATGTTGGTCTCGACTCCCACCGGCTCCACCGCTTACGCCTTCTCGGCCGGTGGACCGGTGATCTGGCCGGGTGTCGACGCACTATTGATGGTGCCCCTCAGCGCGCACGCCCTCTTCGCGCGGCCGCTGGTGCTCAGCCCGACCTCGACCGTCGTGGTCGAGGTCCTCGACGTCTCCCCAACGCACGGCGTGGTCTGGTGTGACGGGCGGCGTTCGGTCGAATTGCATGCGGGTATGGAGATCGAAGTGACTCGAGGGAAGCAGCGACTCCGACTGGCACGACTTTCGCAAGCGCCCTTCACCGACCGGTTGGTCCAAAAGTTCGGCCTCCGGGTTGAAGGCTGGCGCGGATCAGCCGACCCGGCCATCACCATGATCGACACGTCTGCATGATCACCGAGCTTCGCATCGCGGACTTGGGAGTGATCAACGATGCGACGATCACCCTGCATCCTGGTCTCACCGTGGTCACCGGCGAGACGGGTGCTGGCAAGACCATGATCGTCAGCGGGCTGGGTCTGCTGCTCGGCGGCCGGGCTGACCCACGCTCGGTGCGACGTGGGTCGGAACGCGCCCGCGTGGAAGGCCGGTTCAAGATCGACAATCACGAGCTGATGCAGCGGGTGAGACAGGCCGGCGGCCAACTCGACGATGACGAGTTGATCGTGGCGCGTCACCTCACCTCGGCGGGCCGCTCCCGCGCGTACCTGGGTGGTGCTCAGGTTCCGGCGAACGTCTGTGCTGAACTGACGGCGCGGTTGGTCACAATTCACGGTCAGGCGGAGCAGGTACGCCTCACCGATGCCGATCGCCAACGACAACTTTTGGATCGCTTCGCCGGCGCCTCGGCGCTTACGCCGCTCGCCAGATACTCGGCTGTGTGGGCAGAGGATCGCGCGGCTCGGGCGGAGTTGGATCAGCTCCGGGCAGAGGCCCAAAGTCGGGCTCGCGAGATCGATCTGCTGAAGTTTGGTCTGGACGAGATCGAACGGATCGCACCGGCGTCAGGTGAGGATGTCGCGTTGGCAGCAGATGCCCTACGACTGCAGTCCGCAGATGATCTTCGGGACTCAGCGCAGTCAGCCGTTCATGCACTCGCCGGCCCAGAAGATGAGGCGGGCGGCGCACTGGCCCTGCTCTATGCGGCACGCAAGGCTTTCGAATCGGCAGCCTCGCAAGACCCAGCGGCAAGTCAGTTGGGTGAGCGGTTGGCGGAGTCGAGTTTCCAGTTGAACGATTTGACGGCTGACCTAGCGCGTTATCTGGACAGCCTCGAGACCCAGCCAGGACGGCTGGAACAGATTGCCGAGCGGCGAGCTCAGCTCAGCACGCTCACCCGGAAGTACGGCACTACGTGCGACGAGGTCTTGCAATGGGCCGCCGACTCCGCAGTCCGGCTCAGCCAGCTCGAGCTGAGCGACGACAGAATCACGACGCTGGAAGAGCGGATTGCGGAGCTGAAGACCGAGCTGGTGTCCCTGGCGACCGAGATCGGCGCGGCAAGGCGCGAGGCGGCGGCCAGATTCACTGAATTGGTGATCGGTGAACTTGCTGACCTCGCGATGCCGCACGCCCGACTGAGGTTTGAGGTAACCAGCGCCGAGCTGGGGCCATCCGGCGCGGATCGCGTCGATCTGATGTTTGCCGCCAACCCGGGCAGCGAGGTCCGGAGCCTTGGTCGTGTTGCATCCGGCGGTGAGCTCTCTCGAGTCCGGCTGGCTTTGGAGGTTGTGCTCGCGGCTGATCACGAGGCCGTCACGTTGGTCTTCGACGAGGTGGATGCGGGCGTCGGTGGCAAGGTGGCGGTAGAGGTTGGACGTCGCCTTGCGCGACTCTCCCAGCACACTCAGGTGATTGTGGTGACACATCTGGCGCAGGTCGCCGCCTTCGCCGATCGGCACTACGTCGTGGTCAAGGCCGACGATGGCCAGGTAACGACGAGCGGGGTCGTTCAGGTGGCTGATGAGGACCGGGCCGTCGAGCTGGCGCGCATGATGGCGGGCCTCGACACTACCGAGTCTGCACTAGCCCACGCAGGCGAGTTGGTGGAACTAGCCGCTGCTTCCCGCGCACCTTCGAAGTAGGTCCGGCGAAGTAGGTCCGGCGAAGCGGGTCAGGCAAAGTTGGGTCCGGCTGAAGCGGGTCAGGCAACTGGGTCCGGCCGTTGGCGTACGCCGGCCAGGGCACCAGGCCGGCGTCCAGTCGCGTGGGTCCCACCGAGTGTTCGCTAGGACCTTGCCGGGGTGCTTCTCGGCGAGCGCAGCCGTCTCGCTCGGTCGTGTTGAAGTCGGGGGAGTTTCGCGGGCTCTCATAGTGCTCTCATCCCTCTCTGCATAGCTTTCGCAACATGCGGGTGCTGGTCGTCGAGGAGGACTTGCCTATGGCGGCCGCGATCAGACGGGCGTTGCGAGCCGTCGACGTCGTTGGAGATGTGGCAGGTACGTCGGGTGAGGCGTGCGCGATGCTTGCGGATACCGCGTACGACGCTGTCGTCTTGGACGCGATGCTGCCGGATGCCGACGGCTTCGCGACCTGTCGCCGCCTTCGCAGCTCCGGTGACTGGACGCCAATCATCATGGTCACTGGACGTGATGAAGTCGATGAACGGGCTCGCGGGCTCGACGCAGGCGCCGACGACTATCTCACCAAGCCATTCGCATTTGGCGCACTGCTGGCCAGGCTCCGAGCGGTGGCGGGTCACGATCTCGCCGAGCGATCGGTGATGATCAAGGTCGGTTCGCTGCGACTCAACCCAACGTCTGCCCAGGTTTGGCGAGGCGGGCAAGAGATCCGGCTGTCGACCCGCGAGTTCGCGTTGCTCGAGGCATTCATGCGACACCCTGGCAAAGTTCTCAGTCACAGCCAGCTGCTCGATGCGGCGTGGGAGATCGGACATGAGTACCGCTCCAACGTGATCGAGGTCTACATCCGGTATCTCCGGGAGAAGATCGACCGCCCCTTCGGCGTACGGTCGTTGGAGACGGTACGCGGCCTGGGCTACCGGCTGCGAACCGACGGCGGCGGCTGAAGCGCGATTTCCGACGCTCGCAGCTGAACCTCTCTCCGGCCGGGTGGGAGGATGGACCACGACATGCGACTTCCCACTCTGCTGCGCAAACGCGGAACACCGACCCAGATCGGCGGTGTTGCGCGGCTGGATCGTCGTACCAAGAACCTCACGAAGCGCCTGGGATCTGGTGATATTGCGATCATTCATCACAGCGATCTCGACCGGGTGAGCGCGGAAGCCCTTGTGGAGGCCGGCGCCGCAGCAGTCGTGAACGCCGTGTCCTCGGTATCGGGTCGATATCCCAACCTCGGGCCCGGGATCCTTCTCGAGGCCGGAATTCCGTTGATCGACAACGTAGGCGACCACGTCTTCACTCGGGTTCACGAGGGCGACCGGCTCATTCTGGATGGCGGAAAAGTGATGGACCCGGCGGGCAATGTGATTGCCGAGGGGACCTTCTACACCACCGAGATACTCGAAGATCATCTGGCATATGCCCGGAGCGGCCTGTCCGATCAGATCGAGGCCTTCGCCGACAACACAATGACGTACCTGCGCGTGGAGAAGGAACTGCTGCTCGAAGGCGTTGGAGTGCCAGACGTCGCGACCGAGATCGAGGGCCGCCACGTGTTGATCGTGGTGCGAGGCTACGACTACCGCGGCGACCTGGCTGCCCTGCGGCCCTACATTTCGGAGTACCGACCGCTACTGATGGGTGTCGATGGAGGCGCCGATGCGCTGATCGAGGCCGGCTACAAGCCCGACATGATCATCGGCGACATGGATTCGTGTTCCGATGAAACCCTGCGATGCGGAGCAGAACTTGTGGTGCACGCTTACCACGACGGTCGCGCGCCCGGGATGGAGCGGATCGAGAAACTCGGGCTGCAAGCCGTCATCTTTCCGGCCCTCGGCACGAGTGAGGACGCCGCCATGCTGCTCGCCGATTCCAAGGGAGCGAGCTTGATCGTTGCCGTGGGCACCCACGCATCGTTGGTGGAGTTCTTGGACAAAGGTCGCGCGGGGATGGCCTCAACTTTCCTGACCCGGCTCCGAGTTGGTCCCAAGCTGGTGGACGCCAAAGGGGTCTCCCGCATCTACCGCAGCCAGATCAAGACCTGGCATCTGATCTTGTTCGTGCTATCCGGCGTCATTGCGCTCGTGACCGCGCTGCTGTTCACCGACGTGGGCTGGGCGTTCGGCAACGTCATCGCTGCCCGGATCCGGGACTTGCTCTACTGGATAAAGGAACTCTTCACTTGATCAACTTCCGCTACCACATCGTGTCGTTGATGGCGGTCTTCATTGCTTTGTCGGTAGGTATCGCGGTTGGCGTCTCACTGAGTCCGTCGGTCGACCAGGGGCTGCTGCAGCAGGCCGCCCAAGATCGCAAACAGGTGACAGACCTACGCGCCGAGCTGGATCGGCGCAAGGCGCTCGACGATTACCGCAATGCCTACGACGAGCAGGTCGGTACGGCCGTCACGGCCGGCGTGCTGAACGGGCAGCGCGTCGCGATGGTCGCCATGCCGGACGCCCCGGCCAGCGTGTTGCGGAATATCTCGAATGATGTCGTTCAAGCCGGCGGCACCGTCGTCCGCGACGTCAAGGTCAACGCCGACGCCTTTGATGCGGCACGAGCCGAGGACGTCAGCGACGCACTTGCTGACTACTTCGGTCCGCTCGGGCTCAACGAGACCATGTCCTCGGCGACCAGGCTGGGCGTCGCGCTCGGCAGATCCATCGGGTCCAAGGAGGCTGAAGACCGCGACGCGCTCGCCATCGCCGTTGGGGAATCTCTCGAAAAGAGAGGCTTGGTCACCATCAGCAAAGACTCTGCAGCTCAGGCGCAGCTGATCATCGTCGTTACTGCGCCGGCATCAGATCCTCCCGCGACGCAGGAGGAGCTCGCTGCACATGTCCAGTTCGATGTCGGCCTGACGACACGGGCCGGTGTCGTACTAGCCGGCCCGAACAGCGAGGGGATCGATGGCACCGATGTGCTGACGGCACGAGCTGATCCAGCAGCGGTAGATAGCCTCAGCACTGTGGACGTGGCCGACCTCAGCAGTGGCGTGACGACGGTTGTCTTGGCGGGCAAGGAGCGACTGCTTGGCCGACCAAGTCAGCATTACGGTGCGCTGGCCAAGGCGGATGCGCCGTTGCCACAGTTGCCGGTGCGATAGTGGTGCCCCGGCTGGCGGCCTGCGCGGCTGCGGGCCTGACTGGCGCCTTCGTGGCGGCGGTCGGCAATCGGCGAGCAACCGCGGCGCTTGACGATGACACTCGGGGGGCCGCGCGCTCCACAGCAGCGTCGCGCTGGACTCGAACCAACTACGCCGGGGAGCACGTGACGCTGGCAGAGGGCCCAATCAGTGTGCTGGCGCTGCTCGCCGGTGCGGGTGTGGACCGCATGCTGGACCCGTCGGGGCGGCGCAATCTGCCCGTGGCCGTTGCCAGTGTTGGAGCGGGACTGGTCGGGGCATACGACGATCTCTACGGAACGGCCCAGGCGAAGGGCCTTCGGGGGCACCTTCGTGCGCTGCGTTCTGGCCAGGTGACCAGCGGAATGATCAAGGTTTTCGGTGTCGGCGCGAGCTCGGCGGCAGCGGCTGCCCTCGTCCAACGGGCGCGGCCCGGGTGCCCGAAGCCGATGTGCCGCGCACTCGATGGTGTTGTCGACACGACACTCATCGCCGCGACAGCCAACCTCACCAATCTGCTCGACCTGCGGCCGGGACGAGCGGCCAAGGTGATCATCCTGCTCGGCTCGGGCCTTGTCGGCTATGGTGCCGCGCCTGCGGTGGGCGCTGCTGTGGGCAGTCTGCCGACCGATTTGGCAGCAAGATCCATGCTCGGTGACTCTGGCGCCAACGCGCTCGGCGCTGCCGTGGCGACCGCCGCCGCTCGCGCTCTGCCGCGCTCGTTCCGGCTTCTCGCCTGCGCCGCGGTCACCGCGCTCAACCTGGCGAGTGAGCGGGTGAGCTTTACCGCCGTCATCGAGCGCACGCCGCTGCTGCGCCGGCTGGATCAGCTGGGGCGGCCGGTCCTCGTAACCGCCACGCCAGCCAACGAGCCCACGTGAGAGCCGGTTTTGCATCCGTGGCCGCGGGTGTCGCAAGCCTGACGCTCGCTGCGCGGCTTGTCGGGTTCGGGCGGTCCTTGGTCTTCTCCAAGACGGTCGGTGACACCTGCCTCGGCGACACCTACAACGCCGCAAACAGTCTGCCCAACGTGCTCTTCGAGATCGTGGCCGGCGGCGTACTGGCCGGCGTAGTTGTTCCGGTCGTGGCGCGGCACATCGGGGCGGGCCGGGGTGAGGAGGCCTCTCGCACAGCCTCGGCGCTGATGACGTGGACCCTGCTCGTGCTGACGCCGGCCGGGCTGGCAGTGCTCGCCGGCGCGCGCCTGTTCGCCAGCACGTTTGCCAAGGCCGACTGCGCGGGTAGCGCCGACACGCTTGCTTCGCTCGTCGTCATGTTCGCGCCGCAGGTTTGGCTGTACGGTCTCGCGGTGGTCAGCGCGGGGATACTGCAGGCTCATCACCGGTTCCTGGCGGCGGCGGCGGCTCCACTGTTGTCAAGCCTGGTGGTGATCATCGCGTATCTGATCTATGCCGCTGTTGCGATTCCCGGAGCCAACGAGAATCCCTCGCAGCTGACGAGCAATGCTCTGGCGGCTCTGGGATGGGGGACGACCTTCGGCGTGCTCGCGCTGGCGGCCTGCACGCTGCTGCCGCTTGGCCGCATCGGGCTACGGCTCCGGCCTCGGTTGCGCTTTGCCGACGGGGACCGATCAGTCATCATCACGATCGCCGCTGCCGGAATCGTCGGGTTGATCTTGCAACAGCTGAGCGTGCTGTTGATCAACTGGTCTGCTCAGCAAACCGGTGATCAGGGTGCCCTGACCCGCTTCACCTGGGCGAACGCCATCTACCTACTCCCGTACGCCGTACTCGCGGCGCCGCTGTTGCAGCTGAGCTTTCCGAGGCTTTCCACCGCCGCCGAACAGGGCCGGGACGATGTCGCCCGGGTGCTCGCCGAAACCGGCCCGGCTACGGTCGTCATGGCATGGCTGGGCGCCGCCTTACTGGTGGCGACCGCCGTCCCCGTGGCACGCGTTTTCGTCCTCGGGCCTGGCTCGGAACGCACCGCAGCGCTCGCCGTGCCGATCGTCGCGTTTGCGCCTGCCGTTGTCGGCTTCACTCTGCTCGGCCTGGCGTCACGAACCCTGCTCGCCCAGCACCTCGGCAAGGCGTCAGGCGTCGCCAACGCCACTGCCTGGGCCGTGGTGATCATGAGCGTGGCGGTACTGCGGCTGGTGGTTCCCGGTGTTTGGCTGGTGCCGGCGCTGGCCGCCAGCGTGTCGCTGGGAATGCTGGTGGGCGCGGCAGTCGGGTGGCTGTTGCTGCGGCGATCCGGAATGCCAGCTGTCGGGCTGGTCCGACCGATGCTGGTCGGGCTGGTGGCCGCTATCTTGGCAGGCGGTCTGGGAGCAGCCGGTTCGCAGTTGCTGGCCCAGGTGGGAATCGTGGTCGCGGTGGTGGGTGCCTGCGCCGTCGCCCTGCTCTGCGTCTTAGTCTTCACAGCGATGCTGCGACTCTTGGCACCGTCCTTGTTGACCCAGATGTGGGCGTTGCGGCGGCGTACGCCCGCGGCGGAGGTGGGCTCGCCATGAAGGTCGCGCAGGTACTGACCGTCAGCACCGGCGGCATCGGGCGCCATGTCGCGAGCGTCGCGCCGCGGCTGGAGGAGCGTGGCCACCAGGTACGGGTGTTCTGTCCCCCGGCCACGGCCGAGGCGCAGGGCTTCAGAGAACTCGGCCTCGATGTGTGGCCGCTGACCAGCATGCGTCGGTTCATCGGCGCCGATCTGGTGCACGCGCATGGGCTGAAGGCCGGTTCGCTGGGGATTCCGATCGCCTGGATGTTCAAGGTGCCGCTCGTCGTGACGTGGCACAACGCTGTGCTGGGCGACGGGCTGGCGCCCGCCGCAGTGCGGCAGACGTTGCGGGGGGTGGCGCTGGGCGCGGATCTGACGCTCGGAGCGAGCAGTGATCTTGTTGCCCTAGCCAGGAAGCTCGGAGCTCGGAACGCGAGACTCTCCCCGGTCGCAGCACCTGTGCTCCCAGCCGCGAAAATCCGCCGCGACGATCAGCGCCGCGCCCTCGGAGCCGCGGCTGGGGACACGGTCGTCGTCACGGTCGGCCGGCTGGCCCCGCAGAAGAATCTGGGCATGGTGCTCGACATCGCTACGGCCGTACGCCATAGGCCCGAGCTGCGGTTCGTTGTTGCCGGCGAGGGCCCGGAGCGGGAGAAGCTGCAGCGCCGGATTACCGGCGAGCGGCTGCAGGTGTCGCTGCTGGGTCGGATCGATGACCTCAGTTCCTTGCTTGGGGCGGCTGACGTCGCCTTACTGACCTCCACCTGGGAAGCTCGCGCGTTGGTCGCCCAGGAAGCTCTGCTGGCTGGCGTGCCACTGGTCAGTACGCGAGTTGGAGGTATCGAAGAGCTGGTTGATTCGGCGGCTGTGCTGGTGCCCCTCGGCGATGCCGACGAGGCGGCTCGGCAGATTGTCGCGCTGGCCGGCAACCCCGACGAGCGCCGCCGCTTGTCCGAAGCCGGCCTGCGGCGGGCAGCTACGTGGCCCGACGAAGACGATGTCGCCGACGACCTGGCGCGTGCGTACACCGAGATCGCTCGACATCGACGCTACAAGGGCTTCTGGAACGACTCTGGCGGGTTCACCGTGCGATAGCGCTCCACGACGTAAGCTGGAGGCCCGTGGGATACCGCGAGAAATCCACGAAGCATCTCTTCGTGACCGGAGGCGTCGCATCCTCGCTCGGCAAGGGACTCACGGCTTCCAGCCTCGGCAATCTCCTGGTCGCTCGCGGGCTCAGCGTCTCCATGCAGAAACTGGACCCATACCTCAACGTCGATCCCGGAACGATGAACCCGTTCCAGCACGGCGAGGTATTCGTCACTGAAGATGGCGCCGAAACCGATCTCGATGTCGGTCACTATGAGCGCTTTCTAGATGTCAACCTCTCGGGCGACGCCAACATCACCACCGGCAAGGTCTACTCCTCGGTGATCGCCAAGGAGCGGCGGGGCGCCTATCTCGGTGACACGGTCCAGGTGATTCCGCACATCACCAACGAGATCAAAGAATCGATGATGGCCATGGGCGGGCCGGACATCGACGTCGTCATCCACGAGATCGGTGGCACCGTCGGCGACATCGAATCCTTACCGTTTCTGGAGGCAGCGCGACAGGTACGCCACGATGTCGGCCGGGAGAACGTCTTCTTTCTGCACGTGTCCCTGGTGCCCTACATCGGTCCCAGCGGTGAGCTGAAGACGAAGCCGACGCAGCACTCGGTTGCCGCCCTGCGGCAGGTCGGCATCCAGCCCGACGCCGTGGTGTGTCGCTCCGATCGTGACATTCCGGAGTCGGTGAAACGCAAGATCTCCTTGATGTGCGATGTCGACGAGTCCGCCGTGGTGGCTGCGATCGACGCGCCGAGCATCTACGACATCCCGAAGGTGCTGCATTCTGAGGGTTTGGACGCCTACGTCGTACGTCGGCTCGACCTGCGATTCCGCGATGTCGACTGGACGCGCTGGAACGATTTGCTTGATCGCGTGCACCACCCGAAGGAAGAGGTGACGATCGCACTCGTCGGCAAGTATGTCGATCTTCCTGATGCGTACCTCTCGGTCTGCGAGGCGCTGCGAGCCGGCGGTTTTGCGAACCACGCCAGGGTCATGATTCGTTGGGTGCCTTCCGACGACTGCCAGACTCGGGAGGGCGCGGCCCGGGTGCTGAGCGAGGTCGACGGTGTTGTCATCCCCGGCGGTTTTGGGATCCGTGGTGTCGAAGGCAAGGTGGGCGCGATCCGGTACGCCAGGGAAAACCAGATCCCGATCTTGGGACTGTGCCTCGGCCTACAGTGCATGGTGATCGAGGTCGCGCGCCACATGGCTGGCCTGGAAGGAGCCGACAGCAGCGAGTTCTACCCTGACACGCCGCATCCGGTGATCGCCACGATGGCCGAGCAGGTGGCGATCGTTTCCGGCGATGGTGATCTTGGTGGATCGATGCGGCTCGGTTCCTATCCGGCGGAGTTGCTGCCGGGCTCGATGGTAGCCAAACGTTATGGACAATCCCATGTGGAAGAGCGGCATCGCCATCGCTATGAGGTGAATAATGCCTACCGCGAGCGTCTCGAGGAGGCGGGCCTGGTGATCAGCGGCACCTCGCCGGACTCCAAGCTGGTTGAGTTCATCGAGCTGCCGAGCGAGATTCACCCTTACTTCGTCGCCACGCAGGCACATCCGGAGCTCAAGTCGCGGCCGACCAGACCGCATCCGCTGTTCGTCGGTCTCGTCGAGGCGGCACTAGACCGGAAGCTGGCCACGCGGCTTCCCGTAGACGACGACCATCGATGATCATCCTTGCTCGCGACGAGCTGGCCGATGTGCCACTCGCCTGGCCGGTCGTGTCCTCAACTGTGCTCGCCCGGGGCAAGATCACCAGGTATGTGCAAGATCAGGTACGTACACCTGACGGGCAGCTGATCGAGCGCGAATACCTCAAGCATCCGGGCGCGGTCGGCGTGATCGCGCTAGATGATCATGACCGGGTGGCGCTGGTGCGTCAGTATCGCCATCCGGTGCGCCACCGGCTCATCGAGCCGCCCGCTGGACTGCTCGATGTCGGAGGCGAGGACTATCTCCAGGCCATCGAACGTGAGCTGGCCGAGGAGGTCGGCCTCGCAGCCCGACGCTGGGCCGTGCTGGTGGATCTGTTCACCACGCCGGGCATTCTTGGCGAATCACTGCGGATCTATCTCGCCCGTGACCTGGTGGCCGTCGACGGCCCGGACGGTTTCACGCGCGAGGGCGAGGAGGCCCACATGGACACCGTGTGGGCGACTCTGGACGATCTCGTCGAAGCCGTGCTCGATGGCCGGCTACACAACCCGACCATGGTTTCTGGAGTGCTCGCTGCCTGGACTGCGCGGCAAAGGGACGGTTTCATGAGCCTTCGCCCGGCGGATGCTGCGTGGCCAGCCCTGCCCTACTGGCGAGCGAGTCAAAGTAGTCAGCCGGCGCCGGCGAGCAAACAGCGGGTGTGATGGGCCGCACTCGATCACCGTCCCGTCAGCCTGAGTGCGTCCAGAAGTCGTAGGGATGGCGTCCCTGTCGGAAGCCCTGGGCCTCCACCAAGTCGGCCGCTCGGGCGAAATCGCGGGCCAGCCGAGTTGGGTCGTGAGCGTCACTTCCAAACGTGATCACTCTTCCGCCTTCTTCAAACCACCAGCGCTTGCAGCCCGACAGGGGCCGCACCCGCGCCACAACCTCGTGCTGCGGATGCGGGTGCGAAGCCCTTGTCGAGTTTGGGCGCTGCGACGTCGCCGTTCGGGCCCGGTCGCTAAGCGGCGGCTGGCTCCTGAACTGGCACATGACGTGGGCTGCCTTGCTTGCGCATCGCCCTTAGCAGGTAGCGCGCATCCTGATCCAGGCCTTGGATGGTCGCCGACGCGGCCGCGTACTGGAATTCAAGTCCAATGAAGTACAGGCCGGTCTCTGGCGAGACACCGCGCTCCATGATGGGGTGGCCGGATGCATCGGACACGGGAAGGTCGATCCAGCTGTAGTCCGGCCGGTACCCCGTGCACCAGACCACGGTCTGCGGATCCAGCACATCGCCGTCGACCGTCACCGGGCGTCCGTCGCGCACGCCGGCGATACGCCCGACCCGCTGCACGCCGGCGGCCTCGAGGTCGCTCTGCTTGGTGCGAACCAACGGTGTGCCGTGCTCGATCGCCGGTTGCTGCAGCTTCCGTCCCATCGGCGTATCGAGTGTCAGCACCCGCCGAAACGCGAACATCACAATCGGCACCAGGAACCGAGCTTTGCGAGTTTCGATGCGGAACGGAACCTGGCCCGGATGCCTGCCAGAAAGCCACGTCGGATGACCGGATTTGACCGCGTCCAAAGCGATCTCGGCGCCCGAGTTTCCCGCTCCGACCACCAAAACCTTTCCCTCCAGCTGTTCCGGATTCCGGTAAGCGGAGGAGTGCAGCTGCCCGATTTCCGGTGTCAGCTCGGCGGCAAACTCGGGAACGATTGGGGTCTGAAAGCCGCCCGTGGCGATCACGACACGATTGCACTGCAGCTCTCCAGCAGTGGTCGACAGCCGGAAGCCGTCGCCGTTTCGCGACAACCAGGTGGCCCGTACGCCGCTTCGCACCGGAAGGTTGAAGCGGTGCGCATAGGCCTCGAGGTAGTCGGCCATTTCGTTATGGGTGGGGAAACTGCTGACCGGAATACGCCATCCAGGCAGGCTCGAGTACTTGGGGAAGGAGAACAGCCGAAGCGAGTCCCAGCGGTTGCGCCAGGTATCCCCGATGCGTGGCTGGGCATCAAGAATCACGAATCGCTCGCCCGCTTGCTGCAGGCGGTATCCCATCACCAGGCCGGCTTGGCCGCCGCCGATGATCACTGTCGGGATCGATTCGATCCCGCCGAAGATCACTGTCGGGATCGATTCGATGCCGTCTGCGTGGACTGGGGCCTGAACGAGGTGCATCCGTTGGGTTGTCATATGCCGACGGTAGAAGCTCGAATGGGGCTACGACATCGAAGAGATTGTGCATCTTCTGCCCGGCGGATATGGGTAGAAATGCGCATGGCCTGGGCGTCCTGGAAAGGCCGTCGGCCTGGATGATGAACCCATCCGGAGCTGGTGATCAACTACGGATTCGCAGAATTCGAAAGCCGAGCTCACACCAACCGGTGCTCATAGGCGTACGCGGTGGCTGCGGCCCGGCTATTGACATTGAGCTTGGCGAAGATGTTGCTGAGGTGGCGCGCGACGGTCTTCTCACTGAGGAACAACGTCGTCGCGATCCCCCGATTCGTCTGGCCTTGAGCGACCAGAGCCAGCACCTCACGCTCGCGGGCCGTGAGCGGGTGTCCTGGGGTGGCCTCATCCGCTCGAGCGAGCGACGCCAGATCTGATCGTGCACCCAGTTGCTCAAAGACAAACCGAGCGGCATCGAGCTCCATCCGCGCCGCGTCGTTGTCGCCGAGCGCGCGGCACGCCGAGCTGACCAGCACCCGCGTACGCGCCGCCTCGTACGGCGCATCGACCTGCTGCCAGAGTGTCCACGCGCGCCTCAGCAGTGTGAGGGCGGCCTGCGAATCACCCTCGGCGAGCCGGAACTGACCGGCGGCATGGGCTGCGAGCGCAGCCAGGTAGGGCGTCTGGATCGCTTCCGCATTCTGGTCCAGTTCGGCCAGAGCTGCCGGTGCCGACTCGGTCATCCCGGCCGCCAGCGCGATCTCCACCTTGGCAACGAGCAGTAGCGACCGCAACGCGGGGTCCCGACTTTCCGCGAGCGCGCGGCCGACTCCGGCAATGGCTGCTGGTGGATTTCCTTGGGCCAGCCTGAGGAGAGCCAGTCCGGGCTGCACCTCGCGACCGCAGCTGGCCGCAGCGGCATACTCGCGCTCCGCAAGATCAAGCTGACCGCGTAATCGATGCAGCTCCGCCAGCCTGTAATGCGCCCCGCCTGCGACGAATCCGGCCGCTGGCACCCGCTGGCTGACCTGGACTGCCTCTTCGCCGGCCTCGGCCCACGATCCGTGAACTTGGAAGATTTCCGCCCGATGCACCTGGCACTCGCCGCGGTAGGGCATCAGTCCGGATTGCGCGTCGCACCAGCCGGTGAGCGCTCGCGTCCATTCGCCAGCGCGTTGGATATCGAAACGCTCCATGCACAACGAGATCACGGCGCAATACGCCAGGCCGATCACGGGCGGCGCAACGCGCTCGGCGACGACATACACCATGATCTCGTCGAGTATGGCCAGTGCTTCCGCTGTCCGGCCGAGCACCACCAGGCAGCGTCCACGACCCAGGCCCGCCAGCACGAAGAGATCGTCGTCATGAGCCGCGCGAGCTCCGGCAGCGGCCTGCTCCAGCATCGGCAGTGCCTCGACAGGCGCCCCAGCCTGCATTACCTCAACGCCTTCCCCCAGGGAGACGAGATAGGACAGCTCGTTGTCTGGATCGTGGTCCTCCAGCATGCGACGCAAACGAGATATCCAGCCCGCTGCGCGGGCGGTCTGGCCCATGCCGCGGAGATGAAATATCAGCCAGAACACAGCGCGCGTGGCCTTCTCGGGCGCGCCCTGCTCGAGGTAACGGCTCTGTGCACGATCAAGCAGTCGGACGGCTTGCTCATCCCGACCAAGCAGATGGGCCGCAACGGAGTAGCGCTCGAGATCTTCCGGGCTCAGATCCTGCTCAGCCGAGGAGAGCTCGGCGTACTCCTGAGCCCAGTCGCGCGGAGGGGGTCGCACACTCGTCAGGTTGGTTTCCATGCAGCATCCCGTATTTGATTGCTCGCTTCGCTCGCTGCGGATCGTGCCAGGAGGCCGCCAATTTCGACGTCGCTCGCTGACGAGAAGCGCGGCGGCTCGCCTCTCCTCAGCTCGGCGCCGCGCATCCGCGGTTCCGCTGTCGAGCCTAACCGTGACGGCGATATGACCCTTAGCCACCTGTGGGCACATCCGTAATGCTGCGTGGCATGATCAAGCTAGCGCCCAGGTTCGGTCAGGAGGATCCATGAGAGTCGGCGTGCCCACTGAGGTCAAGAACCACGAATACCGGGTCGCCATTACGCCAGCAGGAGTCCACGAGCTCACCAGGCATGGACATGACGTGCTTGTCCAGGCAGGGGCCGGCATCGGGTCGTCGATCACCGATGACGAGTTCACAGCTGCCGGAGCCAAAATCGCCTCCAGCCAAGAAGACGTGTGGCAGGACTCGGAGCTGATCTTGAAGGTCAAGGAGCCGATTGCGATCGAGTATGACTCCATGCGACCGGGCCAGGTGCTGTTCACCTATCTCCATCTGGCGGCAAGCCGGGACTGCACCAGAGCTTTGCTGAATAGGAAGGTCACCGGCATCGCGTACGAGACGGTGCAGTTGAGCAACGGCGCCCTGCCATTGCTGGCCCCGATGAGCGAGGTTGCCGGCCGGCTGGCACCGCAGGTAGGGGCGTACCACCTGATGCGGCAGGGCGGCGGCCGCGGGACCCTGATGGGCGGCGTGTCAGGGGTGTATGCCGCCAAGGTGGTGGTCATCGGGGCTGGCGTGTCGGGCATGAACGCGGCGGCGATCGCGCTCGGCATGCAAGCTGAGGTGCTGCTGCTCGATCGCGACATCGACAAACTGCGGGAGGCGGACCGGATCTACCAGGGACATCTTCAAACCGTCGCCTCCAACGCGTACGAGGTCGAACGGGCCGTACTGGACGCCGACCTGATTATCGGTGCGGTGCTGGTGCCGGGCGCCAAAGCGCCGACCTTGATCAGCAATGCGCTGGTCGCCCGGATGCGCCCGGGCAGCGTGCTGGTCGACATCGCCATCGACCAGGGGGGCTGCTTCGAGGACAGCCGGCCGACCACGCACGCTGAGCCGACGTTCCGGGTACACAACTCGATCTTCTACTGCGTGGCCAACATGCCTGGCGCAGTGCCCAACACCTCGACCTACGCGCTGACCAACGTCACCCTGCCGTACGCGCTCAGCTTGGCCAATCGCGGCTGGCGGGATGCGCTCAGGACCGATCCTGCACTGGCGCTTGGGCTGAACACTCACGACGGCATGATCACCAATGCCCCGGTCGCGCAAGCGCATGGGCTGCAGCATCGGGAGCTGGCCGACGTCCTCGGCTGATTCCTCGACACTGGTCAGGCTGATCCAGACCTACCTCGACCACCTCACCGTCGAGCGCGGCATGTCCCGACACACGGTCGCCGCGTATCGCCGTGACCTGCGCCGCTACGCCGACTACCTTGCCGAACATGGTGTCACCGATCCGGCCGAGGTGACCAGCGCCATGATCGGCAGCTATGCAGCACGGCTGCGCGAGGGCATAGCCGGGCCGGACGGGAACGGCTGGGCGGAAACTCCGCTGGCGAATGCGAGCGTCGCCCGCGCCGTCATCGCGGTGCGCAGCATGCACCGCTTCGCCGCCGCGGAAGGGCTGACCGATGAGGATCCGGCGAGGGTCATCCGGCCGCCGAAGCCGCCCAAACGTCTCCCCAAGGCATTGAGCCTGGAACAGGTCCAGGCGATGCTTGCGGTCCCAGCGACCGACAGCGAAGTCGGTGTCCGTGACGCCGCGCTGTTGGAGTTGCTCTACGGGACCGGCATGAGGATTTCTGAGGCAGTGGTGCTCGACGTCGATGACGTGAGCCGGCTGGTCCGGACACCGGCTGGTGAGCCAGCGCCGGGACTACGGGTGCTCGGCAAGGGCGGCAAGGAGCGTGTCGTTCCCGTGGGCTCGTACGCGCGTGCTGCGCTGGATGCCTACCTGGTACGCGGGCGGCCCGCGCTCACCGGACATGGGCGGGGGACTGCGGCGCTGTTCGTGAACACCAGAGGTGGTCGGCTCTCGAGGCAGAGCGCCTGGGCGGTCCTGCGATCCGTCGCTGAGAAAGCAGGTATCACAGCCGATGTGTCGCCGCATACCCTGCGGCATTCGTACGCGACCCACCTGTTGGACGGTGGGGCGGATATCCGTGTTGTCCAAGAGCTGCTGGGTCACGCGTCGGTCACAACGACGCAGATCTACACACTGGTAACCATCGATCACCTGCGGGAGGTCTTCCTCACTTCCCATCCTCGTGCGTATTAGTGTCGTGTCGACAAATCGCCGCTCGGTGGCATTAAGCTGCGGCGAAACGGACCCACCGCTGTGCCGCGCTGTGCTATGTCGATCTGGCCGGCAAGGAGGATGCGTCGAAGGGGGCCCAATAGGAAGGCTCAAGTGAGGGCCCAAAGGACGGGCTCGACGGAGGGCTCTAGGGAGGGAAACAGTGCAGGAACGCGATGAGGGTGGCGGGGCCCCACCTCATTCCGCCCCACCTCATTCCACTCTGCCTCATTCCACTCCGCCAGATTCGACCCCGCCCGGTCCCGCCGGCACCAATGGCGCGGGTTCCTCGCGCAGCGTGGTCGCTGATCTGACCGACGAGCACTATCTCGATACCAACGAGCTCGAGGCACTGTTTCGCGCGGAGCAGAGCGCTTCTGTCGATGAAACCTTCGTGGTGCCACCGCCCCCGGAGGGTGTCGCGCGGCCGGTCGAGCGCGAGCCGCTGATCGGCCCCACAGGGCGTCCATGGCCCGACCTGCCCATACCTCCGCCACTGACCGAGCACGGACCGGCCCTGGTCATTGCCATGTGCAATCAAAAGGGAGGTGTCGGGAAAACCACAACGACGATCAATCTGGGCGCTGCACTCGCCGAACTCGGCCGGCACGTGCTGCTCGTGGACTTCGACCCGCAGGGTTCGCTCTCGGTCGGTTTGGGTGTCAATCCCCACACCCTTCCTGCCAGCATCTACAACCTGCTCATGGGCCAGGGGATCTCGATCGATGAGGTCATCGGCCAAACAAACGTGCCCGGTCTGGACATTCTCCCCAGCAATATCGACTTGTCGGCGGCCGAGATCCAGTTGGTCTCGGAGGTGGCGCGGGAGCAGACCTTGCTGCGGCTGCTCGAGGCGGTGAGGAGCCGCTACGACGTCATCCTCATCGACTGCGCGCCGTCGCTCGGGCTGCTGACGATCAACGCACTGACCGCCGCCGACCGGGTGCTCATGCCGCTGGAGTGTGAGTTCTTCGCGCTCCGAGGCATCGCGTTGCTGACCGACACCATCGCGAAGGTGCAAGACCGGCTCAACCAGCGGTTGGAGATCTTGGGAATCTTGGGGACCATGTACGACCCGCGCACGCTGCACAGCCGCGAGGTCCTCGAACGGGTCGTTCAGGCGTTCGGTGACCAGGTTTTTCACACTGTCATCCGGCGCACCGTGAAGTTCCCTGAGACGACCGTGGCGGGGGAGCCAATCACGACGTACGCCCCGACATCCCCAGGAGCAGAGGCGCACCGCAATCTGGCTCTTGAGGTGCTCGCACGATGCCGCGTCGCATAGCCCTGGCTGCAGCTCCCGAGGTCCTGCGAGCTGGAAACGGCGAGAACCGGAGTGAGGATGCGCGACTGTTGGCCGGTGCCAAAACGGAAACCAACGGTGGCCGCGTGTCCGGGCGGGTCCGCCATGAGGAGAAGATCACCGTCTACGTCAGCGCCGAGGAGCTACTGGCGTTGGAGCAAGCAAGGCTGACGTTGCGCGCTCGGCACGGTATGGCGGTAGATCGGGGACGTATCGTCCGCGAGGCGATCGCTGCAATACTCGCTGATCTTGAGGCGAGCGGGGACGACTCGGAGCTGGTGCGCAGGCTGTCGACGTTGTGATTGTGAAATTGTCGGCGGAAGTGGAGCAGGACTCAGCGCTACCCGATCGCGGCGCGCTGCACGCGTATTCGACGGAAGCGGCCGAAGGCGGAGGCTTCCAGGTTCATCTCGACAACTTCAATGGACCGTTCGACCTGCTGCTCCAACTGATCTCCCGACACAAGCTGGACATCACCGAAGTGGCGCTGTCCCAGGTGACAGATGAATTCATCGCCCACATCAAGGCGGCGGGCAGCGCCTGGGATCTGGATCAGACGAGCCATTTCGTGGTAGTCGCTGCCACGCTGCTGGATTTGAAAGCCGCCCGCCTCCTACCGTCCGGCGAGGTGGAGGATCCCGAGGACCTCGCACTGCTGGAGGCACGCGATCTGCTCTTTGCGCGGTTGCTGCAGTATCGCGCCTTTCAACGCGTCGCCAGCTATATCGCGACGACACTCCAGGCACAGGGACGCCGATTCCCTCGCGACGTCGGGATCGAGCCGCGTTTCGCCCGGCTGCTGCCCGAGCTGACGATGGCGATCAGCCCAGCCCGTCTGGCGGCGCTGGCCGCAAAGGCGATGGCGCCGAAACAGGCCAGCGTGCTGTCGCTGGCTCACATGCATGCCCCGGCGGTCAGCGTCCGCGAGCAGGCCACGGTGGTCGTGGATCGGCTAAGGCACCAGCGGACCATGACCTTTCGGGCGCTGACCAGCGACTCATCCACCATGTTGGTCACGGTGGCACGATTCCTCGCGCTGCTGGAATTGTTCCGCGACGGGGCGGTGGCGTTCGAGCAGCTGACTCCTTTGGGCGAGCTCACCGTCCGATGGACCGGCGGCGAGGAGGAAGACTGGATGATCTCCGATGAATTCGATGAGACCACCGATGCGCCTGAGGCTGATGAATGAGCGATAACGAACCAGACTTGCCAGAGTCCAATTCGGCCATTGATGAGCCGGAGTCTGACAGCTCGGTAAATGTGGCAGGGGCGCTGGAGGCGCTGTTGCTGCTCGCTGCCGAGCCAGTGACCGAGTTCGAGCTGGCTCAGGCGGTCGGGGTACCTGAGTCCGTCGTCGCCGAGACGCTGACTGAACTGGTCGCCTTCTACTCCGAGACTGGCCGGGGCTTCGAGCTCCGCGAGCTCGGTGGGGGCTGGCGGTATTACACCCGGGAGGAGTACGCGGACCTCATCACCCAATACATCTTGGACGGGCAACAGTCCAAGCTGTCCCAAGCCGCTCTGGAGACGCTGGCGGTGGTCGCCTACACCCAGCCGATTTCGCGAGCGCGGGTGTCGGCGGTACGGGGCGTCAACGTCGATGGTGTGATGAGAACCCTCCTGGCCCGTGGGCTGATCGAGGAGGCCGGCCATGATCGCGAGTCCGGGGCAGTGTTGTTCGCCACCACGAGTTACTTCCTGGAGCGGATGGGCATGAAGACGCTCGATGATCTGCCGCCGCTGGCTCCACAGCTACCCGAGGTCGACGAGCTGGAGGCCGAGCTGGGCCAGCTGGCGGAAGCCGCGGCAAGTTCCGCGCGCACTGAGCCTGAAAAGCGAGCGCAAGACCCCATTCCCGAGCCACCCCCGTGACCGAACCTGTAGCAGGCGTACGCCTCCAAAAGGTCCTGGCCCAAGCCGGAATCGCCTCGCGCCGGGCGTGTGAAGTCTTGATCAGCGAGGGTCGCGTCGAGGTGAATTCCGAGGTTGTCCTCGAACAGGGCCGTCGGGTCGACCCCGAGCGGGACGCGATTCGAGTCGACGGTGCTCGGATCCCACCGCCGCGCCGACACCGATATCTGGCGTTGAACAAGCCCCGCGGCGTCATTGCCACGATGGATGATCCAGAAGGTCGGCGCACGATCGCCGACCTACTTGACACGCGTCAGCTGCGCAATGAGCGGTTGTTTCACGTCGGCCGGCTGGACACCGACAGCGAGGGGCTATTGATCATGACCAATGACGGCGACCTAGCGCAACGGCTGGCGCATCCGTCGTACGAGGTGTCGAAGACCTACATCGCAGAGGTCACAGGCGTGGTGAGCGAGCAGACACTGAAGCGATTGCGCCGCGGGATCACCCTGGAAGACGGGCCGGTGCGGCCGACTTCGGTCAAGATCGTTTCCAGCGCGGGAGACAAGACCCTTCTCAAGATCACATTGCAGGAGGGTCGGAATCGCATTGTGCGCCGTACCATGGAGGCGGTAGGCCATCCGGTTCGTCGTTTGTCGCGGATCGGAATCGGACCGGTTCGGCTCGGGAACCTGAAGGTTGGGGAGTACCGGGAGTTGACCCGCGAGGAACTCGGCGGGTTACTGGACCTAACCGGTGGCTGAGCTGGCGGAAAGACTGGCCGCGCACGTAGAGGAGGGCAGTGGACCGCAGAATCTTCGGACTTGAGACGGAGTACGGCGTCGCGTGCACCTCTGGCGGCACGCGACGGCTGACTCCGGACGAAGTCGCGCGTTATCTTTTCCGCCGGGTTGTGACCTGGGGGCGTAGCAGCAACGTCTTTCTGCGGAACGGGTCCCGGATATACCTCGATGTCGGATCGCATCCGGAGTATGCGACTGCCGAGTGCGACGACCTCGTACAGCTCATCAACCACGACCGTGCCGGGGAACGAATCCTGGAGGACCTGATCGTCGATGCCGAACATCGGCTCGCCAGCGAGGGGATTACCGGCGACATCTACCTGTTCAAGAACAACACCGACAGCCACGGCAACTCCTATGGCTGCCACGAAAACTACTTGATCTCACGGATCGGAGACTTCTCCAAGATCACCGACGTGCTGGTGCCGTTCCTGGTCTCTCGGCAACTGATCTGTGGTGCCGGCAAAGTGCTGCATACCGCTCGAGGCGCCGAATACAGCGTTAGTCAGCGTGCCGAGCACATCTGGGAGAGCGTGTCGTCGGCTACCACGCGCAGCCGGCCGATCATCAACACCCGTGACGAGCCGCACGCCGATCCTGAGCGCTACCGTCGCTTGCACGTCATAGTTGGAGATTCCAACATGAGCGAGACGACAACGCTGCTGAAGGTTGGCAGCGCCGAGCTGGTGCTGCGGCTGATCGAGGCCGGCGTCCCGATGCGGGACTTCACCTTGGAGAACCCGATCCGCGCGATCCGCGACATGAGCCGCGACCGCTCAGGGCATGTGAAGGTCGCTCTGTCCAATGGCAGGCGGATTTCTGCGCTGGAGTTGCAGACCGAGTACTACGAGAAGGTGTCGGAGTTCGTACGCCGGGAGAGCCTCGGCACCCGGGTTGTTGATCGGGTGCTGGATCTGTGGGAGCGGACGCTGCGGGCGGTCGCAGAAGACAAGCTCGCGCTCATCGATACTGAGATCGATTGGGCGATCAAGCTCAAGTTGCTCGACCGCTACTCGGTCAAGCACAAGCTCGGCTTCGCCGACCCGCGGATCGCGCAGCTTGACCTGGCCTACCACGACATTCGCCGGTCCCGCGGCGTGTTCTCCTTGCTGGAGCGGCGCGGTCTTGCTGCCCGGGTCACGACCGATCCGGCCATCTTCCGTGCGAAAGCAGTGCCGCCGCAGACCACGAGGGCAAAGCTCCGCGGCGACTTCATCCGAGCGGCTCAGGAAGGCCGTCACGACTACACCGTCGACTGGGTACATCTGAAGCTCAACGACCAGGCGCAGCGTACGGTGCTCTGCAAGGATCCCTTTGTCGCCAGCGACGATCGTGTCGAGCGGCTGATCGCTTCCATGCGCGGCTGACCGCTCTCCGGAGTAAACGTCAGGATTGCGCTGCCGAGCGCAATCCTGCGCGAGCGGTCGAGCGATCGGACGAGGATTGCGCGCCGCTGTCCTGGACGACTGAGCGAGCGGACACGTTCTTCGTCCGTGAGTGAGGGAGGAAGGCCGCGGCTTCCGAGCGCAATCCTGCGCGAGCGTAGCGAGCAATCGGACGAGGATTGCGCGCCGCTGTCCTGGACGACTGAGCGAGCGGACACGTTCTTCGTCCGTGAGTGAGGGAGGAAGGCCGCGGCTTCCGAGCGCAATCCTGCGCGAGCGGTAGCGAGCAATCGGACGAGGATTGCGCGCCGCTGTCCTGGACGACTGAGCGAGCGGACACGTTCTTCGTCCGTGAGTGAGGGAGGAAGGCCGCGGCTTCCGAGCGCAATCCTGCGCGAGCGATAGCGAGCAATCGGACAGAGTACCCTTCTCCGGTGCGTTCATCTCCGCTCAGAGTCGCCATCATGCTCGGGCTCGCCTCGTCGCTGCTGTTGCTCTTCGGGTGCAGTAAGGACAAGGCGGCGGAGACGCCTCCCGCATCCCCGTCGAGCTCTGCCGCTTCTCCCTCTGCGACTCCGAGTGCACCCACACCCTCTGCTTCGAAGACACCGAAGCCCAAGCCGATCAAGGCCTCGGACAACTTCGACAAGGTGCAGGTCACCGGCGGCTTCAACGAGACACCGAAGGTCAAGGTCGACTCGCCGTGGGCGATCGACAAGACCAGGGCCAAGGTGCTCGACCCAGGCGACGGCCCAGTGATCGGCGAAGGCCAGAGTGTTGAGGTCAACTACTACGGAGTCAACGGGCGGACCGGCAAGAAGTTCGACGAATCGTTCAGCACCGGAAAGCCGATCGGGTTCAGCTTGGCCCAGGTGGTTCCTGGATTCAGCAAGGGCTTGGTCGGGCAGCGCCAGGGCAGCAGGGTGCTCATCGCGATGCCCGGCAAGGACGGTTACGACCCGATGGGCGGCAATCCACAGGCTGGCATCGAGGTCGGCGACACCTTGATCTTCGTTGTCGACCTGGTCGGTGCGCAGCTTCCTGGCCCGGAGGGCACGACCGTGCAGCCGAAGGCGGGCCTCCCACTCGTAACGGACAAGGGTGGCAGGCCCGAGGTCACCATTCCGGAGTCCGCTCCGCCAACCACCCTCCAGGTGCAGCCGCTGATCAAGGGAAAGGGCAAGAAGGTTGGCGCGAATGACACCGTTACCTTCAACTACCTGTGGGTGCGGTGGAGCGACGGCAAGGTCCTAGAGCAGACGTACGGCGGCAAGCCGGCCACCACGCAACTGTCGAGCTTGCTTCCCGGCATGGTCAAGGGCCTTACCGGTCAGACGGTTGGCAGCCGCGTGCTTCTGGTCATTCCGCCGGCGGACGGCTACCCGGACGGGAATGCCACGCCGTCGGTCAAGCCTGGGGAGACCCTGGTGTTGGTGGTTGACTTGCTCTTCGCGCAAGGTCAGTAGAGCTCAGTCACCAGCGTCGATCCGTTCTCACAGTCACGCATTGAGCAGGGTCGCGGCATGACGACCGGCGGCGGCTGCTGCGAGAAAGTAGCCAGGATCATCGTCGAAGCCGCGGCCCATGCTGGACAGACGGATCGGTGAGTCCGCGAGAGCCGTTCGAAGACCACTGAGATCCACGGTGACCAGCCGGTGCCGTGTCAGCTCGGCTACGCCGGCGGCAATGGCGTCGGTCAGCTCGGTCATAGCGGGCGAACCGTCGCCAGCGAGATCCGGCACCGCAATATCGGCTGGGCAGAGGGCAACCCGTCCATACGCGGTCAGGCTGTGATGGGATACGCCGCGATGCCGCCCGCGTGAGTCGGCTCCGGAGATCCGCAAGGTGGCGACCGGACGGCCGCCCAGGATAGCGGCCGCGTTGATTGCCTCACCGGCATTCACGCCGGAAAATCCCCAGCGAGTGCCGGTACCGAGGTTTCCTGGGCCTTGGGTGACAACGACGAGTTCGGCGTCGAGCGCGAGTCGAGCAGCAAGAAGGCCCGAGTGCAGGCTCACCGCCTCGAGGTCGCCGCCGAAGGCCTGACCGACGGTCACGGTTCCGGCGAGCAAGCCGCTGGTGCGCAGCTCTGCCACCGATCGTGAGAAAGCGAGTGGCAAGGCGCCCTGGTCGCTCATCACGTAGACGACCCGCGTGCCGGGACGGTCGTACTCGATGGCGAGCAGGATGGGCGCAAGCGCTGAGTGCAAGTCGGCGACGACGACCGGCATCCCCTCGATCGAATCAGCATCGGCGAGGAGTTCGTGATGCGCCGAGCCCTGCTCATCCGCTCCGGCGACCATGGCCTGCAGTGGCAGATAACGCGCCTTCACGAGGTGCCCGCTCGGCTGGGGTGGTTGCGCATTCACGTGGCCCTCGGCGTCCAACACGGCGATGACCAGCGCGTAGCCGCCGGTGCCGAGTCCGCGTTCCAATGCCGCAACATTCAACAGCACTCGATCGCCTACAGCCGGCGCAGCCATGAGATCGGTGTAGGCGAGGGCGCGTACCTCTTCGTCGTGGGCGTCACGCCGCGCCACCGTGAGTTCGACGGCTCCCTTCCACGATGCCCGCAGCCCGGTGACCGTGCCGTCAGCCCAAATGATCACGTGCTGACCTTAGACCCCTGAAAACCTCACTCCAGCGGGAGGCGGTGCGGACTCCTCACGCGGGAATCTCAACCCAGTGCGCTCCGCTCGGGTGAGCTTTTCAGGGACCACCACCCACGGCCCGAGTGGCAAGCGACCGGGATCGAAGCGTTCGAGCAGGGCATCGAGGGAAGCCTGCTCGCGAGGCGCTGCTAAGTTCAGGGACTCCGCGATCAAGGTGAGTACAGCGCCAGGTTCCGCGCCTGCCGCCGCCAGGTCGGGCAGCGTCACCGGGCCGTCGCGCTTCGCCAGCCGGCGGCCTTCTGCGTTCACCGCCAGCGGCACGTGGGCATAGATCAGTGGAGTGTGCCCGAGTAACTCAGCGAGGAACGCCTGGGTGGGTGTAGTCGACAGCAGGTCGTCGCCACGCACGACCTGGTCGATCCCGGAGTACGCATCGTCCACGACTACCGCCAAGTTGTAGGCGGGCACACCATCGTTGCGCCGCAGCACGACGTCATCGACCTCTGCCGTGATCTGTCCGTGCAATACGTCCCGGATGGTCTGCCGTGCGCCGTCGGCTCGTAGCCGCAGCGCGGGCTGGCGGGTCAGTCTCCGCTTGTCCCGCTGGGCCTCGGTCAGATTCCGGCAGGTGCCGGGATATCTCGTCACGTTTTCGTGGGGGGCCGAGGCTGCTTCAGCAATCTCGCGACGGCTGCAGAAGCATTCGTACGTCCGATCGGCCAGCTTCGCCAGCGCCTCCCGGTACGCGGCCAGTCGCTGCGACTGCACCACGGGCTCACCGTCGAAGGTGATGCCCAAGGCGGCGAGATCAGATAACTGCCGGTCGGCGATTCCCGGCCGTACCCGTGAGCTGTCGAGATCCTCGATCCGAAGTAGAAAACGGCGCCGCGTCGATCGCGCAAACAGCCACGCAAGCAGCGCCGTACGCAGATTTCCTACGTGCAGATCGCCTGTCGGGCTCGGCGCGTACCGTCCTGCACCGGTGCCAGAATCAACGGTCGCCCGATCATGTGTCGCACCGCTCGTCGAGCCGGTCGGGATATCAATCATGTGCTGGTACCGTGCTCATCGACGCTCCGGTGAGAAAGTGATCGCACGCCATGGCACCCCGCAAGACCGAGAGAATTCTCAACCTCACGATCTGCTTGCTGGTGTCAGGACGTTATCTTCCCAAGAGCCGGATTCGCGAGGCAGTCGAGGGCTATCACAATCTCAGTGACGCCGCCTTCGAGCGCACCTTCGAGCGCGACAAGGACGAGCTGCGTTCACTGGGCGTGCCGATCGAGGTAGGCAGCTTCGACCCACTCTTCGATGACGAACCGGGCTATCGCATCCTTTCCTCGGAATTCGCCTTTCCGGCGATCGACCTGGACGCCGAGGAAGCCGCGGTAGTTGGTGTAGCCGCCCGCGTCTGGCGGCACGCGAGCATGGCCGAGTCCACCAGAAGCGCGATCAGCAAGCTCCGTGCGGCCGGCGTAGAGCCCGACACCTCGCAGCTGGCCTCTTTGGAGCCCTCTGTCCAGGCATCGGAGCCTGGATTCGAGGTGTTGTGGAATGCGGTGCTCGACCGCGCCCGAGTGAGCTTCAACTACCGTGACGGCAGTCCTCGAACGCTCGAACCGTGGGGTTTGACCTCGTACAAAGGTCGTTGGTACGTGATCGGTCGCGATGTGGACCGAGACGCAAACCGGATGTTCAAGCTCTCGCGCATGACCACCCTGCCACGGAGGGCCTCGCGAGCCGGGTCGTATCAGGTGCCGGCTGATCTTGATCTTCGCAGGCTCGCTCGAGCGCTCGCTCCGCGGCAGCCAACCGAGACCGCGCTGGTTGCCATCCGCGCGGGCAGGGCGCCGGCGCTGGCTCGTCGCGGCGAACCTGCGACCGCTGATGTGAAGCTCCCAGCCGGCTTCACGGTGTACGCGGTGCGGTTTGGCGATCTTCACTCAGCAGCGGAAGAGATCACCCAGTATGCCGCCGACGTCGTGGTTCTCGAGCCTGCCGAGCTGCGCGATTTCGTGGTACGCGGTCTGACCGCCGTCGCCGAGTCGGTGAGCGCAGCGTGACGTCTCGAGCCCAGGTGCGCCGGCTGCTCAGTCTCGTGCCCTACCTACGCGAACACGACGGTGTCGCAATGACCGAGGTCGCTGCAGCATTCGGGATCAGCCTCAAGACATTGCGCGAGGACCTGAGTGTCCTCTGGATGTGCGGCATGCCCGGGCTGACCCCCGGCGACTTGATCGACATCGACATGGATGCAGTGGACGGCGAGGGTGTGATCCACCTCAGCAACGCCGACTACTTGACTCGGCCGTTGCGGCTGTCAGCCGATGAAGCGCTTGCACTGGTGCTGGCGCTGCGTACCCTGCGTGAGGTCGCCGGACCTGGCAAGCGCGATGCGGTCGACCGGGCATTGAAGAAGCTGGAAGCGGCCGCCGGGAACGTGCCGACCACTGACCAGGCCACGGTCGCCGTCACTGCTGCACGTGACGACATCCAGGCTCGGGTGAACGACGGGCTGCAACGTGGTAAGCGGCTGGATCTCACCTACGACGTCGCCTCCCGCGCCGAGACGACACGACGCATGGTCGACCCTTTGCGTGTCTTCGTGTTGGAGGGCTACGGCTACCTCGAGGCCTGGTGCTACTCCGCCAACGCGCTCCGGACTTTTCGACTCGATCGAATTGCTGCAGTCGAGGTCACCTCGATCGATGTCGCGGCCCACGACGTGAAGCTCAAGGATCTGTCGACCGGATGGTGGGAGGCGCTCAAGGACGCCCCGCTGGTCACCCTCGAATTGCAGCCGTGGTCGGCGTGGGTGGCGGAGTACTACCCGACCGAGTCCGTGACCGCTCGCCCTGGCGGCGGCCTCATCGTGTCGTTGCACGTAACTGATCCGTCGTGGTTGCGGAGCCTGCTGCTGCGGCTGCAGGGCGGGGCGCGGGTACTCGCTCCGGAGGGTGCTGGAGACTCGGCTGCCGAAGCGGCCCGCGAGGCTCTCGACCAGTACGCCGTGCTGCTCGGGACCGCCACGGGCGCCCACGAGGGGTTGTCCTAGAGTCACCTGGTGCGCTTTGCTGCCTCGGCTGATGCCTACGACCGCTTCATGGGTCGGTACGCGGTCGGGCTTGCGCCATCCTTCGCCGATTTCGCAGGGGTCGCGCCAGGCCAACACGTACTCGACGTCGGTTGCGGCCCGGGTGCCCTGACCACGGAACTGGTCAAACGGCTCGGGGCGTCATCGGTTGCCGCGGTTGATCCGGCGGAACAGTTCGTGGCCGCTGCCCGGGAGCGACATCCCGGAGTTGAGGTACGGGTCGCCGCCGCGGAAAGACTGCCGTTCGACGACGGGGGATTCGACGCGGCCCTAGCACAGCTCGTCGTCCATTTCATGGAGGATCCGGTGCGGGGATTGGCCGAGATGGCGCGTGTCACCGGTGCCGGCGGGGTGGTTGCGGCGTGCGTCTGGGATCACGCAGGCAAGCAATCCCCACTCGCGCCGTTCTGGCATGCCGTGCACGAGCTCGATCCCAATGCGCCCGACGAATCCCGTATGGCCGGCGGGCATCAGGGACACCTCACCGAGCTGACGACTGAGGCCGGCTTGACCGACGTCGCGGAGGAGGCGCTGCCTGTCCTCGTGGAGCACCACGCGTTCGCCGAGTGGTGGGAGCCGTTCGTCCTCGGCGTCGGTCCCGCGGGTGCGTACCTTGAGTCAGCCGACAGTGATCGTCAGGCCGCCGTGCGTGCGCGCTGCCTGGCCATCCTCGGGCCGGGACCGTTCACGATCCAGGCTCGCGTCTGGGCCGCGCGAGGGTACGTCGGTCGCGGTGAGCGCGCGACGTGAGTGGGGAGATATCGTTCTTAGATGATCTGGGTGATCGTGTTCGGGGCAATTGGGTTGGCAGGCGCCATCATGCTCATCAGCTACGCGGTATGGCTCGCTCACAAGACCAGCGACCTCTTCAGCGAGCTTGACATGCTTGCCGTGAGGGCCGGCGAGCTGGCCGACCTAGTGAGTCAGATCGAGGTCCCAGAACGCGCTTACCCTGCCGACTGGCGCGCCGATCGCATCGTCTCTACACAGATTGACCAGGGATACCCGACGTAGGATGACTGCGAAGTAGCCCATATCGACTTCGGGGGCGTGCCGGGGGTCGTTCCCCGGCTCAACAACCTCGGGGGGCACGGGGGGTCGTCCCCCCGCACAACAATCGTGCAGGAAAGAGGAATCATGACTCCGCTCGTACTCGGTCTTGGTGTCCCTGAGTTGTTGATCATCTTGGCCGTCGTGTTGTTGTTGTTCGGCGGTGCCCGGCTCGCCGGACTGGGGAAGAGCAGCGGCCGCGCGCTTCGGGAGTTCAAGGAAGAGACCAAGGGCCTGAGGTCTGAGGAGAATCAGCCGCAGCCGCCTAACCCAGCACCTGGCCCGAGTGCGCCGGCGGTGACCGAGTACCAGCAGCCCCCGCAGACGAACACCTCATCCCAGCCTCCGAGCGGTACGTACCAGCAACCGCCGCGTGCCAACCAAGATCCCTCCGGCACCGACGTTCGCAACGACACCTCGCCGTAGGCCCTGAGTTGCCGTGTCTTTGACGATCAAGGGCCGGCCCATCCACTTCAGCTTGAAGTGGCTCAAGCCGCCACCTGTACCACCCGACGGCACGATGACTCTGTACGAGCATCTGCGGGAGCTGCGGTATCGGCTGATCGTCTCGGCCCTCGCGATCATGGTGGGCATGATCCTCGCGTGGTTCTTCCGCTACGACCTCTTGAACATCCTGCAGCAGCCGTACTTCCAAGCCATTGACGCTCTGAAGGTGAAGAACCCGGATACGACCACACTCCTGGTCAACATCAACCTGACCTCGCCGCTTGCCTTGTCGTTGAAGGTTTCGGCGTTGGCCGGGGCCATCCTTACCGCACCCTTCTGGCTCTACCAGCTCTGGGCATTCGTGGTCCCTGGCCTGTTGGCGAAGGAAAAGAAGTGGGCGCTGATCTTCATCGCCGCCGCCACTCCGATGTTCGTGGGCGGCGTGATTGTCGCCTACATCGTGTTGCCCAAGGCCATCGCGGTGCTACTGAGCTTCACCCAGGACGGGGTGAGCAACCTGCAGGACATCAACGCTTACCTGTCCTTCCTGCTGCGCCTGATGCTGGTCTTCGGGCTTGGCTTCCTGATCCCACTCATCGTGTTGATGTTGAACATCGTCGGAGTGATCAAGGCGAAGCAGATGGCGAAGTATCGGAGTCTGGTGATCTTCGGCACCTTCGTATTCGGTGCTGTCGCCACGCCATCCACTGATCCGTTTTCGATGCTTGCTGTTGCCTTGCCGATGGCGCTGCTGTTCCTCGCAGCAGAGGTGATCGCGCACGTGCTGGACCGTCGCAAGGCGGAGCGTGCGGCGCTGGCCGGTGACGATCTGATCATTCAGCGAAGCGTCGCCGACGACAAGGTGCTGCGTGAGCTTTCCGAGGGTAATGACGACGGGCTCGAGCCCCAGAGGTGACGCGCCAGATCAGACTGGTGGTCAATCCATCCGCCGGTAAGGGCCGTGCGCTGGAAATGCTCCCACGGGTCGCCGGCACGTTGCGGGATGGTGGCGCCGACCTACAGATCCTGCTGAGTCGTGATTTTTCCGAGGCGCAGTCCATGTCCTGCCAGGCACTCGATGAGGGTGTGGATGTGCTGGCGGTGATGGGTGGCGACGGGATGATGCATCTCGGTGTGAACACTGCCGCAGCAGCGCACCTGGCCGGCAGCAGCCGAACCACGCTTGGACTGATCCCCGCCGGAACAGGCAACGACCTGTGTCGCGGCATCGGCCTCGACCCGCAAGATGCTGTTGGGGCAGCGAGCGTCATCGCTGCTGGCTACGCCCGCTCCATTGATCTTGCTCGGGTGGGTGACACCTACGTGGCTGCGGTACTCGCGACGGGCTTCGACGCGCTGGTGAATCGCCGGGCCAACCAGATGCCCTGGCCCCGAGGCTCGGCTCGCTACGCCGTGGCCGTGATGGCGGAGCTCAGGGTGTTCTCGCCCCTGCACTACCGGCTGACCCTTGACGGCGAGGTGCGCGAGCAGGAGGCAATGCTCGTGGCGGTTGGCAACACCAGATCCTACGGCGGCGGAATGCTTATTTGTCCGAATGCCGACCCGTACGACGGTTTACTCGACGTCACGATCATTCATCCGGTCAGCAGGCTGAAGTTGCTGAGACTGTTCCCCGAGATGTATTCAGGGAAGTTCGTCCGGGATCCATGCGTGGAGCAGCTGCGAGTCAGCGAGGTGCTGATCGAGGGGCCCGGGCTGGTCGGATTCGGCGATGGCGAGATGCTCGGCGCTGCGCCGCTGCGAGTCCGCTCAGTGCCACGCGCCGTGCCGGTCTTCGTACCACGCGTTTAGTTCAGGAGCTTCTCGCGCTTGCTGGCGGTCGAAGCTCACGGGTTAGTTCCGGGGTAACTTGGGCCGCATCATGGCCGACCCCCCGATCGACCCCGTAGCGCCCAACTCTGAATCACTCAGCCCGGCCGAGGCGTACGCGCGGTTCCGGCAGAGGCAGAGCACACCGTTGCTTGCGGCCTTCGCTGACGGGTATCCCTTTGCCTTCGACGACTACCAGCGCGAAGCATGTGCCTATGTCGAGGCGGGCTCGGGAGTGCTGGTGGCCGCACCCACCGGGGCAGGCAAGACCATCGTCGGGGAGTTCGCGGTCTTCCTGGCACTCAGCAATGGCCGCAAATGCTTCTACACCACGCCGATCAAGGCGTTGTCGAACCAGAAGTACGCCGACCTGGTCCGGCGGCACGGCGCCGGGAATGTCGGGCTGCTCACCGGCGACACGTCAGTCAACTCGGAGGCGCCCATCGTCGTGATGACCACCGAAGTCCTCCGGAACATGATCTACGCGAGGTCGTCCACGCTGGCAGATCTCGGGTACGTGGTGCTGGATGAGGTCCACTACCTGGCGGATCGCTTCCGAGGTGCCGTGTGGGAAGAAGTGATCATCGGCCTCGCGGACTCCATTCAGCTGGTCGCGCTTTCGGCGACAGTGAGCAATGCCGAGGAGTTCGGGGAGTGGCTGTCTGAGGTACGCGGTCAGATGGCGGTAGTGGTCTCGGAACGACGGCCGGTACCGCTGTATCAGCACGTCCTGGTCGGGCCCAACCTGCACGATTTGTTTGCTGGTCTTGCGCCCACTGCGCGTGAAGAGCCAGGTGAAGCCAAGTCCGAGGTCAACCCGGCGCTGATCAAGATTGCGCGTGAGGAGTCGCGCTTTGTTCGTGACGATGCACGTCGCCCACGCGGCAAGAGTGGCCGCGGCCGGAGAAGTGTGAGCTACGGCAGCGGCGCGTACGGAGGTGCGGCTCACCGTTCCCGCTACGCTGACGCGGGCCATCGGCCTCGCTCGCTGCGGGTGCCGAGCCGCCCCGAGCTGGTCGAGCTGCTGGACGACGAGGCGCTCTTGCCGGCGATCGTGTTCATTTTCTCCCGCGTTGGCTGCGATGCGGCGGTCCGGCAGCTGCTCGAGTCGGGGGTTCGGCTGACCACGCCGGCCGAACGCCAGCAGATCGCGGCGATCACCGAGCGGCGTGTCGTCGGACTGTCTGACGGCGATCTGCGCGCGCTCGACTATGACCGCTTCGCCGAGGCTCTGGGCAGGGGAGTGGCCGCGCATCACGCCGGCATGCTGCCCACATTCAAGGAGTGTGTGGAGGAAGCCTTCGTACGCGGTCTGATCAAGGTCGTCTTCGCCACGGAGACCTTGGCGTTGGGCATCAACATGCCCGCTCGGTCAGTCGTGCTGGAAAAGCTGGTCAAGTTCGACGGCGAAACCCATGCCGACGTGACGCCCGGGGAGTACACCCAGCTGACTGGTCGGGCGGGCCGTCGCGGAATCGACGTTGAAGGACACGCAGTCGTGTTGTGGCAACCTGGCGTGGATCCGCGCGCCGTGGCCGGCCTGGCGTCTCGGCGTACCTATCCCCTCAGATCCTCCTTCTCCCCGACCTACAACATGGCGGTCAATCTGGTCGCAAGCGTCGGGCGGGAGCGTGCCCGCACGCTGCTGGAGCAGTCGTTCGCGCAGTTTCAGTCCGACCGCTCGGTGGTCGGAGCGGCACGCACCTTGGCCAAGAACGAGGAGAACATCGCAGCATATTGGGCGGCAGCTGAGTGCGAGCTCGGTGACTTCGGTGAGTACGCGCGGTTGCGGGCAGAGGTTGCCGATCTTGAGGCGTCGGCTGCCCGGGAGCGCCGCTCAGATCGTCGCGCTGAAGCGCTGCAGACCTTGTCGATGCTGAAGCCAGGCGACATCATCCGGGTGCCCAGCGGCAAAAGTCACGGGTGGGCCGTGATCATTGATCCGGGTGTTCGCCATGATCATCAATCTCCCCGACCGCTGGTGCTCACCGAGGAACGCCACGTCCGGCGGCTCTCGCTCACCGACTTTCCCATCCCGCCACCAATCGGTGGCCGGATGAAGATCGGCAAGCACTTCAACCCGAAGGATGCTGCTTCCCGGCGCAACCTGGCCGCCGCCCTCCGTGCTCGGCTCAGCGAAATCGATCTTGATGGCAAACGCGGCCGGCAGATCGGTGTCGACCCGGAAATTCAAGGCCACATCGAGCAACGTCGCGCGGCATTGCAGCACCATCCGTGCCACCGTTGCCCCGAACGCGAGACCCATGCGCGCTGGGCCGAGCGGGCGCTCCGGCTGGAACGGGAAACCGCTCGGCTCCAAGCCCGGATGAACTCACGTAGTAACACGATCGCCAATCACTTCGACAAGATCTGCCTGGTCTTGGAGTCGCTCGGCTATCTCACCGGAGACGGGGGCCGCGACGTCAGCGATTACGGCAGGATGCTTGCTCGGATCTATGCCGAGCTGGATCTGGTGACAGCCGAGTGCGTTCGCGCTGGCGTCCTTGCTGGGCTCACCCATCCGCAGCTGGCCGCGATCTTGGCATCGCTGGTTTTCGAGGCTCGCAGGAGTGACGAGGCCGGCCGCCGGCCACGAATGCCCGATGCCCGGAGCAATGCCGCGATGATCGAAGTAAGACGGATCTGGCACGAGGTGTCGTTGGTCGAGCGTGATGCTCGGCTGGAGCGAGCACCCGAACCAGATATCGGGTTTAGCGAGGCGGCCTACGGATGGGCCGCGGGCAGGACCCTGTCCGCGGTCCTGCACGGCAGCGACTTCACTGCCGGGGACTTCGTCCGGTGGATCCGCCAGGTCGCTGATTTCGCCGGACAGATCGCCGACGCCGCTGGCCCGGGCGATCTCCGTGACACTGCCCGCCACTTGGCGCGCTCGATGCGACGTGGCGTCGTCAGTTACGCCCCTGAGATGGACGCCGACGAGGGTGACGACCTCACTGGCGCCGATCTCCCGTAACCGACCATCGACGCCCTCGCTCGGAAACCTACAGCGGCGAATCGAATCAAGAAGCCGGGCTGACGGTCGACATGTTGAAGTCGGGCACCCTGATGGTGGGCATGATCGTGCGGTTGAAGTAGTCGTTCCACTCCCGGCACAAGGTCAGCTCCGCCACACCGATTTCGGTAATCCGGCCCAAGAGCTCGATCGGAGATTCGTTGAAACGGAAGTTGTTGACCGCCCCAACCACTTCGCCGTCCTCGATCAGATAGACCCCGTCGCGCGTGAGCCCGGTCAGCAGCAGCCGCTCAGGATCGACCTCGCGGATGTACCACAGGCAGGTGAGCAGCAACCCGCGTCGGGTGCTCGAGATCATCTCCTGGAGGCTGGCCGTGCCGCCGCCATTCATGATCAAGTTGTCGACCGGAGGAGTCGCCCGCGCACCGGTGCGCGCTGCATGGCCGCGATTGCGGATGAGCTCGTGCAGCACCCCGTTGTCGATCCACGTCGTGGCCGTGATCGGTAGCCCGCCATCGAACGCCCACGATGTGTCATCCAGCGAGGAGGTGAAGGCGACGAACGGTATGGTCTCCAGCCCCGGATACTGGGGATCGGATTGCACCGTGATCGGGAGCTTTGTCAGCCGCTGCCCGATCTTGGTAGTGCCGTCGCCGGCGGCGTAGACGTTGCGACCCTCCTCCGCGTCGCGGGCATTGGCTGTCCAGTACGCATAGATCATCAGGTCGGCGATAGCGCCTGGCGGCAGCAGAGTCTCGTAGCGTCCTGCAGGCAGCTCAACCTTGGTCCGCGCCCAACCCAAGCGCATGTTCAGTTCTTCCGCGGCCTCGGCAACGTCGACGTCCAGGAAATCGCGAGTCGTACGCCCCAACCAAGCCGAAGCCGCACGATCAGCTGTTTTCGCGTTGAGTTCGAGCCGGCCCGTCGGCTGCACGCCCCGCCGCCGCAACCCCGTGCTGCTGCCCAGATACGTGGTTTCCACAGCATGTTCGGCGAAGCCGAACAGCAGCTGCCGCGCTGTCTCGGCTCGCTCAAAGGCATCGCCCAACCCCTTCGCCAGTTGATCAAGCACCTCGATGCTGGTCGTCTCCGGCGGCTCTACCCACAGGTCGTCGCTGGCGTAGTTCTCCACCAGTGGCGTCGCATCCTCTGCGGGCCGCCCGGTGCGAGCCAGACGTTCGGCGGCGGCAACCACCGCGCCAACCTCGTCCGCTCCGGCAATCTCCTGACTGATGGTGCCGGACGCCGTTCCGCCCTCGACCTCGGCAATTGCGTTCACGGTGAGGCGCCTGCTGCGCATTTCACCATTGGTGATCAAGCCATTGTTGGCCCAGCGCAGGTTGGCCTCGGTGCGTTCGGTCACCCAGCTAACGCACGGCAAGGTCGCGGAGGCGAGCGCCTGCTCGACAAGGTCCTGCGGCCGCCCGCTCATTGCTGACCTCCTTCGGCTTGGGTGTTCAGCACATTGACCCTGCGGAACAGTGCCGAAGGGCAGCCATGCGACACCGGCGCGATCTGCCCGGGCTGCCCCTTGCCGCAGTTGAAGGCGCCACCCAGGACGTAGGTCTCGGCATTCCCGACCGCCTCCATCGACCGCCAGAAATCGGTCGTCGTGGCCTGATACGCCACATCCTTCAACTGGCCGCCCAACCTGCCCTTGTCGATCTTGAAGAACCGCTGTCCGGTGAACTGGAAGTTGTAGCGCTGCATGTCGATCGACCAGGACTTGTCTCCGACAATGTAAATGCCGTCGTCCACATCGGAGATCAGCTCTTCGGTGCTCGGGCCCTCGGCAGCGGGCTGCAGCGAGACGTTCGGCATACGCTGCATCGGGATGTGGCCTGGAGAGTCCGCGAAAGCGCATCCGTTCGAGCGGCCGAAGCCTTTCTCCGCAGCCATCTGTCGGTTCAGCTGATACCCCACCAGAATCCCGCCCGAGATCAGGTCGAACTGCTGCTGACCGACCCCTTCATCGTCGTAGCCAATGGTTGCCAAGCCATGATCGACGAGGCGATCTCCAGTGACGTTCATGACCTCGCTGCCGTAGTGCAGGGTGCCCAGCTGATCGAACGTGGCAAAGGAGGTGCCTGCGTACGCCGCCTCGTACCCGAGTGCCCGATCGAGCTCGGTGGCATGCCCGATCGACTCGTGAATAGTGAGGAACAGGTTGCTGGGATCGATGACGAGGTCGTAGTGCCCAGCCTCGACCGACGGCGCGGCGACCTGGGCAGCGAGCAACTCAGGCATCTCGGCCACCTCGGCGTCGAAGTCCCAGCCGTTGCCGGTGAGGTACTCCCAGCCACGCCCGGTCGGCGGAGCCAAACTCCGCATTGTCGCGAAACCATGATCACCAACACTGACCGCGGTCAGATGAGCCTGGATCCGGACCCGCTGTTGAGTGGTGCTGGTGCCCGCGAGGTTGGCGAAGTGCTTGTTCTCGTGGACGTAGCCGAGCATTGCGTTGGCGTGACTGACACCGGGCGCCGCAAGCAACGCTTCGTTGAGTGCGAGCATGCGGCCCGTCTTGGTGGTTTCGTCGACCTCGAACGGGTCGACCTCGTACGCCGACACCCAGGCCGCTTCGGCGTACAAGTCCTCATCGGCCAGCTCGACTGAAGCCGGAGTCAGTGGACGGGAAACCTTTGCCGTTGCGATGGCACGCTCAGCCAGCCGAGCCGCCGCATCGGTTGACAGCGTGATGTCCGACGCGAACCCCCACACACCGTTGTGCACGACCCGAACAGACACACCGAGGAGCTCGCTGTCGGCGGTCGTGTCCAGAGCATGATCACGGAAGCTGCGGTATGCCGCGCGTATCCGCTCGACGCGCACCTCGGCGTAGCTGCATCCCTGCTCTTTCGCCTTGGAGAGGGCGGCATCGCTCAGCGCCTTCAGGGGCAGCGCAAGGAACTCGTCGTCGAGTCGGGGCATGATCGTCAGCGTAATGGGCCGGAACCGCCAGACACGCTCAGGCACCGGAAGGCCGCGAAGAAAGTGCTGACAACAAGCAGATGCTGGCCTGGTGGGAGGTGCAGGTTGTCGGCCGTTGCCCGATATTCGGCATGGTTCCAACGCGCGGTGCGGGCCTCTAGAGTGTTCGTCGTGACGGTCGCTGTTCGTGTTATCCCGTGCCTGGACGTGCACGGCGGCCGGGTCGTGAAGGGTGTCAACTTCGTGGCGCTGCGGGACGCGGGCGATCCGGTGGAGCTAGCTGCTTACTATGACGCCGAAGGGGCGGATGAGCTGACGTTTCTCGACATCTCTGCATCGGCCGAGGGCAGGGAGCCCACGCTCGAGATGGTGCGCCGGACGGCGGAGACGGTGTTCATTCCTCTGACGGTGGGTGGCGGGATCACCTCGGTCGAGGACGTCGACATGTTGCTGCGCGCCGGCGCCGACAAGGTCGCGATCAATACCGGGGCAATTCGCGAGCCCGAGGTGATCGGGGAGATCACTCGCAGGTTCGGCAACCAAGTGTTGGTACTTTCGGTGGACGCCCGCCGCGCTGACTGGGCTCCGTCCGGCTTCGAAGTGACCACTCATGGCGGGCGGAAAGCGGCAGGCCTGGACGCGGTCGAATGGGCTGGTCGCGGGGTCGAGCAGGGCGTGGGCGAGATCTTGCTGAATTCGATGGACGCGGACGGCACAACCGACGGCTTCGATCTGGAGATGATCAGGGCCGTGCGTGCCGTGGTAGACGTGCCGCTCATCGCTTCCGGCGGCGCCGGACAGGCCGCGGATTTCCCTCCGGCGATCGCCGCGGGCGCCGACGCCGTGCTCGCCGCGACCGTATTCCACTTCGGGACACTGCGGATTGCCGAGGTAAAAACAGCGATAGAGGCGGCAGGTTTTCCGGTACGCCACCCCGCGCTCGCGCCGACAGCGGGACACTGAACTCCGTGCCTGAAACGAAAAGGATCGCTTGGCTGCCGTACGCGAGCATTGAGGAAGCCGAGCATCGACTCGGTGGGATCCCCGACGGAATCCACGTCGACGTCTATCGCGCTGATGGCGACAGCTGGCCGGATTCGATCGCCGACGTCGAGTTCTACGTGCTGCCGTATCTGAAGGGCGAAGAGGTCCTGGACCGAGTCGCTGAGATGAAGCGGCTGAAGGTCATCCAGACCTTGACCGCTGGCGTTGAGAACTTCTTGCCGCACGTGCCGGAAGGCGTGGTCTTGTGTAACGCAGCTGGGGTTCATGACACGAGCACCGCTGAATTGGCCGTCGCTCTCGCACTGGCCAGCGGCCGACATCTTGATCACTATGCGCGCAACCAGTCGAGCGGCATCTGGGAATCCTTGCGGCTGGGCATTTCCCTGGCGGATCAGCGGGTGCTGATCATCGGCTATGGCCACATCGGCGCCGCGATCGAGCGCCGGCTTTCCGGTTTCGAGGTGGCTTCGGTGACCAGGGTCGCGCGTCGGCCACGTACCGAGCCGGTGCCGGTGCACGCTATCGATGACCTGCCGGAGCTGCTGCCCGACGCCGACGTGGCCTTCCTGGTGGCGCCGCACACGCCGCAAACCGAGGGCATGATCGCGAGGTCGGGAGCTCGCTTCGCTGCCCGATGGAGCCGTGCTGGTCAACGTCGCGCGTGGCAAGCTCGTCGACACCGAGGCGCTGCTGGCCGAGACCTCGACCGGCCGGATCCGTGCAGCCCTGGACGTCACCGATCCGGAACCGCTGCCTCCCGAGCATCCGCTGTGGCGTACGCCGGGCGTACTGATCTCACCCCACGTGGGCGGGCCCAGCAGCGCCTTCTTCCCACGCGCCGACCGACTCATCGCGGCTCAGTTGGGCCGCTTCGCCGCCGGCAAGGAACTGGAGAACATCATCAGATGACGCCCCTCGAGACGCCTGAGACCGAAGCCTTCGACGCCGACTGCATCTTCTGCAAGATCATTTCTGGGGAGCTGCCCTCCCGGCGAATCTACGAGGACGAGCGAGCTGTGGCCTTCCTCGACATCGGCGCATGGCATCGCGGCCACGCCTTGGTGGTACCGAAACGGCATGTGCCAGACATGCTCACCGGGCCAGGTACTTTGCCCGAGATCGCTCCGGCCATAGACGCCGTGGCACGGCTGCTGACGCAGCGCCTCGCTGCGGACGGGATCAACGTGTTGTCGTCATCGGGGGAGGCGGCCGGTCAGGAGGTGTTTCACCTGCACGTGCACGTCGTTCCGCGGTACGCCGACGAGCCGGGTCTCCGCATGCTGGTCAACAGTGGTGTTGCGTCGGATGGTGAACTGGACTCGGTGTATAGCCAGATCCAGGCGGGCGCGTGAGCCTGCCGACCAGTTCGGCACCGGCAACATCACTCTCGATCAGCCGGCGGCTGTCTCGAGCGGCGGTGGAGTTCCTGCCGCCGTTCGCAGTCGCGCTGTTGATCTTGCCCTACATCATCCAGTACGGAAAGCTGATCCCCTGGCAGCCGTCGACGATCGACCTGCAGGTCTACGTGTACGCGGTCAAGGACATGCTGGCCGGTAAGGACATCTTCGCGACGACGACGCCGTTCTGGAACCTCTATTTCATCTATCCGCCGATTGCGGCGATCTTGATGACCCCGCTGGCCTTCGGGCCCTACGCGTTCTGGCAGGTGGTCTGGTCCGGCGGACTGGTCTGGGCCCAGCAGTCGGTGCTGAAACGCTGCGGCGCACCACGGGGATGGAAGCTTGGGCTCATCGGCATTGCGGTGGTGCTTGCTGTCGAGCCGATCCGGACCACGCTGGGGTACGGCCAGGTGAACACCATGCTGATGGCATTGGTAGTTGCCGATCTGCTGCCGGACGCGCCGGGGGAGCGCAGGCGAATTCCGCAGGGCACCTTGATCGGCTTTGCTGCGGCAATCAAGCTGACGCCGGCGCTCTTCGTGCTCTTTGCGTTCTTGATCGGCAAGGCCCGGGTCGCGATTACTGCGATGATCAGCTTCGCCGTGTTCACCGGCATCGGCGCGATCTTGCTATTCCGCGAGACGTTGGTCTTCTTCGGAGGGCTTTCTGGCGGCGACACGCGTACCGCCTCGCCGCTGTATGCCGGCAACCAGTCGCTGCTCGGAGTCTTCTTTCGGCTCGGTGACTCCTCGCGTACGACGACTTTGCTGGGACTCGCGGTGTCGGGAGTCCTGGCGGTGCTGGGCTGCCTCGTGGCCGCCCACTGGTGGCGTAACGATGAGAAGGTCTTTGCGGTCGCGCTGGTGGGCCTGACGACTTGCCTGGCATCGCCGCTGTCGTGGACCCATCACTATGTCTGGATCCTGCCCATGGCGATGGCCGTGCTGTCACCTGGCGTACCTCGCTGGGCTCGCTACATCGGCGGCTTCTGGGTGGTTTGGGTCTGCTTGTGTCTGCCGCTCGCAGTGCTCCCGTACGGCGGCGGTCGAGAGCGGCAGTTCGACGTCGTGCAGCAGGTGGTGGCCAACCTGGGCCCGATCTTGGGCGTGATCTTGGTCGTCGGTCTGGCCTGGCAGCTCGTCGTCACGACCCGCACCCGAACGGCCCTCGCTGCCGCCCCCTGACTCCGGTCTCGCGAGCGCGGTGGGGCTAGATTGACCGCCATGACTCAGCAGAGCCTCAGTAGTGAGCAAGCCGAGCCGACCTCCGGCAACGGCGTTGACATCAAGCCCAGGTCGCGGGTCGTCACAGACGGCCTGGAGGCCACCGGGTCGCGTGGCATGCTCCGAGCTGTCGGTATGGGTGATGAGGATTGGGCCAAGCCGCAGATCGGCGTCGCTTCGAGTTGGAACGAGATCACCCCATGCAATCTGTCCCTTGATCGGCTGGCCAAGGCAGCCAAGGACGGGGTGCATGCGGCGGGCGGCTATCCACTGGAATTCGGCACCATTTCGGTCTCTGACGGCATCTCCATGGGCCACGAGGGCATGCACTACTCCTTGGTGAGCCGGGAGATCATCGCCGATTCTGTGGAGACGGTCATGCTGGCGGAGCGGATGGATGGCTCAGTGCTCCTGGCCGGCTGTGACAAGTCGCTGCCGGGGATGCTGATGGCCGCCGCTCGTCTTGATCTTGCTTCGGTCTTCCTCTACGCCGGCTCGATCATGCCAGGCTTCGTCGGTGACAAGGAGGTCACCATCATCGACGCGTTCGAGGCAGTCGGGGCCTGCGTGAGGGGACTGATCAGCCGCGAAGATGTCACCAAGATCGAGAAGGCGATCTGTCCGGGGGAAGGCGCGTGTGGAGGCATGTATACCGCCAACACCATGGCGAGTGCCGCGGAGGCGCTCGGCATGTCACTGCCCGGTTCGGCGGCGCCGCCGGCAGTGGATCGTCGCCGCGACGGTTTCGCGCGGAAGAGCGGAATTGCGGTGGTCGAGATGCTGCGGCGGGGCATTACCGCGCGGCAGATCCTGACAAAGGGAGCATTCGAGAACGCCATCGCCGTCACCATGGCGTTCGGCGGCTCCACCAACGCGGTGTTGCATCTCTTGGCGATCGCGAACGAGGCCGAGGTCGATCTCAGTCTTGACGACTTCGTGCGCATTGGCCGCAAGGTGCCCCACCTGGGTGATCTCAAGCCCTTCGGCAGGTACGTGATGAACGATGTCGATCGGGTCGGCGGGGTGCCGGTCGTGATGAAGGCCCTGCTCGATGCGGGCCTGCTGAACGGAGACTGCCTCACGGTGACCGGTAAGACCATGGCGGAGAACCTCGCCGACATCGCCCCGCCGGATGTGGACGGAACGATCGTCCGCGCACTCAACAACCCGATTCACCCCACCGGCGGTATCACGATCTTGCGCGGGTCACTCGCGCCTGAGGGTGCCGTGGTGAAGAGTGCCGGCTTCGATACCGAAGTGTGGAAGGGCACGGCGCGCGTCTTCGACGGCGAGCGAGCGGCGATGGATGCTCTGGAGAATGGCACGATCACGGCCGGTGACGTCGTGGTGATCAGATACGAGGGCCCCAAAGGCGGCCCGGGGATGCGCGAGATGCTGGCCATCACTGCCGCGATCAAAGGCGCCGGGCTCGGCAAGGAGGTGATGTTGATCACCGACGGTCGGTTCTCCGGCGGTACGACTGGCCTCTGCGTCGGGCACATTGCGCCCGAGGCCGCCGACGGTGGTCCCATCGCTTTCCTCCAGGACGGCGACGAGATCGTTCTGGACGTCGCAAATGGCCTGCTCGACGTGACCCTCGACGCTGCGGAATTGCGGGCCCGGAGCGAAGCATGGACTCCGACGCCGCGGTCGGCGCCGCGCGGCGTCCTTGCCAAGTACGTGAAGCTCGTCCGCTCGGCCAACGTCGGCGCCATCTGCGGCTGATCAGACACTCGAGCAATCCCTGAAAACCTCACGCCAGCCGCACCGACTATCGGCGTGTCGCGCCTCCATTGGCCCTCTGGAGTGAGGTTTTCAGGGAATACGTCAGCGCACGGCCCTCTGCTGGTCGCTAACGTCGGGGCGTGACCGTACACATAGGTGCTGAGGAGCGACGGGCTCGCCTCGCCGAGCGGCACCTGCTCTTGCCGCGTACCCGGACCGACGAGCTTCCGCAGATCGCTGACCATCTGGTGGCTTTGCATTCTTCCGATCCGGTCACTGTGTTCTTGTCAGCCATGGCGCGAATGGTTCATCCCTCGATCGAGGCAGTGGAGCAGGCGCTGTACACCGATCGCAGTCTGATCCGGCACCACGGCATGCGCCGGACCCTATGGGTAGTCACCCCGCAGGTCGCGCGACTGATGCACGCTGCTGCAACTCGCGATCTGCTTGCCAACGAGCGCCGGCGCACCTCCCAGCTGCTGGCTGCGGCCGGAGTCGAGGATCCGGAACTGTGGCTGGCCGAGGCAGAGGCGCAGGTGCTCGCGGATCTTCGCGAGCACGGTCCCAGCACCGCCCGGGAGATCGGGCAGCGAGCAGGCGCATTGCGCCAGCAGCTGCATCTGGCGCCTGGCAAGTCGTACGCCGCGGTGCAGTCAGCCCACACCCGCGTGCTCTACATTCTCGGTTTCGGCGGCCAGATGTTGAGAGGCCGGCCCAGCAGCTGGATCAACGGCGCTTACCGGTACGCCGACGCTGAATCCTGGCTGCCGGGCGGACTCGGAGAACTCGACCCGCGACAGGCGGCCGGTGAGCTGGCCGGCCGGTGGCTGCAGCGATTCGGCCCGGCGACGACGGTGGACCTGCAGTGGTGGATGGGCTGGACACGGACCAGAACGAAGCAGGCATTGGCCGATTGCGGAGCGCTGGAAGCAGACCTGGACGGCGTCCCTGGTTGGCTGGCAGTTGACGATCCACCCGTCGGCGCAGTCGAGTCGTGGGTGGCCGTGCTGCCCGGTCTTGACCCGACCATCATGGGCTGGAAACAACGCGACTGGTATCTCCCGGACACGTCTGCTGAGGTGTTCGACAGGGCCGGCAACGGAGGGCCCAGCCTTTGGGTCGATGGACGTGTGGTCGGCGCTTGGGCTCAGGCCAAGGACGGGACCATCCACAGCCACTACTTCGAGCGGGTGGCGGCGGCGCGGCGGCGCGAGATCGATCAACGGCTCGCAGATCTGAGGTCCTGGATCGGCGGGACTCGCTTTACGGTGCGGTTCCCCGGCGACATTCACGCTCGCCTACTTGGAACGCGGACTGTACCGGGCCCGGCCGCCCGGCGTGGTCGTTGAGCATCTGTCGTTTGACGAGCGGGACCACCTCTGGTGGCAGAGTGGGTAGATGACCGGGACGCGGCAACGACTGATCGGGATGATCGGTGGAATGAGTTGGGAGTCCACCGCGGAGTATTACCGTCTCGCCAACGAGCTCGTGAAAGACAGGCTGGGCGGCCTCCACTCCGCTCGATTGCTGTTGGCTTCGGTCGACTTCGCCGAGGTGGAACGCCTCCAGGTCACCGGCCAGTGGGAGGAGGCCGGACGAATGCTCGCGAGCATTGCGAAGCGGCTGGAGGCCGCCGGCGCGGAGCTGTTGCTGCTCTGTACCAACACGATGCACAAGGTGGCCGATCAGGTGCAGGCTGCGGTTTCCATCCCGTTTCTGCACCTGGCGGACACCACTGCCGTCGCCATCACCAGCGCGGGCCTGAGTACGATCGGGCTCCTTGGCACCGCCTTCACCATGGAGCAGGACTTCTACCGCGATCGCCTCGCACGTCACGGTTTACGGGTGCTCGTCCCAGACACGGACGATCGCGCGGAGGTTCATCGCATCGTGTACGAGGAACTGTGCTTGGGCATCGTGCGCGAGAGTTCTCGGGAAAGCTACCGCGCTGTCATCGGCCGGCTTGTGGACGCGGGCGCAGCGGGTGTCGTTCTCGGATGCACGGAGATCGAGATGCTGATCGGCGCCTCTGACAGTCCTGTTCCGCTCTTTCCGACCACACGGCTTCATGTTGAGGCTGCCGTAGCTGCTGCACTTGAGAGCGTTGATCTTCAGTCGGGCGGCACAACCACCGGCTCCCGTGGGGCACCTACGCTGGCCGAATGAGGGGACCAGCAGCAGCCGCGGCGCTGGTCACGGTGCTGCTGGCCGGCTGCCAGGCGCCAGGCGAGAATGCGCCGCAACCACTCTCCTCAGCCTCAACGACCGCGCCTTCGTCACCCACCTCACCCGCCAGTCGGTCGCCCACCTCGACGCCTTTGCCAATCGAGCATCTGATGCCGTTGGCGCTCGTGGTCAATGTCACGCGCCCGACCGCCGACGTGGCGGTTGCGGAGGCCCGGAGGGTCGTCGCCTCAGGAGCGAACCGGTGGTCGGCCATCGGACAATCAGGTGACGAGATGCGGGTGCTCACCACGAAGAATCACCAAGCAGGCGACGTGCTGCGTGCGGTCCGGGCGAGCCCGAATGTGCTCGGCATCGTTCCGGCGGATGCCGTTGATGCGCGGGTCCGAGTACTGACCGTCGGAGGTCGCGATCCTCTCCGAGACCCGCAGCGCTATCCGCTCCGTATACGCAATCTCGCCGACCAGTGCCCGAGATCACCACGCTTGCCGCGGTTGGCGACATCATGTTGGGGCGCCGGGTCGGCGATCGGCATCGAGCTGATCCAGGCGCGCCGCTGAAGCCTCTCGCCAAGCGATTGGCTGCTGCGGAGATCACGGTCGGCAACTTCGAGTCGACCCTGTCCAGCTCCGGTTCCCCCACCCAGGGTGGCGACTCTTTCGCCGCCAGCCCGCGGGTGACCTCAGGACTGCGAGCGGCCGGGTTCGACCTGCTTTCTTTGGCCAACAACCACACTGGTGACTACGGCGACCGCGCCCTGCGCCAGACGCTTGCCCGCTTCGCGAAAGCCAAGATCGACACCGTCGGAGCCGGGCAAGATCTGGCCGCGGCCCGCCGCCCGGTGATCATGGAGACGAGACGGTGTACGCGTAGGCTTCCTCGCGGTCGACTCCATCGGCGAGACGCCCGCGGCGACCCGCACTCGCGCGGGCACCAATCGGCTCAACATGCCACCACGCACCGGTCCGCTCGACCGTGCAGCACTCCGGCGCATTACCTCCGACATCCGAGCACTGGACGAGCGGGTTGATGTCGTGATCGTGCTGACCCACTGGGGGACTCAATACACCCATCGTCCGGAGTCGAGCCAGCGGCTGGCCGCGCGGGCGTTCGCTGATGCCGGTGCAGACCTGGTGATCGGTGGGCATCCGCACTGGGTTCAGGGCTGGGAGATGGCCGGCTCCGCGGTCGTGGTGCATTCGCTCGGCAATTTCGTTTTCGACATGGACTTCCAGACCAAGACTCGCGAAGGTATCTTCCTGGAGATCGTGCTGTGGGGCGACAAAGTGAAGGCGGTCGAGCCTGTGCCGTATCTGATCGACTCGACCTTCACCCCGCGGCTCATTCGGGGAAATCGCGCGCAGCGCATCCTCACTGACGTTTGGCGTACCAGCCGCGGTCCCTTCGCGCTGCCCTCGTGAGTTCTGCGGTCTAGTTGAGTGTCTCCAGCCAGGCCCATACCGTCCGGCCTACGCGATCAAGCTGGCGCCGGTCGACGACGCGTGGCACGTCGCCCCGAGAGTGGTAACCCGCATAAGGTATGCCTCCCAGCCGGACTGCGGAAACGCCGACCTTCGCATACGACCAGTGATCGCTGGTGCGGTTCGAGCATGCTCGAGTATCGATCTGGGCTCGACGCGCCGCCGCCCGGATCGCGTCCCGGAGCCGGCTGCCCTTGGTGTCTGCTGTACAGATCGGTACGTAGCCAGCGGGCACGCCCACGCGATCCAGGGCCACCATTGCCTGGATCGTCCGACGGTCCGAACGGCTGAGGCCGGCCACGAATTGCCGCGAGCCGAAGTGGTGCAGCGCGTCACCGCTGCCACGTGGCTCCTCGGCACCGAAGGCGATGAACTGCACCGGGAACGCTGCTGTTTGTTGGCTCGCCATTTCGGCCAGCTGCAACATGACGGCGATTCCGGAGGCGTTGTCTTCTGCGCCGGGCGCGACCGGAATGGTGTCCAGGTGTGCCCCGATCACCACGTATGGCTTGCGTGGGTCGAAGCCTTTCGGCTCGGCGATCACATTGACGGACGTGCCACGGCGCACTGGCGTACCCCAAGAGTCGCCAGCCGGCACCCGCACCTTGGTCCGCCGTACGTCGTAACCGAGCCGCTCGAATCGGGTTTGGACAAACGCTGCCGCTTCCGCGAAATTGCGCGACGTTGCCTCTCGCGGGCCGATGTCGGAGGCCAGGTGAACAATGTCCCGCAGCGCAGCACGCGCGTCCATGGCTGGTCGCGGAGGCGCAGACGGTTTGGGACTGGTAACTGATCTGCGGCTCGGCGAAGGAGCGCTCGGGCTGTCGCTTGGTGCCGATGACGCGCTGGTGCTCGCGGGTGAGGGATCGCCGGCCGGAGGACTGGGTGGCGTACGAGCGCACCCGACGAGGACTACGAGACAGAGCGCGGCGACGGCACGGCGCATCTCACGACCCTACGTCGCTGGAAAGCAGGCGTTTACTAGGGCCTCCGAGCGTCCTTCCGGATCGCAAGACGCGGTACCGCCAGATTGGACTCCCCATCCAGGGCAGCTATTGTTACGGCGTGCGCATCGCAGGAATCCTTCTCGTACGTCAGCGTGTCGGCTGAGCAAAACGCTCAATCACCGACGCGCTCCCTCGACTGCCAGCCGGCAGCGAGGGTTTTTTGTTGGCGCGAAGGCCTGAGGTCGCAGGCGTAACATCCACAACTGATCCCCCCAATAACGGAAATCCAACGGGCGGGATCGTCAGGGCAAGGAGACCCGACATGTCGGACAACGACAGTGCAGATGAGCTGACCGGAGCCCAGTCTCTCGTCAGATCGCTCGAGCGCGTGGGGGCGGATGTCGTATTCGGGATTCCAGGCGGCGCGATCCTTCCGGCGTACGACCCACTGTTCGACTCCGACAAGGTCCGCCACATCTTGGTGCGCCACGAGCAAGGTGCCGGCCATGCGGCCGAAGGCTACGCCATGGTCAGCGGAAAGGTCGGGGTGTGCATGGCCACCTCGGGGCCCGGCGCGACGAACCTCGTCACCCCGATCGCGGACGCGCACATGGACTCCGTGCCGATCGTGGCGATCACCGGACAGGTTGGCAGTGCATCCATCGGCACCGATGCCTTCCAGGAGGCCGACATCCGCGGCATCACGATGCCGATCACCAAGCACAGTTACTTGATCACCAAGCCAGGAGACATTGCCGCGGCAATCGCATCGGCATTCCACATTGCCGGGACGGGCCGCCCAGGGCCGGTGCTCGTCGACATCACCAAAGATGCACTCCAGGCGAAGACGCGCTTCGAGTGGCCGCGTCAGCTGGACCTTCCCGGCTACCGTCCGGTGACCAGGCCCCACGGCAAGCAGATGCGTGAAGCGTGTCGGATGATCGTCGAATCTCGCCGTCCCGTGCTGTACGTCGGCGGCGGAGTGGTGAGAGCCCGCGCGTGGGCCGAGCTCAAGGAGCTCGCCGAGCTCTCGGGCATTCCGGTGATCACGACGTTGATGGCCCGTGGTGTCTTTCCAGATAGCCACCCGCTCAACATGGGCATGCCAGGGATGCATGGCACGGTCCCCGCAGTCGGGGCGCTGCAGCGCAGCGACTTGCTGATCGCGCTCGGCACCCGCTTCGACGACCGAGTCACCGGCAAGCTGTCCACCTTTGCGCCACTGGCCAAGGTCATCCACGCCGACATCGACCCGGCCGAGATTTCCAAGAATCGGGTAGCGGATGTGCCCATCGTCGGCGACTGCAAAGAGGTGATCTCCCAGCTGATCAGCCTGCTCCGGCGCGACCGTCCGCTGATCATCGACGAATGGGTCAGCTACCTACAAGATCTCAAGCGGCGCTACCCAACCGGCTACGACGAGCCCGAGGACGGAAGTCTGTCGCCGCAGTATGTGATCAAGCGGATCGGTGAGATCACTGGAGCAGACGCCTACTACGCCGCTGGCGTTGGACAGCACCAGATGTGGGCGTCGCATTACCTGCCGTGGGAGCTGCCAGGGCGTTGGCTCAATTCAGGCGGCCTGGGCACGATGGGGTACTGCGTGCCGGCGGCGATGGGTGCCAAGGTCGGCGTACCCGACAAGATCGTTTGGGGAATCGATGGCGACGGCTGCTTCCAGATGACCAACCAAGAGCTTGCTACCTGTGCCCTGGAAGGGATTCCGATCAAGATCGCGGTGATCAACAATCAGAGTCTCGGCATGGTCCGGCAGTGGCAGACCCTGTTCTACCAAGGCCGCTATTCCAATACGGACCTGAAGACCAACCGAATCCCCGACTTCGGGAAGCTCGCCGAGGCCATGGGATGCGTCGGGCTGCGTGCCGAGGAGCCCGCTGACGTCGACGCGGTGATCGAAAAGGCCAATTCGATCAACGATGTGCCCGTCGTGGTGGAGTTCGTCGTTCACAAGGACGCCATGGTCTGGCCGATGGTGGCGGCCGGCACCAGCAACGACGAGATCAAGGTGGCTCGCGACATGGCGCCGAACTGGGAACAGGAGGATCTGTGATGGCGACCGGTCCCAGCACGCACACGTTGAGCGTGCTCGTCCAGAACAAGCCCGGTGTCCTAGCGCGGATCGCTGGCCTGATCTCGCGGCGCGGCTACAACATCGAGTCGCTCGCGGTCGGGCCGACCGAGTCACCCGAGATGTCACGCATGACCCTTCAGGTGAATGTGGAAGACGTCGTTCTGGAGCAGATCACCAAGCAGCTCAACAAGCTGATCGAAGTGCTCAAGATCGTTGAGCTGGAGGACAGCGCAGTGCGTCGCGAACTCGTCCTGGTCAAGGTCAAAGCCTCCGCGGAGACTCGCAGCCAGCTCATCGAGATCATCGGGCTCTTCGGCGCCAAAGCGGTCGACCTCACCTCGGAGATCATCACTGTCGAAGCCACCGGTAGCCCGGCGAAGCTGGCCGCGCTGCTCGATCTGCTCGAGCCTTACGGGATTCGTGAGCTCGTACAGTCCGGCCTCGTCGCCCTCGGGCGCGGCAATCGATCACTGACCGATCGCAACCAGCGCAACGAGCGCCTCAGGGCCGTTCGCGCCGGATAGCTGCGCGCCGCGAGTCTGTGTTAGATGCACCTCGGGCCTGTGGCATTGCCCTGAGCTTGTCGAAGGGCGCCTTCTGAGCCGCAGCCGCCGTGCGCTAACTTTCACCAGCACCAACTCACTCAAGGGAGAACCACGAAGTGCCTGCAGAGATGTTCTACGACGGAGATGCCGATCTGTCCCTCATCCAGGGTCGCAATGTCGCCGTGCTGGGCTTCGGCAGCCAGGGCCACGCTCACGCGCTATCGCTGCGCGACTCAGGTGTGGACGTACGCGTCGGTCTGCCGGAAGGCAGCAAGAGCCGGGACAAAGCCGAGGCCCAGGGCCTTCGCGTGCTGGGGCCGTACGAGGCGTGCGAAGAGGCGGACCTGATCATGGTCCTGACCCCGGATCCAGCGCAGCGCAAGGTCTACGCGGCGGCGATTGAGCCGAACCTGGTGCCTGGCGACGCGTTGTTCTTCAGTCACGGCTTCAACATTCGTTACGGCTACATCAAGCCGCCGGAGGGTGTCGATGTCGCGCTGGTGGCGCCCAAGGGTCCGGGTCACCTGGTGCGCCGGGAGTATTCGGAAGGCCGTGGTGTGCCCGTCTTGGTGGCTGTCGAGCAGGACGCATCTGGCAAGGCATGGGATCTCGCGCTCGCGTACGCGAAGGGGATCGGGGGGCTACGCGCCGGTGGTATCAAGACGACTTTCACCGAGGAGACCGAGACCGATCTGTTCGGCGAACAGGCCGTGTTGTGCGGCGGGGCTTCAGCGCTGGTTCAGGCAGGCTTCGAGACGCTCACCGCAGCCGGCTATCAGCCGGAGGTGGCCTACTTCGAGTGCCTGCATGAGCTCAAGCTGATCGTCGACCTGATGTATGAAGGCGGAATCGCGAAGCAGCGCTGGAGCGTTTCCGACACGGCCGAGTACGGGGACTACGTCTCCGGGCCGCGCATCATCGACGACCATGTGCGGGAAAACATGAAGGGTGTACTCGCTGACATCCAGGACGGCTCGTTCGCTGCCCGTTTCATAAACGATCAAGATGCTGGGGCGCCGGAGTTCAAGGCCTTCCGGGAAGCTGCGGAGAAGCACCCGATCGAGGCCGTCGGTCGCGAGCTTCGGGAGCTGATGTCATGGGTCAAGAGCCACGACGACGACTATGTCGAGGGCACTGCCGCGCGCTGATCTACCGTCAGCCGGGAAGCGAACGCGAAGACCAGCCTTTGCTCGGCGGGGTTTACCAAGACCTTGGGCGGCAGCGTTGAGTGCGCTGTTTGGTCAGGTTTCAAGATCTTCAGCCCCGCCGAACAAAGGCTGCCCTCCGCGTTCGCTGCTCTCTCAAGATCAGCGGGCGGCCATGACCTCGGGTCGTCTGGTGGCCCGTTGGGGAAGGCCATGGCTGGATGCGCCGTGATCTTGTTGCAGGGTGGCGGTGAATTGCGCCCTGAGCTTGTCGAAGGGCCCCGCGATGACTAGCGGGACCTGATCACCATTCCGATGATACGGGTGCCGTCCGTGCGGACGCCGGTTCCGATCATGTAGATGCGGCTGCTCAGCTCGTTGTTCTCATCTAGGCCGTCCTCGTTGGCGATCACGCAGGTTTGGCGCATTCCCGTTGTACTCAAGGGGGAGGGGCGGTCGGAGATGCAGTTGCCGTACGCGTCGTTGAGGTCGGTCAGTGCTTGATCGGCCGACGCCGACGGCACCTCGATCACCGCTTCCATCTGGTAATCGTAGGTGGCGTGATAGGTCCCAGCGACAACCGAACTGTCGTCGGGAAGACTGACGTCGCCAAAGTACTCGACGTCAGCGAGCGTCATCGGTGAGCAGGTGTAGCCAGCCAGGGCGTTCTTGCAGGTCGAGCCGCGATCTGTGGTGAAGCTGAAATAGGGCACGCCCCAAGCTCCGGCGTAATGAGTCAGGATCGCCAACGCAACCGCAACCGACCCCAGCATCAACGCTGTGCCTGCGAGCACCCGTAGGGGCTGGTGTCGGTGATCGCTTCCAGGCCGAGAGCGTCTCCGGGCCATAGCCCAAGGGTGCCCTGACTGAGCAGTCGGCGTATATAAACCTCAGGCATCGATTTGATCACAATCGACACCGTCGGCACCCCGCTACTTCTTGACGGCGATCACCACCGAGGTGTCTTCGGCGACCATGACATCGACGCTGGTAAAACGCTCGTCGGAAAGCCACTCCAGACGGAGGGTGTCCACGCGACCGCCATCAAGGGGTGGCCACGTCTGGCAAGGCGTGAAGTCGTCCAAGACGATCATGCCGCCTTCTTGAAGCAGCCCGACGATACGTTCCCGCGGCCAACCCTTGGCGCTGGTCGCGTCCATGAAGATCAACGAAAAGGGCGCGTGCTCGGCCAGGCTGCTCCAGTCGGCATGCATGACGTCGATGTCGTCACCGGCGAACATGTCCATCACCCCATGCGCCAATTCAGGGTCGAGCTCTGCGGTGATCACCCGAGTCTTCTTCGGTGCACCGCTACGAAGCCAGGCAGCACCAACTCCGCATCCGGTCCCGCATTCGGCGATCGTTCCGGTTCGGGTGGCTGCCAAAGCAGCAAGCAATCGCCCAGTCTCGGTACGCGAAGCCTGCACGTAGCCGCGCTCCAACGACATCCGCAGTGCCCTGATCACCAACTCGGGCAGATCGGGAGGAGCGCTCACTTCAATAGTCTGGCAGCAATAGATCGGGCGTTCCACGATGTGGAATGGATCGGCTTACTATGTGGGCAGCAGATAGTTGGACGTCCTACTATTTTCTTGTCTTGATCCAGCTACTAATAGGAAAAGCTCATGTACGACATGTATCCGGACGCATGGACTGTCGTTGCTGACCGTCGGCATCAGGTGCACGCCGATCAGCCACGTCGGCGGGCCCGCAAGGAACATTCGGTCGTACCCGCGATTCTCCAGGCTCGCGCCCACAAGGCCGGCGACCCGAGCTGAGGTTGCGGTCCAGCCCATACGTCGAGACGTCGCCAGATGATACGGATCGCGCGGCGCCGTGCTGAGGAGGAGCGAGGGGACACGCTTTTGGTCCCGGAGTGACGACGAAGTAGGCGGCTACAAAGCGCGATCCGCGCCCGCGATGTTCGCGCCGCCGATCTGCAGGAGGAGCCGAAGAAACAAATCGAGAACAGAGCTGATCTTCCGACACAGTCGCTTCGTCGGATCCGACGAAGGCGGCGGCTCCCCGGCGAACATCGCAGCGAGCGAAGCGAGCCATTAGACAGAGCGAGCGCAGCGAGCGGAGCAATCAAATACGGAGCAATCAAATTACGCCGCAGCAGCGATGGCGTCACCAATCTCGCTTGTCGTTCGGGAGTGACCGGGCGGACGCGCAGCGATGTCTGCAACTACCGCCCGTTCGATCCGGGCCGCTTCTTCGGAGAGTCCACAATGATCCAACAGCAACGCGACCGAGAGGATCGTCGCCGTCGGGTCGGCGGTGCCCAGACCCGCGATATCGGGAGCCGATCCATGAACGGGCTCGAACATCGACGGAAAGCGCCGGTCCGGATTGATGTTGCCGCTCGCGGCCAGGCCGATTCCACCGGTGACTGCTGCTGCAAGATCAGTAAGGATGTCACCAAAGAGGTTGTCGGTCACGATGACGTCGAAGCGGCCAGGATCGGTGACCAGGAAGATCGTTGCCGCATCGACATGCAGGTAGTCGGTGACGACTCCTGGGTACTCAGCAGCCACCGCCTGAAAGATGCGGTTCCACAACCCGCCGGCATTGACGAGGACGTTGTGCTTGTGCACCAACGTGATCTTGTTACGCCGCCTCGTCGCGCGCTCGAAGGCGTCGCGTACGACTCGCTCGACTCCGTACGCGGTGTTGACGCTCACCTCGGTTGCGATTTCCTGGGGTGTACCGGTGCGTACCAGACCTCCATTGCCGCAGTACAGCCCTTCGGTGCCCTCACGAACCACCACGAAGTCCACGGTCGTGCCGGCGATCACGTTCTCGGCGAGCGGCGTTGGTACGCCGGGATACAGCCGGCTAGGCCTGAGATTCACGTAGTGTTCGAAAGCGAAGCGGAGCTTCAACAGCAGCCCGCGCTCCAGCAATCCGCTGGGCACGTCCGTGGCGCCGGGAGCGGCACCCACGGCTCCGAACAAGATCACGTCGGCGGCGGCGAGTTCGCCCAGCACAGAGTCCGGGAGTACCTCACCGGTCCGTTGCCAGCGGCTGGCTCCGAGATCGTAGGGAGTCGGTGTGAAGACACCGCTTCCGGTGACGGCATCGAGTACCTTGAGCCCCTCGGCGACCACCTCTGGCCCGATTCCGTCACCGCCGATGACAGCAAGGTTGAAAGACCGGCCGGCTTGCCGAGGAAGATCTTCACCAGTTGTCGTACTCGCGTGGGTCACCGGCGCATCGTAGCCGTCGCCGATGCCCTTCAACGACGAGGTCTCAGGGAGGTGGCGGTAGCGTGACCGCCAGCAGCACGGTGCGGACGCCCACGTCTGCACCACGATCGAAAGCGACAGATGTGAGCCTTCAGTTCGAACTCCGGTCCAACCCAAAGCCACGCAGCGAAAGCGAACGCAGCGCCATTCTGGCCAACCCGGGATTTGGGATGTACTTCACTGACCACATGGCAGTAGCGACATGGACCGCAGCTGATGGCTGGCACGACTCGGCGATCGTGCCGTACGGGCCGTTCTCGCTGGACCCGGCGACCGCCGTGCTGCACTATGCCCAGCAGATCTTCGAGGGCCTCAAGGCGTATCGACACGAAGATGGCACGATCTGGACTTTCCGTTCGGACCAGAACGCCGAGCGGTTGGTCCGATCGGCTCAGCGCCTGGCTCTCCCGACGATGCCGGCCGACGACTTTCTCTGCAGCATCGACGAACTGATTGCCGCCGATGTCGCCTGGGTGCCAACCGCTCCCGAACAGAGTCTGTATCTCAGGCCATTCATGTTCGCGACCGAGGCGTTTCTCGGTGTTCGACCCTCGAAGCGAGTGACGTATTGCTGCATAGCCAGTCCTGCCGGCAGCTACTTCGCATCTGGCGTCAAACCGGTGAGAATTTGGATCTCAACGAGCTACTCTCGCTCGGCGCCAGGGGGAACAGGTGCGGCCAAATGCGGCGGCAATTACGCCGCTAGCTTGATCGCCCAGCAGGAGGCGGCTGACCAGGGCTGTGATCAAGTGATGTTCGCAGACGCCGCTGAGCACCGCTGGCTGGAGGAGCTTGGCGGCATGAACGTCTATCTGATCACGACTGAGAATGAACTGGTGACGCCGGAGCTCACCGGGTCGATCCTCGAAGGAGTCACCCGCGACTCGATCTTGACCTTGGCAGCGGAGTTTGGGCTGACTCCGGTCGAGCGCCGGATTGGAATCGACGAACTGCTGGACGGCGTGAGGTCAGGGACAATAACCGAGCTCTTCGCCTGCGGTACCGCAGCCGTGGTCACTCCCATCGGCACACTGAAAAACAGTGCAGACAGCTATCAGGTCGGCTCGGGGGAAAGTGGCGAGACAACCCTGGCGCTTCGGCAGAAGCTGCTGGACATTCAGTACGGACGCACAGCAGACACCCACGGCTGGCTCCGTCGCATCCTCTAGCAAACGCCGACTTGTCCGCGTCAACGGCCGCTCTGACGACATATGCGCTGACAACTCGGCGGCTCTGCTGGCAATTTTGCGATATCTAGGGAACACTGTGGGGCATGCAGTTCCTGGCGGTGATTATTTGTTAGCGCGCTGACCGTCCATCAGCGCGCGCAACCTCCTGTTCGACACGGGAGGTTTTTTCATGCCAGGACATGCCAGGACATCCAACAATCGACCTGAGGATCCGAATGTTTTCCCAGCTGAGGGCCAAGCCGGCCGAGTTCCATGTCTTCGACACCACCCTTCGTGACGGCTCGCAGCAGGAGGGCCTCAACCTCTCGGTGCCGGACAAGCTGGCCATTGCCGCCCTGCTCGATGAGCTCGGCGTGGACTTCATCGAAGGCGGCTGGCCTGGTGCCAATCCGAACGACACCTCGTTCTTTGCCGCGATGGCCGATGGAGCACTCAGGTTGAAGAATGCCCAGCTGGTGGCCTTCGGCTTTACTCGGCGCGTTGGGATGAAGGCCGCCGACGACCCGCTAACTGCCGCTGTTCGTGAGTCGCGTGCACCTATCGCGTGCATCGTGGCCAAGAGCCACGACCGGCATGTCGAACAGGCGCTACGCACCACACTGGCCGAGAACCTAGAGATGATCAGCGACACGGTGCAGCACCTTCGCGCCGAGGGTCAGCGGGTCTTCGTCGATTGCGAGCACTTCTTCGACGGATATCGAGAGAATCCGGCGTACGCGCTGGAGGCCGTGCGCGTCGCGGCCGAGGCCGGTGCCGAGGTCGTCGTGCTCTGCGATACCAACGGCGGCATGCTCCCGCCCTGGGTCGGAGAGATCGTGACGGCTGCGAGCGAAGTCGGTGTGCAACTCGGCGTCCACACCCACAACGACTCGGGTTGCGCCGTAGCCAATGCCTTGGCGGCGGTGGACGCCGGAGTCATGCACGTCCAGGGAACGGTGAACGGCTACGGTGAGCGCACGGGCAACGCCGAGTTGCTCTCGGTGGTCGCAAATCTCGAGCTCAAGTACGGCTGGCCGCTGCTTCCGGCCGGCTCGCTGCGTGAGGCAACCCGCCTCGCGCATGCAATCGCAGAGGTGACGAACGTCCCACCGAGCGCTCGTCAGCCTTATGTTGGTCTGTCATCGTTCGCCCACAAGGCGGGCCTGCATGCCAGCGCGATCAAAGTGGATCCCAACCTCTACCAGCACATCGACCCTGCTCTGGTCGGCAACGACATGCGGATGCTCGTGTCCGACATGGCGGGTCGGGCAAACATCCAGATCAAGGGGGAGGAACTGGGATTCGACCTCTCCGACCGCGAACTCGCGGCTCGGATCACCGACCGGGTGAAAGACGCTGAAGCGGCCGGGTACACCTACGAGGCGGCCGACGCGAGCTTCGAGCTGCTGCTGCGGCGTGAGCTCGGGCAACTGCCGGAGTACTTCACGGTGCATTCCTGGCGCGTCTTCACCCAGTCGACACACGGACAAGAGACCGACACCGAGTGCACCGTACGGCTGACCGCGAAGGGCCAGAGCCAGCGTGTCGTGGGGGAGGGCAACGGCCCGGTCAACGCCCTTGATCACGCGGTACGCAACGCACTCCTTCCGGCCTACCCGGCCGTCGCGAAGTTCGAGCTCATCGACTACAAGGTGCGGATCCTCGACCAGGGTCATGGCACCGACGCCACCGTCCGGGTGCTCATCGAGACCACGGACGGCCTTAGCGCCTGGACGACCGTCGGCGTTGGCCAGAACATCGTCGAGGCGTCCTGGGAGGCGCTCAGCGACGCGTACCTTTATGGCCTCATCCGTGCTGAGGATGACGTCGCAGTAGAGGTGGGCGCTATGTCACTCGATCGAGGATGAGCGGACGAGGCATCGGGTCTTCCGTGCCGACGGTGTAGGCGTTTGCCAATACTTCACGCGCCCGAGCGAAACGGTCCGCATCGTCGGCGTGCAAGGTGATCAACGGCTGACCGGCTCGTACGCGCATGCCGGGCTTGGCGTGCAAGACGACTCCGGCGCCTGCTTGCACGGCATCCTCCTTGCGGGTGCGGCCGGCTCCCAGCCGCCAAGCGGCCCCACCCACAGCCAGCGCATCCAGCGATTGCAGAACGCCGTCACGCTCCGCGGTGATCACGTCGGTCTCTCGAGCGGCCGGGAGATCTGCGTCCGGATCGCCGCCCTGCGCCCTGATCATGGAACGCCAAACGTCCATCGCAGCGCCAGAAGCCAGCAAGTCGGCCGGATCATGATCGTCGCGCCCGACAGCAGCGATCATCTCCCGTGCCAGCGCTATGGTCAGCTCGATCACGTCGGCAGGTCCACCACCTGCCAGCACTTCGACTGCTTCCGCCACCTCCAAGGCGTTGCCAGCGGTACGGCCGAGCGGGACCGACATGTCGGTGAGGAGCGACACGGTGGTGACCCCTTCGGCTCGTCCGAGCCCGACCATGGTCTTTGCGAGCTCGCGCGCCGAATCGGCCGTCTTCATGAAGGCGCCCGAACCGACCTTGACGTCCAGGACCAGGGCGGTAGCGCCCTCGGCGAGCTTCTTGCTCATGATCGAGGAGGCGATCAGTGGGATCGACTCGACGGTTCCGGTGACGTCGCGGAGCGCATAGAGCTTCTTGTCAGCCGGCACCAGTCCTGCCCCTGGCGCGCAAATCATCGCGCCAACATTCTCGAGCTGGCGCAGCATCTCCTCATTGGTCAACGAGGCCCGCCAACCAGGGATCGACTCGAGCTTGTCGAGCGTGCCACCGGTGTGCCCCAAACCACGTCCGGAGAGATGCGGCACTGCCACCCCACAGGCGGCAACGAGCGGAGCGAGCGGAAGCGTGATCTTGTCGCCCACGCCGCCGGTGGAGTGCTTGTCGACAGTCGGCCTGGAGAGCTTGGAGAAGTCGAGCCGCTCACCTGAGTTGATCATGGCACGCGTCCAGCGCCGCAGCTCGCGCCGGCTCAGCCCGCGAAACATCACCGCCATGGCGAGGGTCGCCATCTGCTCGTCAGCAATCTGATCGGCGGTATAGGCAGCGATCAGCCAGTCGATCTGAGCATTTTTCAGCTCACCGCCGTCGCGCTTGGTGCGGATGAGATCGATGGCGTGGAACAGCTGAGCGTGCAGTGGGCTGGTCACTCGCGCCATGCTGGATAGGCTACTTCGGTGCGCATTGCCCGTTTCGCAACTGGCGGAGACCCACAGTATGGAGTCGTCGAGCTTGCCGGCGACGGTGGACGCTATCCCGACACAGTGTCGGTGTTGACCGGCGATCCGATTGCCATGTCAGTGAAACTGACGGGGGAGCGCAAGGAGCTCGACAGCGTACGCCTGTTGGCGCCCGTGATCCCGCGGAGCAAGATCGTTGCTGTCGGTCGTAACTACGCCGCACACGCGGCTGAGATGGGCGAGGAAGTGCCGAAGACTCCGCTCACCTTCTTCAAGCCGAACACCTCGGTGATCGGACCGGGTGAGCCGATCATCTACCCAGCCGCGAGCCGTGAGGTGAGCTACGAGGGCGAGCTCGCACTCGTGATCGGGCGCATCTGCAAGGAGGTCCCGATCTCCCGTGTGCCTGAGGTGATCTTCGGTTACACGGTCGCCAACGACGTCACGGCCCGCGATCTGCAGCGGACGGACGGGCAGTGGGCAAGGGCCAAGGGTTACGACACCTTCTGTCCGCTCGGACCGTGGATCACCACGCATCAGGGACTCGAAGAGGTTGCCGCTCTCGCGATTCGCACGACCTTGGACGGCGAGCCCTGCCAGGACGGCAATACCAAGGAGATGATCTTCACCATCCCAGAACTGGTGGCCTACATCTCCTCATACACGACACTGCTGCCAGGCGATGTGATCTTGACCGGCACGCCACCAGGCGTCGGGCCGATGTTGCCCGGGCAGGTGGTAAGCATCGACATCGAGGGAATAGGCACCCTGACGAACCCGATCGCCGGCCCGCAACCGGAAGCAACATCGAATGAGGCGGGGCAGTGACTGGCGGGAGCACTCGGGTCGAGGATGCCAGGGCGCGAGACGATTCGGCTGTACTCGGCGACGTTGCGCCCGATCAGGTGCGCGTACGGTTTCCTCCGTCCCCGACCGGCAACCTGCACGTCGGCAACGTACGCAGCGCATTGTTCAATTGGGTCTTTGCCAGGCATTACGGTGGCACCTTCGTGCTGCGGGTGGAGGACACCGATGCAGGCCGCAATCTCGACGAGTCGTACCAGGTTCTTTACGACTCGCTCACCTGGCTCGGTCTGACGTGGGACGAGGGACCACTGGTCGGCGGCCCGTACGGTCCTTATGTCCAGACCGAGCGCGGAGACATCTACCGCGACGCTGTCGGCAAGCTGCTCGCGGCAAGGCTGGCGTATCGATGCTTCTGTAGTCGCGAGGAGATCGAGGCTCGGGAAGCGGCACGAGCTACCGGATCGCCGTCGGGCTACGACGGGTTCTGCCGCAACCTCAGCGAGCAGCGGGTCGCCGAGCTCGAAGCGATGTCGGTTCCGTCGGTGGTCCGGATGCGCGTACCTGATGCGGACATCGACTTCGATGATCTCGTACGTGGGCCGGTGCGCTTCGCCGCGACCCATGTACCCGATTACGTCATCGTGCGCAGCAACGGCGAGCCCCTCTACACCTTGGTCAACCCCTTGGACGACTCGCTGATGAAGATCACACACGTGCTGCGCGGGGAGGACCTGCTCCCGTCTACACCACGGCAGATCGTGCTCTATGACGCGCTCAAGCAGATTGGGGTCGGCAGCGGACGAACTCCCGCTTTCGGTCACCTTCCGACGGTGCTGGGTGAGGGCAATCGGCGGCTGTCCAAGCGGGACAAGGGATCTGGCCTGGCCGAGTATCAGCAGAAGGGCTATCTGCCCGAGGCGTTGCTCAACTACCTTGCCTTGCTCGGTTGGGCCATCGCCGAGGATCGTGACGTGTTCGCCATCGGCGAAATGGTCGAGGCTTTCGACATCCGACGGGTGAACGCCAATCCCGCCCGATTCGACCCCAAGAAGTGCGAGGCCATCAACGCCGCGCACATTCGGATGCTTCCGCTGGCCCAACTGACCGACCAGCTGGTGCCCTTCCTGGCGGCTGCCGGACTGATCAGCGAGCCGCCGTTGCCGGAGGAGCGAGACCGACTGGCCGCGGCAACCCCATTGGTCCAGGAGCGGATCAACACCTTGTCCGAGGCGGCCGGGATGTTGGCCTTCCTGTTCCTGGCCGATGACAAGATCACGATCGCGGCCGATGCCGGACTGTCGCCGGACTCCGCGCCGACGCTGACAGCGGCGTACCAGGCGCTTGATGCGGTGTCAGACTTCGATCACGCCAGCGTCGAGGCGGCGTTGCGTACGGCGCTGGTCGACGATCTCGGGTTGAAGCCACGGCTCGCCTTCGGGCCGGTCCGCGCGGCGATCACTGGCAGCCGTATCTCACCGCCACTGTTCGAGTCGATCGAGTTGCTCGGCCGAGAGTCTGCGCTTGCGCGGATCGCTGCAGCGCTGGCACAGCTGGGAGAGCCGGACCTCGCCGAGTCGGATAACGGGCGGATTGACGCCGGACGACTGGGATCGTGACCAAGCAAAAGCGATCCGCTGTCGCAGCCAACAGCACTTCGAAAGTACGAAACCGGTCGGGCAATCCCGCCGTGCGTTCCGGCGAGGCCGATCCGGCTGCCCGGCCCGCGAAGTCTCCATCCGTCGCAAGCCGCCAGCCACCCAAGCCGACGCCGGCGGCGCCCTCGCCGGCGTCGATCGCTGAGAGTGGTGTTCTGCCGCCGGATGGCGCTTCCTACCCGCAGATCCTGCGCGGTGAGTCGTACATGTGGTGGCGCTCGGTGCTGGGTGTGGTCTTTGGTCTTTCGCTCTTCCTGCTCGTGACAACAGTGGTGAGCCAAGTCTTGGTCACGCTCTTCTGGGCCACCACGGCTGGTGGCCAGCGGTACCAGGACTATTTTGCGAAGGCCTTCGCCTTCGAGCTACCGATCGGCATGCTGTCGGTCAACGTTGGCCTCGCCGCATTGATCCCGATTGCTTGGGGTTTGATGGCCGCGGTTCATCACATGCGGCCCCGATGGCTGTCATCGGTACAGCCCCGGATCCGCTGGCGCTATCTCTTGGCATGCTTGGCGATTGCCGCGGTCGTTCTGAACGGTGTGATGCTGCTCTCCACGACGGTTGGCAAGGAACTCTCCTACCAACCTCAAAAAGGCTTCTGGGGTTTCCTTGTGGTGATCTTGCTTACCTCACCGATTCAGGCGGCCGCCGAAGAGATCTTCTTCCGCGGCTATCTCCTGCAGGCCCTCGGCAGCCTCGTCGCCCGTCCATGGTTCGGCATCATCGCCTCTTCGTTGATCTTCGCCCTGCTGCACGGCACCCAGAATCTGCCGCTGTTCGCTGACCGGCTCGCCTTCGGCTTGCTCGCTGCACTGCTGGTGTGGCGGACCGGGGGGCTGGAGGCTGGCATCGCGGCTCATGTGATCAACAACGTGTTCGCGTACCTGGTGGCAGGTCTGACGACCTCGATTGCCGCACTCAAGGCGATCAAGGGAATCGGCTGGGTCGACGCCGCGTTCGACGTAGGCGGCTTTGCGCTCTTTGCCGTTTTGGCGTACGGGTTGTCTCGGCTGATGAAGCTCCGAACTCGCGTTGCTCTCAACTGAGCAGCGCTGCGGCGGCGGAATGGCGCACGTCCCGAATCGGTTTGGGGGGCAAATGCGGCTTACAGTAAGGTTTGTCCTCGTGCCCGGGTGGCTGCGGCGACTCGGCAAGGCCAGTGGGGTATAGGGTAATTGGCAGCCCGACTGATTCTGGTTCAGTTAGTCTAGGTTCGAGTCCTAGTACCCCAGCGAGGCAGAAGCTCCTGATTCGCCCTATGACAAGGGAGTTGGTAGGCTTCCGCGGTCTCATCAAAACGATGATCATGAGCTAGGGCCCCGTTGTGTAGTGGCCTAGCACGCCGCCCTCTCAAGGCGGTAGCGCGGGTTCGAATCCCGTCGGGGCTACAGGTAAAACCGCCGCTGACTAGGCCTGATACCACCACCAGCCAGCCAGCATCTCCTCGGGTCGCCCGTCAGGGACGCGCGAGGGACGCAAGAACTCCCACTGGTGATGCCTTCGGCACGCTCCAGATCAGCCGACTTCGCTTGCCCAAACATGGGGCTCGAGTGCCGGCGGAGTTGTGCTGTCGCGATGTTGGACCTCGTCTGGGACCGCAAGGCGCCCTGGAACGATGCGCCTCGACGATCAAGCGTCATTACAGGCCGAACGTGCTACCCGATATGTCGGCGACCGCCAAGCACGTGCGATCGGCCTTAAGGATGCGGGACGTCGACAGAAGCTCGCGATCGTCGGCGGCTTCCCGGACCAGTCACCCCTTAGCCAGAACTGTAGGAGAGAAATGACCAACGAGCTTGATCGACTGTTGACGATCACCGACTTGTCGGAGATGCTCGGCGTGCCTGTTGACACCCTGTACGGGTGGCGGCACCGGGGTGAGGGCCCGGCAGGCTACAGAATCGGCCGTCACGTTCGATACCGCAGGGCAGCCGTCGAGGCTTGGCTCGACACTCAAGCCGACCGGCGCCAGAGGTGACGTGGCGCACATTGAGCGGCGTCGCATTCGCCAGCGCGACTCCTCCGGACGGACCCGTACCGTTGTGCATTACAAGGTGCGTTACCGCGACGCCTCGGGGAAGCACCACAGCGAGACAAAGACCAGATTGGTTGACGCTGAGCGCAGGAAGGCTGAGATCGAAGTCGCGCTCGCGACCGCAACGTGGCGAGATCCGAGGCGCGGTGAGCTAAGTCTTGCCGAGTGGGCGCATAGCTGGCTGCCCACCCGACTTGATCTTCGGCCAACCACTTGGGCACGGCTCGAAACGACGATGAAGAAGCAGGTGCTGCCCCACTTTGGTTCGGTGCCGCTCAATAGAATCACCAACGCGATGGTGCGGGAGTGGGTGTCAACTCTTCTGAGTTCGGGGCTGTCCGCAGCGACCACGCGCAAGGCCGTTTTCGCCTTGCGGCAATGTTTGGCTGCTGCAATTGCCGACGAGCGGCTTCAATTCAATCCTGCGTCCGCGGTGCCCCTTCCTACTGAGCGTCAAAAGCCGCCGCGCTATCTATCGCAAAGCGAGGTTGAGCGTCTGGTCGACCAGATGCCCCGTCAGTACCGCGCCCTCGTGTTAGTCGGCGCCTACGCCGGACTTCGCTGGGGAGAAGCCGCAGGTTTACGCAGGCGCGACATCGACCCGCTACGCTCCCGCATTCGCGTGACGTCCACGGCCGTCCAGTTGCGGGGCCGGGTGACCTTGGACAACGAGCCCAAGACGACACGCTCGAAGCGTTCCGTCCCGGTCGCCCGCTCAGTCATGCGGCGGCTTGAGCAGCACCTCTCTGAGTTTGTTGACCAGACTGCAGATGCTCTTGTGTTCACCGCTCCGGCGGGTGGCCCGCTTTTCCGCTCGTGGGGACGCGCTGTCTTGCGGCCGGCCGTGCTGCGCGCCGGGTTGGACGACATCAGCTTCCACGGACTTCGGCACAGCTTTGTCGCGATCATGGTGGCCGCGGGTTGTAACGTACGCGAGGTCTCCGAGTGGGCTGGGCACAACAGCGTCGCGTTCACGCTGACGAGATACGGCGGATTGTTCGAGGACAGCGCCGATGCCGCGGTCGACCGCCTTGATGCACTTCTTGACGGCAAGGGCGCCAGAGCCGTATCGCATAGGACCCGTCCTCCTAACGACGCAGGGTGAAGGAACGCCGTCCGATGCAGGCCACAGCCTAGTGCTGGTCGTTGACCGCGGAGTCATTCATTTGATCACTCCAGCCGCATCGTCCGGAACTCCGCGGCATTGTGCACTAGGCCTTGTCCAGGCGACGGCGGACACGGATGGACCATGACGCACTCACTGAGAATCGGCTGTGTTGCTGTCCTCCGGTGCTGTACGGCGCAGCTCGGATACCCCTCAACCGATGCCTGTGCCGGTGACTCCAGCTGCGCCAGCACCAGGGGCTGCATTCCGTCTGTCTCTGTAGGCGTTACAGCGACGACAGACCTGGTAGCGCTCTTGGGTCTCGGGGGTTTTCGCGCTGTTCCCAGTTGTGCAACCGGAGTCGGCACCTCAACGGCTTGGCCACATCAGGGATTGTCCGCCCGGCCGGCTGTTGCAGTAAGGTTTCCTGCCCGACGTGACCGGCCGAGCGACGCATTACGAGCGAGTCCAGTGCTCAATGGCGGTCAACGATTAGTTCGATTTCAGCGTAGAACCATGGTCGGTTGTCAACGGCCAAGGCTGGCCAATATTGGTTGAATGGGGGCACGAAGGGGGCACGGGGTTGTTGGGGAGCACCCCTGGCTCTCGCTCCTGATGACGTGACGTGGCCCGCCGCCGGTCCGCTGTCGATGAAGCTGTCAGATCAAGTCGCGAACCATGGCCATGCCTTCATGACGGAAGCCGACATCGGTCCAGTAAGTGCCTGCGTTCTTCATCCCGGGCGGCGCGATTGCCCTGCGGTAACCGAGCGTGGCGAGGGGGCCACCGGATCGGTAGACGAACTCGCCTAACGTGAACCCCTGGTGCCTCGGCACGACGTAGTCGAGGTCAACCTGCGCTGATCCGTCACCTACGTCTCGGGCCAGCACTACACCTACCGTCTCCGCTCCTCGAAGGATGAGAAAGCCGAAGTCGGTGCGAGCGGTGGCGTCTGCAGAGAATCCGGGGTTGAACCGCTGAATGTCGGCATGGAACTGGTTCAGCAGGTACTTCAGGTAATCGGCCTCCGGCGAGACCTTGATCACCTCGAACGTCTCAACGTCGTGGCGTCGGCGGACAAGTCGAACGACGTAGAAGGCGTTGATTGCCGTGAGCACCAGATTCATGGCGACCATCGGCCATACAACGATCGCTGCGTTGAATATCGTCAGAACTGCCGACGCGACGCCGTTGAGGACCCGCAGACGCAGGATGCGGGTCTGGAGCACCGAGTAGACGAGCAGCGCAGACCCGGCCCAACCCAGTAGCTCCAGCGCTAGCAATGGACGACCTCAGTCATGGCCCCTCAGTTCCTGCCTGCTCGACGACCCGACCCAATTTGATCAGAACAGTTGACGTGATCGGCGTGGACTGCCGTGGCAGTCACCATCTGATCCGTAGGTCCGGGCAGATAGTCCGAGCGCATCCACCACCGTCCGGCCCGAGCGTGAAGCCGCGCGAGATGGTCCAGGTCGTGCCGCTCGTGCCTGCTTGGGTTGCTGTCAGTCCGGATCACGACTGCTTCCTCCCGAACCCAGGACTGATGACGGCTGATCTCCACGCGTGGGATTTGTCCAGGTGCATCCTGATGTGGTTGGGATGAGTCCCAAGCAGATTGAGAGGCAGGCCCTGATCGCCGTCCCGACCGACGCACTACGAGTCGCAAGCATGAAGTCCAGGGTGTAGCCGCCTGCCTGATAGAGTCCGCCGACGTGTCGATAGATCCATGGTCGTCCAGTCCTTAGGTTGCTCGATTGGCTGCTCATCGCAGATTCGGAGGACCCTTGAGGTGACTAGAGGTTCTTGACCACGCGGATGGCGGCGACAGCGCGGGGGAATCCGATGTAGGGGAAGCAGTGCACCAGCGCGGCTACCACGGCGGTCTTGGAGTTGCCCACCTGGATGCAGGCGCGGCCGTGTGGGCCGAGCTGGGCCGAAGTGTCGCCGATCGTGGCCAGGGCACACAGCACTAGGAGTTCGCGCTCGGCCAGGGTGAGTCCGCCCCGGGTGTAGAAGTCGCCGAAGCAGAACTCGGTCAGGAACCGCGGCATGGCCTCGTTGAACGGTTCGGGCAGGTCGGCCAGGTCGTCTTTGATCTCGTTCCCGTACAGGGGTGTCTGCTCAGCGAGACCCTTGGAATACCGGTCGGCGTCCGACACTGTGCCTTGGGCCGGAAGGGGCAGCTCGATGCCGCGGTCCTGAAACACCTCGTTGATCGTCGCGACCGCGTTGAGCGTGCGCGGGAAGCCGATGAAGGGCGCCAGCTGATAGGAGGCCTCGCGGAGCTGGATTGGTTGGACGCCGACGTTGAGCGCTGCGGCCGTGTGGGCCTTCAGCTGCGGCAACGTCTGCAGGCAAGCCAGCACCGTCACGGTGATCAGCTCACGGATGCGATCGTCGAGCACCCCGGTGTCGAAGACATCTCCGAAGATGAACCGGCGCAGGATCTCCATCAGCTCCGGATCGTTGTCGGGCGCGCTGTTGTCGCGCGGTCCGAACAGTCGCTCATAGGTGGCCTCGGCGTGAGCCTGGCGTTCGGACATGTCGGAGTTGGGCTCGCCGGGAGTCATATGAACCACTGTTGATGCCACGCAAACAACCCGTCAAGTACGGCGTGAGCGGCCTCAACCGTGCCGATCATGACCTCTTCGGTCCCGAACCACGTTCGGTGAGTCGTCGAGGTCGAGAACTAAGCGTGAACTCGGTCCGTGGAGGTGTGCCTGAATGTACGGGTCGTCGACCCGGTAGTCACTCAGTTGATGCTTCTATGTTGTGTCAACACTTGGGCTGGGAGGCGGGACGATGCGCAGCGTGTTCGGCCGCTTCTCCGGCGTCAAGGGTTGCTGCGCAATCGCTGCGCGACGGCCGGTGGCCGCGCTTGACCCCGGAGCCTCGGCGGCCATAGTGGGCAGGTGTGGGCAGGCCAGGGCCTGCCCCGCAGTGCACGGCGTCCCGCCGCGCGAGAGCTCGGGCGGGTGCCGGTCAGCCTGCTGGTGCTGGGGTTGGGTGCGCGGCGGCGAGGAGACGGAAGATCTGGCGGGCGATGTAGCGCTTGAGGATGCGCATGATTTCTTTGGTTGTTCGGCCTTCGGCTCGGCGTCTGGCCAGGTAGTTACGGGTTGTCTGGTCGTGGCGCATCCGCACCAGCACGATCGTGGTCAGTACCCGGTTCAGCTGTCGGTCGCCTCCCCGGTTCAGCCGATATCGGATGGTGTTGCCTGAGGATGCGGGGATGGGGCTGGTTCCGGCGAGCGCGGCGAAGGCGGCTTCGGAGCGCACCCGGCCGGGGTGAGACCAGGCGAGCAGGATGGTGCCGGCCACGACAGGGCCGACCCCGGGCAGGTTCAGTAGCTCGGGAACCTCTGCTGCCGTGAACTGGCGCAGCTCGGCCATGTTGGCGGCCAGGTCACGGCCGAGGGCGTGGATCCGGCTGGCGAGGCGGATTGCTTCGCGCCGGCACGCTGCGACCGCGGGGTCTTCGTCGCGGGCCCGCCAGCCGGCGATCGTAGTGATCTGGGCGCTGGTCAGGGCCTTTCGTGCGTCAACACCAAGGTCGACGCTGCGGACCAGCGCGGTCAGAGCGTTGATGATCTTGGTGCGCTCAGTGCCCATCTGGTCTCGCGCGGAGACCAGCACCCGGATCGCGGTCCGGGTGCCGCCGGCCCGCGGCCAGCACAGCTGATCGAGCCGCAGACCCAGCACAGCCCGGGCGATCCGGGCCGAGTCCATGGCGTCGTCCTTACCACGGGGTCTCGCCGCGGGGATGGTCGGGGCCTCGGCGACGACGATCCCGCCCTGGGTGAAATGCTCGGCCAGCCCCGCCCCATAGGAACCGGTGCCTTCGACCACGACCAGACAGGCCTGGTCCTGGGTGCGGTTGCGGATCCAGGTGAGGGCTCGGCGTAGCCCGGCCGCGCTGGTCGGGAAGGTGCGGTGCTCCACCACCGCACCAGTCGCCCCGATCAGCAGGGTCATGGTGTGAGTGGCGGCGTGGGTGTCGACTCCAACGACACGGTCGTACTCCTCGGCGACGGTCCGCACGGGGATCTCCTCTCGGCCAACGGGACGGTGAAATGTCGGCCCAGGGAGGTTCGTCGGCAGACCTGTAATGAGTCACGACCGTGGTCGGACAGGCTTCTGATCAAGCCATCAGAACGAGCAGAGCCGGCGTCGCCGCCGGCCATCGCCGGACACATCAACTGCAAGGCATCCACAGACCGAACATCGAATGGCCTGCGGAGCCGAGTCACTCAGGAGTCACGACCACAACCGCGGCGGCACCAACTCTGCCAGCCAGCCCCAGGCCAGCCAGCACGAGCCTTACAGGTCACTCAGCAGCCTCGTCCCGGATTCCGCGGAAGTTGCGCATGAAGCCTTGTTCGCGCCGACGCGTACGGCCGTGGACCTACACGGACAAGGCAGCCAGCGAGGATGTTGCTGTATTCGATGCTGTACGCAATCCGCAGGCTGACCCTTCCATGCCATAGTGGCCTGGGAGCGCAGGCCACGGGCTGCGAGCGTTGATGAGTGCAGGATGTGCAGGCGCCGTGGTCGAGGCATTGCCGTATGGCACAGCCCACCATCGCTGCCCGGCACACCGCATCGACCCGATTCGGCGTCACACCGCAATCATGGGGTGGTCGCTGCCCACATGGCTAAGGATAGGAATTCGTGGCTGGCCGGTTCTGGAAGCGTTGTAGCGCAAGCCAGATGAGCGGGACGCCGAAGAGGCTGGGCAGCAGCCAGTAGAGTGAGGTGGGGTAGCCGGTCCCACAGGGGTAGGAAGGGTCCGTTGTCGACGTAGAAGCCGGTGAGTAGGGCGATGTAGGAGCCGCCCATGCCGATGGCGTGGTGTGGTGGCCAGCCGGGGCGGTGCGTCGGCGGGCGCGGTAGCCGTAGAGGCCGAGGCTGAACGCGATAACGGCGATGGCGAATAGGTGGGCGTCTTCGCGCCAACGGATCGCGGCCATGAGCGTCGCGGTGGCGAAGATCCGCCGAGCGCCCACAGGTAGACCCGTCCGGCACGCGGGTGGCGTCCGGGTTGTTTGCGGGCGGTCGCGGCGAGTGCCCCCGCGATCACAGCGGTCAGCCCGGACAGGATGTGTAGCACTAGCGCCGCCGCGAAGATCGGTCCCGCGTCGGGGATGGGCAGGCCGAAGATCTCACCATTGAGCGTCATGATCAATCTGGATCATCAAACTCGCATCAGGTTGGCGTGTCGCACGGTCGTGATGCTGCAGACAATGCGGGTGAGGCTGGCGGCAAAGGCGATGATCATCAGCGGTCCTGTCGGGGCACCAGACACCATGAGCATGGTGATCATGGTGAGGTCGATGATCATGCACAGCATCGCGATAGCGGTGGTGGCGGCCAGGGCACGGCGCGGGCCGGTTTCAGGCAGCCAGCGCATGAGGCGCCCGGTGGTGGCGAGGGTGCCGCCTGCGGTGGCGATCGCGATGATGATCAGCGGGATGACGGGGATGGCCGCGAGGAGCGCGATCAGGCCGGTGCGCCAAGGGCTTGGATGAAGCAGGAGCAGCCACCAGATTCCCACGAGCGGGCCGGTGGCGATGAACCAGGCGATGGTGCGGCGGGCGTACGCGGTGGCCAGTTCGCCGGCGAAGGCGTCCGCGACGGCGTGCGCGCTTCCGAACTGGGTGATCGCCGCCGCGGCGGCCTGGTCGGCTGGTAGCCCGGCTGGCGATGCGGTCCTCGGTGGCCTGGTCGAGGCCGTCACGCAGTTCGGTGAGGATCGCTTCGCGGCGGCGGCGTGGCCCACGTAGCTCGCGCGGCGAGATCGGAAAGGTAGGTGGCGAGCTCGCCTTCTGAGCGGGTAACGGTGCTAGCTGGCTAGGCGGTCGCTGGCCATGTTCGCCTCGTGAGGAGGGCGGTTACAGCGGTGGAGAACTGGTCCCACACGGCGCGTTGCTCGCCGAGCGCGACGTGCCCGGCCGGGGTGAGGTGGTAGGCGCGGCGGCGGCGTCCGCCAACGGTCTGCCAGTCACTGGCGATCAACCCGGCACGCTCCAACCGGTGCAGCGCCGGGTAGACCGTGCCGGTTGGCAGATCGAGGGCGCCGTCGCTGCCAGAGCGCAGCGACTTCGATGACGGCGTACCCGTGTTGCGGACCCGGCTCGAGGACGGCGAGCAGCAGCGCGTCGAGGTGGCCTTTGAGCAGTTCCGGTCGCATCGGCAGCACGTCGCCTCCTTGAGATCTTGTCGGTTTCAGCACAGCACCACTAGTGTAGCGTCGCAATAGTTTGTGTTACTACTTATGAGGTCAATGATGGACGCCAACGCCGAGGTATTCGATCTTGCCCAGGCCGCTGCAGCTGACCGGGCAAGGGTAGGCGGGAAGGCCCGTGTCCTTGGCGAGCTGGCTGCGGCCGGGTTCTCCGTCCCGCCGGGCCTGGTCGTCACGGCCGCCGCTGTGGACATCGACGGGTGGGAGAGATTCCTTGAGGCGGCGGCACGCAGTCTGGGGGCGCAGCGGTTCGCGGTGCGGTCCTCGGGCGCTGCGGAGGATTTGCCGGACGCGTCCTACGCCGGCCTGTACGAGACGTACTTGAACGTCGCTGTTGAAGGGCTGGGCGAGGCGGTGCGGCGGTGTTTCGCCGCGACCACCTCAGAGCGGGTGTCGGCGTATCACCAGCGGCACGGTGGCGGCACCGCCGGGATGGCGGTCCTGGTGCAGGCGATGGTGGACCCAATGGCAGCCGGGGTGGCGTTCACCGCCCATCCCGTCACCGGCGACCGCGACCAGGTGGTGGTCACCGCCGTGCCCGGCTTGGGTGATCCACTGGTGTCCGGCGAAGCGGTCGGTGAGGAGTGGACCATCACCACACGGGAGGCCCAGATGTCACGCCCGATGCCCGGCGGCAAGGTGCTGGCGGCCGGGCAGGCTCAGGCGGTGGCGGACCTGGCCCGCGAGGTCGCCGACCGCTATGAGAGGCCGCAGGACGTCGAGTGGGCGATCGACCACGAGGGCAGGCTGTGGCTGTTGCAGGCTCGGCCGATGACAGCCTTGCCGGAGTTGGTGTTGTGGACGGCGCCGGGTCCTGGGTTGTGGATGCGTAACTTCCGGCTCGGCGAGTGGCTGCCCGAAGCGGTCACTCCGTTGTTCGCCACTTGGCTGCTGCCGATGTTGGAAGACGGGTACCTCGACGGGATGCACGAAAGCGTCGGGGTTCGGGTGCCGTTCCGGTACGCGCTCGTCAACGGCTGGTACTACAACGCCGCTCCGATCCCGTCACCCAAACTGCTACTTCGGGTGTTGTGGCAGGGGCGCGGCCGCGCGGTGAAGATCATCTACAACGCGCTGATCCGGGTCAGCCGGGATCCAGCGGCTGCCGATCGCGCCGTGCTGACCGATCTGTGACCACCAGTGGCGAGAGATCCACCTGCCCGCCTACCGGCAGCTCGTCACCGACGCCCGGATCGAGGCCATCACGGCTACCCCGGACCGGTTGGCGCAGCTGGTCGACCAGCTCGGCCGGGAAGCCGGAATCTACCTGTGGTATCTGGCGATCGTCGGCGGGTCAGCATGGAAAATGGAGGCCTGCCTAACGCGCTTCTGTCGTCAACACCTGGCCCAGGTGCTGCCTGAGGAGCAGGGCGGCTGCGCAGGTACTGCTGCGCGGACTGCCCGGCACCCAACCCGTCAGCACAGCGCACGCGGTGCAAAGCGCCGACTGGTACCACCCGGTCGCCGCTGAACTATCGACGGCAGACATGGCGACTGGCTGACGGTGGCCACCAGCACGCACGGCTGGCTCAGCAGCGCGCCACGGCCGAGCGAGCGTGCCGGGCCGCCCTCGCCGGTCAACCACGGCTGCTGACCCAGTTCGAGCAGCTGCTCCAGGTCAACCAGCGGTATGCGGTCATCCGAGAGGAACAGGCCCGCGACTTCACCCTCGCGTGGCCGGTCCTGCGCACCTGTGTCCGCCTGCTCGGCGAGCACCTGGTCGCGACCGGCGCGGTCGAGCAGGCCGACGACGTGTTCTTCTGCACCCGCAACGAAGTGGCCACTCGTGTGGCTGGCAAGGCTGAGCCGATCGTCGAGATCGTGCGTGAGCGCCGCCATCTGTGGCAGCGCCAGCGCAGCCTCGCCGCGCCGTTGACGCTCGGGCGGCCGGCCCGGCTGATCGGGGACGTGATCGACCGCGCCGTGCAGGAAGCCCGCGGTGAGCGGGAGATTGGCGAGGGTGTGATCGTCGGGCAGCCGGCATCGGCGGGCCGCGCCACCGGACCGGTACGCATCGTGCACAGCCCGCAAGACTTCAGCGGGTTCCGCGACGGCGATGTCCTTGTCGCGAAAGCGACCGCCCCGGCATGGACGCCACTGTTCGCCCGAGCGGCCGCCGTTGTCACCGACGGCGGCACCCTCGCCGCGCACGCCTCCCTCGTCGCACGCGAATACGCCATCCCCGCCGTCGTCGGCACCGGCGACGCCACCGTGCGCCTGCATTCAGGGCAGCTGGTGACCGTTGACGGCACCGCCGGAACCGTCACTCCTCACGACGAACCCATCGCCAATCAGCAGTGAAAGTTAGCTGGTGGGTTTGGCCGCGCGGAGCTGTGGCAGCGCCAGCGTAGCCTCATCGCGCCGTTGACCCTTGGCCGGCCAACCCGGCTGATCGGGGACGTGATCGAACGCGCCGTGCAGGAGGTCCGCGGTGAGCGGGAGATTGGCGAGGGGGTGATCGTTGGGCAGCCAGCATCGGCTGGCCGTGCCACCGGACCGGTACGCATCGTGCAAGGCCCGCAAGACTTCAGCGGGTTCCGCGACGGGGATGTGCTTGTCGCGAAAGCGACCGCCCCGGCATGGACGCCACTGTTCGCCCGAGCGGCCGCCGTTGTCACCGACGGCGGCACCCTCGCCGCGCACGCCTCCCTCGTCGCCCGGGAGTACGCCATCCCCGCCGTCGTCGGCACCGGCGACGCCACCGTGCGGCTCCATTCAGGGCAGCTAGTGACAGTCGATGGCGCCGCCGGAACCGTCACCCCTCATGAGAAACCCTTGGACGATCAGCATTGAAGGTCGGTTCTGTGGGTTTGACGACACAGATAATCAAAGCTGGAACCTCAACCCTTCTCAGGCCCGCGCCGACTTCAAGATCAAGCACTCTGTGTGCTTTCAAGATCATTTCGCGCCCGTGCTGCTCGCTGTCGAGCAGGCCGCTTTCGTGTGTCGGGCGTTACCGGCGCCCCAGACTATGACCACCGGCTGGAGTGAGGGCGAGTTCGTCGATCAGCTGTCGGACGCGGCGTTCGATGTCGTCGCGGATTGGGCGGACGCCCGCGGCGTCGAGACCGGCTGGGTCGTCGAGGTCGTCCCAGGATTCGTAGCGTTTGCCGGGGAAAATGGGGCAGGCATCGCCGCAGCCCATGGTGATCACGACGTCGGCGGCGCGGACCGTTTCGTCGGTCCAGGGTTTGGGGAACTCATTGGAGATATCGATGCCTCGTTCGGCCATGGCGACAATTGCGGCGGGGTGGACCTGGTGGCCGGGTTCGGATCCGCCCGACCATGCGACAGCGCGGTCGCCGCTCAGAGCTTCAAAGAATCCAAGGGCCATTTGAGACCGGCCAGCGTTGTGGGTGCATAGGAACAGCACGGTGGCCTTGCCGTCGAAATGTAGGCCTTCTACCTTGGCGACGGCGCGCAGCCGTTGTCGGGCGAATCGCTCTGCCATCAGTGGCAGGAACTTGGTGACCGCGGCCTGCTGTGCGAGCTGGTCGTAGGAGGAGTGAAGGAAGCGTTCGATGGTTTCGGTTCCGAAGGTGCCGGTGAAATCCTCGGCGAGCCGGGAGGCGGAGGTGCGGAGCGCGAGCGTGGTGTCGATACTGAGGGTGCTCCAGGTGGGCGTGGTCACAATGCTCTCTTTGCGGGTGCGTAGATATCGACGAGTTGGTGGATGCGACGGTTGATGTCGGTGTAGGCGCGCTCAAACGCGGCGTTTGTATTGACTGGCACCGGGTCGGGAATCGACCAGTGCAGCCGCGGCAGGGTGTGTTCGAGCTCTTCATGGGCGTTGTCGCAGACGGCGACGATCAGGTCATTGCCGTGGAGGACGTCTTCGAGGGATTCAGGGTGGTTGCGGTGAATGCGGAGTCCGTGGCGCTGGCAACGGTTATGGCCCGCGGGTGGATGCGTGGACCGGGATGAGTGCCGGCCGAGGTGGCTGGAGTGTTGCTCAGTTGGTTCCAGATGGCGGCGGCGAGTTGGGAGCGGGCCGAGTTCGCCGTGCATACAAACAGCACCCGGGATCCAGTGGGGAGACTATCGGGTATGCCGCCGGAGACCGCGGCAACCCAGACGGTCGGGTTGTCAAGGGCTAGTTGGACGTAGCTGCGGCGCTGGTCGCCTTCGGACCGGACCCGACGGATGATGCTGGCGTCCTCGAGCACGCGGAGATGGTGGGCGAGCAGGTTGCTGCCCAAGCCGACGTCTGCGGCCAACTCGCCGGGGGAGGCGTCGCCGGCGACGAGGCGATCCACCAGGGCTAGCCGGACCGGTTCACCGAGTGCGGCGAAGACGGCTGCTCGACTGTCCAGGTTCTGGGCCACGTTTGCCTCCATCATTATTGAGTCAAGTATCGTTGAGATATGTCAGACGTCAAGCTCAGCGGCTTAGCAGCATGGCCTCGGACGCTGCTGGCCGAGCTGATAGGTACCGCCCTGCTTGTCACGGTGGTGGTCGGGTCCGGTATTGCCGCAGCCAGACTGTCGCCGTCCGATGGTGGTTTGCAGCTGCTGGAAAACAGCACCGCGACGGCATTCGGGCTGGCTGTGTTGATCTTGGTGTTTGCGCCGGTCTCTGG
>CAWEHO010000019.1:0-137231 GCA_963808905.1 uncultured Actinomycetota bacterium
CTTGGATGAGCTGGTTCGTCGGCGCCGTGACCTCGACCATCTTCTTTACTGAGCGCGCCGAGACAGTGGGTACGACCGCCTGCCCGGCGCGTTCCAGAACGTGCGCTCAGGGCGATGTGAACCTGAGTGTCAACGTCGGAGCTGCTGCTGTCGGCGAGGGCAGGGGTGGGAAGCAGCACCAGAGTGGTGCTGGTCAGTGGCGGCGGCTGAGACCACCACGTACGCAACGCCCGCAGCCAGGCCCACCAGGGCCGCCGCAGCCAGCACGCGACTGCGGCGGCGCAGCGTCGCAACGGTCGACCGAAGGTCGGTGGCTTGGTCACTCAAGGCAACTCCAGCTCGGTGACGAGGCGGGTTGAGATGCAGACAGTTCCGTGCCCGACCAGGGAAGTCGCCGGAACGCGAGCGCCGAAGCGGGGCGAATACCAGCCGCCGATCGGGTCGACTTCGGCCCGATGGCAGGTCCAGGCCAGGTCCGCGGGAAGTGCGAGCGTGCCCTGCCTGGTGTCTGGGCCGACCTGCCAGGAAAGCGTTGCGTGCGCTCCGTCCAGATCGACCTGGACGTCGGGGCCGAGGTGCCAGGACAGCCGCAGCTGGAACTGCCTGCGGCGGCGTCGAAGGTGTCGACGACCGTCAGACGGCGCCGGGGCGAGTCCAGCGTCACCGAACGGCGGTGCGTCGTCGGGTGTCTTCAGGCGCAGGTAGCCGTCGTGCTCCGCGCTCCAGGTCTGCACCGGCTGCTCGCCGACGTCGCAGGTCAACGTGGTGGTCCGGGCCTGCGTGGTCCAGAGGAACGGCCCGCCCGACTCGGACTGGTTCAGGCCGCCGAGCTCGACGGTGTTGTGGGCCGCCGTCGAGCGGAACCACTCCCGCCACGCCGGCTCGCCGTGGTAGCAGTACGTGCCCGGGTCGGCGAGGATGTCGACGCCGTCGTGCCGCACCTCCAACGACAGGGCATCGGCGTGGGCGTGCGCGGCGATGGACAGGAACCCGTGCGGGCCGCCGTCGCACCGGCACCAGATCTCCGGACCGTCCTCCGGGCGGGAACGCAGGATGACCAGGCCGGCGTCAGCGAACCGACGCGGCCGGACTGCAGGTCGTGGCAGCTGGCGCGACCGCCCAAGAGCGCCGAGCATCGACGCCTGGACTGCGCCGCGCGAACAGGAGGCCACCAGTCCGGCGCACCCGAGCAATGCACGCGCCGGCGCGCGAGGACCGCAGCCCACGGATCGCGCTCGGGGTCGTCGACCACGAGGGCGCGACCTTCGTCACCGTCACCCTGCCGCGGCGGCCGGCCGCTGGCATCCAGGATGGCGGCGCCGGCATCGAGCATCCGTGCAAGACGCTGCCAGGTCGCCTCAGAGAGCGGCTGCCCGCCGGCGTCGGCCTCCACGGCGGCCACCAGCCCGAGCTCGAGGACGAAGCGGTGGTAGTCGGTCGCCAGCTCGCGGTTCAGACCGTCGTCGAAGGTGTTGGCGGCAAGCTCGCGCTCCAGAAGCGCAGCCGCGCTGTCGCCGCCACTGGGCGCTCCGGGCGTACCACGGGAACGCGCAGGCGGCGACGAGCCGTCCCGCCGCCTCGGCGATGACGTGGTTGTTGGCCGACGAGCCGCGGCTGCGGAAAGGCGGCCAGGAACTCCTGGTGCCAGGCGATCTGCCGGACGGCGTCGTCATTGTGCTCGAACAGGTCGCCGACCTTGGGCCAGTCGTCGAGCAGCCGGCGGATCCAGGCCCAGGAGATCAGGCGGACGCCGGCCTCGATGCCGCTGGTCCAGTGCACGCCGGTCAGGAACGGGTTCGCACTCCACCAGGAGCGCAGCTGTTCCGCAGCCGCCTCGGCGTAACGCTCGTCCTGGTCAGCCACCATGCGGCCGCCAGGACGGTGAGGTGGTGGTGCCGGGACATCTCCCAGACCTGCTTGATGTTGCCGGTCTCGGCCTCGTCGCGGTGGTGGATGCGGAACGCCAGCCGGTCGTCGGGCGCGCGGCGGCCGGTCACCGGATCATGGAACCAGTCCGGGTCCGCGCTGTCGGCGCGACGGCGTACCCAGCACGGTCCACGTTCCGGCCAGGACCGTGTCGGCAGCCTCGAGCAGTGCGGACGCTGCTTCCGGATCCACGTCGGCGCGAGCCGACGTCGGCAGCGGCGAGCTGAAGCCGCGGTCCTGCAGGACGTCCGTCGGCAGTGCGGACAGCCTCGCCGGGCCGGACCTGGCGCCGCGCCCAGGTCCGGCGGCGCCCGGCATCCAGGGTGCGGTAGACCACCTCGGTCAGCGACATCCCGCGCAGTCGTCGGATGTACCAACCGGCACTGGGACGGCTCACCAGGCAACCGGCCTTCCTGACGACAGGCTGGTTCCGACGGCGAGCGTCGCGCGGGTCGTCGCGACCAGGGAGTCCAGCGGGATCGGCATCGGGGATCCCGTGCGGACGGCGTCGACGAAGCGCTCGAGCTGCTGCGCGCTGGCCCTTGTCCTGCCCGGCGAGCACGCGGTGGCCGCTCTTGCCCTTGGCCGACCACACGGTGACCCGCTGGAAGTTGTCCAGCCGTCCGTTGCGGCCGTCACCCACGACGTCGAGGGTCTCCTTCGGGAAACGCGAGCTGCCGTCGGTCACGTAGGAGATCGTCGCCACCGATCCGTCGGCGAAGCGCAGGGTCGTGTGGACGCTGGCCCCGTCGGCCATGGCGTACGCCTCGACCGGGTGGTGCCCCACCAGCGCGCTCAGCGTGTCGATGAAATGGCCACCTTCGCCGGCGAACCGCGACCCTTCGAGCTCCTCGTTGAGATACCAGCTGCTTGCATCCAGGCGGCCGGCGTTGATCAGGTAGCGGGCCGACACCGGGCCGCGGGAGGCGCCGAAGCGCTCCTGCAGATCGGTGAACAGCGGTGCGAACCTCCGGTTGAACCCGACCATGACCCGGTCGTTGCCGGTCCGTTCCACCGTGTCCAGGACCGCGGCGAGCTGCTCGTCGGTGAGGGCCAGCGGCTTCTCGACGAAGACGGTCAGGCCGCGTTCGAGGGCCTGGCAGACCAGGCCAGCATGGGAGTGATGCCGGGTGACGATGAACACCGCGTCGAGGGTGTCGTCGTCGAGCACCGACTCGACGCTCGTCGTGATGGTCGCGAAGCCGAACTTGCGTTGGGCGTTGAGCCCGGACAGCGACTTCGTCGTCGCCACCGACACGAGCTCGACCCCAGAGTTGTCCCGCAGGTGGGGCAGCAACATCGAGGTGGCGTAGTTCCCTGCTCCGATGAAGCCGAGGCGCACGCGCCTCAGACGATCGCCGCCGGCGACGGGATGCCGACTGCGATTCAGTCGGAGTCGGCGACTTGCAGCGTCCGGTCGAGCGTCGCAGCTTCGGCTGGATCGCCGTAGGACAGCAGGAATCCGACGCCCTGGAGCGAGCCCGCGCCCAGCCGGTCATAGACATCCGCTGCTTCGTCGACCGGATGGACGCCGGAGATCAGGGAAGCGACGTCGACCGAACCGTCCACCAGGAGGTCGAGGAAGCAGCCAAGGTTGCGGCGCTCGGTCCAGCGAACGTAGCCGGCCGGGTAGTCGATGCCCTCGAGCTCGTAGCGGTCGTCGTAGCGACCCGGCCCGTAGGACCGCGAGAAGCGGACGTCGAGCTCCTTGTCGTAGTAGGCGTTCCAGGGCAGGTCGAGTCGCGTCTTGCCGATGTCCACCACGCGGGCGCGGTCCCGCGCCAGCCGGGCCGCCACCTCGACCGGCCCGTTCGAGTCGCCGCCCGCGGCCAGCAGAACATGGTCCGCGCCCAGCCCACCGGTGCGCTCCAGAAGGACCCGCTCGACCTCGCGCAGGCCGTTCTCGTCGGGTGCGGCGCAGATCGAGCGCGCCGGCCTTCTCCGCCAGCCGGCAGCGGGCCTCGACCATGTCGAGGCCGACGACCTGCACTCCGGACGCGACCAGGAGCCGGACCACCAGCTGCCCGATCAGCCCGAGCCCGATCACGCACGCGGTCTCACCGAGGGCGACCTCGGCGCGCCGGACGCCCTGCATGGCGATGGCCCCGACCGTCGCGAACGCGGCGTGCTCCGGCGGCGACGCCGTCCGGCACCGGGACGCACAGGTTCGTCGGCACCCAGTTCACCTCGGCGTGCAGGGCGAACTCGTTGCCGGCCGCCGCGACCACCTGACCGACGGAGAACTCCTCGGCACCCGCGCCGACCTCGACCACGACGCCGCACAGCGAGTAGCCGAGCGGCGTGTAGCTGTCCAGCCGGTTCATCGCCTTCTGGTACGTCGCCAGCGCGCCCTGCTGAGCCACCGAGTCGAGCAGCTTGCGCACCTGGTCCGGTCGGGCGCGGGCCTTGCCGACGCAGCGACATCCGCGCCTCGCTGACCTTCATCATCTCGGTGCCGGTCGAGATCAGCGAGTAGAGCGAGCGAACCAGGACGCCCCCCGGCTGGCAGGCCGGAACAGGGACGTCGAGGACAGCGAGGTCACCGGACTTGTAGTTCTGCGCGACTTGCTTCATACGAACTTTCCCCCGAGCGATTTCGTCGGCTACCGCAATCCGTTCACGGCGGCGCGACCCCCGCAGCCAGCGCGCCGCGGTACCACAGCTCCATCGAGAGCAGCTGCCACAACTGCTTGGACTGGTCCCGCCGACCGCTGCGCTGGTCGGTCACCATCTGGCCGCAGCGGCGGCCGGCGCAGAAACCCCGACGATACCAGTTCGACCGTCGAGCAGCACGTCATCGATCAGAGGCCCGAGATCGTTGGTGACCCAGGCGCGCAGCGGAGCCCCGAACGAGGCCTTCGGGCGGTCGACGACGTCTCGCGGCACCCACTCGTCCGCGACGGTCGCGCAGCGGAACCTTCTGCGTCCGGCCCTTGATCTTCTGGCCGCCGCGGAAGCTGAACGCCGCCCGGAAGACGTACGGGTCGACGAACGGCACCCGTACCTCGGTCGACGCCGCCATGCTCGAGCGGTCGGTGTAGGCGAGGTTGAGTCCCGGCAGGAACAGCCGGGTGTCGGTCAGGCACATCCGGTTGACGTGGTCGGTCAGCTGAGTTGTCGGTGTACAGGCTGCGATGCGCGTCCACGACATCTTGCACATGGGGTGCCAGGTCGGGGTCGAGCAGCGCCGTAAGCTCCGGCGGGTCGTAGAGGGTGTAGCTGCGGCGGAACGCCGCCTCCTCCGGCAGCTCGGCGAAGCTGAGGAAGCGCTTGGCCCAGCGGCTGTACCGAAGCCCGCGCCCGCCGGCCGCAACGGGAAGCCGGTTAACGCTCGGCGCGACCACGCGCGTACGGAGCGATTGCGGCAGCGTCTGGTACTTCGCCCCGAGAAGGCAGGCCAGGTGCTTGCGGTAGCCGCCGAACAACTCGTCGGCGCCCATTCCGGACAACAGCACCTTGACGCCGGCGTCGCGGGCGGCCTGGCACATGAGCACGGTGTTGATCGCGGCCGGGTCGCCGATGGGCTCGTCGAGGACGTCGACGACCCGAGGGAGCATGTCCACGACGTCCGGGCTGATCTCGATCTCGTGCAGCCGGATGCCCAGGTGCGCGGCCATCTTGCGGGCGTAGACCGCGTCGTCGGGCATCGCCTCGAGACGCTGATCCTCCGGACGGAACGTGATGGTGTAGGCCTCGATCGACGGGTCGCGGCTGCGCGGCCATCGCCGTGATGAGGCTCGAGTCCAGGCCGCCGCTGAGAAAGGAGGCCACCGGCACGTCGGCCACCATGTGCGCCGCGACCGACTCCTCGAGCACCGTCGCCGAGGTCCGCGGCTGGGCCGGCTGCGGCGGCCAGCGCTTCCTCGGCGGGGTCCCAGTAGCGTCCGGCCCGGGTGGTGCCGTCGGCACGCCACTCGGCCCACGATCCCGGCGGGAGCTTGAAGACCTCCTTGATGGCGCGACTGTTCCTCCGGCAGGAAATAGAACAGCGTGGACGCGACGAGCGCACGGGATCGACGCTGAGCTCCGGGCCGACCGCCGCCACCAAAGCCTTGAGCTCGGAGGCGAACAGGATGCCGCTCGCCGCGCGGCATGACGTACATCGGCTTGATGCCGAGCGGATCCCGGACCAGGGTGAGGGCACGCACTGCGCTCGTCGTAGAGCGCGAACGCGAACATCCCGCGGAACCGCGGGAGAGCGTCGGGTCCCCAGCGCCGCCAGGCACTCCAGGACGACCTCGGTGTCGGACTCGCGTGCGGAACCGGACGCCCTGGCCGCGCAGGATCGTTGCGCAGCTCGCGGTAGTTGTACAGCTCGCCGTTGTAGCTCAGGTGCAGGCCGTCCTTGACGAACGGCTGATCCGCCGCGGTCGACAGGTCGATGATCGACAGCCGCCGATGCGCAAGCTGCAGTGCGGTGTCGCGGCGCCATATCGGTAAGCCCGGCGGCGTCCGGCCCGCGGTGGCTGATGCGATCGATCATCGTCTGTACCAGCCGAGCGTCCCGTCGGGCTGGAGAAATGCTCCAGCGACCCCGCACATGTCAGCCTCGCACCCGGTGTCGGCCGACGAGCTTGTCGTAGACGCCGACGTAGGCCTCGCGCTGGTACGGCCAGCCCAGCTCGTCGCTCGATCCGGAGGCGTCCGAGCCTGGCCCATCGCCTCGCGCTGCTCGGCGTCGTCGAGGAGCTCCACGATCGCCTGGGCGTAGCGCCGCCACGTCGCCGCTCGCGACGTAGGACGCGGCCTCGCCGGCCGACACCCGGGTCTCTTTGAGGTCGAAGGCGACGACCGGCAGCCCGAAGGCCATGTACTCCATGCGTCTTGTTCATCGTCGAGACGTCGTTGAGCGGGTTCTTCGGGTCCGGGCGACAGCCCGACCTCGGCGGTGGAGAGCACGTCGAGGACCGTCTCGTCGGGAACCCGGCCCGGCAACTCCAGGTAGTCCTGCAAGCCGAGCTCGTCGCGCAGCGCCACGAGGTCGTCGTAGCAGTCGCCGGCGCCCATGAAGGTGAAGGCGACGTCCTCGCGACCGAGGTCGTGGACCACGTGTGCCGCGGCCCGGACCGCAAGGTCGACGCCGTCCTGCGGCCCCATGACGCCGATGTAGGCGACGAGGTGCTGCCGACCGCGCCGCAGTGCGGGCACTGCGGCTCTTCCGTCGCAGGCGCTGCGGGTCGGGACCGGTACGCACCACCGTGACGTCGGTCGGCGCCTTGCCGCCTCGGCGCATCGCGATCTCGGCATACGAGGCGTTGGTCGACACGACGTGGTCGGCCGTACGGAAGGTCGCCCTCTCCAAGCGAGCAGCCCGCGCTGCGGCAGGGCGCTGCCGTCCGGGAAAGCGCGAGTCGTAGAGCTCGGGGCAGAGGTCGTGGTGGTCGAAGACGAACCGCGAGCCGTCGCGGCGGCGCAGCCAGCGGGCGATCGGCCAGAAGATGTCCGGCGGGTTGCAGGCCTGCAGCACGTCGAACTTGCCCTGCGCGACGAGCCCGGAGCACCAGCCGCGCGGTCGCGAGGAACGAGTACGCGTACTCCACGACGAAGCCGAGCGCCCCGCCCCCCGGCGCGTACGGACGGTACTTCAGCAGCGTCACGCCGTCGAGCACCTCGTGCTCCGGGTCGCCCTTTCCCTTCGGGCAGACGACCGTGACGTCGTACCCCGCCGCGGTCAGGGCCTTGGCACTCCAGCCAGACCCGACGGTCGAAGGGGACCGGCAGGTTCTGGACGATGATCAGAATCCGTGGGCGTGCATTCGACTCGCCCGCGCCGGTCACACCGCCCACCCGATTCCCTCGTAGCCGGGCAGTCGCTTCGATGTCGGCGCCGAGCCGGCCGTGCAGGTCGAGGATCCAGGCCGGCGGTGCCGCGCAGCAGCTCGTCGACGACCTCGGGATCGCGACGTGGCCACCACGGCCGCCTCAGCAGCCTTGCAGCGCCTCTGGGGCGTGGCATGCGAGCAGCCGGCGCAGGTGCGGCAGGCGGCTCTCGATGTAGCGCAGGTTGGCGCCCATCAGGCGCTCCGGGATTGATGATCGGGTCGTAGATCCGGACCTCGAAGCCCTTGCCGATCAGCCGCTCCGCGAGCTCGACGTTCGGGCTCTCCCGCAGGTCGTCGGTGTTCATCTTGAAGCTGAGGCCGAGCATGGCGACCGTCCGGTACGGGCTGGCGATCAGCCGGTCGACCACGTCGCGCGATGACCAGTTCGTTGGTCTGCAGCGTGCCGGCGAGCAGCGGGACGTCCAGCGCGTTCACCCGGGCCATGTCGAGCAGCGCGCGCAGGTCCTTGGGCAGGCAGGAGCCGCCGAAGGCGAACCCGGGCATCAGGTAGGCCGGGGAGATGTTGAGCACCGTGTCCTCGCTGAAGATCCGCATGACCTCGCGGGAGTCGACGCCGAACACCCGGAAGATGCGGGCCATCTCGTTGGCGAAGGAGACCTTCGTGGCGTGGAAGGCGTTGCAGGCGTACTTCAGTGCCTCGGCGCTGCGGACGTCGACCAGCCTGATCTCGCGGTTCAGGAACGAGAACATCTCGGTCAGCAGGTCGCTGACACGCGTTGATCGGCGGTGCCGAGGACGACGAACGGCGGGTTGAAGAAGTCGGCGACGCCCGAGCCCTCGCGGAGGAACTCCGGGCACATCGCCGTGCCGACGGCCCAGCCCGCCGGCGGCATGCCGGCGAAGGTCGTGCTGCACCACGTCATCCCCGGTTCCCGGGGGCACGGTGCTTCTGACCACGACCGCGTGGAAACCCGATGCGGGCGGCGTGGCGACCGCCAGTGCTTCGCGGATGTCGTCCAGCGCCCGCCGCAGGTAGGTCAGGTCGGTGCCGCCCTGTGGCATCGACGGCGTGCCGACGCAGAGCAAGGACACATCGGCCCGGTCCAGCGCCACCACCGGATCCGTGGTCGCCGTAAGGTCGCCGCTCTCGACCGCAGTTCGCTATCAGTTCGTCGATGCCCGGCTCGACGACGGGACTGCGCCCCGACCGGATGTGCTCGACCTTCACAGCGTCGACATCGACGCCGCATACCTGTGGCCTCGTGACGCCAGGCCGGCGGCCGTCACCGTACCGACGTAGCCCAGGCCAAAGATTGCGATCCTCATTGCCCCCCACTAGGATCTTCAGATTTCCCCGGCCAGGATCGTAACAGTCGCTGACCGCCGAAGTGGGCCGTTCGTCTATCCAGCCCGGCTGTGTGTGCCCATCGGGCCCACCGCCGTCAACGAGGATGCCGTGCCCACTTCTGGCACCCCCGATTCCTGATCATTTTGTCCATCATTTTGAGCCACTTTGTGCAGCCAGCGGCGCCATCGCGGTGCGGATGCGACGGCCAGTACGCCGGTGGCAAGCAAGATGCCACCGGCGATGTCTGTCGACCAGTGCGCCGCCTGCAGCAATAAGGAAACTGCCATCAAGCCGCCACCCAAGGCAGGGATGAACCAGATCCAGCGGCCGGCGCGTGGCAGCGCTAGCAGCGCGGCCAGGCCAAGGCACACGATGACACCGATCATGTGACCCGACGGGAAGCTGCCGCCGTCGTTCGCCACCAACCCATGGGGGTCGGGACGGCTCACCGCGATTTTCACGGCTACGGTCAACGTCGCAGCCGACAGAGAGACAACGCCGACGAACACCGCAGGTCTTATTGATCGACGTATCACGCACCAGGCAGAGGTGAACACCGCAAGCAGCGCGGCGGCCATGACGGGACGTAGACCTTCGACGATGACGTCTGCGCGAACCTGGGCTGGTCCCCATATGTCATGAGGTCGTGCCCAGTCACGGACCAGCGAGTCAAATCTGTCCAGCAAGCCGAGATCAACGCTGACGGCAAGCGCGATGAAAGCGGCTGCCGATCCCAGTGCGATCCACTTTCGCATTATCACCGTCACCTAAGGCCTCGGCCTTTTCTATCCAACCAGCTCAACACGCGAATTTGCGCGCGGATATCAGGCAGCACCGCGTTTGGCCAGCACGGCTGACATCGTCTTCCACAAGATCTGTAGATCAAGGGTGAAGGACCAATTCTCCACATAGCGAAGGTCAAGACGCACCGCGTCGTCACCTTCCAGGTCCGAGCGCCCGCTGACCTGCCAGAGGCCCGTCAGGCCAGGCGTCACCAGGGAACGCCGACTTGCCTCGCTGGGCATCTGGGCGAGTTCGGATGCCAGATGGGGACGCGGCCCCACCAGTGACATCGAGCCGCCCAGGACATTGAAGAGCTGCGGTAGCTCGTCAAGGGAGAAGTTGCGCAGGAACTGACCGAGCCGGGTGACCCGCGGATCGCGACTGAGCTTGAACAGACCGCCCTTGCCCTCATTGTGCTCCATGAGCTCGAGCTTGCGATCTTCGGCGTCCACCACCATGGATCGGAACTTGAGCATGGTGAAGGGCTTGCCCTCGCGGCCGATCCGAGCCTGACGGAAGATGATCGGCCCACCGTCTTGCAGCTTGATCCCAGCTGCGATGGCAAGCATGACCGGAGAAATGATCAACAGGCCGACCGAGGCCATGACGATGTCGCTGACTCGCTTCATCATCCACCGCCAGCCTGTGAAGTGGGGCTCCTCAACGTGCAGCAACGGGAAGCCCATGAGCGGCCGGATGTGCATTCGTGGACCGGCAACCTCGACCAGGCCGGGGTCGACGAGCAACTCCACTCCGGCGCCTTCCAGCGACCAGGCAAGCTCGCGTAGATAGTTGTATCGGGTGACATCGTCGCTTGTCACGGCTACCGCGTCGCAGCCCATGCTGCGAACCACATCGGGGACCTGGCGAAGGCTTCCGAGCACTGGAATTCCGTCTACGACGGGCCTGGGCAGCTCCGAGGAGGGTAGGCAGAGGCCGATCACCTTCATACCGGTGTCCGGCTCTCGCTGAATCCGCTCGCTGAGCTGCTGCGCTGCGCCGAAGCTGCCAACGACCAGGACATGCCGCAAGCTGCGTCCCTGGCGTTGCAAGAAGATGCAGTACCCTGTGGGCGAGGAAGCGAACGAGCAGGCTCAGTACCACCGCGAACGGAGTGCCGACAGCCACGAGCTTCAGCAACGCGTACAGCAGGTTCAGTGCGCCGTTCGGATCCAACGTGCCCGCGGGGACAGCCATGAAGCCCGCCGGTAGCGCGCCTGCCACCACGACAACCATGCCGGCGCGAATCACCGCGCCTGGTTCGTCGAAGCCAATGCCGATCCGGTTACGGCGGTACCCACGGCACAGGGCGATCGCGACCGGCCAGACGAGTAAGCCGAGCAGGCACAACAGCACCGCCCGGTGATTCCATGAGAGCGTGTCGCTGATCGATGCCGGAAGCGCTGCTGCAATGCCGCCGACCAATGCGTCAGCGGTGGCGACTGGCTATCAGATAGCGCCTGCTCCACGCGGCGAAGCGTTTGTTCGCCGGGACGGTATCGGCGCGATCCGCAAGTTGATCAACACCTGCAAGACCGAGACTTTCCAGCCGCACAGTCGGCGAGTCTTCGAGAAGATCAACGGCCTCGGCTGCGCTCGAACTCCCAGCGTTGAGAGTGGCAGTGCTCAAACCGATCGACTCGGCATGTAATTCGTGCAACTCATAGTGCCCATTGCCCGCCAACGCAGGCTCCAGGGCAGCGCCTCCCGCCGAGGCTCGCAACAGTCTCTCTGGCCTTGCCATTCCCCCACGACTCTCGGCTCGACAATCGTCGGCCCCCCCGACGAGTTGGCGTGCTTGAGCGAGACACGAACTGCACTGATCTCATGAACAGCGATGATCTTTTGTCAGGCGGCTAACAGGGGGAAGGAACTGCTCTGCTGGACGCACCCCAAGCTCAGTCAAGCAACGGGAGCGTATCGTGCGGGCCAGCCCTGAATTCGGACCTATATTCAATCGTGATCTTGGCGGACCGTGATCGCAGGGTGAGATAACAATTTCCACAACCGGTTGATGCAGCGAGCTTCAGAATCAGCGTCCACCGAGATCGCGATCTCACCTGTCTCGCCAAGAAATCCGTTGCAAATAAGAAAAAAATGAGCACGTAGCATCGCTATGCGTCGGTTGCACCAAGATCATCTTTGGCTCGATCTCACGTCATTGCGGTCGAACCTTCGCTTGATCGCATCGACGCTCGCTCAAGACACGTTATGAGAATTGTCACGTTGGGCGTGTCGCGGCACCAAATGTCACGACACCGCTGTGCTGAGCTCGGTGCGGAAGCCAGGGTCAAGTGCCGGGAGATCCGGGCATTCGGACGGCTGCCAGCGAGCCTGCGTCGAGTGAGGACCAATCGCCCTCGAACTCCAGCTGAGCCAAGGCGGCAGCCGGAAACCTGCTCTCGATCGCCTCAACCGCCTCCCGCGTCGAGATGCCGGGATCAGTTATCTCGTGCACCAGACCGGGTGCGCCGGGGGCGTGTCCGACAAGGAGGGCGACGTAACAGTCGTCTGGCAGCTCGCGTACGGCGTTGAGCAACGAATCGGCACCGGCGTTGTAGAAGCGGTCGGCGATTTCAACCCTATTCGGGTCTAATTGATCGCTTAGCTGGAGCAGCTCGAGCGTCTTTCGGGCACGCGCGGCGCTCGAGCACAAGACGTTGTCGACGGTGATGCCCTGCGCGCGCAGGTACTCACCTACCTGGCGAGCCTGACGTTCGCCGTCAGGAGTGAGCCGCCGTTCGGTGTCTCGGCTGCCCGGACGTATGTCTTCGGTTTGCGCATGGCGCAAGACGAGGAGGATGCGTCGCTGGTCCACCCCAGCAGCCTAAGGCGCGGCACGACCCAACTATGACCGACCGCGCGCCCGGTCCAAGAGCAATGCGCGTTCAGGTTCGTTGTGGGTCATCGTGGCCGCGCGGGCAAACTCGGCCATGGCTTCCTCGTGGCGGCCGAGCTTCTCCAGCAGATCGCCACGCACGCTCGGCAGTAGGTGATAACCCTGCAGCGCAGGTGCTCCGCTCAGTTGATCAAGCAGCTCCAGTCCGGCCTCCGGCCCGTACGCCATGCCGAGCGCGACGGCCCGATTCACCTCCACAACTGGCGAACCGGTACGCCGCGCCAGCTGCTCATAGAGCCCGGCGATCTGCACCCAATCAGTCGCCTCGGGCGTGTCAGCTCTGACGTGGCACGCCGCGATCGCGGCTTGCAGGCCGTACGGCCCAAGATCGGAAGCGCGTGCCTGCGCCTGATCAAGCGCCGACAGGCCGCGCATGATGTGCACCGGGTCCCATTGCGAGCGATCTTGATCAAGCAGCAAGATCGGCGACCCGTCTTGGGCGCGGCGCGCGGCCAGACGAGATGACTGAAGCTCCATCAGCGCGTACAGCCCATGCACCTCGCTTTCTCGCGGAGTCAGCGCGGTGAGGATCCGTCCGAGCCGAAGCGCCTCGTCACACAGCGTGGGCCGCATCCACTCACCGCCAGCTGTGGCCGAGTAACCCTCGTTGTACAGCAGATAGATCACGCTCAGCACGGTGGTCAACCGGTTCGCGCGCTCCGCGCCGCTGGGTTCCTCGAGCGCTGCGCCTGCCTCGGTGAGCGTCCGTTTGGCGCGCACGACCCGCTGCGCGACCGTAGCCTCCGTCGTCAGATATGCGCGCGCGATCTCCCGGGTGGTCAATCCGCCAACCAGTTTGAGCGTCAAGGTGCACTGCGCCTCAGGGGTCAGGATCGGATGGCAGCAGATGAACATCAGCCGCAGCACGTCATCCTCGACATGATCAACTGCGGCCAGAAAATCCTCTTCAGACACCGCGCTCCCTTGCGTGTGGGCTATCGCGGCATAGGTCTGATCACGACGGTGGCTGCGACGAATTTGATCGACTCCCCGACGCTTGGCGATTGTCATCAGCCAGGCGCCGGGGTTGTCGGGTACGCCCGAAGTCGGCCATTGGGTGAGGGCAGCGACTAGGGCGTCCTGAGCAAGGTCCTCGGCCAGCACGACGTCTCGTACCATCCGAACCAGCCCGGCGATCAGCCTCGTGGACTCCAGGTGCCATACCGCCTCGATGGTCTCGTGGGTGATCGCATCTGCCACAGTTTCGATCAGATCACGACTCGCCCAGCTCGCGAACCTCGCAGGTCCCCTGCCAACCCGGCCAGTGATCTTTATGAATCTGCATCACCCGTTTCGCCAGCTCGACGGCCTCTTCCTTACTGCGTACCTCGAGCACCGCGTATCCGCCGACCAGCTCCTTGGCTTCGGTGAATGGGCCGTCCACCGCCTTGATCGTGCCGTCGACCAGCGACACGATGGCGCCCGCCGCACTCGGCAGCAGGCCGCCCTGGTCGACCAGTGTGCCGTTTCGGGCACCCTCGACCGCGTAGTCGGCCATCGCCTGGACCAGCTCCGGTGGCGGAGGCCCTACGGGGAGGGACTCGTCGAACTTCAACATCGCCATGTATCGCATGACTTCTCCTCTGTCGTCATGGCCGGTGCTCACTTCCGGCCCTCATCCTCGCGTCGCCCGGCCGCTCGCGATCTCGACACCGCCGGCGGAGATTTCTCCAAAGAAGTTTCATCAGCCCCAGTGTCGAGAACACCGAGCTCTGGTCGACGCCGAGGTAGAAGCACCTCAGGAAAGGAACGTGTTGATCATGACCACCATGACATCTCACAGGACGACCGACCTGACCCGAACGCTACTTGGCGCGGGAGTCGTCGCGGGACCGTTGTTCGTCGGCACCGTCATCCTGCAGCTGTTCACCCGCGTCGGATTTGATCTCCGCCGCCAGCCGCTCAGCATGTTGTCGCTGGGCGAGTACGGCTGGATTCAGATGACCAACTTCATCGTCTCAGGAGTACTCAGTGTGCTCTTTGCCATTGGCGTTGCTCGCTGTTTATCAGACGGGCCGGGCAGCACCTGGGCACCCAGGCTGCTCGCACTCTTCGGCGCAGGTCTGGTGATTGGCGGCATTTTCACCGCGGACCCAGCCCTGGGCTTTCCTCCCGGCGCACCGGCCGGCTATCCAGAACAGCTGTCCTTTCATGCCGCGGTTCACGCCTTCGCACCACCGCTGGCCTTCCTGTCGGTGATAGCCGCGTGCTTGATCATTGCCCGCCGCTTCGCGGCCGAAGGCATGCGGCGTACGGCGATGCTCGCTCGGGTCGTCGCAGTGGCGTGCTTCGTGCTCGGCATTCCTGTCGGACCAGGGTTCAGCGTCCGCCTCTTTCTGGCAGTGGCGCTCGCCTTCGCTTCGATTGCGGCCTACGCCCTGTACTTGCGGCGCGTTGCGCGCCAGGTCTGAAAAGTCCTAGGGCTTGATCGCCACGATGATGTCGCGGCGGATCGAGGAGTCGACTCGATGCTCGAAGTCCAGATACGGGCCGAAGTCGAGCGGCTCCAGACCCGCCGCGACAGCAAGATCAAGCACTCGCTCCCGTCGCAGGCCGATTGTGTTCCAGGACAGGCCGAGCGCACCGCCGCTCCTCAGCTGCAAAGCCCAAACCGGCAGTGCCTCGCTGATCAGGCCAACGACAGAGCGGTCCCGCTTTCCGCCGACAGGCCGCACGTCGGTGTGGCTGCCGTGCACCACGCCATACGGCGCGTCGGCCACCAGGGCGTCAAAACTGCGCTTTCCGAACAGCGCCGCTGACTGCCGCGTGTCGCCGGAGAAGACAGTCAAGGCGAGCCGCTGCTCGCGCCCGCCCGGGATCACCTCGGCCTCCAAACGTTTGCCAATGACCTTGCCTTCCCGACGCACCGGGCTGACCTCGAGGGTGTGTTTCAGGCGCTTACGCCGCCAATACGTGCGTAGGTACGACGCGTACGCCTCCACTGCTTTGGAGTCAACCTCGACGCCGGCCGCGTTGCAACCCAACATCATCGCAGTGCTCAGCGTCGTGCCGCGACCACACAGTGGATCCAGGATCGAGGCCGGTCTAGTGCTCGAGCGTCTCATCGAGGCGAGCGTGACGTTGATCAACAATCGGGTGAATTGCTCGTTGGTCTTCCCTGGATACTTCGGGATGGTCACCAGATCGTCGTCGAAGAGATCTTGCGTACGCACCTCGACCGGCAGCAGTCGATCATGCTCACGGCGGAATGCGGCATAGAAACCGGACAGCCGCCCCAACGCCTCGCAGAGTCGATCATCAAGGATTTCTGTCGCCAACGCCAGATATCCAACACCGGCCACGGTAATGGGCTCGATCGGAGGATGATCGTGAGCGCCCAGCATGATCTTCAGCTCGGCCGCGACCAGCCGATGTGCCTCGGACGCATAAACACGATTGGCCGAGGGCGTTAGCAAGATCAGATGGTCAGCCATTCCGCCTGATCATCAGCCGCGGCAGCGACGGGCTAGTGCCGGTCACCGTGGTGGTCGTGCTCCTTGGCTCGCGCGAAGCTCGCTCTGAATCTCCTCTTCGGCTTCCTCCACCCCGGTCCAGGTTGCCCCCTCGACCGACTTGCCGGGCTCGAGGTCCTTGTAGACGGTGAAGAAATGCTCGATCTCGAGCAGCACCTAGTCGCGTACGTCGGAGAGGTCGCGAATGTGGTCGCGTCGATGGTCAGACGCCGGCACGCAGAGCACCTTGTCGTCACCGCCCGCCTCGTCCTTCATCCGGAACATCGCGATTGCCCGGCACTTGATCAGGCATCCGGGAAATGTCGGCTCCGTGATCATCACCAATGCATCGAGAGGGTCGCCGTCCTGGCCGAGCGTTCCTTCGATGAAGCCGTAGTCGGCTGGGTACTGAGTCGAGGTGAACAGCGTACGGTCCAACCGGATGCGGCCGGTATCATGATCAACTTCGTACTTGTTCTTCTGGCCCTTGGGGATCTCGACGGTGACATCGAAGGTCAAGTCACTGAACGGCCTCGGACCTTCATCGACATTGGGTGCGGTCACGTGACCTCCTTACGATTAGGACTGACTTCTGAGAGAGTGCACATCAGCGATTTGTCCGGCGGCTTGAGCCTAGCGTGAAGGAGGTGTGCCTACCCCTTGGGACCCAAGCGGATTGCCGTGGTGGTGCTCGCGGCCATAGCCGTGATCGGCGTGGTGATCAGTGTGATCGCCGCAGCGATCGCGGTGCTGCCGCGCTAGAACCGGTACGCCACAGGCGCCCAAACAGGCTACAGCGCGCCCACGTCCTCTCCTAGCGCCGCTGCGGCGTCCGCATCCGCCGCCCCGAGTTCGGCCGCCCCGACACCCACGGCCCCCCAACCTGATCTGCCCAACCCGGTGCTGGCCGCAGCCGTGCCCCGGGTGGTTCCCAATAAGGCGGCGGTCGCCGACAAGATCCGAGCGGTCAATGTCAAGGGTGTGACCGGTTCCTACTCAGGCTCGGTCGTTGACGTGGGCACCGGGAAGGTGGTCTACGCCCATAACTCCACCCAGGGCTATATCCCAGCCTCGACGATGAAGCTGCTCACCTCGACGGCGGCGCTGTCGATCTTGGGACCCGGGCACACCTTCAAGACGTCGGTCGTCAGTCCCAAACGGGGCCAGATCATTCTGGTCGGCGGTGGGGATCCATACCTTGCCACAAGTGCACGCGGCGATTATCCGAAGCGAGCCACCATCTCCGGACTGGCGCGGGCCACGGCGAGTCGGTTGAAGCACGACGAGGTCAACAGAGTCAGCCTGGGATACGACGCGTCACTGTTCAAGGGCCCGGCCTGGAATCCACGCTGGCCGGGCTTCTACGGTGACCAGGTCTCACCTACGTCGGCGCTCTGGGTCGATGAAGGCCACGTGGGTTACGGCGGCATCCGCTACAAAAACCCGGCCAAGGCAGCCGCCGCCGCGTTCGCGGCAGCGTTGTCCAAGCAAGGAATCAAGGTCACCTCCACGCGGTCGGTGCATGCGCCGACATCCGCGGCCGTCGTTGCCAGGGTCTCCTCCATGCCTTTGGAGCGGATCGTGGAACATCTGCTGATGGTCAGCGACAACGACGCAGCGGAGGTGATCTTCCGCCAGGCCGCAATCGGTGCGCGAAAGCCAGGCTCAATAGCCGAGGCGACCAAGGTCGTACGCGCCCAGCTCACCGAACTCGGCATTTGGGATCCCGGCATGACGATCAACGACGGCAGCGGGCTGACCCGTCAGACCAAGGTGCCAGCCGACTCAATGGTCAAGATGCTTCGAGCCGCCGCCGGAAAACAGCATCCGGAGCTACGTGCGGTGATCACCGGCTTATCAGTCGCCGGCGTCGAGGGGAGCCTGCGGCGTCAATACGTTGACAATCAGAGCCTGGCCGGGCGCGGCGTGGTGCGCGGCAAGACCGGCACGCTCAACAAAGTGCGCGCTCGCGCTGGAGTCGTACGCACCAAAGACGGTTCGCTGCTGGCGTACGCCTTCTTGATCCGACCGAAGAACGAGTACAACGCCATGGTCTGGCTGGATCGGGTGACTACCGCGCTTAGCACCTGCGGGTGTCGCTAGCCGTATACCTTGGACGAGGTGGAAGAGCGCCAGTTCTGGGATGCCGTTCGAGAAGAGAATGCCCGCTTAACTGAAGAAGAGCGCGCCGAGTACGTCCATGACACCGCCTTGTTGGACAACCTCCGCGATCCTGAGGACGAGGCAATCAGCAGCCGCGGCGACTGGTGAATCGAGGCGAGATCTACCTTGCTGCGCTTGGTGAGCCGATCGGCCACGAGCAGGCGGGTGCCAGACCAGTTCTCATCGTGAGTGCATCGGCTTGGTTGAGCACGTCTCCACCGGTCATCGCGGTGCTGCCACTGACACGTACCTACCGGCAGAGCTCGACACATGTCGAGATCGAACCTGGAGAATCGGGCCTGGCGGCGACGAGCTATGCAAAGTGCGAGGACATTCGCGCGATCTCACCAGCTCGGCTCCGTCACAAACTCGGAGAAGCAGACGCGATGATCATGGTTCGAATCGACACACTGCTACGGCGGCTGCTGGGTCTTTAGTCGCAGCCCATGCGCCTGTCTATCTTTCGAGTCACCACAGGCCACGAATGCAAACCGAAATTCGCCTGATCAGCGTTCATATGCGGCCTGGTGCTGAGAAACGGCACCCTAGGCGATCCTCCCAGCCGAGCCCCCGCGTAGCCCGCACATAGACTCGCTCGCGTGACAACCTCGATGGTCGACTGGACCGTTGCGCTGAACACGGCCACCAGGCTCGTCAAGCCTGGCCCGGAGATCTCCCGAGAAGGTGCAGCGGCAGTCGTCGCGGAGTTGCGGGGCTTCGCCAACCAGGCTGAGAGCTACGTGCGCCAGGTAACGGGCATGGAAGCCGGCAGCGGTACGGCACCGGTGCTGGTGGTCGACCGGCCGCGGTGGATCCAGGCCAACCTCGACGGCTTCCGCCAGATTCTGGTCCCCCTGAACGCGAAGGCGATCGAGCGGCTGAAGCAACACCAGCTCGACCGTGGCGAGCTTCGGGCCGAGAATCACCGGCGTCGAAGTGGGTGCGTTGCTCAGCTACTTGTCGTCGAAGGTTCTCGGTCAGTTTGATCCGTTCTATCCCGGGCACGGATTCCACGTCATCTGGAGGGCGACTGCTCCTCGTCGCACCCAACATCGTCTCCATCGAACGCGAGCTCGATGTCGAACCTTCCGACTTCCGGCTCTGGGTCTGCTTGCACGAGGAAACGCATCGGGTGCAGTTCACCGCAGTTCCGTGGCTCCGCGGCTACCTCAACGACCAGATCGCCCAGATCGTCGACTCCGCCGAGCTCGACCCGACGATCGTGGCGCAGATGCTGCGCGAAGCGCTTAAGCGGGTCGTCGAGGGGCTCAGCCACAACGAGGAAGTGTCGATCATCGACCTCGTGCAGACGCCGGCTCAGCGAGAGACGGTGGATCGGGTGACTGCGGTGATGTCACTGCTGGAGGGTCACGCCGATGTGATCATGGACAGCGTCGGCCCCGAGATCATTCCCACCGTGGAGACCATCCGGGCGAAGTTCACGGTACGCCGGCAAGGCCAGGGCATCGACAAGATCATCCGTCGGCTGCTCGGGCTCGACGCCAAGATGCGTCAGTATCGCGACGGCGCAGCGTTCTGCCGCGCCGTTCTTGCCCAGGTCGGCATGGCTGGCCTCAACAGAGTTTGGACCTCACCCGAGACGCTACCCAGTCCAGCGGAGATTGCCGACCCTCAGCTTTGGCTGACGCGCATGCATCCGGAGCTAACCGTCGGCTGAGTAGCACTCAGACCGTGGGTCGTCGCGAGCTCGGCCGGGCGAGTCTGGCCGCCGTTCAGGCAGTCGATGCAGCACTGAGCCAGCAGGATATGCAGCTGCTCATCGCCTGCTCCGGTGGCGCGGACTCCCTCGCGCTCGCCTTCGCTGCTCGCTACGTGGCAACCCGCCGAGACATCTCCTACGCCGCCGCAGTGATCGATCACGGGTTACAGCACGACTCCGCTGCTGTCGCCGCGCGCGTCAGAGATCAGCTCGCCTCGCTTGGCTACCACGACGTGAGCGTCATCACCGTTGACGTCGATGAGTCATCGGCCGCCGGGCCAGAAGCGGCGGCACGCGAGGCTCGGTATCGCGCGCTGGACGCCGAGGCGCGTGCGCGTGGAGCCACAGTGTTACTTGGCCACAATCTCGATGATCAAGCCGAGACCGTACTGCTGGGCCTGGCCCGGGGTTCCGGCACCCGGTCGTTGGCAGGTATGGCCACCCGAGCGGGACATCTGGTACGACCCTTCCTGCACCTCCGACGCACCACGACCGAGCAAGTTTGCGAGGAAGTGGGACTCGAGCCCTGGCAAGATCCGCACAACTCCGATCGCCGGTTCACCCGGGTCCGGGTACGCTCCACTGTCCTGCCAACACTGGAGACCGAGCTAGGTCCGGGCGTCGCGGAGGCCTTGGGCCGGACGGCGGAGCTGCTCCGCGATGACAACGAACTGCTTGATCAGTTGGCCACGGCGGCGTACCGCACCGCCGAAGGGCTGGGCGGGACGGACACAGTTGATTGCACCGCACTGGGATCCCAACCTCCTGCGCTGCGCCGCCGGATCCTTCGTGTGTGGCTGTTGGCTCACGGACTCGGCGACCTTTCACTGCGGCACATCAGCGCGGTGGAGTCCCTGGTGATCGATTGGCATGGCCAGAAGGCCATTCAGATTCCCGGGGCAACGATCACGCGTTCAGCGGGACGGCTGCGACTCGGCTGAGGGCCGTGCAACCCGGCACTCCGAGCCGCGCGGTCGGGCGGGTTGTGGCAGGCTGAGGCCCGTGGACGCCACCCAGCTCAGCGGTGATTTGACGCAAGTCCTCGTGACCAAGGATGAATTGGCCGCGCGAATCAACGAGCTGGCGGCAGAGATTGATCGGGACTACGAGGGCAAGGAATTGCTCCTCGTGGGCGTCCTCAACGGAGCCGTCATGGTGATGGCGGATCTCTCCCGCGCGCTCAACAGGCACTGCCGAATGGACTGGATGGCGGTGTCCTCGTATGGCTCGGGCACCCAGTCGTCAGGGGTCGTAAGGATTCTGAAGGATTTGAGCACCGACGTCACGGGATTGCACGTACTGCTGGTCGAGGACATCATCGACACCGGTCTGACATTGTCGTATCTGGTCAGCAACCTGAGCTCACGCGGAGCTGCCAGTTTGAGGACCCTGACGGTATTCCGAAAGCCCGAGGCGGCGCGTAATCCGGTCGAGATTGCCTATGTCGGATTCGACATTCCCAACGAGTTCGTGGTCGGTTACGGACTGGATTACGACGGGCTCTACCGCAACCTGACCTCGGTTGGCGCACTCTCACCCAGCGTTTACAGCTGAAGCCCAACATAAGTTTGGGCGCGGGGTCAGTCGCTTCGAAACACGTGATACACAGTCAGACCTCACGAGACACACAGGCCTTCTTGGACGCAAACGATAGCCTTGTCAGGAGGATCTCCCGGGTCCCGAACATCTACTAGGCAGGTCATGAACCTTCGACGGATATTCCGCTCACCCCTGGCATGGATCGTCATCGCCGTAATCGCGATCGGCCTGTTGATCGATTTCAGCCAGCGCGTGACCAGCGGATACAAGGAAGCGCCGACCTCTCAGGTGGTCTCGATCATCAACGGCAATGAGCCGTTGAGCGAGGTCATCTTGATCGATAAGGAACAAGAAGTCCGCGTCACCCTGAAGGACGCGAACCACACCGGCTACAAGGCGACCTGGGTTGGCAACCAGGCGGAGGACCAGATCATCCCGCGCCTCAACCAGCGAGTCGCGGACAAGACTTTGGATCAATGGAAGGGTGAAAACGCGACTCCGGGCTTCTTCAGCTCACTGCTCGGCACGTTGATTCCCTTCATCATCATCGGAGTGCTGTTCTTCTTCTTGCTGAATTCGGTCCAGGGCGGCGGCAGCCGAGTGATGCAATTCGGCAAGTCGAAGGCCAAGATCGCCAACAAAGACACGCCGAAGACGACCTTCCGGGACGTCGCTGGGTGCGATGAGGCGATCGAGGAGCTCGAGGAGATCAAGGAGTTCCTGGCCGAGCCCGCCAAGTTCCAGGCCGTCGGTGCCAAGATCCCCAAGGGCGTCCTGCTGTACGGGCAGCCTGGCACCGGCAAGACACTGCTGGCCCGCGCGGTGGCCGGAGAGGCCGGGGTGCCGTTCTATTCGATCTCCGGCTCGGACTTCGTCGAGATGTTCGTCGGGGTCGGCGCGTCCCGCGTCCGCGACTTGTTCGAGCAGGCCAAGGAGAACGCTCCCGCGATCGTCTTCATCGATGAGATCGATGCGGTCGGCCGGCACCGGGGCGCCGGCATGGGCGGCGGTCATGACGAGCGCGAGCAGACGCTGAACCAGCTGCTCGTCGAGATGGACGGCTTCGACGTCCGTGGCGGCGTGATCTTGATCGCCGCCACCAACCGGCCGGACGTGCTCGACCCGGCGCTGCTGCGGCCGGGCCGGTTCGATCGCCAGATCGCTGTGGACACGCCCGACCTCAGGGGCCGATTCGACATCCTGAAGGTGCATGCGGAGGGCAAGCCCATGGCCCCGGATGTCGACCTGCAAGGCGTCGCGCGGCGTACCCCCGGGTTCACCGGCGCCGATCTGGCCAATGTGTTGAACGAGGCGGCGCTGCTCACCGCGCGGCAGAATGCACGGCTGATCACCAACGAGTACCTCGACGAGGCGATCGATCGAGTCGTCGCCGGGCCGCAGAAGCGCAGCCGGCTGATGACCGACAAGGAAAAGCTGGTCACCGCATATCACGAGGGCGGCCACGCGCTGGTCGCTGCGGCGCTGCCGGGCACCGACCCGGTACAGAAGGTCACCATCCTGCCCCGCGGCCGGGCCCTCGGCTACACCATGGTGCTGCCAGAGCAGGACAAGTACGCCAACACCCGCGCCGAGCTGCTCGACCAACTCGCCTACATGATGGGCGGCCGGGCGGCCGAGGAGCTGGTCTTCCACGACCCAACCACCGGCGCCAGCAACGACATCGAGAAGGCCACCACCGTCGCCCGCGCCATGGTGACTCAGTACGGGATGACCGAGCGGCTCGGGGCGATCAAGCTCGGTTCCGGTGACGCCGAACCGTTCCTGGGCCGCGACATCGGTCACGGTCGCGACTACTCCGAGGAGGTCGCTGCGATCGTCGACGATGAGGTCTCCAAGCTGATCAGCAACGCCCACCAGGAGGCGTTCGACATCCTTACCGAGAACCGGGATGTCCTCGACGACCTGGTCCGCGCACTGTTCGAGAGGGAGACCCTGGATCGCCAGCAAGTGGCGGCAGTGTTCCAGCCGCTGCGGCTGTGGCCGAAGCGGCCGGCCTGGACCGGTTCGGACGAGCGCGTGCCGTCGACCATTCCGCCGGTAACGCCGCCGCCGCCAACGATCCCGCCGTCCACCAATGGCCAGAACGTGCCGAACGGCCATGCCGCGCCCGGTCAAGGAGCGGGCCCAGGCCATCAGGTCCCGGCTGGCAGCGCCCAGCAAGCTCCCGGACTTCCGCCAGTTCCTTCGCAGCTGCCAGCTGCCGGCGAGTCCGATACGCAGCCCGCAAAGGCCCTGACTTTCGGTGACAGAGCTCGACGAGGCCGCCGACATCGGTGGTGACCATACCGGCCGTATGCGGGCTGGTATGGCGGGTATCGACTCGATTCACTTCCCCGAGCGCGTCGGAGAGTTCGATCATGACCGTATCGTCACTGCTGTACGCGAGATCTTGATCGGAATCGGGGAGGATCCGGATCGGGACGGCCTGCGCGATACTCCGGAGCGGGTAGCGCGGGCGTACGCGGAGATGTTCGGCGGTCTGAGACAGGATCCGGAGAAAGTCCTGGCCACCGTCTTCGACCTCGGCCACGACGAGTTGGTCCTGGTCAAGGACATCGAAGTGTGGAGCTGCTGCGAACACCATCTCGTGCCGTTCACCGGGGTCGCCCACGTCGGCTATATCCCCAACCGCGAGGGCAAGATCACCGGGCTCAGCAAGCTGGCGCGTCTCGTTGATCTGTATGCGAAACGCCCCCAGGTGCAGGAGCGACTGACCACCCAGATCGCTGACGCCATCAACCGCATCCTGGAGCCGCGCGGGGTGATCGTGGTGATCGAGTGTGAGCATCTGTGCATGACCATGCGCGGCGTACGCAAGCCAGGCTCGAAGACGATCACCAGCGCCGTACGCGGTCAGCTGCGCAACGCTGCCACCCGCGCCGAGGCCATGGGCCTCATCACCAGCTGAGACGGCCCTTTCGGTCTCCGGGCTTCCGGAGCAAGCGGAGCTATTTCACCGACTTCTTCTCGGCCTTCCAGGTGTTGCAGCGACCGAAATCGGCCGAATACAGGCCGCGGTTGAGCCAGCGAATCTGCGCCGCACTGCTGCCGTGGTCTGGCTTGCGACCCGACGGCGGGTCCTCGTCCCCGGTATAGGCTGTGCCAGACGCGGAGCTGGTAACGGTCGTTGCTGCTGACGCCGAGCGATCGCGCGGCAGCGGCGAGGAAGATGCCCTCGAAGCACTGCGCCTGGAGCTCCAGGCGACGACTTAGCAGGTACCGCTCGCTACGGCTCTTGGTCTCGAATGAGCGCTCGGCCGTATTCGCGGAGCATGCCGCTCGCCGCCTGCATGTGGTGACCGAACTCGTGAGCGAGAAGTCCGACATACCCGAGTCGAGCAAAGGTGTACGCCTCGTTGCCGTCGTCACCGCTGACCGGCCAGTAGATGGTCCGGGTGACCGAGCAGTAGTACGCCGGGGCGTCTCGCTGGCCGAACCGTCCGCACGGCGTCTTGATCGCGTGGCGGTACGCCTTGACCTTCGGCGTGGTGAGCTGAATGCCATGCGCCGCCAGCGGCTTGGCAAATGCCTTGACCAGGCAGCTGACCAACGCTCTGCCGTACGCGCGCCAGCTTGGCATCCTGCAGCGGCGGCTTCGGCGAACGGACCTTGACCTTGCAGGAGACCCGGGTGCCGCCGAGATCGACGGCATAGATGCTGTTCTTTTCAGCGACGTGTTGAGCTGGCTGGCTGTTTGGCCATGGCCGGATTCGGCGTTGCTGCGGGCACTGAGGGGGAGCTGGCCGCAGTGGGTTCAAGAGTGCTTGGCAGGGCCGATCCAGTCCGTTGCGCTTGCGGGGGCTCTATTCCTGGTATCCCACCGCCTGTTGTGCGGCAAGCGGCTGAGGGTCCCGAACACCAAGCCCAGAACCAGCAGAGCGCTGGCGCCGAGCCTCAGCCGACGTCGTGCCGTCGACACACTGCGCCGCCAGGCGTGGTGATGCCGCGGCTGTGGAGACCCGTACGGCGGAGGCGGCACGGGGGAGAGCATAGGGTGATCCGGGTGAGTTCGCTGCCTGTCGTCCCAGGCTTGCCCCAGCCGGGTCGCACTCTGGTCATGGGCGTGGTCAACGTCACGCCAGACTCCTTCTCCGACGGCGGCGAGTGGTTCGACCCGGCTGCAGCGATCACCCACGGCTTGGACCTGTTGGACGAAGGCGCCGACATCATCGATGTTGGCGGCGAGTCGACCAGGCCAGGCGCGACTCGGCCGGATGTCTCCGAGGAGCTCCGACGGGTAATGCCGGTAATCCGCGAATTGGTGGCGGCCGGTGCGTGCGTCAGCATCGACACAATGCGTGCTGCGGTCGCAGAGCCGGCGATCGCAGCCGGCGCGCGTCTGGTCAACGACGTTTCCGGTGGCAAGGCCGAACCGGGTTTGCTGCGCCTCGTCGCCGAAGCTGCGATCCCGTACGTCTGCATGCACTGGCGCGGCCACTCCGAAGACATGCAAAGCAGAGCGTCCTACGCCGACGTCGTGGCCGAGGTCATCGCCGAGCTGCGTACTCAGCTCGACGAGGCCGAGCGCGCCGGCGTCACCGGAAACAAGTTGATCATTGATCCAGGATTCGGCTTCGCCAAGACGGGCGAACACAACTGGCAGTTGCTCCACCGTCTCGAGGAGTTCGAGGTCCTGGGGCGACCAATGCTCGTCGGTGTCTCTCGTAAGACATTCCTCGGCCGGTTGCTTGCGGATGCTGACGGAAGCCCGCGGCCGGCCAAGCAGCGAGACGACGCTACGACCGCACTTACTGCTGTGCTGGCGATGCAAGAGGTTTGGGGCGTCCGAGTGCACTCGGTCCGGGCCAGCCGGGACGCTATTGCCGTCGCGCAGCGACTGCAATCCGACTGACCGCAGAACCGCTAAAGCCAGGCGACCTGCGGACACGCCTGCTCGAGGTCCGGGCATGCCCTTCGACGAGCTCAGGCTGCATCCCATCTGCGATGAGCTCGGGCTGCGTTCGATGTGGAAAACCGCTCAGGGTGGCACATCCGTTGCGACAAGGTGTGCCCTATTGCCACGTCGGATAGGGTCGCATGCGTCAGGAGGTGAGATGGCGGCACAGGCAGTCGTAGACGCCGGGCGTCCCGTACAGAGCGGTCGCGATCGCATCAGCCTGACCGGAATTTCCGCGTTCGGCTATCACGGCGTGTTCGACTTCGAGCGTCAGCAAGGCCAGCGATTCGTGGTCGACGTGAGCTGCACCCTGGATCTCTCGTCGGCAGCCGACACCGATGATCTTGGGAAGACGATCGACTATGCCGCCTTGGCGCAGGCGGTCGCTGCAGACGTAGAACGAGACCCGCTGAACCTCATCGAAGCCCTTGCCGACAGAATTGCGCTAACGTGCCTGCGCTATGAGGCCGTCCAGTGCGTCGAGGTCACCGTGCACAAGCCGCAAGCGCCAATGCCGGTCGACGTTGCCGATGTAGCGGTCACGCTGACAAGGAGTAGACGATATGAGTAGCCCCAACCCTCATGCCATCGACGCCGACACCTTGAGCGGCATGAAACCGTTGCGGAAGGTGGTTTACTCCATCGGCTCGAATCTCGGTGACCGGCTCGGCAACGTGCAGGGAGCCGTCGACGCACTGAGCGACACCCCCGATGTCATCATGGTGGACGTCTCCTCGGTCTATGAGACCAAGCCTGTCGGCGGTCCGCTCGGACAGCCCGGAATTCCTCAACATCGTGGTGGTCGCCGAGACCACGCTCGAGCCGAGCACCCTGGTGGAGCGCGCATTTGCGATCGAGGAAGCCTACGGTCGTACTCGTGACGGCGACCGTTGGGGCCCGCGTACCCTGGATGTCGATTTGATCATGGTCGGGAACGCGGTCGTCGATCAAGAGGACCTGAAGCTGCCACATCCGCTGGCCCATGAGCGGGCGTTCGTTCTAGTGCCCTGGTACGAGGTCGACCCAACGGGGGAGATCGTCGGCAAGGGAGCCATCGGCGATCTTCTTGACCAGGCGGATGCGTCGGGTGTGGCCCGGCGAGATGATCTTGTGATCGACCGGGACTGAGGATCGACGAGCTTGGCTCAGGAACCTTCCGGCGGCACAATCAGTCTGACACCGTTCCGCGCTCTCGTCGTTGCCGCTCTGTGCGGCGGCTTGGCTGGCTGGCTCATCGTCGTCATCGCCAACGCGTTCGACCTGATCCCGCCGGAGGTCCCGTGGACCGCTCCCATCGGCTTGTTCTTGGTCGCTGGTCTGGTGGGGGCCCTGGCGTACCTGACCCACCAGAGAATCCAGGTGCGGCATGAGCGCATGGAACCCCAGCGCGCCGTCGCTTTCCTGGTTCTCGGTAAAGCGTCCGCGTTGGCAGGTGCGTTGGTCGCGGGCGGCTATTTCGGCTTCGCCTTGATGTTTCTGACCCGGCTGGATGCGGCGGCTCCGCGCGATCGGGTCATTCGATCTGCGGTGGCGATCATTGCCGGAATCGTCCTCTGCGTCTTTGGCTTGCTGCTCGAGCGGGCGTGCAAGGTCCCCACCGAGCCCGACGAAGGTGCAGATGCGGTGGGGGAGGACGACCTGGAAGCAGACACTCACGATTGAGGGGTTTGAAATCCACGGCGGTCAGCAAGCCAAGCAATATGGTGGCCAGCGTGACTTCGCCAGCCACCGCCAGCCGCGGGCTCAAGCCCTCGCCACTCCAGCGGATTTCGGAAGTTGTCTTGATCACCGGCACCGTAGGAGCGGCAGCAGCCGCCGGTGGATCCCTATGGATCGTCCGCCTGGGGGTCGCGGTCGCCATCGCAGCCGCTTTGATGGCGTGCGCGCTTGCCTGGCGCGAGCTCAACACAGCAAGACACGCTCATGCACAGGCCATGCTCAAGGCCGCGCGTGAGCACGGCACCGCACTGACTGATGAGCGAGCCCGGAACGCATCAGTGGTCGACACATTGACGCTGCGGGTTTCCGATGCCCGCAAGGTGATCGAGAGGCAGCGGCTCAGAATCGCAGGGCAACAGCTCCAGATCTCCGATCTGAAGGCTACTCAGACCTATCTGAAGGGTGAGGTCGAGTATCGCAACGAGGTGATCAATTCTCTTCGGGAGGCCGTGCGCGAGCAGGAAGCGGAGTTGAACACAGTCATAGACGAACCTGACGCCGAAGTGCACCACATGCCGCGCCGAGTGCTGGCCGACCACGAATTCATCTGGCAGGAATTGTCGGCCGAGGATGAGATCGCCGGTGAAGGTCTCGAGACACTGGACGACCTCAAGATCATCAACATGGTTCTGCCGAACTATGAGGCCGATCGCCAGTTGGCGTAGTCGCACATGCGCTGAACCCTTCGACAAGCTCAGGACGGTGCCTGTCGAAGCGCGCGCCCGCGCTTGCACTTCGCGACAGGCTGAGGGCGCGCAGCTACTTGTCAATGTCGCCGACGACATAGCCAATCGAGGCGAGGGTCGCCTCTAACGCGTCCGTAGGCACGCCAACCAGCAATTGCTCCAGGCTGGAGATGTTGTTGAACGACGGCGTTCGCAGCTTGAGCCGCCACGGTGTCTTTTCACCGCGTGAGACCAGGAACACGCCGGCGATGCCAAGCGGAGCTTCCACTGCCAGGTAGGTCTCGCCCTCCGGCACACGGATGATCTTGCCCAGCCTCACTGACACCGGTCCAGGCAGGTCCAAGAGGCGTTCAACGCAGGCGATGATCAACGACGCACTGATCGTCAGCTCCTGAGCGAGCAGGGCCAGTCGTGACTGAGCATCGCCTGAGCGGCGTAGTGGCCGAGCGAGCAGGCCGCCGAGGTCGGGATAGGCCAGATACGGCCGTTGCCGACGCAGGTCAAGATCGACACCACTTGCCCTGGCAGCCGGGCCGCTTACTCCGAATTGCTGAATCGTGTTTCGATCCAGCGGAGCAACGCCACTCGTCAAAGCGGTGAACTCCACCGAGTCGATCATGGTTAGAACGGCGTCGGCGGTCGCCGCGGTCTGCTCCGCAACCTGCTGCTCGGCGCGTAACCAGGCAGCGTCGGCATCAACCCCCAGCCCGCCAACGCGTGTCGCCATCGGGTGGATGCGATTGCCGGTCAGTCGCAGGGTCTGAGTGCGCAGCTGTTCCCGCAAGCCGCGGAGCCCGGCATCAGCCGAAAGCCGATGCGACACATAGCCCAGGAACCCGCAGTGGCTGAGGATTCGGGTGTGCTCGGCAAGCAGGGTGCGCAGCCAGACTGCCCGGTCTGGTATCGCCAGTCCCATCAGCTGTTCGCAGGCCATGGCCACGGCGAGCTCGCCGAAGAACGGAGCCTGCCAGTCGTGGCGATCCGCCAACATCAAGATCTGGCGATAGTCGCGTACCTCGAAGAGCTTCTCGGCACCCCGATGCATCGCGCCCACGACGACCCGGGCCGTAGTGATCACACCGCCCTCGGTCCACAACCGCAGCTCGATCAGCCCGGCATGGCTCGGATGCTCCGGTCCGAGGGCCAGCATGATCGTTCCGGCAGGCATCTTGGCCGGCTGCGTGGAGGGCAAGACGCCCGGTGCGACAGATCCGACCAGGACGCGTAACGACTGATGGGCCATCAGGACCCGCGCTGTATGTCGTACGTTTTCGCGGCTGTGATGACAAACGCGATGGCTGCGGGGTGCTCGGACGTACCTCTTCGCGGCTGTGATGGAAAACGTACGCAGCCATCGACACCGCGCGAGCAAGTCAACTCATCGGATCGCGCGGCGCCGATCTGCAGGAGCAGCCGGTGATACCGCCTTCGCGTGAGCGTTCGGCACGGTTGCAGCTGCGGTTTCATCGGATGCGACGAAGGCGGCGACTTCAGGCGCGATCCGCGCGAGCAGCGAGCAAATCAACACTGCAGCAGCCACCAGTGGGAGCCCCATACGTATTGTGAGCTGAGCGCCGAATACTGGCTCCGCCGATCAAGATCAACCAACGGATCGGGATGGGCCTCGACCTGCAACAACTCCGGTACGACCTCGCTTTGCAGGCCACAGAATGTCGTGGTCGCTCCCAGCGCTTCACCAGCGGTCCGCACGGCGTCGACGGCTACGTGTGCGGTGAGGTTGGCCCCAGTCCCGACCGCGGGCTCGAGGGCGCGACCATCCCGATAGGCCGCGAGCGACCCGCTGACCGGACGGCGTTTTGCGGTGTGCCCATAGTCGATCATGAGGGCACACCCGCCACGTTTCCTCACCAGTCTGATCAGCTCCGTCCATGCGCGATCCCTGGTGACACCGATCTCTGCGCGCTCGCCACCGGGCCACCACCGGTCGGCCCACGCAAGATCCTCACTCTCCAGCCGCGGACCCGCCTGCTCCAGGCCGGAGTCGTTGATGATCACTTCCCGCCAGCCGTCGGCATATTGCGCGACCACCGGGCACGGCAAGTCATCCAGCCACTCGCAGCAGATGATCATGATTGGTTCCGGCCGGTCCAGTGCTGCCGCAGCTTCCCCGGTGGTCCAGCACCCATAGCGGACATCCCACAGATCCTGAGCCCAGCCGACCTGATCCGGCAGACCGCTCGGCCTTCCTCGCAGGTCGATTCCTGACAGCTGAAGATCAGGCCGGATCGCCGCGAGCTGCCCCAGCAGACGCCCATTGCCCGCGCCGACATCGACAACGCAGCCGACGCCGTCCTGACGATCAACCAGAGCGGCCAGCATCTGGGCGATCATCGGCCCGCTGGCAGCTGCGGTACGGAAATGCGCGTCAGGGCTGTGGACGCGCCAGAATCCGTCCGCGCCGTACGCAGATTCCACCCAGGCGTCGAACCACGAGCGCGATCCCCGCGCAGGGGGGGCCGTTCCACCCACCGACGGATGCGGGAGCATGGCCCTATGGTGCCTGATGGTGCGTCAGTGACGATCAGCCCCGCCCAGGCAAACCCCTCACCAGCCTTCCCTACCCTCCCGGCGCTGCCGCCGTTGCCACAGCGTCTGGCCGCCGAACCACCCGGCTGGATACGCGAGGTGGACATCGTGGTCATCGGGTCGGGCATCGCGGGCTTGACGGCCGCGTTGGAATGTCGCGATCTCGGCACGATCATGGTCGTCACCAAAGACGAGGTTTCCGCCGGCTCGACCCACTGGGCGCAAGGCGGGATTGCGTGGGTGCAAGCGGAGGGCGACACGATCGAGCAGCACATCGACGACACCCTTGTTGCGGGCGCAGGCCTGTGCGTCGAGGAGGCCGTACGCGTCTTGGTCACCGAAGGTCCCGATGAGGTGGCCAAGCTGATCAATCGCGGTGCAGAGTTCGATCGCGATCTTGCCGGCGAGCTGGAGCTGACCCGGGAAGGTGGCCACATGCGCCACCGGATTGCGCACGCGGGAGGTGACGCCACCGGTGCGGAGATCGAACGCGCACTCGTGGCGGCGGTCACCGCCGATCGCGCGATCGAGATCGTCGAGCATGCCTTGGTCCTTGACCTCATTCCGGCCGAGGTTGGACCGGGCGAGAAGCCGGCCGTGGCTGGGGTGACGCTGCACGTCCTCGGGGAAGGCACGCGCGGCGGCGTCGGCGCAGTGCACGCTCGGGCGGTCGTGCTGGCCACCGGCGGCATCGGCCAGATCTACGCCGTCACAACAAATCCCCCTGTTTCCACGGGGGATGGGGTCGCGGCCGCGCTGCGCGCCGGCGCCCGGTTGCGTGATATCGAGTTCATCCAGTTCCACCCGACGGTGCTCTATCTCGGAGTCGGCGCACGCGGCCAGCTGCCGCTGGTCAGCGAGGCCGTACGCGGTGAAGGCGGCCTGCTGGTCAACTCCCGTGGCGAGCGCTTCATGATCGGCAAGCATGAGCTGGCCGAACTGGCTCCTCGCGACGTCGTCGCCAAACAGATCATGAAGGAGATGGCGGCGCAGGGTGTTGATCATGTTTACGTCGATGGCCGCATGCTTGGGGAGGAGACCTGGCGCGTCCGCTTTCCCACCATCTGGCATAGCTGCCGCCGAGCGGGCATCAATCCGGCCACCGATCTGATTCCGGTAGCACCCGCGTGCCACTACTTCTGCGGAGGCGTGGAGACAGATCTCGACGGTGCTACGAACCTCAGCGGCCTGTATGCCTGCGGCGAAGTCGCATCCTCCGGCGTACACGGAGCTAATCGCCTCGCCTCCAATTCGTTGCTCGAAGGGCTCGTCTTTGCGCGCCGGATCGCCGCGCAGTTGCGCGAAAAGCTGCCGCCACGTCGCCTTCCCGCTCAGGACGATCGGCAGCCGGGACTGATCGATCGGGCGGTAGTTCCTGCAATGCAGCAGGCCATGAGCCGCTACGCAGGCGGGCTGCGGGACGCCGCTGGACTTGACCGGTGTGCCAGTGAACTGGTGAAGCTGGCAGCACAGACGGCCCCGGAGCCCGGCCTGGCGTTCTGGGAGGGTACAAACCTGATGACGGTGGCAACAGCGATCGTCGCCTCGGCCCGGCTGCGCGAGGAGTCGCGAGGAGCGCATTGGCGTGACGACTTCGAAGGTCGCCGTGAGGCTTGGCATGGCCACCTCATCGCTCAAGAGGATGTTCGGTATGGCCTGCGGCACGACTTTGTGGCCGCACGCCAACCGGAGCCGATGCACAGCTGAGCCGTTGATGATCTACACCAAGCTGGCCGAGATCGAAGGGCTGGTGACAGCAGCCGGGCTCGACGTCGGTGCTCTGTCCTTGATCGTTTCTGAGGCATTCGATGAAGATCTGGGCGGGCGTGGCGTGCTGCCACCGGGTGCCGGCGCCCGACTCGACGTGACCTCGTACGCGACGATTCCCGCCGGCGACAGCGCCCATGGCACCTTCGTCGCCCGGCAGCCGGGCACCGTCGCCGGCTTGCCCGTAGCTGCGTATACCGTGGCGTCGGCCTGCTCGGCGGCCGGCGACTTCGAACTCGCTGTGCACGCCACTGACGGCGACCGCGTCGCACGCGGCGATGTTTTGATCACCGTCACGGGCAATGCCCGCGCGCTGTTGGCGGCCGAGCGGATTGCGCTGAACTTGATGACCATGATGTCGGGTGTGGCGACCGCCACCCGCGCTTGGGTGGATGCACTCACGGGAACCAATACCAAGATTCGCGACTCCCGAAAGACCATCCCGGGATTGCGAATGCTGCAAAAGTACGCGGTGCGCATTGGAGGCGGTATCAATCACCGGATGTCATTGGCTGATGCCGCGCTGATCAAGGACAACCATGTGATCGCAGCTGGCGGAGTGGTCGAGGCTTATCGCGCAGTCAGAAGTGTTTTTCCCGACCTGCCGATCGAAGTAGAAGTGACCTCAGCCGAACAGGCGCGACAAGTCGTCGCCGCAGGCGCTACCGAGATCCTGCTGGACAATATGAGCGTTGCTGCGATGGCCGAGATCGTCGCGGAGTTGGCAGATCAGGCGACTTTCGAGGCGAGCGGCGGCCTGACAATACGAAACGCAACTGAAGTTGCGCAGACCGGCGTCAATTTCGTTGCAGTGGGAGCTATCACTCATTCCGCGCCCACCTTAGATATCGCTCTGGATTTTGCTTCTGAAAACTGAGGAATGCGAGTAATCTCGCAGCTGTCAGGTAGCATCTCACTTTTTCATTGGAGGAACGATGGCGCAGCGCGTCCAGATCATTCTCGAAGACGATTATGACGGGGGAACCGCCGACGAGACGGTCAGTTTCGCACTCGACGGCGCGGAGTATGAAATCGACCTCTCCTCCACGAATGCGGCAGGACTCCGAGACGCTTTGGCGCCGTGGATGGCACACGCCCGCAAGACCGGCGGTCGGCGGAGGCGCGCGACGAAGGCGTCGAGCTCGTCGAGCACCAGCGACATCCGCGCCTGGGCACAGGCCCAAGGCCTCGATGTCAGCAGCCGCGGCCGGGTCTCGGCAGAGGTGCGGGACGCGTACGAGAAAGCTCACGTATAGCCTGAGCCGTAGGTCGCCTGCCCCCGCGGCTTTCGACTTTTCTTCTTCTTAGATCAATCAGTCTCAGACAATCGTGTCTATTGCGCCCTGGGCGAACAGCTCACCCAGGGCGCTCGTCATGCATCGCAAACCCACAAGCGGTTTCGGGTCTACCGGCGCATGTCAGCCGCCCGTCAAGAATCGCCGCCGGTGAGGGGAATATTCAGCGTTCGACGGACGGTTGAGAGTCGTTAGCGCGCAGTCGTCGCAGCCGCCTGATCTCAGTTGGCCAGGGTGGCGGCGGCGAGGTCTGCGACGAATGATCTACAAGGCAAGTGAGGGCGCAGCCGACTAGAGTTAGGGATGTCGGTGCTCGGTCCGAGCCAGCAGGGCGAGAGCCGCGCCGAAAGCGAGGAGTAACCAACATGTTTGAGCGGTTTACAGACCGGGCCCGGCGCGTCGTGGTGTTGGCGCAAGAAGAGGCTCGCATGCTGAACCACAACTACATCGGCACTGAGCACATCTTGCTGGGACTCATCCATGAGGGCGAAGGCGTCGCTGCCAAAGCTTTGGAGTCCCTTGGTATTTCCTTAGAGGCCGTCCGGCAAAAGGTAGAAGAGATCATCGGCCATGGCCAGCAATCGCCCAGTGGGCACATCCCATTCACGCCGCGGGCAAAAAAGGTTCTGGAACTGAGCCTGCGCGAAGCACTTCAGATCAACCATTCCTACATCGGCACCGAACACATCCTGCTCGGCCTGATTCGGGAAGGTGAAGGCGTCGCTGCACAGGTTTTGGTGAAGCTGGGCGCTGACCTCAACCGAGTGAGAAATCAGGTCTTGCAATTGCTCAGCGGCTTCCAAGGTAAGGAAGCAGCGACTGCAGGAGCCCCAGAGCAGGGCAGCACTCCGTCCTCATCGATGGTGCTCGATCAGTTCGGTCGTAATCTCACTCAGGCCGCTCGGGAGAACAAGCTTGATCCGGTTATCGGGCGAGAGACTGAGATCGAGCGCGTGATGACGGTGCTCTCGCGGCGCACCAAAAACAATCCAGTGCTGATTGGCGAGCCGGGTGTCGGCAAGACCGCCGTTGTCGAAGGCCTTTCTCAGGCAATCGTCCGCGGCGACGTTCCCGAGACTCTGCGAGATAAGCAGATTTACACTCTCGACCTTGGTGCGCTAGTCGCCGGCAGCCGTTATCGCGGCGATTTCGAAGAGCGACTGAAGAAGGTGCTCAAGGAGATCAAGACCCGCGGCGACGTCGTGTTGTTCATCGACGAGATCCACACTCTGGTCGGCGCCGGCGCGGCGGAAGGTGCGATCGATGCGGCCAGCATCCTCAAGCCCATGCTGGCTCGCGGTGAACTGCAGACCATCGGCGCCACGACGTTGGACGAGTATCGCAAGTACGTCGAAAAGGATGCTGCTCTGGAGCGGCGTTTCCAGCCGATCCAGGTCGCAGAGCCGTCCATCGCACACACGATCGACATCTTGCGGGGTCTTCGCGACCGGTACGAGGCGCACCACCGCATCACCATCACCGACGAGGCGTTGGTGGCTGCGGCGCAGATGGCCGACCGGTACATCTCTGACCGCTTCCTGCCCGACAAGGCGATCGATCTGATCGACGAGGCGGGCGCGCGGCTGCGGATTCGGAGGATGACTGCTCCGCCGGATCTGCGGGACTTCGACGAGAAGGTTGCCGCTGTACGGCTGGAGAAGGAAGCCGCCATCGATGCACAGGACTTCGAGCGCGCGGCGGGCCTCCGCGACGATGAGAAGAAGCTGCTGAGTGCGCGCGCCGAGCGCGAGGCGCAGTGGAAGTCCGGTGATCTCGACGTCGTCGCCGAGGTGGATGAGGAGATCATCGCCGAGGTGTTGTCCACCGCCACCGGAATTCCGGTGTTCAAGCTGACCGAGGAAGAGTCGGCCCGGCTGCTCCGGATGGAGGAGGAGATCGGCAAGCGCTACATCGGCCAGCACGATGCGGTCAAGGCGCTCTCACGGTCGATCCGCCGTACCAGGGCTGGCCTGAAGGACCCGAAGCGGCCCAGCGGCTCGTTCATCTTCGCCGGCCCATCCGGTGTCGGTAAGACCGAGCTGACGAAGGCGCTGACTGAATTCTTGTTCGGCGACGAGGATGCGCTGATCCAGCTGGATATGAGCGAGTACTCCGAGAAGCACACCGCTTCCCGGCTCTTCGGCTCCCCTCCCGGCTATGTCGGCTACGAGGAGGGCGGCCAGCTCACCGAGAAGGTACGCCGCAAGCCGTTCAGCGTGGTGCTCTTCGATGAGGTCGAGAAGGCTCACCCGGACATCTTCAACTCGCTGCTGCAGATCCTTGACGAAGGTCGGCTGACCGACGCGCAAGGCCGGGTGGTCGATTTCAAGAACACCGTGATCGTGATGACCACTAACCTGGGCACCCGCGACATCGCCAAGAGTGTCTCCCTGGGCTTCAGCGGGTCGAGCGGTACCGAGGGCGGCTACGACAAGATGAAGGCCAAGGTGACCGACGAGCTCAAGCAGCACTTCCGTCCGGAGTTTCTCAACCGGGTGGACGAGATCGTGGTCTTCCGCCAGCTCAGTCAGGAGGACATCGAGCGCATCGTCGACCTAATGGTGGCCCAGATCGAGATCCGGCTCAAGGACAAGGACATGGGCATCGAGCTCACGCCCGCGGCGAAGACGCTGATCGCCAAGCGTGGCTTCGACCCGGTGCTGGGCGCTCGGCCGCTGCGCCGGGCGATTCAGCGCGACGTCGAGGATCTGCTCGCGGAGAAGATCTTGTTCGCAGAGCTGAAGTCCGGCGAGATTGTCGTGGTCGATGTTGCCGATCCGGGCTCAGAGCACCCGTTCACCTTCACCGGCACACCGCGTTCGGCAGCGCCGGACGTGCCGCCGGTGGAGTTCGGCGGCATCGTCGAGGGCTTCAACGAAGGTCCCGAAGCCGCCAACGAGTAGGCACCTCTCACATGCCAGATCGGCCGCATTCCCACTTCGGGGATGCGGTCGATCTCGTGTCCGCCGGATCTCCTACACCTCGGGCACTGAAACCTATGCTGCACGTAGATTGCTTTCGTTCTGCATGGGCGTTGCTTGCCATGCAGACCGTCAGAAACCTGTGCACTGCAAGGGTCTGCACATGGTGCGCGCAAGATCTGGCAGAGTGGCGCGGTGCGATTGATGAACCGGATCCCGCCGGTCTGGCTGGTGATCTCGGGGATCATCTCGGTCCAAGTTCGGGGCGGCGATCGCCAAGGACCTGTTCGATCTGGTGCCGCCGACGGCGATGGTCTGGCTGCGGCTCATCACCTCCGCCGTGATCTTGCTATCAGTGGTGCGTCCGCGGCTGACGGGCCATTCCGGTCGCGACTGGTCGATCGTGCTCGGCTTCGGCGTCAGCCTGATGACGATGAACTGGGCGATCTACCAGTCCTTCGCGCGGATCCCGCTGGGTATCGCGGTGACCATCGAGTTCCTCGGTCCGCTTGCACGTTGCCGTGATCGGTTCCCGTCGCTTCACGGATCTGATCTGGGTGGTGCTCGCGGGGATCGGGGTGGCGCTGCTCGGCTGTCTCGAGAGCAACGCTGACGCTCGCCGGAGTTGGATTCGCTCTACTCGCGGCACTTGCGTGGGCTTGTTACATCCTGCTGAGCGCGCAGACCGGCCGTCGCTGGCCGGGCATCAGCGGCCTTGCCATTGCCAGCATGGTCGGAGCCATTGCTCTGGCACCGCCGGCAATCCTCGAGGCCGGCAGCCGGCTGCTCGACCCGACAGTCCTTGCGCTCGGCGTCGCGGTCGGGTTGCTGAGCTCGGTGATCCCTTACAGCTTCGAGCTGATCGCATTACGCCGCATTCCGCCGCGGGTCTTCAGCATTTTGATGAGTCTGGAGCCTGCGGCGGCAGCACTTGCCGCGATGATCGTGCTCGGAGAGTTCCTGACACTTGTCCAGTGGCTGGCCATGGCATGCGTGGTGATCGCAAGCATCGGAGCAACGCGAACGTCGACGACTTTGGATCAGCCCGCGCCGGACTAAGGCAGCCCGGATTGTCGTCGTCAGCTGAGAAGCCAGTCAAAGCAGGCGTCCTGCACTTTTGGTCACGCTCGGCGGCAAGAGGTCGGTATGTCACCACCAATCGACACGAACTAGTGACCAAACTCATCGGAGTCAGTGACAACGGACTCGCCGCGGTCGAGCGAACTGATCGTGTTCATTTCCTCCTCGGTCAGCTCGAAGTCGAAGATGTCGATGTTCTCGGCCATCCGGCCGGGATTCGACGACCGCGGGATGGCGACCAGAGCCGAGCTGGACGTGCCATCGCAGCACGATCTGCGTCGCGGACTTGCCGTGATCTTGAGCGATGCCCGTGATCACCGGGTCGTTCCTCAGCGCAGTCGCTCGAGGCGCCGAGCGGGCTGTAGGACTCGGTGACAATGCCGTGCGCGGCGTGGTACTCCCGGCTCGCGCTCCTGGTGGAGTACGGGCTCAGCTGGATCTGGTTGACGTCAGGGCTGATGCCGGATCTCATCGAGCACGCGCTGCAGATGAGCCGGTTTGAAGTTCGACGTGCCGATGGCGCGGAGTCCACCGTCGTCCAGCAATTGCCTCGCAGGCCACGCAGCAGCATCGACGTAGCGATCTTGGTCCGGGTTCGGCCAGTGCACCAGCAGCAGATCGATGTAGTCCACGCCCAGCCGCTGCAAGCTCGCCTCGTACGCCTGACGGACGCCGTCGACGCTGTGCCACCGGCGGTTGAACTTCGTGGTGATGAAGACCTCGGACCGATCGATGCCCGATTCGCGGATGGCTTGTCCGACTGCATCCTCGTTGCGGTAGTTCTCTGCGGTGTCGATCAGCCGGTAGCCGGCCTCGATGGCTGTCCGGACTTGACTCGCTGACTCGCCCACCGCGAGCGGCGACGTGCCGAGGCCGAGCACTGGGATATCAGCACCATTGCGAAGTGGCAGGGTCGGAGCGAGTCCGGACATCACAATGAGTCCCTTCTGATCAGATTCGGAAGATCTAGCCTGGCAACGACCATCGGCTGCCGGCGGCGACGACCAGCCCGTCCTGTACGAGCGAGGCCAGCGCACGTTTGCGCTGCGCCAAATCTTGCCATGCCTGCGTCTAGCTCGGTGATCTTGGACTGGATCGTCGCTGGACCGAAGCACGGCGAGCAGGGCACCCCGGCACTGCCGATCGGTCCCCGAGTACGCCTGACCGCGCCGTGGCGGCCCTGCCCAGGCTGGATAACCCGCCTGCCGCCAGGCGCAGAGTGTCGCGACCGGGCAGGTCTCACAGAGGGGATTACGGGCGCGGCACACTAATGCGCCGAGCTCCATCGAGGCGACTGCCCAACGCGCCGCGCGTCGCGCGTCGCGAGGGGCGAGCTCCTCGGCCAATGTCCACTCGCGCGTTCTCGGCGCACTGTCGGGAAAGGCCTGACCGAACCCGATCCGCGCCAGTACACGGCGGACATTGGTGTCAAGAACGATCTCCCGCCGCCCGTACGCGAAGCTAGCGATCGCCGCCGCTGTGTACGAGCCGACTCCCGGCAGGCTGAGCAGCAATTCGCGATCTTCGGGCACCTGGCCGTCGAAATCGTTGGTGATCACCTGGGCCGCTTGGTGCAAGCCGCAGCGCGCGTCGCGGATAGCCGAGACGGCCCCAGGCTCGTACGGCTTCACCCGGTGACGGCAGCAGCCAGCGATGCAGGCGTCGGCCAGCGCTCCACCCAGCTCTGCCATGGGCCGCGTACCCGCTCCACGGGGTCTGTTGCAGCATGAACTCGCTGACCATGATCGCCCACGGCGTCACCCCGGGCCGCCGCCAGGGCAGATCGCGGGCGTGGCTGGCGTACCACCTCAGAATCCGCCGAGTTACAGCGTGCGCCCGACCGGCAGGCATCTGCCGATCTTGAACGTCCACGGACACGAGCCTCAAACTACTCTGTTGAATTGCTCGCTCCGCGCTTGATTGCTCGCTCCGCTCGCTGAGGATTGCGCTGGGAAGCCGCTGCCTTCCTCGCTCGCTCGCAGACGAAGAGCGTGTCTGCTCGTTCGCTCGTCCAGGACAGCGGCGCGCAATCCTGGTCGCTGCGGATCGCGCTCGGAACCCGCCTACTTCGTCGTCGCTCGCAACGAAAGCGTGTCCGCTCGCTTCTCTCCTCAGCACGGCGGCGCGCGATCCGGGGTTCAATTGCTCGCTCCGCGCTTGTCTGCTAACTCCGTGACCACCATCAGCCGGTCGGGCTGCGGATGATCTTGCGTGCGCGCGAAGTCAGGCCAGGCGGTCTGTGTAGGCCGACTCGGCCAGCCGGACGAGGCCGTCTCTGATCACCCGCGCGCGGCTCTCGCCGACCCCCTCAACCGCCTGCAGGTCGTTCGCGCTAGCTCCAAAGAGGGCCTGGAGCGTGCCGAAGTGCTCGATCAGCCGGTCTCCCAGGTACGAGGGCAGTCGGTTGATGTGCGACATCTGCCGAAAGCCGCGGGTCGTGACATGAGTTTCCAGGTGGACGTTGTGCGGGAAGCCGGCGGCGCGCGCAACAGTCAACGGATCCAGCAGCTCGTTGGTGTTCAGATGCTGCAACCCGACGAGGCCGAAGCTCGAGGAGCGGGTTGGCCGATAGTCCCGCTCCAGCAGGCAACGCAACTCATCGATCCCAGCGCGCAGCTCATGCAGCTGCAGGGTCAGCAGACGTCCGTCGCTGCCCAGCTCGACGACAGAGGTGTCCAGTTCGTCCTCGAGCCGCCGTACCATCTCCAAGCGCTGAGCCACAAGAGCGAAGTCTCTGACCGTTACTTGATCTTGGACCTCCAGCGAGGACAGCCGAGTCGTGACCTCCCAGAGCCGCTCTCGGTACCGTTCCAGGGTCTGCAGCGCTTGATGTGCACGCGTCAGGATCTGGTCGGAGGGCTCGACCAGATGGCGGTGATGATCCAGATACAAAGCGATCGTTGACATCGACGCCGAAATCGAGACGACGGGCAGCCCAGCCTGCCGCGACACGCGGTCAGCCGTACGATGCCGGGTGCCAGCCTCGACTGTGTCGATACTCGCGTCGGGCATCAGCTGGACACCGGCACGAATGATCCGGTCATTCTCCCAGTCGAAAATGATCGCTCCGTCCATCTTGGCCAGCTCCCGCAGCGCCGTGGGTGTGTAAACCACATCGAGCGCGAAGCCACCGGTGGAGATCTGAGAGATGATCTTGTTGCGGCCGAGCACGACCAAGGCCCCGGTACGGCCTCGCAGGATCCGCTCAAACCCATCCCGCAGCGGAGTTCCGGGCGCCATCATTGCGAGGTAGTCCAGCAAGCGACGGTGCCGATCAAGGCCTGACGCCACAATCGCTCCCTCCGTCAGCGTCGAAGATTCAAACGGGGGCGGGCCCTGCCGCGCCGTTGCGACCAGACCCACTCCCTCGGCCGACCGTATCAATCGCGTTGCTTGCGGATGAACCAGCGTCACGTTAGGTCCTGGAGTCGGCGAAGTGGAAATGCCCGTCATAGCGAGAGGGCCGCCAGCGCTTGCTCCACGGTCGCCACCGAGTGCACAACCATGCCGGCATGAACCTTCATGATCTGCTCCCGCGAGTCTCCAGCCTCGGCTGGTACGACCGCCTCGGCCGAACCGAGCCTCGCGGCCTCGCTGAGTCGGCGGTTGATTCCCGGTACGCGGCGCAGCTCGCCGGCCAGGCCAACCTCGCCCAATGCCACGAGTCGTTGTGGCACCGGCTTGTTGCAGGCTGCTGAAGCGACTGCCAGCGCCGCCGCTAGGTCGGCCGCGGGATCGCTCACCCGGGCCCCGCCCACCGTTGAGACATACACATCTCGATCGTTCAGCCGTACGCCGCAGCGCCGGTCCAGCACGGCGAGCACCATGGCGAGCCGGCCGGACTCGACACCGTTCATGACACGCCGCGGATGAGACAGCGTCGACTCGGCGACCAGAGCCTGAATCTCGGCGAGCAGCGGTCGGCGACCCTCCAGCGTTACCGCTACTGCGGTGCCAGGCACCGGCTCGCCATGGTGCGAGGTAAACAATCCCGAGGGATCGGGCACTTCGACGATTCCGGAGTCGACCATCTCGAAACAGCCGACCTCATCGGCCGGACCGAAGCGGTTCTTGGTTGCCCGCACCATCCGGAAGCCGGAGTGGCGATCACCCTCGAATGCGAGCACAACGTCGACCAGGTGCTCCAGCAGTCGAGGACCAGCAACGGTCCCGTCCTTCGTCACGTGTCCGACGATGATCACCGCCATGCCACGCCGCTTGGCGACCCGGACCAGCGCACTTGTCACTTCGCGGACCTGGGTCACCCCACCGGGTGAGCCGTCAGCCTCCGCGGTGCCGATTGTCTGGACGGAGTCGAGCACCATCAGCGACGGCTCGACCTCCTCGATATGGCCGAGCACCGTCCCGAGATCGGTCTCGGCTGCCAGGTAGAGCTGGTCGGCCACGGCATTGGTCCGACCAGCGCGTAGCCTGACCTGGGCGGCCGACTCCTCGCCCGTGACATAGAGGGTGGTATGCCCGTTGCGCGCCCAGCGCGCCGCGACCTCGAGCAGCAGCGTCGACTTTCCCACACCGGGCTCTCCGGCAAGGAGCACCACAACACCTGGCACCAGGCCGTCGCCGAGCACCCGGTCCAGCTCGGCCACGCCGGTGCGGGCACGTGTTGCCAGCGTGGCGTTGACGTTGCCGATCGGCACCGCCTTACTGACCGGGACAGATGAGGAGACTTGGCTCAGCTTCGGTGTCGCCGCCTCGACGACACTGCCCCACGTTTGACATTCCCCACAGCGGCCGACCCAGCGGCTGGATCTCCAGCCGCATTCGGTGCAGGTGTGGCTGGGTCTGGCGCTCGTCTTGGGCATGTCGCAGAAGCTAGAGCCAAAGGCTGACACTTTCTGAATGCCGCTCCGGACGCGCGGCTACTCTGACGGCAGCACCATTCGTCCTCTGGGAGCAGCATGACCATCGAGCCTGCGAGCGCTGTGCGTCGGGCCACATCCGCCGAAACTGGGTGGTTCGCTGCCGGGGGGTTGCTGATCGCGGCGGCCCTCGTAACGGCGGTCTCAGTGTTCAGGCAGTGGTCGCTTTGTGACGCTGATCCACCATCTGAGGCGTGCGTGACGTTGCGAGCGACCATGAACATGTTGCCGATCCAGGCCGACACGCTGGCGTTGCGGGTGCCGTGGGCTGCACCGTTGGCCGCATTGGGGCTCACGCTTGCAACCACCGCGTGGGTCGTCTTCCTGGTCCTATCGCCGCTGTCTCGCAGTATCAAGATCTTCGGTGCTGTCGTCGCCCTTCCGTTGGTGGTCATGAGCCTCGCCGGCTGGTATGGCGTTTTGTCGGTCGAGCGGTGGGTCGCTCATGGCGGGCTCTGGATTCTCATCGGCACGATCTGCGGAGTTCGTGGCTATTGGCTTTCTGGTTTACGCGACCATGAGCCGGGGAGCGGTGAGCCGTGTCATCATGCAGCGGCTGGTGATCTTGCTCTTCGGAGTGACCGCGTTCGGCACGATGCATCAGTCGGCGGAGTTCATCCTGCTCAGCCTCCTGAACCAGTCGGCTTCTGGCGTGCCGCAGTACCTGGGGTTCGGCACTGCGCTCACGCTTGCCCTAACGGGTGCTGCCGTGATCGGGATGACCCTTTGGGCGCGCAAGAAGCCCCCTCGCCCCCAGGACGCCTCGATCATCGGTTAGGTGCCTGCCCAGCTTTCGGCCGGCTGCAGCGTTGCGGCCACCTCCAAGACCCGCACATTGGCCTCTGGCTCACCGACGGTGATCCGGAGACCATCCCAGTCACCGCCTGAGACGCACGACCGCACCGTCACTCCGGCACGCGCGAATGCCGCGGCATACGTCTCGGTGTCCAAGCCACCGGGCAACCACACGAAGTTGCCCTGGGCATCTGGGATCTCAAAGCCAAGATCTCGCAAGCCGACCGCGAGTGCATCGCGGGCTTTGACGAGCTCCGCGACGCGGTCGAGCAGCAGCGGCTCCGCCTCCAGTGAGGCGATCACCGCCGCCTGTGCGGCGATAGATACCCCGAACGGCAGCGAAACGGTCGCGCACCGCAGCGGCAAGATCGAGCATCTGCCACGCAATAGCCGACACGAAAACCGGCAAGCCCATACGCCTTGGAGAAGGTCCGGAGCACGACCACGTTCGACCGTCCGACCATGGCGTCCAGACCCCGAACACCCTTCGGATCGGTGACGAACTCCACGTACGCCTCGTCGAGAACGATCATGATGTGATCAGGAACCGAGTCGATGAAGTCGATCACCTCTTGATGCTGCAGCGCCGGGCCCGTCGGGTTGTTCGGCGTACAGAGCATGATCGCCTTCGTAGTCGAGGTAACCGCCCGCCGCATCGCATCAAGATCATGAACAGCGCCCGGACCCAGCGGAACCGGCACCGAGGTCGCACCTGTCACCGGTACCGCGATCGGGTACGCCTCGAAGCTGCGCCACGCATAGATCACCTCGTCTCCGGCCTCACACGTGGCCTGCAGCAGGTGGTAGAGCACCGCCACCGAGCCGGTTGCGATCGCGAGCTGCGCGCCCGGTACACCAAGCCGACTACTCAGTGCGTGGGTCAGCTCAGTGTTGGCAATGTCGGGGTAGCGGTTCATCCGGGCCACGGCGGTCGCGGTGGCCTCGATGACGCCAGGAAGCGGCGGGTAAGGGTTTTCGTTGCTGGACAGCTTGAACGATGGCCCTCGATCCATCTTTGGACCAGGCTTGCCGGCAGAGTAGGTGGGTAGTCCCGCCAGCGCAGACCGAAGCTTGATCAAATCCGGACCTCACCACGCGGAGTGCTGAAGATCGCGGCCGCGAGGCCAGTCCGTTCCCCCGGTTGACACCAGCCGATGTCGACATCGGCCAGCACGTCCTTGCTGCGTCCTCCCAACCAGTGCTCGATACGCGCTGGATCACCGGCGATCTCGATCTTGAGCAGTTCGACCTCGCGGCCTCCGGCCGAAGGATGAATCGCATCACGCGACCACTTGACGAAGAAGGGGAGCTGCGGATCAACCTGAAGATCTTTCACGCCCAGCTGGTGCCAGGTCAGCACCGTCCCGTCCGGAAGATGTCGGTGGCCCTCGATCGCTGGCCGGCCCATCCGCTCCTCGAATGGCGCAAGATCATCAACTGCAACCACCCAGCCCAGCCAGCCACCGCCCTCGGCCGATCGCGCTCGGACCGCTTGACCGAAAGGCGCCTTGTCGGCCGCCGGATGGTCCAGCACTCCGACCACCTCGAGATAATGCCCAGCCGTCAAAGGCAGGATCCGGTTCCGAGTGCCGAAGCGTGGATGGAATCCGCCGTCGAGAAAAGTCACCCCCAGCTGCGCTCCGAGTCGCTGTGCCGTCGCCTCCAGGCCGTCCGGCCCAGCCGCGAACGACAGGTGGTCCAAGTGCATGCCCACATTGTTGCCGGGGGTGTTCGAGGCAAAGCAGGGGGCCTGCTTCACTACCCGCCGACGGCGCGGTGTTATCACGCTGGGTCCGCCGGATGCCGCATCGCAGTGCCTCGCCGGGTCTCAAAGTCCTCACACATCGTCACCAGCACCTCGTACGCTGCAGCTCCCATCAACGCGACGAGCTCGGCGCGATTCTCCAGATAGACCGGGCGTACGCCGTGATGAGCCTCGGTATTGGACGAGCAATACCAGTCGAGGTCAACGCCGCCCGGGCCCCAGCCGTCGCGACCGTACTCGCCAATCGTTATCTCGGTGTAGCTGGTGTCATCAGTGCGGGTGACCGTACGGAACTGGCGGCGAATCGGTAGTTGCCAGCAGACATCAGGCTTGGTCTCCAGGAAATCGCGGCCCTGGCTCAAAGCGAGCAGGTGCAGCGCGCAGCCCTGGCCGGCTGGAAAGCCCGGACGGTTGAGAAAGATGCACGCGCCATCGATCACCCTGGTCTTGCGACCGGGCAATTCACCCTCTGCAAGATGATCAGGATGCTCGTTTTCGACCCAGCCGCCGACCCGCGCATCCTTCTTGTACTGCCACTGGCTGGCCTTGAGCTGGCGGACTGCCTTGCCGACCCGTTTCTCATCGTCGGCGTCGGCGAAATGGGCGCCGAGGGTGCAGCAGCCATCATGTGGTCGGTCGGCGTAAATACCCTGGCAGCCCTTGCCGTAGATGCAGGCCCAGCGTGATGTGAGCCAGGTGAGATCGCAGCGAAACACCTGAGTTTTGTCGGCCGGATCACCGAATTCCACGAAGGCGCGGGGGAATCCGATCAGCACTTCTGGCACGCGCGCCAGTGTATGCCTGATGGCGCGAGGTCTAGGCTGGGCGCGTGCCCGCAGCAGACTCGTCACCCGCAACAATGCGGGAACCGGGGCCGGCGCGAGTGAATTCTGACGGCCAGCCGATCAAGATTCCACCGGCTCGAGTCGGACTCTCCACTTCCTCGGTATATCCCGAGAGCACCTCGAGTGCGTTCGAGCTCGCCCGGCGGCTGGGATATGACGGAGTGGAGATCATGGTGGGCATCGATCCCGTCGCGGCAGACATCGACGCGGTGGAGAAGCTCCGCGACTACCACGGCGTACCAGTGCTGGCCATCCACTCGCCGTGCTTGTTGATCACGCAGCGGGTGTGGGGTACTGATCCGTGGGCGAAGCTGGAGCGATCGGCCGAAGCGGCGCTGCGGCTGGACGCCGATGTCGTTGTGGTGCATCCGCCGTTTCGCTGGCAGCGCGACTACGCGAAAGGCTTCGTCGAGGGAGTCCGGTGACCTCGCGGAGAACACCGGGGTCAGGTTCTGCGTCGAGAACATGTATCCATGGCGTACGCCAGGTGGCGGTGAACTGAAGGCGTACATACCCGGTTGGGATCCAAGCGATCTCGAGTACGCGGACCTGACGCTGGATCTCTCGCATGCTTCGACTGCCGGCCAGCAGTCGATTGATCTTGTTCGTTCCTGGGGATCGCGACTGCGGCACGTCCATCTGACCGATGGGTCAGGTTCGGCCAAGGATGAGCACCTGGTGCCGGGCCGGGGCGACCAGCAGGCCGGCCGGGTGTTGCAGTACCTGGCGGCGCGGAATTTCTCCGGCCACGTAGTTCTCGAGGTCAATTCGCGCAAGAGCGGCACCAGGGCGCAACGGGAAGCCGACCTGGCCGAGTCGCTCGCCTTCGCCCGGCTACACCTCGCTGCGCCAGTCCAGCCCTCGTACGCCGTGGACGCCACCGGGGTCGCGAGCGCGCTCTGAGGCGCGAGCCCGCAGTGATTTGCGGCGACGTTCCCGTGTCTGGATGGCTCAGGCGTGTTTCGGACCGGATTTAGCGACACTTTCCCATCTCGAGATGATTCGCGCACGCGCCGCCGTGCGGGCAGCGAACGCATCACGTAGCTACCAGCCGTCAGACTGAGCCCTATGGTGACCAGCCAATGACGTCGGATGACGATCGCTCACCCGGGATCGGACCTGGACGGGCGCGGCAGAGCGCGATCTACCGAGCCGGAGCACGGGGCCGAACACCTGCGGTTCCCACGGATGCGTACGGCCTCGAACGACGCGCGAAAAAGATCATGTCCGCGACGGCGTGGGCCTATGTCGCCGGTGGCGCGGGCGAGGGCCGGACCATGCGGCACAACCGTGAGGCCTTCGAGCGGTGGCGGGTCGTGCCGCGCATGCTCCAAGGGGTGACGCAGCGCGACCTGGCGACGTCGGTCGTCGGCATTCGGCTGTCATCGCCGCTCCTTTTGGCGCCTATCGGGGCGGCCTCGCTTGTGGCGGCGAACAGCGACGTGATCATCGCCCGAGGCGCTGCGTCGGCCGGCACGGCGTATGTGATCTCCAGTCAGGGATGCAATCCAATGGAGGACACTGCTGCGGCAATGGGCTCGACCCCGTTCTGGTATCAGCTCTACTGGTCGACCGACGAGGGACTGGTTGACTCGATGATCGGGCGTGCCGAGAGCTGTGGCGCACGAGCTCTGGTCGTGACGCTCGACACCACCATCCTCGGCTGGCGCCCCCGCGATCTGAACCTCGGCTCGCTGCCATTTGCGCGTGGACAGGGCATCGCCCAATACACCTCAGATCCGCGCTTCACCGAGATCGTGCGACAGCGAATCGCAGCCGGCATTGATCGCGCCAAGACACGTGCCAGCTTCGGTGCGGTGCGCACCTTGGTCTCGATGTCCAGGGAACACCCGGGAGCGGTCCGCAAGAACCTGCAATCGCCCGAGCCGCGCGCCGCAGTTGAGACTTTTCTCGACATCTACTCGAACCCGGGATTGTCCTGGAACCACATCGCGACCCTCCGGGATCGAACATCCCTCCCCGTTGTGCTCAAAGGCATTCTTCATCCCGACGACGCGCGACGCGCGGTTGATCTTGGCGTCGACGCGATCATCGTGTCGAACCACGGCGGCAGGCAGATTGACAATGCGGTCGCCTCCCTTGATGCGCTCGTCGCCATCCGGGATGCCGTGGGACCGCAACCGACGATCTTGCTGGACAGTGGCATCCGGTCAGGCACCGATGTGATCATCGCGATGGCGCTCGGGGCAAACGCCTGCCTGCTCGGCCGGCCATACATCTACGGTTTGGCGATAGGCGGCGCCGATGGCGTCCGCCAGGTGATCGAGAACGTCGTTGCCGAGCTTGATCTCACGATGGGCCTGCTCGGCGTCTCGACGGTTGAGGGGCTGTCGCCAGATCTTCTGCTGCCCGCTCCGTGAAGATCAGCTTGACGATGGCGCTCGTGTGCCGTCGACCCCTGATGGCGCAGGTGCGCGACGATCGGTCCATCGATACGCGGATTTTGGCGAGCTTCCTAGTTCATGGCAGGAACGTGAAGAGTTGCCGGCCCGGGATCAACGGCTGCGGCGGGCCGTCGTATCGGGCTGAGCCAAGCGCCGCGCGCTCACCCTCGGCGTGATCAAATTCACGGTAGTCCAGCTCGGAGAAGCCGGCCTCGGCAAGCCAATCTCGTATCGGGCGGTTTCCACCGACTCCCTCAGTGCTTCGCGACCACAACATGACCGCGCCGGGTCGGCACAGCTGTGGTGCCGTGTGGATCGTGCGTCTCACATCGGCGTCGCTGATGTTGCCGAAGATTCCCATCATGATCACCAAGTCCGCCGGCACCGAACCGACGTACGCGGTGGTGTTGCCCGCGTCGATGGTCCGCACCGAGACGTTTGCCAGCCCTGCCTTTGCAGCGAACTCTTGAGCTCGGTGCGCCAGAACCGGGTGCAGTTCGATCAGAGTGGTCCGAATTCGCAAGGAGTCATCTCGTTCGGCCAGCACCTGCAGAACATCGCGACCGTCGCCTGCGCAGAGGCTCAGGATCGTCAGGTGTCCTTGGTTTTGATCAAGTGTCGAGCGGATGTGGGCCTGGACCTGGCGTAACCGCCAGGAGAGGTCCGAAGTCGGGTCGTCGTAAGCGTCATGCCACTTCAGGTAGTCGCGCATGCCATCAGCATGAACGATCGGACCTTTCCGACCCGATGGAGTATCTCGCTACGCCGAGCTGGACAAGAAGTCGACCAGCAACTCCGCAACGAGGTACGGAGACTGAGCTTGCCAGCCCGCCCCCGCCCGTGGCACAACACGAAGATTGCCTAGCGGCAAAGATCTGGCGAGCGCTGCGCTGGGCCCTCGATTCGCCACGTCTCGTTCGCCGACGATCACCAGAGAAGGTGCCGCCACTCGCTCGGCGAGAGGTTTGGCATCTACCGGTCGTAGCTGATCCAGGAGGCCGACGACGTCAGCTGGCCGGCCGCCAAGCTGCTGTACGAGTGCCGCCGGGAGCATTCCAAGAACGCCGTAGAGGATGGATCGCACAGCGATGGCCTCGAGGCGGGCATTGGTGCTGAGCATGAGCCCGGCCAGCCGCTCGCCGTGAGTGGCGGCGACTTGAAGCGCCACCATGCCTCCCCAGCCGTGGCCCACGAGCACCACTCGTTCGATGCCCACGGTGGCAATCGCAGCGAGCACTGCAAGGGCTGGCTCCTCCAAGATCACCGGCGTGCTGTCGCTGACACGTATGTCTGGTGTGATCACCGGCGCCGCCTCTTGCAACGCTGCTTTCTGCGCCGCCACTTGGTTGCTGGTGTCGTTGAGGCCGGGCAACAGCACGACCGTGTGATCGATGCTCATGAACCCAAGGCTAGAGTCGGGGCAATTGGCAGAAGGTGCACGTCACTGACCATGCCTCCGCGAAGGGAGGAAGCGAATGCTGCGTGGCGCCCTGCTTCGTGTATCCCGCAGCCACAAGATCAAGAATCTGGTGACGACGGCGCCGGTGACTGGCGGGGTCGTCGAGCGCTTCATCGCAGGGGAGACCTCCCATGACGCGGTAGCCGTCACACGCCGCCTCGTTGCAGCGGGGCTGCTCGCCACAATTGATTTCTTAGGAGAGGACACCACCGACCGCACACAGGCAGACGCCGTAGTGGTCGCCTATCTTGATCTCCTCACCAAGCTCCGAGAAGCCGGCCTCAGCCCGTCGGCCGAGGTTTCGATCAAGGTAAGTGCGTTGGGCCTGCATCTCCGCGACGGTCCGCAACTCGCCTTGGAGAACGCCGAGCTCATCGCCCGCGCCGCCGGGATGGCTGGTACCGCCGTGACCCTCGATATGGAGGATCACACCACCACAGACTTGACTCTGGAGATCTTGCGGACGCTGCGCAAGGAGTATCCAAGCACCGGCGCCGTGTTGCAGGCATACCTGTACCGGACCGAGTCCGACTGCCGGGATCTAGCTGACGCCGGATCGCGCGTGCGGCTTTGCAAGGGCGCCTACGCAGAGCCGGAGAGCGTGGCGTTCCAAGATCGACACGAGATCGACAAGTCCTACGTACGCTGCATGAAGAGCTTGATCGCGGGCAACGGATTCCCAATGCTCGCCACTCATGATCCAACCTTGATAGACATCGGCCTCAAGCTAGCGAGTGACCACGGACGTCAACCCAAGGACTTCGAGTTCCAGATGCTGTACGGGATTCGACCGACCGAGCAGCAGCGACTCGCTCACCTCGGCCACGCCGTACGCGTCTATGTCCCCTATGGCGCCGACTGGTATGGCTACTTGGTACGACGCCTCGCCGAGCGCCCCTCAAATCTGAGATTCTTCGCGCGGAGCCTGATCACCAAGAGCTGACGGCCTACCCCTCCCGCTGCCGAAACCTGTGTGCAGTCATCAGCGGTCCGTGCTCCTCGACCTGGGCTAGCGCGCAAGCCCCCAGGACAACTTCGGGCATAGCCGAGCTAGCGGAGGAGATGAGTTCACTATCGTGGCGACGTGGTGCGATTTCTGGTGGTGTACGAGAAGCCGAGCGACCCTGCAGGCTTTGATCTTCACTATCAGCAGGTACACATTCCGCTGGGGAAGAAGTTGCCGGGCCTCCGCCGCTACACGGTCAGCCGCAATGCTGCCGCCGTGCGCGGAGGTGAGCCGTTCTACTTGGTGGCCGAGCTGGATTGGGACGACATGGACGCGCTGCGGGCGGCGTTCTCCTCACCTGTTGGACAAGCCACGGCGCGTGACGTAGCTGAACTCGCACCAGACGGCCGGGTGCGAAGCATGATCTTTGAAGTGCAGGACGTGTGAGGTGCCGCCGAGGCCCGTCTTGACCCGGCTATAGCCAGCTGACGTGAGGCGCGACCAGGGCATATCCCACGAAGGCAGCGATATCGAGCAGGGAGTGCGCGACGACCAGTGGGCCGACTCGCTTCCAGCGCAGGTAGATCAGGCCGAAGACAACGCCCATGATCAAATTGCCGATGAAGCCGCCGATGCCCTGGTAGAGGTGATATGAGCCGCGGATGACGGCGCTGAGGGCAATGATTGCGGCGGCGTTCCAGGCGAGTTGGCGCAGCCGAGTGAAGAGGTAGCCGATCATGACGACCTCCTCCAGTACGGCATTCTCCATAGCCGACAAGATCAACACCGGAATGGTCCACCAGTGGTCGGTCAGACCCGACGCCTGCACGTTGGTATTGATACCGGCCATGCGCGCCAAGGCGTACAGACCGAGTCCCGGTACGCCGATGACGACTGCGATGATGACCCCAAAACCGATGTCGAAGCGCGGGCGGGTGAGATCGAAGCCGATCGTACGGCCGGCTGGTGGATCGGTGAGGTTCAGCAGATACAGCGCCAACAGCACCGGCATCAGGGCGAAGGCGATGCCGACGATCTGATAGGTCAGGTCGAGCCAGGGCCGGTCCGGGGTGACCGAGGCGTTGAGGGTGGAGCTTTGCTGAGCGAGCGGCACATTACGCGTCAGCCGTTCGATGATGCGCAGCAGCGAATAGACCGCCGACTGACCGAGCGACAGCCCGAGCACGATCACGACCTCGAGTCCGAGACGGGTCCGGCTCCAAACCGGCTCTCGTACGTCCAGCTGTGTCACGACGCCCATCCTGCCTTCTCGTGCATCGCCACGGATCATGACGCGAAGGTCAGGCCGCTTGTTGCGGCGTGATCATCACTTCCGCAGTCGATAATGCAGGTGAGTCACTCGACCATCGAGCCGCGTACGGCAAGATCACCAACCGGTGTCGAGAAGGTGATTCACCCCGATCGCCCACGCTGCCGCAGCGAGGAGCATCCAACGCCCCCATCGGCCACGGATCAGAGCCATCGTCGTCCAGGCAACAGCCCCGAAGCTGAGCCAGATGCGCTCGGTCTCGGCCTTGCTCAGTCCGGACAGGTCCGCCGACAACGCGGCGAGCACCCCAGACAACCCAAGCAGCGCCACCACCCGATCGGACGACCACCAGGGCGACCGCGGCTCGCGTCGCCACCGGCCTAGGACGCGTACGGCGCGCACGATCCCAACCGCCAGCAACGGTGAACAGCTCACCAGCCAGGCGCCGACGTTGGCCCAGACGAAGTACGCGTACGGCCGCTGCGAGGCGATCCCCTGGAAGTAGCGCACGCGCAGCTCGTGCAAGCCGATGAGCCAATTGAAGCCGAGCGCCAGATGTACGGCCGCCACCACAATCACTCCGGCGGCAGCGGCGAGGACAGAGGGCAGCGTCTGCCGCCATCCCCGCTGGTACGCGATCACCGCGTACGCCACGAGCACGACCAGGCCGAAGAGCACGAGACCGTATGAGAGGAAGATCGCAATCCCGACCAGCAGTCCGCCGACTCCAGCGACCAGCAGTCGTCGCCGGCCCGCGCCGATGATCAACAAAGCCAACCCGCTGGTGGCGACGCCGGCGAACAGACCGTCGGCTGACACCGCCATCCAGACCGCGCCGGGAAAAAGTGAGGCGAAGGGGACTGCTCGGCGTGCCGCGACCTCGGCACCGAGCTCACGGATAGTGACGGGTACGGCAACACTCGCCGCCGAGCCGACAATGATGCAGAGCGCTCCCGCCCAGAAGCCGCCGCCCAGCCCAATCCGGCCCAGTCCCCAGAACAGCAGCGTCGCCAGCGGCGGATGTCCGGCGACGTGGGTCGTCCAGACCACGGTGCCGTCGACCCCAGGTCCGAACGCGATGAAGTGCGTGAATGTAGCGATGAAACTGCGTGGGTCGCTGATCCGGGGCAGATCGTGCAAGTACTCGTTCGGGTCCAGCAGCACCTCCACCCATCCCCGTTGCAAGCCATCCACGAGGGTCAGCGAGCCCATCCAGGCGAGATTCAGCAGCCACCCTGCCAGCAGTAGCCGGCGCCATGTCAGGGCGGCGGCTATCTGCTGGAGCCGGAGCCCAGCCAGCGCGCAGAGCACTGTGAGCGGGCTTCCCCAGCCCAGGTGTGGCGACCAGTGCGCGACCAGTGGGGGAGCCGGTAGCACGATCTGGCGGCCCTGGTCGAGGAGGATCCGGCCCCCGACAGCGGCAGCGGCGATGAGAACGAGCGCAGTCGCCACCGCGAGGGTGTCACGCCGTTTAGCACCCTTGGCCGAGTCGGCCGGCTCGTTCTCGAGGTCACGGTCCCCAACGGGCGCGATGGGTTTCACGATCTTCCGATCCGAGCCGACCATGTCGACGCGGCCTATCTCGAGGACGGGAGGGCCAGCACCGTGCTGATGTCGCGTACGGCCCGCCAGACCCCGAGCGGGGTGCCGGTCACTTTCGAGCGACCCATGCGGACGAGATAGTCGGTGTCGACCGCAACAATGCGCCAGCCGGCATCGGCGGCGCGTACGACGGTTTCGACCGGGTATCCCGACCGTCGATCCTGCACATCCAATTCGAGCAGTGCTTCTCGGCGGGCGGCGCGCATCGGGCCAATATCGCGCAATGGGAGACCGGTTCGCCGGCGGACTCGGCGGGCGAGTTCGGCGTTGGCAAGCCGGAGCGTCCACGGCTGTGCCCGCCAGTGCGCGAGTCGCCGGACCCCGACGACGAGGTCGGCATGATGTCGAACCAGCGGATCGATGAGGTCTGGGAGCTGAGCTGGATCCAGGCTGGCGTCGGCATCCATGACTGCGACCAGCGGGGCGGTCGCGGCGACCAGGCCGGCATGACAAGCGGACCCGTAGCCGCGTCGCGCTGCGTGCACCACGATCGCGCCGAGGTCGGAGGCCAGCTGTGGCGAGCCGTCGTGAGAGCCATTGTCGATGACGATCGGCTGGAAGCCCGGCGGCATCCGGCCGATAATCCAGGGCAGGGCCTCTGCCTCGTCCAAACAGGGCAGCAAGACGTCACAGGTGATCTTGTCCCGCGAACTGCCCACGTCCGACAACCTAGCCAGCACGGGCGGGGACGAGGCGGCCCATGACGCTTTCAGATCGCTTACATGACAGTGCCAGAAGGCCTCGACCGGTTTGCAGCAGAAGCTACGTGGGCAAGTCTGGAGGTCATGCTGCAGCACCGACCGCGATGGTGGCCGAGGTTCACCAGCACGCTCCGGTCGACAGCCGTGACGGCTCGGATCGGTCGCGTGCTGGGGATCGCGATCGGTGTGCTCTTCGCTACCGGGCTCCTCAGCCACTATCAGTACGAACCCTGGCAATGGCTGCCGGTTCCGGCCAAGCCGGTCTGGGGCTATCGGCTGACCCAGGGCATTCACGTGGCCACCGGCATCGCAACGATCCCGCTGCTGTTGATCAAGCTGTGGTCGGTCTATCCCAATCTGTTCCGGTTTCCGCCGCTCCGGTCAATTCGGCATGGCCTGGAACGACTTAGCATCGCGATCTTGGTTTCCGCTGCGCTGGTGCAGGTCGCGACCGGGTTCCTGAACGTCCTCAACTGGTATGGCTTCGGCTGGTTCTTTCCTCCCGTCCACCGCTTCCTGGGCTACGTTCTCGTCGGTTCGGTGCTGCTGCACGTCGGCGTCAAGCTCCCCGACATTGTGTACGGCCTACGCGCCCGAGTGTCGGAGGCGGACGTCCTCACCGAGACCCCGTGGAACGAAAATCCCGAGTCACACAGCAATGTCGGAACACTGCCCGACCCGCCGACTCCCGGCATCTCCAGGCGCGGCCTGCTGGTTGCTGCCAGCGCAGGCATCGGAGTCGTCGTAGTCACCACCCTCGGCCAGACCGTGACCCCGCTAGCCCCGGTGGGTCTGCTCGCCCCCCGTCAGTGGAATCGCGGACCGCAGTGGGTGCCCGTCAACCGTACGGCCGAGCAGGCCCAGGTCGAGCCGATCGCGACAGCCGCCGACTGGGTGCTTCAGGTGGTCGGCCCGCGGCCGTACACCTTGACCCTCGCGGATCTCGAACCGCGGGCGGTCCATCGAGCGCGGCTGCCGATCAATTGCGTGGAAGGCTGGAGCGTCGGAGCGGACTGGCGAGGCCTGTCGCTGCTGGAGATCGTGGAGCAAGCCGGCGGCACCTCCGACTCGCGGGTCCAGGTCGTGTCAATGGAGCCAGTCGGCTACAACCGCTCCTTCGTCGAAGGCCCGCAACTCAGCGCGGCCCTGCTGGCGACGCATCTCAACGGCGAAAGGTTGGATCTTGATCACGGCTATCCGCTGCGACTGATCGCCCCCAACAGGGCGGGTGTGTTGAACACCAAGTGGCTCAACCGGATCGAGATCTTGTCGTGAAAGCATGGCGCATCATCCTCGCGACGGCCGGCCTGCTGCTCGGAGCCTTCGGCGTGTTCCGGTTGCTCACCGAGATCCCGACCGGGAGCCTGATCAGACTGGGAATCTGGTTGCTGGCCGCCTTGATCATCCACGATGCCGTGATATCTCCTGCTGCAGTCGGCGTTGGCTGGAGTCTGCGACGCAACGTTCCCGACCGCGGGCGCCGGTACCTCCAGTGGGCGTTGATCATGATCGTCGTGGTCACTGTCATCGCGCTGCCGATGATCTTCTTGCGTGGCAGCCAGCCGCCCGTCAAGGCCTTACTGCTCCGCGACTACGCCACCAATCTCACGCTGCTCGTCGGCCTCATCGCTGGAGTGACGGCGGTGTCCTACGCCATACGCGTATTCCGGGATCGACGCGAGCGCATCACGCGCGAGGATCACTCAGGGCGAGCTGCACCTGATCAGTTGGGCTGAACTCAACAGCGTGAGCGAGTTCCCGTCCTTGTCCTTGAACCCTGCGATCCGGCGCGATCCATAAGATGCCGCGATAATCCCGTAGCGGACCAGGAGAAGGTGCGACGCCACGCGACGACCGAGGGCCGACCCGACCGGACGCGTCATCTCATCGGATTCAGCTAGCTGGAATTGAGAAAGGCGGCCGAGTGCCAGGACTTAGGCTTGGCGTCATGCGTGTTGGGGTTTTCGGAGCCACCGGTCAGGTCGGCGGCGTCATGCGAAGGCTGCTCGAGGAGCGCCGATTTCCGATCAACGAGGTGCGGTTCTTCGCCTCGGCCCGCTCAGCGGGGCGGCGCCTGCCGTGGCGGGATGACGAGATCCCCGTCGAGGACACCGACAGCGCTGATTTCGCAGGTCTCGACTTGGCGCTCTTCTCCAACGGCAAGGCTGCTTCGCTCGTCACTGCGCCCAAGGTCGTGGCCGCCGGCGGCATCGTGATCGACAACTCTTCCGCCTGGCGCATGGATCCTGACGTGCCGTTGGTTGTCTCCGAGGTCAATCCGGAGGACGCGATTCGCCCTCCCAAGGGCATCATCGCCAACCCGAACTGCACCACGATGGCTGCGATGCCGGTACTTTCGCCACTCCATCGCGCGTCGGGTCTGGTACGCCTTCAGGTTGCGACCTACCAAGCGGTTTCGGGATCGGGTGGCGCCGGCGTCGCTGAGCTCGACAGGCAGGCGAAGGCCGTCGTCGATCGGGCCAGCGAGCTCACCTTCGACGGTCAAGCACTTGACTTCCCCAAGCCGGACAAATATCTGAAGCCGATCGCCTACAACGTCGTTCCGCTAGCGGGCTCGATCGTCGAGGACGGCACTCGCGAAACCGATGAGGAGCAGAAGCTGCGCAACGAGTCGCGCAAGATCTTGCACATTCCTGATCTTCGCGTGTCCGGCACCTGCGTACGCGTGCCGGTCTTCACGGGCCATTCCCTCGCAGTTCATGCAGAATTCGCCGAGGACCTCAGCCCCGAACAGGCGGCGAAGCTCCTCGCCAACGCCCCAGGTGTTCGGCTGATGGAGGTGCCGACGCCGCTTGATGCAGCCGGCCAGGATCCGAGTTTTGTCGGGCGAATTCGGACTGACCAAGCAGCGCCGCCGGGGAAAGGTTTGATCATGTTCATCTCGAACGACAATTTGCGTAAGGGCGCCGCGCTGAACGCCGTACAGATTGCCGAGCTGGTCAGCAGCGAGCTGGTTGCCGGCGGGCGGGCTGGAGCCCTGTGACATCGACGAATTCGAACGCCAGCGGATATCCGCTGGCGATCTTGGGGGCGGGTGTGATGGGCGAGACCGTCCTGTCAGGACTGCTCCGGGCAGGCTGGCACGCCGATCAGATCGTTGCCACCGACCGCAGGCCCGAGCGACGGCAGGAGTTGGCCGCCAGGTACGGCATCCGGATGCTGGAGAACACCGACGCTGTCGCGGAGGCCGAGACGGTGATCTTGGTCGTCAAGCCGCAGGATATGCGCGACCTGCTTGCCGAAATCGCGCTGTCGATCAAGCCCGGGGCACTCGTCGTGTCGCTGGCTGCCGGGGTCGACACCGTTTTCATCGAGTCCCGCTTGCCGGAAGGAGTTGCCGTGGTGCGGGTGATGCCGAATACGCCGGCTCAGGTGGACGAGGGAATGGCCGCGATCTCTCCCGGATCGCACAGTACTCAAGATCACCTTGACCGAGTGACCGAGATCTTGTCCGCCACCGGACGCGTGATCACGGTGCCGGAGCGATACCAAGATGCGGTGACCGCCATATCGGGCACCGGGCCCGCGTACCTGTTCTTCGTGGTCGAGGCCATGATCGAGGCCGGCGTGCACCTTGGGCTGCCGCGCGACACCGCGACCGAGCTCGTGGTACAGACGATGCTCGGCTCCGCCAAACTGCTGCGGGAAACCGGCGAGCATCCCACGGTGCTGCGCGAGCGAGTCACCTCGCCCGGCGGAACCACGGCGGCCGCCGTACGCCAGCTCGAAGATCACAAGGTGCGGGCTGCTTTCCTGGTTGCGATGGAAGCGGCACGTGATCGGAGCCGCGAACTTGCGGCGGCGGCCAGAGAGAACCAACAGGGCACGGGCGGGCACTAGCAGATGAGCGGTGGGCTGCTCGTCTTCTCCGAAGATCTGACCAAGTACGACTTCGGATCTGATCATCCGATGGCGCCCGGTCGGGTCACCAACACCATTTCGCTGGCCCGCCAGCTCGGGGTGTTGGACCGGCTTCGGATTGTGCCGCCGCCCAACATTGATCTTGCGCTACTGGAGACCATCCATACCTCGGACTACATCGCGGCCGTGCAACGAGGCGAGCCCAACCAGCGCTATGGGCTCGGAACCAGCGACAATCCAGTGTTTCCAGGAATGCACGAGATCGCGGCCTGGGTGACAATGGCAAGTGTCGAGGCCGCCCGCCGGGTCTGGACCCGTGACGCGCAACGGGCTTCCAACATCAGCGGCGGGCTGCATCACGCGATGCCCGGCTATACCAGCGGCTTCTGCGTCTACAACGATGTTGCCGTCGCCATTCGCTGGCTGCTGGACAACGGCTGTGAGCGGGTTGGCTATGTCGACGTCGACGTTCACCACGGCGACGGCGTACAAGCGATCTTTTACGACGAGCCGCGGGTCATGACAGTCAGCTTGCACGAGACGCCGGCTTATCTGTTTCCCGGCACAGGCTTCCCCAATGAGATCGGCGGACGGGGAGCGGAAGGTACCGCGGTGAACGTCGCACTTCCTCCTGGCACGACCGACGCCGATTGGCTCCGGGCATTTCATGCGGTAGTGCCGCAGGTGCTTCGAGCGCACAAGCCGTCAGTCTTGGTCACCCAGCATGGCTGCGACTCGCACCGGCAGGATCCGCTGGCGGACCTCAACCTCACACTCGATGGGCAGCGTGCCTCATATTTGGCTCTTGCGAGTTTGGCCGACGAACTCTGTGGGGGGCGCTGGGTCTCGATGGGTGGGGGTGGATATGCGGTGCTCGATGTTGTGCCTCGGGCCTGGACTCATCTGCTCGCCATCGTGAGTGGCGAGCCTATCGATCCCAGCACGTCCGTGCCGGAGACGTGGCTCGCTGAAATGTCGCGGTCAGCGCCACTCACCATGTCCGATGGTGCCGATGCAACCTTCCGCCGATTCGAGGAGGGTTTTGCGCCGCACAGCCGGGTCGATCAGGCGATCCTTGCTACGCGCCAAGCTGTTTTCCCAGAGCTCGGCCTCGATCCAAGCCTGTGAGCGGCTGTTTGGTGGCACAGTATCTGCAGTGATCCACTAGCCGTCAATGACTCGGGATGGCGTGTCGAGCAGATTTCTCCTGTATCTGCTGTACCAACAGTACCGTTTGCCACTATTCTCACTTCTGTACCCGACGACACTGGAGGGGAAGCCAGTGCGGAGGGGTGCAGAATGAGAGTCGCACGATGAACGACGAGTCGACGTCAGCCGAGCCAGGGGGCGTGACTCCACTGGCAAGCAACCTCCAGGCCGGAAAATTCCTCACCGTCGCCGAGGTCGCATCAATCCTCCGACTCTCGAAGATGTCGGTCTATCGGCTGATCCATTCCGGGCAACTCGAAGCTGTGCAGTTCGGTCGCAGCTTTCGGGTCACCGAAAAGGCACTCAACACCTACCTGGAGAATGCCTACTTCAGCGCCGGCTGAGCTTGCGCCCTGAGCTTGTCGAAGGGCCGGATGAGGGGCTTCGACTAGCTCAGCCCACACATCACCCGGGCCTTCGAAACTCCATACCGAACTCCCTCGTGCTCGGCCACAGCGCGTGCTCAGGGAGCACGTCCACGCCGCAGGCGCGTGAGCCAATCCCATGAACTGCGTCGTCGATGAACAGGTACACACGATCCCTCGGACCAAGCTCGTAAGGATGGAGCGCGCGGTCCAGCTGCTGCGGCGTGTACGCGCTCAACGTGAAACCGGGACGATGCTGCTCGGCGTTCGGCCGTGTGGTGACCGATAGCCGGGGTGCTTTTCCGTCAGAGATCATCAGCTGGCGCAATTCGCGGCGATGCCCGGTCTCCTGCGGTCGTGAGTACGCGACATTCAGCTCATCGATGTCGGCTGCGAAACGGCCGACCCGGGCTGCCTGCCGGGTGTCGGGATAGGACTCATTCGGGCCGGTGCCGAACCAGCTCGCATGCCGCAGCTCGCGCGGCAGGTCGAACCGTACGCCGACTCGCGGCCAGGTGCAGTCCCAGCCGGGCGACGGCACGACGCTCACCAGTAGAGCGAGCGCGTCGGTCAGCGACCAGTGATAGGTCACATCCACGAAGAGATTGTTGCCGGCTGCCGCGACGCGGACCTGCGCCAGCAATCGATCATGGTCGGAGTAGATGTGATCAAGCCGGTGCACCAGCCGGTCGAGGCCACGATCTCGCCATCGTTGTTCGGACGATGGTCCGGGTGCACCTTCGCCGAGGCTCTCCTCGGGGCTGGCCAATTCGAACGAGCCCCGGGCGCTGCTGCGGTCGTTGTCGGTCGGGCCGCGCCATAGCTCGAGCCGGGGACCATCCACATCCATTCCGAAGAGCCGCATCAGCCGACCGGTCTGAGTGTCGAACTGCGCCGGCCCAAGACTGATCATGGGCGTTTGCGGCTCCAGCGTCGGCAGCCCCGGGCGAGCAGGACGGCCGAGCCCTTCGACACGCTCAGGACGGCGTTTGTCGACGCCCGACGGCGAGCTCGCGCGCTGCGTGATCAGCTCGAATTGGCCGAATGCCACCTCATGGCCACGATCGGCCCACGGTGAGGCAGTTGCCAGCTCGGCTTTCACGGTAAGCCAGGTTTCGCCCGCGCCGGGCTCGACCAACTCCTCAGCCAGCCTCACTTCCTGCCTCTCGCCGGGCGGGATCGCTGGCACGGCGATCGTCGCCTCGGCTGCTGGATGCCCGTCTACCTCCTTCACCGCGACGAAGCGGAGGTCTTCGGTGCTGAGGGAGTGGTAGCGGCTGCGGATGGAAAGCAGGGAGCCGTCAAGATCAAAGAGGAGGGGCTGGTTCACCTTCGTGAACTCGGCGACGGCGGGCGTCGGTGTGCCGTCCGGCAACAACATGCCGTCCGTGACGAAATTGCCGTCGTGTAGCACCTCACCGAAATCGCCGCCGTAGGCATAGAACTCGATGCCGTCTGGAGTGCGCGTCAACAGTCCATGATCACGCCATTCCCAGATGAAACCGCCGTGCAGCCGCGGATAGCGCTCGGCCAACTCGTCGTAGAGGTCCATTCCTCCTGGGCCGTTGCCCATCGCGTGCGCGTACTCGCACATGAGAAACGGCTTACTGCGGATCCGCTCTGCGTCGTCCGGTCCGTCGAGGTAGAAGATGAAACCGTCCTCCGCACCGATCGCCTCGGTCTCGAGGTAGTTCGGGTACATCCGCGAATAGACATCGGTGTACGAGCAGGTGTGATCACCTTCGTAGTGCACGGGCCGCCCGGGATCGCGATGCCGTACCCAGTCCGCCATCTGCGCCAGGTTGCGGCCGGTGCCGGCCTCGTTGCCCAGAGACCAGATGATCACCGACGGATGGTTCTTGTCCCGCTCGACCGTACGCTTCATCCGGTCGAGGCAGGCCTCGGTCCAGCGGGGGTCATCGCTCGGGTTGTCCTGCCAACCGCAGATCTCGAACCCGTGCGTCTCGTAGTCACACTCCTCGATCACCCAGAAGCCGAGCTCGTCAGCAAGATCAAGAACGCGGGGATGCGGTGGATAGTGGCTGGTACGAATCGCGTTGACACCCGCCCGCTTCATCATGATCAAGTCAGAGCGGGCGTACGCCTCGTCGAACATCCGGCCGTACACCGGGTGGATCTCATGCCGATTGACGCCGCGGAAGATCACCTGCCTCCCGTTGACACGGAGAATGTCCCCAGCTATCTCGACGCGCCGAAAGCCGAGCCGCAGGCTCAGCGTTTCCCCGGCCGAGCTGACGTGCGACTCATAGAGTCGTGGGGCCTCAGCGCTCCATGGCTCAACCTTGCCGACCGAGAATGCGCCGAGATCGCTCGGGCGTACGAAGCTCCGCTGCACACCGAGCTCCGGAATCTGAATCTCGATCGGAAAAGCCTGTGCAGCGGCGATGATCAGCGGATCGATGGAACCTGTACCGTCGAGTGCGTACTCGGTGCGCAACCAAAGATCATCAATTGCACCGTGCGGTCGGCTCAGCACAGTGACGTCGCGAAAGATTCCCGGCAACCACCATTGATCCTGGTCCTCCAGATAGCTCATCGACGACCACTGGTGAACCCGAACCACAATCACGTTCCGGCCCGGTCGCACGGTGTCGGTGATGTCGAACTCCTGCACCAACCGGCTGCCCTTGCCGACCCCGATCTCATTGCCGTTCAACCACACCCGGTAGATCGACTCGACGCCATGGAAGCGAAGCAGAATCCGCTCAGACGCCCAGGCAGGCAGCTCGAAGCTCCGCCGATGATCACCGGTGGGATTCTCATCGGGGACATGCGGTGGGTCGATCGGAAAGGGATACCGAATATTGGTGTAGATCGGCCGGCCGTACTTGCCCTCCGCCGCCTCGGGCGACGTGCCGGGAAGCACCCACTGCGACGGCACCGGGATCGTGTCCCAAGCAGAGTCGTCGAAAGTCGGATCAGCGACTGCGTCGTCCAGGCCGCGGGCTGTGGGGGACCAGCGGAACTTCCATTCACCGTTCAGGCTGAGCATGGGGGCATCGGTCGACAGCCAAGCCCGAGGTCGGCTCCGCCGACCGCTCCCAGGCGAGAAGTCGTCCACGTAGCTGGTCATTGATGCTGACACTATCGGCGCGCTGCTCAGCCTGATCCGCCGCACACTGCCCCCGGCTATGCCTGGCGCCCCGGCTATGCCGGGCGCCGGCGACGCGCCAGGCCAACGGCAAGCGCCAGACCCAACGTCATGAGCAACCCGATCAAGCCGATGCAGTCTCCGGCCGGGAGGTTGATCAAGTCGGCCAGGTAGGCAATGGTCTCACTCAGGTGGTGGAACGTCGGCGCAAGCATGGAGTAAGCCTCGTTACGAAAGGGTGCGGGAGGAATGAGGCGTGCACCCACATTTCAAGGGTGGTTACCCCTACCCGCACCATGGGGGTGTCTCGTGCAGACAGCAGGCCGCCCGACTCGCATCCGCCGGAAATGGCCGGTAGCATGCGTGAGTTGTCCGGCGACAAGCGCCGGCAAGTGATCAAGTCCGGGACCACAGTCGACGTCTCGGGAGCGAGAGGTTGCAGAAGTGGGTTCGGTCATCAAGAAGCGGCGCAAGCGGATGGCGAAGAAGAAGCATCGCAAGCTGCTGAAGCGCACGCGAATCCAGCGCCGTCGCGCAGGCAAGTAGCCTCCAGGCCCGGACACCTTGATTGCCGCGAAACGGGTCGTCCTCGTCACCGGAGTCTCGCGTGACCTGGGTGCCCGCTTCGCCCGCTCGCTGGCAGCCGAGACGCATGTTGAGGTCATCGGGATCGATGTGATCCCGCCTCGGCACGAACTGGGTACCGCCGATTTCGTACGCGCCGACATCCGCAATCCCGTTATCTCGAAGGTGATCGCCGCGCGTGGCGTCGACACCGTCGTCCATCTCGCGATGGTCGCGACACCAGGTACTGCCGGCGGCCGATCGTCGATGAAGGAGATCAACGTCATCGGCACGATGCAGCTGCTCGCCGCCTGCCAGAAGGCCGAAACATTTCAGAAACTCGTCGTACAGAGCTCGATTTCGGTTTACGGGGCGTCCCCTCGAGACCCGGCCAAGTTCACCGAGGACATGTCGGCCCGCGCCCAGCCGCGTACGGGTTTCGGTAAGGACTCGCTCGAGATTGAAAGCTACGTGCGTGGACTGGCTCGGCGCCGACCCGATGTTGTCGTCACTACCCTGCGGCTGGCGAATCTCATGGGCGCGGGCGTGGACAGCCACGTGACCCGATACCTGTCGCTTCCGATCGTGCCGCGGGTCATGGGTTTTGATGCTCGGCTGCAGTTCTTGCATCCCAGCGACGCCGTTGCCGCCTTGCTCCTGGCAACAGATCATGATGTGCCGGGTACCTTCAATGTCGCCGCAGCCGACATCGTCACACTGTCCCAGGCACTCCGGAAGATGGGTCGGCCCGCTGTCGGGGTCCCCCACGCCGCCGCACCACTGGTGGCCACGCTGGTGCGACAGGCCCGTCTGGTGGATTTCTCGGCCGACCAGATAGACGCGCTTACGTACGGTCGTGCCATGGACACATCCCGTTTTGCAGCCGAGACCGGCTTCGTCCCACGGTTCAGTAGCCTGGCCGCGCTGGAGGAGTTCGTGAATGCAGCCAGACCCGGGTTGCTCAGTACGGAGCGGGTCGACAGCGCTCTCGCCGCCGTGAGCCGGGTGCTGGGCACCACGGCGGTGCGCGGTGGCTGACGCGAAGATCATTCAGCTCGGCAGTCGGGGCCCAGCCGGCCGCGGCAGCCGGACCTCTCCCTCCGCATCGGCTCGCCGCCTGGCACCGCCCAAAGCGGCGGGCACATCGCAACCCGTGGGGGATCCGACGCCGGTCGGGTCTCGGAGCGGACGCAGCGCTGGCCATGCGGGCCCGATCCCCGAGCCCGACGAGCCGCCGATTCGGCCGGAGCCGGATGCCACTGCTGAATCGGAGGACGCTCCGCCCGCTCCGGCGCTCAGCGCGCTGCTGAGTCAGCTGGCTGGTCTGGCCTCCCGGTCGTTGGAAGGCCTGAAATCGCTTCCGATCGCCCAGGTGCGACAGATCGCTGCCGACCCGGTGCACGCGCTGGTTTCACTCGCAGAGGCCCTCGGCGTCAACTGGGAAGAGTCGCTGGATCAGACGGCAGCCTTCATTCGTACCCGGCTGAGGGGGGACTATGCCGTCGACGAGTTCGGATTCGACCCTGAGTTCACCACCAAGATCTATCTCCCTTTGCTGCGCCGGCTTGCCGACTCCTGGTTCCGCGTCGAGGTTCGAGGAGCAGAGAACCTTCCCGCCGACGGTTCGGCTCTGCTGGTCTCCAACCATGCCGGCACCTTGCCACTCGACGCGATGATCTTGCATACCGTGGTCTATGACGAGATCGGCAGGCATGTCCGGATGCTCGGCGCGGATCTGATCTTCAAGACGCCGTACTCGCATGATCTTGCTCGCAAGACCGGCACTACTCTGGCGTGCCAGGAAGATGCCGAACGCCTGCTCGCATCCAACCAACTGGTGGCGGTCTTCCCGGAAGGCTTCAAGGGCCTGGGGAAGCCGTACGCCGACCGCTACAAATTGCAGCGGTTCGGCCGGGGCGGATTCGTCACCGCCGCTATTCGGGCTCAGGTGCCGATCATTCCGACAGCGATCGTGGGTTCAGAGGAGATCTATCCGCTGATTACGCGGGCGCCGGCGCTGGCCAGGGCGCTGGGCGTGCCGTACTTCCCGATCACACCGCTTTTTCCGTGGTTTGGCGTGCTCGGCATGATCCCGCTGCCGAGCAAATGGATCATTCAGTTCGGCGATGCCATCACCACCGACGAGCTGGGGCCTGGAGCAGCCGATGACCCCATGATCGTGTTCAACATCACCGACCAGGTGCGCGAGACGATCCAGCAGACGCTCTACCGGCTGCTCATGCAGCGTCGCAGCGCATTCTTCTGATCTCTCCTCTCTCCCGATCTCGGGTGCCCGTGGGTCGCCCGCGGCGTTCATGGGTTGCCATGTGTGTGCGGACCGCCGGTTGGCTGTGCATAGCACTTGTCGGTCGAGTGCGTGAATCGCAGCTGGCTCTGCCGGCGGCGAGCGCAGCCAGTGCCCTGGAAGGGAAATCTCTTGACGCTTCGCGGCGCCCAGGCACGCACCTCGCGGCGTTCTCCTCGGTCGACATACGACCCGGTATCCCTCCCTCGTCGGCCTTGCGTGTCGACGCGCGCGTCGCCTTGCGACGACAGGCACCCACCTGAACGTCGCCAAGCGCCAAGGAACATCCCTTCCACGGCACTAGTCTGTGCCACGTGTTCTGGGCCTTGGCGGTGATCTTGCTCGCGTTCGCCGGGTTCACCGTCATTGTGGTCAAAGTGCGCCGCCCGGCACGCACTGGAGACGAGTCAGGCGAAGCCGTGGACAGCGCCAATTCTGGCCGGCGAATCGATCTGGAGCAGCTCAAAGGATTCGTCTACGTCGGCGCCGCCGCCCTAGCCCTGCTGGCGCTGGCCGTGATCTTGATGGGCTTGTTCGCGAACCGGAATGGTCGAGCTGAAGGGCTAGCCGTACTCGGTTTCTTCGGCTACGCGGCCTATCTTGTCGCCGCGACAGCAGTGCTCTATGTGATGAGCCGCAAGGGCTGATCCGCCTCCCTCGACTAGCCCTTGAAGATGCGACGTACCGCAACCCCTGTCGCTACCGCGCCAGCGGTGGCGCCCGCAGCCCCCGCGCCGAGCAGCCCAAGACGAGCCGCCCTGCGGCCGCTGCGATAGTCCTGAATCTGCCAATCCTGTTCTTCGGCATGTGCCGACAACCTGCGGTCAGGATTGACTGCGCACGGGTGCCCGACCAGCGACAACATCGGCAGGTCATTGTAGGAGTCGGAATACGCGAAGCAGTGGGCAAGATCAAGTCCATGCTCACGTGCCAACGCCCGGATGGCTTCCGCTTTTGCCGGTCCGTGCAGCAAATCGCCGCGTAGCCGTCCGGTGTAGACGCCATCGACGTGTTCTGCCGTCGTACCCAGCGCCCCGGTCAGTCCCATTCGCGCGGCGATGATGCCCGCAACCTCGACCGGAGCGGCCGTCACCAGCCAGACCTGCTGCCCCACGTCGAGATGAAGCTGCGCGAGCGCCCTGGTACCCGGCCAGATGCGGCCGGCGATCGACTCCTCATAGACCTCCTTGGCAATCTCGGTCACCTCGGTAACCGTGTGCCCTTCAATGAAGCCCAGAGTCACGCTGCGGACATCATCGATGTGACCCGGTTTCTCCCGCCCCACCATGCGGAAATAGGCCTGGAGCCACAAGCCTTTCACGATCACGCGCGTCGGAAAGAAGCCACGGCGATAGAGACCTTTCGCGAAATGGAACAGGGAAGCGCCCTGGATGACCGTGTTGTCAAGATCAAAGAACGCGGCCGCGGTGGAATCCTCATGAATCAGTGGTTCCGGCTCGGTGTTACGCGGAGCAAGATCACCCGGCGCTTCCTGCAGCGGGCCGGCAGGGGCCGCTGGATGGTCCTGCTCGACCGGAATCGCGGACCCGGCGCCGCCGGGCAGTTGCTCGACGTGGCCGACGTGCGCTGGGGGCGACCCCTCTGACTTGCTCATCGCGCTCTCCGGTCCCGTCACGTCATCACCATAATGTCCGGTCTGCCGGTACGCGTGCCAGACTCAGGTGGGTGAACGACCAGGATTCAGCGCTCCAATTGATCGATGTTGGACAGCTGGAGACCAATCTTGCCGATCTTGTGACGCGGCAGGCGGTGGCTCAGCCCGATAGGGTCGCGCTGGTTCAACCGAGGCCGGTCCGCCGCACCATGACCTGGGCGGACCTCGACCGCAGAATCGACGAAGTCGCTGCGGGTTTGTCCGTGCACGGACTCGTGGCGGGGCATCGGGTCGCCATCGTCGGCCCTAACAGCATCGAGTTCGTCGTCGCCTATTTCGCCACACTGCGTGCTGGCTACGTGGCAGTGCCGATCAATCCCGGGTCTACGCTCACGGAGCTGCGCGCGTTGATCGACGACTGCGGCGCACGAGTACTCCTTACGACGACGACCCACTCGCTGCCGGGTGTGCATCACATAGACCTCACCGCCGACGGGCTGGACGAGCTGGCTGACGTTTCGGCCCAGCCGGTGAGCTCACCGAGGGATCCAGAAGCGCTGGCAGTGCTGCTCTACACGGCCGGCACGTCCAGTGAGCCAAAGGCCGCGATGCTCAGCCACCGCGCGCTGCTAAGCCACCTGCACAATGTCGCATCCTTCGACATCATCGGCCGAGATGACGTCGTACTGGCCATGCTGCCGCTGTTCCACGTCTTCGGCCTCAACGCCGTGCTGGGAAGCTGCATCATGTCCGGCGCGCGATTAGTGATCATGGACGGATTCGATGGCTTCGTCGACGCGCTGGCGGCGGAGAAGATCACGAACCTGCCGTTGGCGCCCCCGGTTCTTGCCCGGATTCTGGACGATGAGCGGGCCGTGGCGAATCTCGGATCGGTCACCAGGGTGTTGTCTGGCGCGGCGCCCCTTCTCGTTGATCTTCGAGACCAGTTCACCGCGCGTACCGGCCTCAGAGTCGAGCAAGGCTATGGACTGACCGAGGCGGCGCCAGGAGTGTCAGCCACCCTGAGCGGCGGGGAGATGCTCGGACACGGCCACGTCGGTCGGCCGCTGCCCGGTGTCGAGGTCAGAATCGGGGACGGCACTGACCCAGCCGAACCCGACGAGATCTGGATCCGGGGGGACAACCTTTTTTCCGGTTACTGGCCCGACGGCGGTGGCGGTCCAGCGGCTGACGGCTGGTTCGCGACGGGAGATGTCGGCTACCTGCTGGACGGAGAGCTGTTCTTGGTCGACCGGTCGCGTGAACTGATCATCGTGAATGGCTTCAACGTCTATCCGGCTGAAGTCGAGGAAGCGATCGCTGAGCTGCCAGAGGTTGAGTCGGTGGCGGTGGTCGGCCGGCCGGACTGGCGTACGGGGGAACAGGTCGTGGCATTTGTCACTGGAGCAGATCTGAGCGCGGCGGCGATCAATGAGCACTGCGTCAACCGGCTGGCCAAGTTCAAGCGTCCGAGCCGGGTACAGATCGTCGACGATCTTCCCCGCGGGGTCACTGGCAAGATCCAGAAAGGTGTGCTGCGTGACACGCTCGAAAAGTGGTCGGACACGACAGAGCGGGGACGCTGAATCATGTCGTTTGCGACCACTTCGACGGCCGGTGAGCGGGTCGTTGTCCTGACGCGGGAGGGCTGTCATCTGTGTGATGCGGCGATAGCTCAAGTGGCTGCTGTCTGCGCCGAGACGGGCGACCGCTATGCGGTGCTTGATGTCGACGGCGACCCGGAACTGCAGCGCCGGTACACCGATCAGGTGCCCGTAACCTTCGTCGACGGCGCACAGCATGACTTCTGGCGCGTGGATCCGGTACGCCTGAAGGCCGCGCTGCAACGGACTCGCTGAACCGATGTTGTTCACTGCCGCCACGTTGCGCGGTCTGGCCGACGGTCGAGTGAGGTGCACCTATCGACGGTGGGAGGTCGTACGCCCGACGGTGGGATCACGATTCACCACGTCCGCCGGGGTCGTCGAGGTCACCTCGATTACGCCGGCTGATCAACAGCGGCTCACTGAGCGGGACGCTGCTGACGCTGGCTTCGATTCCGTGGCCGAGCTGATCAAGTGGTGCAGCGCCAAGGGCCAGGGTGATCTCTACCGGGTGGGAATCGTCTTGGCGGGACCTGATCCACGTGTCGCCCTCCGCGGCGCGGACGAGCTCGATTCGGGAGACGTCGCGGCGTTGAATACCAAGCTCGATCGGATGGATCGAGCCGCTGACCAGCCGTGGACTCGCCACACGCTGCGCCAGATTCAGCGCCTGCCCGGCGTGGTCTCGACCGAGCTCGCCGCGGAGGTCGGGCAGGAGCGTCACGCGTACAAGCTTCGGGTCCGCCGGCTCAAAGCGCTCGGTCTGACCGAATCGCTGGAGCGCGGTTATCGGCTCTCGCCGCGTGGAGTGGCCTATCTCGCAGCCCTTGACTCGGCGTCGTCGTAAATCCGAGCACAACTGGCATTTTGACGGTTGCGATGGGGAACGCGTGATCGGCGAGTCCCTGTCGTATGTCTTGACGGTTGTGACTGAGAAACGCCACCCCGTGGCACCGAGATCCCACACGACCGGCGGTCGAGCAAGTGAGATGTTTGTGCCGTCCTTCACAAACACCTTAAAGTTGCAATGTTTGAACCAGATCCGTGCGCAGATTCAGGAGTTGCGTGTCGCAGAGCTTCCCGACCGACCCTCCGCCACGTGCGGTGGCAGCTCAACATTGGCGGGCAGAGCCCACGCTCAAGGGAATCCCGGACGCCACCGTTGCGCGCCTGCCGGTCTACCTGCGAGCGCTCAACCAGCTGGCAGAGCAGCAGATCGACACCATTAGCAGCGGCGCGCTTGCCGAGGCGGCCGGGGTGAACTCGGCCCAACTCCGAAAGGATCTTTCCTACCTTGGCTCGTACGGCACGCGTGGAGTCGGCTACGACGTCGCGTACCTGCGATTCCAGATCGGCCGTGTGGTCGGCTCTGCGCACGACTGGCCCGTGATCATTGTTGGGCTGGGCAATCTCGGTACCGCGCTGGCCAACTACTCCGGTTTCTACTCCCACGGGTTTCGCGTTGTCGGGCTGATCGACACCTCGCCCGATCTGGTGGGCAAGCCGATTCATGGCCTGGCGATCTCCGACCTCACCGAACTCGAAGAAGTCGTTGCGCGTACGCGCGCGGTGATCGCTGTCATCGCGACGCCGGCCGAGGTCGCACAGGCCGTCGCCGACAGGCTCGTGGATCTCGGAGTCACCAGCATTCTCAACTTCGCACCGACGGTTCTCGTGGTGCCCGACGGCGTCAACGTCCGCAAGGTCGATCTGGGCCAGGAACTACAGATCCTCGCCTATCACGAGCAGCGCAAGACCGACGACACACAAACCTTGGCCGAGAGCAGGAGGACAAGCTGATGAGCATCCTGGTGGTCAGCGTCTCCCACAAGTCGACGTCAGTCGTCGCATCTGGCTCAGCTCGCGCTCGATGCCGCCGCTTCGACCAAGCTCGCCGAGCATCTCGTTGGCTCCGAGCACATCGACGAGGCGATCGTGTTGTCGACGTGCAACCGGACCGAGGTGTATGCCTCCGTCTCCCGATTTCACGGCGCCTTGGACGACGCAACCGAAGCCCTTGCCGATGTCGCCGGCCTGAGGCCCGGGGAGCTGCGATCATTGTGCGCGGTCTTCTTCGACGAGGGGGCAGTTGCCCACACCTTTTCGGTCGCCTCCGGCCTGGACTCACTGGTCGTCGGAGAGAGCCAGATCCTCGGACAGGTCAAGAACGCACTAACCGTCGGCCAAACACACGAAACGGTCGGCACGGTCCTCAACGCGTTGTTCCAGCAAGCGATCAGGGTTGGCAAGCGGGTCCACACAGAGACGGGTATCGGCGCAGCCGGTCGCTCGCTGGTCAGCGCCGCCTATCGGCTCTTGACCGACGAGATCGGTGAGCTCAACGACCGTCGTGTTCTCGTTGTCGGTGCCGGTGCGATGGCCGGGCTGGCTGCACGGACCGCGGCTGAAGATGGCGCATTCGTCACCTGTGCCAACCGGACGCTGGCGCGGGCGGAGCGGTTGGCTGAGGCGGTCGGCGGGCGGGCAGTCCCGCTCTCAGAGCTGGGTCACGCTCTCGCCACGACCGATGTGCTGGTCACCTGCACTGGAGCGCGCACGATCACCATCGGCGTGGATGACCTAGCCGGCACGACGGTGCGTGGCATTGTCGATCTTGCGTTGCCCGCCGATGTCGCGCCGGAGGTGGTCGAGGAGGGCGTTTGCCTGGTGAACCTGGATCGACTCGTCACCGACCAGCCGGACGCCGCCAGTGCGCAGGAAATCGACGACGCCCGCGACCTCGTGAGACAAGAAGTTGCCTCCTTCCTCGGCTTGCGCCGCGCGGCTCAAGTCGCTCCGACGGTCGTCGCCTTGCGCTCGATGGCATCGGAGGTGGTGACCGGTGAATTGCGTCGCCTGGAGGCCCGACTGCCCAGTCTCAATGATCATGAACGGGAGCAGATTCAACGCAGTATGCAGCGCATCGTCGACAAGCTGCTACACGCGCCGACCGTACGCGTCCAGGAGCTGTCTTCGGAGCCCGACGCCGTCGACTACGCGGCCGCATTGCGCGAGCTCTTCGCGCTTGACCCGCAGACCGTGGCGGCGGTCATGTCCCCAGAGGTCGGACCCTGATGACGTGCGGTCCACCTGGCAGTCGGAGAAGCGGTCACACTGAAGAGGTCGGGCCCTAGTGATCCGTCGGCCCTGATGTATACAGCCCGTCTGACCCGGCCGATCCGGCTCGGCGCGCGTAGATCTGCCCTCGCCCGCGCCCAGGCGAACCAGGTGGCTGCCGCGCTGGCGAGCGACGGCATCGACTCGAGCTTCGTCGGAGTTACCACAGCCGGTGATGTTGATCAACGCCACCTGACTGAGATCGGCGGCACAGGCGTTTTCGTCAGCGCCGTACGCGATGCCCTGCGGCGCGGCGAGATCGACGTTGCCGTGCACTCGCTGAAGGACCTGCCGACCGCTCCGGCAGACGATCTTGAGATTCTCGCTATTCCGGCGCGTGAGGACAGCCGAGACGTGCTCGTAGGGCGCCGACTTGATGATCTTGTCAACGGCGACCGGGTCGGAACCGGGGCTCCACGACGCGCCATGCAGCTCCTCGACTGGGCGGCCGGCCGGGGTCTTCGGTTGGACGTAGTGCCGATCCGCGGGAATGTCGACACCCGAATCGAGCGGGTGCGAGAGGGCCAGGTTGATGCGGTGATCTTGGCCGCGGCCGGACTGCGTCGCCTTGGCGTACTCGGTGAGTCCGAAGCGATCCGCGAGATCCTCGTGAAGCAGATCCCAGCACAGATCCTTGATCATCAGGTGATGCTTCCAGCACCTGGACAAGGTGCCCTCGCACTAGAAATTCATCGTTCTCTCAGTATTGAGATTCGGCACCATTTGGCCGCTCTCGACAACTCGGTTGCGCGAGCGGAATCCCTTGTAGAGAGGGGTTTTCTCGCTGCACTCGAGGCCGGCTGCACGGCACCGGTAGGGGCCCATGCGGCCGTCACGGGGGTCCGTGGTAAAAGTCTCGATTTGACTCTGACGGCGGTAATTGGGAGAACGTTACTGAGCGACTTGTCAGAACCGACCAAAGCGGGGCCAGTGTTACGGCTGGAGGCGCACGGATCATCGATGGATCCGCGGCAGTTCGGGGCCACCCACGCTGGTGAGGTGCTGGCGAAGTTGCGGGAGCGAAACGTCTGAACAACCTGGCTCCGACCGCCGATGAGGCGGCCGAGCCGTACAACAGAACGCGAGAAGTCAGTGAGTACATCCTCGGCTCGTAGGCCCCGGACCTCCCCCTCAGCCACTCCAACCGCACCTGTCGCCAAAGGTCGAGTGATCTTCGTCGGCACCGGCCCCGGTGATCCTGATCTGCTGACACTAGGCGCCGTTGCTGCTCTCGCCGATGCGAGCTCAGTGATCCTTGACAACGATCGACAGCGGGAGATTCTGACTCACGCGGCTATCACGCTTGCCGAAGATGCCGAGGTGATCACGATCGGTCTGACCGAGGCGCGCAAGCCCTTGAGCCCGTCCGCGCGGGCCAAGATAGTACTCAAGCAAGCCTCGACCGGGAGCCGAGTGGTACGCCTCGTTGCCGGTGATCCGTTCTTGGACAACGCGGTCGCCGATGAGGCAGCTGCGTGCGTCCGTGGTGGCATCGACTTCGAGGTCGTGCCCGGAGTATCCAGTCTTACCGCCGTGCCTGAGTACGCAGGCATCGATCTGATCCATGCTGGAGGTGTGCAATTCGCCTCCGTTACCGATGGCAAATTCAGCAAGAGCAGCACGGCTCAGTGGGGGGCAGCCGCGACGATCGTGGTGAGCACCGTGGTGTCGATGGTGAGCGGTTTGGTCGATGCAGCGAAGGCCGCCGGCAGGCCGGGAGACGATCATGTGGTCGTGACCCTGCATGGCGGCAGCACCGAGCAGATCACGCTGACGACGAATCTCGACGGGCTGACGGCTGCGGTGAGGTCAGTGCGAGCGCCCGCCTCCGACCCGGTGCACGTGATCATCGGAGCTGCGGCCGAGCAGCGTCATGAGCTGAGCTGGTATGAGACCAAGCCGCTCTTCGGCTGGCGAGTCCTGGTGCCTCGTACCAAAGACCAGGCCGCGCCAATGGTGGCGCGGCTGCGCACCTATGGTGCCCACAGCGAAGAGGTGCCCACCATCTCTGTGGAGCCGCCGCGCAGTCCGCTTCAAATGGACAAGGCAATCCGCGGGCTGGTCGAGGGCCGTTACGAGTGGGTGGCATTCACCTCGGTCAACGCAGTCCGGGCCGTACGGGAGAAGTTCGAGGAGTACGGGTTGGACGCTCGGGCCTTCTCTGGCCTCAAGGTGGCAGCGGTTGGCGAGGTGACCGCGAATTCCTTGCAGGCTTGGGGAATCGAGCCTGACCTCGTGCCGCAGGGAGAGCAATCCGCAGCTGGCTTGGCAGCCGAGTTTCCGCCGTACGACGAGGTGCTCGACCCCATCAACCGCGTCTTCCTGCCGCGAGCCGACATTGCCACCGAGACTCTGGCCGAGGGCCTGAGGCATCTGGGTTGGGAGGTTGAAGACGTCACCGCCTACCGCACGGTGCGTGCGACCCCGCCACCCGCGCCGATCCGCGAGGCGATCAAGACCGGCAAGTTCGATGCCGTGGTATTCACGTCGTCGTCGACCGTGCGCAACCTGGTCGGTATTGCTGGGAAGCCGCACGCATCGACGATCATCGCGGTCATCGGGCCGGCGACGGCGCGGACGTGTGAGGAGCATGGCCTGCGGGTGGACGTAATCGCCGCGAAGCCGTCGGTTGTGGATTTGGCCGATGCACTGGCCAGCTTCGCGGCCCAGCGGCGAGACGCTTTGCTGGATGCCGGGGAGCCGGTCCTCAAGCCCTCGCAGCGACGTCCTGGGACGAGGCGCAGAGTTTGATTGCTCCACTCGCTTTCGCTCGTTCCGCGCGAATCGCGCCTTCGAGCTCGCCTACTTCGTCGTCGCTCGCCGACGATAAAGCGTGTCTGCTCGCTCCGCCTCAGCACGGCGAGGGGCGCGATCCGAGGTTTGATTGCTCCACTCGCTTTCGCTCGACGTCCAATGGCTCGCTCCGCTCGATGCGATGTTCGCTGGCAGGCCGCCGTCTTCGTCGAACCCGACGAAACGACTGTCTCGGAGGATCTTCTCCACTCCGACGCGTTTCGTCGGCCTCTCCTGCAGATCGGCGGCGCGAACATCGCGGCCGCGCGAATCGCGCCTTCGAGCTCGCCCACTTCGTCGTCGCTCGCCGACGATAAAGCGTGTCTGCTCGCTCCGCCTCAGCACGGCGAGGGGCGCGATCCGTGTCTGAAGTCAGCCCCTCACCGTCTTGGCACAATAGTGCGGGCACGTTGCAGGTTTTGGCTCAGTAACCTGCGCTTTGGCAGCAGTTTCCTAGAGGAGTAGCCAGCTGTGAGAACTGGGATCGCACGCCGCCGTGCGGAAGAGGCGCGAGCAATCGAACATCGGCCCAGGCGTCTGCGGACCACTGCAGCTGTGCGAGACATGGTGGCCGAGACCACCCTCGAGCCGCGCCAATTGATCTTGCCCATGTTCGTCGCCGAGGGTCTGCATGAGCCGCGTCCGATCAGCTCCATGCCCGGTGTCGTCCAACACACCATGGACACGCTTCGCAAGGCGGCGGTCGAGGCCGCGGACGCGGGCCTCGCAGGCATCATGCTGTTCGGCGTACCGGAACGCAAGGATGCGCGCGGCTCGGGAGCCGTCGATCCAGATGGCATCTTGGCGGCCGCGATCCGTGCCGTACGCCAGGAGGTCGGCGACGAATGCCTAGTCATGTCCGACGTTTGCCTCGATGAGTTCACCGATCATGGGCACTGCGGCGTGCTGACGCCGTCTGGCACGGTCGACAACGACGCCACCATTGAGATCTACGCCAAGATGGCGGTGCTCCACGCAGAAGCTGGCGCTCACGTAGTCGGACCCAGCGGCATGATGGACGGTCAGGTCGGTGCGATCCGAGAGGCGCTGGACGGAGCCGGCGCCGAGGATGTTGTGATCCTTGCCTACTCTGCGAAGTACGCGTCCGCGTTCTATGGCCCATTCCGTGAGGCCGTGGCGTCCTCCTTCACAGGCAATCGCCGGACCTATCAACAAGATCCAGCCAATATGCGTGAGGCGCTCCGGGAAGTGGCGCTCGACGTCGCACAGGGTGCCGACATCGTCATGGTGAAGCCCGCGCTCGGCTACCTCGATGTGGTGCGCGCGGTTCGCGACGCGTTCGACCTGCCGGTGGCGGCGTACAACGTGTCCGGCGAGTACGCCATGGTCGAGGCTGCCGCGGCGAACGGCTGGATCAATAGGGACGCTGTGATCAGCGAGGCTCTGACTTCGATCCGCCGTGCCGGTGCCGACGTGATCTTGAGCTACTGGGCCCTGGATTGGGCACAGTCGCTCCAACGCCCGTCGGGCCCGGGACACAAATCGTAGTGCGCTGCCCGCAATGACCGTCGGCCCAGCGTCCAGCACCGTGCGCAGCGAGGCTGCGTTCGAGCGGGCACAGCTCGTCACTCCCGGCGGGGTCAACTCGCCGGTACGTGCATTCCGATCCGTCGGAGGAACGCCGCGGTTCGTTGCCCGCGCCAGCGGCCCGTACCTTTATGACCTCGACGGAAACGAGCTCGTCGATCTGGTGTGTTCCTGGGGCCCGATGCTGCTCGGCCACGCCCATCCGGAGGTCATTGGGGCGGTTACCGATGCGGCGCAGCGCGGAACGTCGTACGGCGCACCGACGCAGGCAGAAGTTGATCTTGCTGCGGAGATCATCGATCGGATGCCCGTCGAGCAGGTTCGCTTGGTCAACTCCGGTACCGAGGCCACGATGTCGGTGCTGCGCTTGGCGCGAGGCGTCACCGGTCGCAACAAGATCATCAAGTTCGCCGGCTGCTACCACGGCCACGTGGACGCACTGCTTGCCGCGGCCGGCTCCGGAGTGGCAACCCTCTCGATACCCGGTACGCCAGGTGTGACCGACGCGACCATCGCGGACACTCTCGTCCTCGGCTACAACGACCGGACGGCCGTCCGAGCCGCCTTCGCCAGGTACGGCGACGAGATCGCAGCCGTGATCACCGAGGCTGCTGCAGGCAACATGGGGGTCGTTCCCCCAGGCATCGAGGATGGCGTCGGTTTCAATGCATTCCTGGCTCGCCTCGCTCGCGAGCACGGTGCTTTGTTCATCTCCGATGAGGTGATGACCGGTTTCCGGGTGAGCCGATCAGGGCAGTTCGGGCTTGATGGCGCGCGGCCGGACCTGATGACGTTCGGCAAGGTGATGGGCGGTGGGTTCCCGGCGGCGGCGTTCGGCGGTTCCACCGAGCTGATGCAGAATCTGGCGCCGGTTGGCACCGTCTACCAGGCCGGCACGCTTTCTGGAAACCCCATCGCGACCGCAGCGGGTCTGGCGACCCTGCGGCTCGCGACGCAGCAGGTCTATGGGCGGATCGACCGCACAGCGGCGCAGCTGCGGGCCGAGGTAGAGGCCGCGCTCAATGTGGCTGGTGTGTCGCACGTCATTCAGAATGCGGGGAACTTGTTCAGCGTTTTCTTCGTAAGCGAAGGCGTGACCGCCGTGCCGGATTACGCTACCGCCACACAGCAGTCCGCCGTTGTCTACGCAGCGTTCTTCCATTCCATGCTCGGCGCAGGCGTCTATCTGCCGCCAAGCGTGTATGAGGCTTGGTTCCTTTCCTCGGCGCACGATGATAGAGCGATGGATCGGATCGTCGAGGCGCTCCCTGCCGCGGCGGCGGCAGCCGCGAGTGCTTCGGGATAGCAGACGGAGGGGCCGGATGGTTCAGAACCGGACGATTGTGCATCTCGTACGTCATGGAGAGGTGTACAACCCCGCGGGCCTGCTCTACGGACGGCTCCCCGGCTACCACCTCTCCGAGCTTGGCAGGGAGATGGCCGCGCGCGTGGCGGACCATTTCCGCGATCGCGACATCGTCCATATCAGGTCCTCACCGCTCGAGCGGGCGCAGGAGACCGCGGCGCCTATCGCGGAGATCCTCGACTTGCCGGTCGTCATCGACGCTCGGGTGATCGAGGCGGCGAACTATTTCGAGGGTCTGCGGCTCTCCTTTGACGGTGCCCTGCGTCGCCCGAGGAATTGGCTGTACTTCAGAAATCCTGCCAAACCGAGCTGGGGCGAGGCTTACATCGACATCCTGGCCAGGATGCGCCCGGCGATGAGAGACGCGGCCGAAGCGGCATTCGGGCACGAAGCCGTGATCGTGACCCATCAGCTTCCGATCTGGGTGGCGCGCAGTAACGCGGAGGGCCGGCGGATGGCCCATGATCCTCGGAAGCGTCAATGCACCCTGGGCAGTGTCACGTCATTCACCTATATAGACGCTCACGTGACCTCGGTCAGCTACGTGGAGCCGGCCGCCGAACTGCTTCGTCCGCACCAGACCAAGAAATTCGTCGCAGGGGCCTGATGCTGCGGCGTACTGCGGTCCGCATCGCCGCCGGCCTAGCGGCTGCGCTGATGCTGACGGCTTGTGCCAGCACCGGGGCAGATGAGCAGACCCGCAGCGCCGGTCAGGTGGGCTATCCGAACGTGCCACGCAACCTCACCAGAGTGGCACCCGAGCAGCGAAACGAGCTGCCTGCCGTATCAGGCCCGGTGCTCGGCGGCAACAAGACGATCTCGACCCAAGACTTCCGCGGCAAGGTTGTCGTGATCAACGTCTGGGGCTCCTGGTGTCCGCCTTGCCGGAAGGAAGCGCCCGATCTTCAGGCGGCGAGCGTGGAGACCAAGGATGTTGCCCAGTTCGTCGGCATCACGAGCAAGGACTACGATCCGGCACCGGCCGAGGCCTTCGTCCGGAGCTTCAAGATCAGCTACCCCAGCATCTACGATCCAACGGGCAAAGTGCTCCTCACCTTCGCCGGCGAGCTGCCGCCGAGCGCCATCCCCTCGACCATGATCATCGACCGCCAGGGCCGGCTGGCCGTCCGAGTGCTCAGCGGGGTCTCGAAGATCACCCTCGTGGACATGATCAACGACGTAGCGGACGGCCGATAGATGATCGCGCTGGATCTGGCGACCTGGGCCGAAACTGCAGTTGGCGGCTCGATGGCCTTGGCACTTCCGGTGGCGCTGCTCGCGGGGCTGGTGTCCTTCTTCTCGCCGTGCGTAGTGCCACTGCTGCCTGGTTATCTCTCGTACGCCACAGGTCTGGGCGCAGCCGAGGTTGTCGAGGGATCGCCTCATCGGGGCCGGATGCTCGCAGGTGCCTCGCTGTTCGTGCTGGGATTCGCGGTGGTCTTTGTCATCACGGGTGTCGTCGCTGGTTCGGCGGGACGGCTGCTGGCGGAGTATCGCGGCGTGCTCACTCGGGTGCTCGGCGTATTGATCATCCTTCTCGGCTTGATCTTCGCCGGTCTGCTGCCGATCGGCCAGCGCGACCTGCGGCTACATCGCATCCCAGCAGTAGGCGTTGCGGCGGCACCGCTGATTGGTGTGGTGTTCGCGCTCGGCTGGACGCCTTGCCTGTCACCGACGCTCGGCGTCGTGGTCAATCTCGGCTTCAACGAAGGCACCGCTCTGCGCGGCGGACTGCTCGGCTTTGTCTACGCCCTCGGGCTGGGCATCCCTTTCGTGATTGCCGGGCTGGCCTTCACCAAGATGGCTCGCGCCGTCGCGTTTCTACGGGAGCGGCAGCAGCTGATCATGCGAATCGGCGGAATCTCGATGATCATCGTCGGGCTGTTGCTGGTCACCGGCACCTGGAACACTCTGACCGCGGTGTTGCGCCAGTGGGCGTCGAGCTTTGAGACGGTTATGTGACGTGATGAGGATCTTGAGGTGACGGCGATCAAGACTCGCGAGTCCTCGGCGGACTCGAGCGGTCCGGAGCCCCGCTCCGAATTACCACGGCTGGGGTGGCGCGGCGGATTGCGCTATCTGTGGACTCAGCTGACCTCGATGCGTACGGCGCTGATCTTGTTGTTCGCGCTTGCCCTCGCGGCCATTCCCGGCTCGCTCGTGCCACAACGGCGGATCTCGCCGGTCCGCGTAGCCGACTTCATCAACGAGCATCCCACGCTCGGCCCGATCTACGACAAGGTCGGGCTGTTCGGGGTCTACAGCTCGCCATGGTTCTCAGCGATCTACCTGCTGCTCTTCGTCTCCCTCGTCGGTTGCATCATTCCCCGGGTCGGTGTGTACTCCAAGGCGCTGCGGGCCCGGCCCCCGAAGACACCACGCAACCTCGCACGGCTGCCCGCGTACGCCAAAGCAGAGATCGACGATCGCGACGAAGACCCTCTCGGGCGGGCAGCCGCCGAGCTGCGACGGCGGCATTACCGGGTCGACGTCAATAGCGACAGCGTTGCGGCCGAACGCGGCTACCTGCGCGAGGCTGGGAATCTGGTGTTTCACATCAGCCTGGTTTTTGTGCTCATCGGGGTCGCGATCGGCGCACTGTTCGGGTTCCGTGGTACGAGTGTGGTGATCGTTGGGCAAGGCTTTTCCAACAACCTCACTCAATACGACGATTTTTCGGCGGGCGCCCGGTTTACTGAGGCCGATCTGGTGCCGTTCAGCGTGACCGTCAAGGACTTCGACGTCCGGTTCGAGACGGGGCCGGTGCAGCGCGGAGCAGCGCGATTGTTCAGAGCGAACGTGGAAGTGACCGAGCAGCCAGGAGCAGCGCCTCGCCAGGAGGTTCTGGAGGTGAACAAGCCGCTCCACGTCGGCGGTACCACGGTGCACTTGATCGGCCATGGTTACGCGCCGAAGGTCACCGTAAAGGATGCTCAGGGCAACGTAGCGTTCTCAGGTCCGGTGGTCATGCTGCCCCAGGACAGCAACTTCACGTCGCTAGGTGTTATCAAGGCTCCGGATGCCCGGCCCGAGCGCCTGGCTTTCGAGGCACTCTTCTTGCCTACCGCGGTGCTCAGCGACCAGGGCCCGCAGTCGGCCTTCCCCGATGCGCTCAACCCCGCGCTGTTTGCCAACGTCTGGTACGGCCCGCCGAAGGTGGAGACGGGGAAGCCTGAGAACGTCTATTCCCTCGACGCCGCTGGGCTCAGCCAGCTCAAGCAGAGCGACGGCCAGCCGGTGCGAATTGCCCTCAGCGTCGGTGACGGCGTCAACCTCCCAGGCGGCAAGGGTTCGATCCAGCTGGACGGTTGGGTGCGCTGGGTGAAGCTGCAGATCGGCGACACCCCTGGTGTCCCCATTTCTCTCATTGCGTTGGCGTCCGCGGTGACCGGCTTGTGCCTGTCGCTCTTCGTCCGGCCGCGGCGGGTTTGGATTCGAATCCGCGATGCCGAGGGAGGCCGTAGTGTGGTGGAAGTCGGCGGCCTAGATCGTGCCGACGCCCGTGCTGGCCTGACCGATGATGTTGCCGAGCTTGCCGCCGAGCTGTCTCGGAGGCCCGAGGAGTGAGCGCGACGTGAGGTATGAGTACTACTCCAACGTCGCCTTGGTGAGCTCGGTCGTGGTCTACGTGCTGGCGATGTTCGCGCACGCGGCCGAGTGGGCAGCCGCGCGCCGGCTGGGCCCGGTCGAGGAGCGCGAGCAGGAGCTTGCCAATGTTTCGGCCGCCGAGCGCGCGCATTCGGAGGCTTCCAGTACGCGCCTTGAGCCACTCGACACTCGGGCCGTCGGCATGCGCCCCGAGCTTGTCGACGGGCGCGATCAGCCCAGCTCCAGCGCAGAAAATCATCCCGCAACCAGCCGGCGAGTCGAGCAGTTCGGCCGGATGGGTGTTGCGCTGACTGTCATCGGCTTCCTGCTGAGCGTCGCCGGGCTGCTGCTGCGTGGGCTCGCTGCGCATCGGGCGCCATGGGGCAACATGTTCGAGTTCACTGTCACGGCGATGATCTTTATCGTCGGCGCGTACTTGATCATGGTCTGGCGCGCCGGAGTCCGCTGGCTGGGCCTGCCTGTCACTCTGCTCGCCGCTGTGGGAAACGGCCTGGCGGTGACCGTGTTCTACGTCGCGGTGGCACCGCTAGTGCCTGCGCTGCACTCAGTCTGGTTCTTGATCCACATCGTGGCGGCGGCCATTTCCGGAGCCGCATTCAACGTCGGCGGAGTGATGTCGATTCTCTACCTGATCAAGAAGCGCGCCGAGGATCGGGACGGCGTCACCGGCTACCTCGACCGGCTCCCCAGCTCCCGCAAGATCGACTTGATCGCGTATCGATTCCTGGCTTTCGCATTTCCGCTCTGGACCTTCACAGTGGTTGCAGGCTCGATTTGGGCCGAATATGCGTGGGGACGCTATTGGGGCTGGGATCCGAAGGAAACCTGGGCTCTGGTCACCTGGGTGATCTACGCGGGCTATCTGCACGCCCGTGCGACGGCCGGCTGGCGAGGCACCAAAGCGGCTGTGATCGCGATCATCGGCATGGCCTCGTTCTGGTTCAACTTCATCGGTATCAATTTGCTGGTCTCCGGCCTGCACTCCTACGCCGGCGTCTGAGGCCGACCGCGGCCTGAGGGCGTTTGCCGGCCGCGCTGTCAAACGCCCTGAGAAACGCACGCTCCCACCTCACAGCAGCTGGCGCCACGACGCGTACCGCTCGATGTCAGCCGCTTGTGGCATCGTGACGATCATGGATGACCTTGTACGGGCTATGGATGCTGCTGCGAGCCCGGAGAATGCACGGGCGCTTTCTCGGTATTTCAAGGTCTCGCCCGGAAGCTATGGCGAAGGGGACATTTTCCTCGGCCTCAATGTTGGGGAGCTCCGCCAGATGGCGAAGCCATACATCGTGTCAGCTTTCGAGCCGGCCGAATGGCTCTCGATGCTGCGCAGCCCGATCCATGAGCATCGGCTCATCACACTCATCGTCATGAGCGAGCGCGCGAGGAAGAGCGTCAAGCGGCCCGACGATGGGGAATTGAAGTTGATCTATGAGACCTATCTCGGTAACACCAGTTATGTGAACAACTGGGACCTGGTCGATGTGAGCTGCGGTCCGATCGTCGGAGGTTATCTGTTGGATCGCGACCGAGCACCGCTCTACCAGCTCGTCCAGAGCGACTTGCTATGGGAGCGCAGGATTGCCATGGTCAGCAGCCAGCACTTCCTTCCTCGAGGCGAGACGGCCGATCTCTACCGGCTCGCCGTGATTCTGTTGCCTGATCGGCATGACCTGATCCACAAGGCCGTCGGCTGGTCGCTGCGAGAAGCGGGCAAGCGGGTCGATCGAGACGAGCTGCGCCGCTTTCTTGATCAATATGCACCGGTCATGCCGCGTACCGCACTGCGCTACGCGATCGAGCACTTCGAGCCGGCTGAGCGTCAGCACTACCTCGCGCTCCCGCGACAGCCCGCGCCGACGTAAGAACCCGCTCGGCTAGCAGCGACGCCGGGTGCCAGGTGACATCACCGTGGAAAGGTCCGGTGCCGTCAGGAAGTGACGGTGCTCGGCGGCAAAAGCGGCCAAGATGCCCTTCTTGTTACGCGTACGCCCTGGGTGCGGAATGTCGTGGAACTTCTCGTTGAACTGAATGGCCGCCTCGGTGGCGCGGTCCTTGAAACCTCGCAGGCTGCTGGAGTCGACGTGCAACATTTCGGCGACCAGCGCCATGTCGCCGGCGGCGTCGCGGAGCGCCCGCCAAATCCTCACCCAGGAGGCGTCGGCGAGCAGATTGTCGATCAGCGGTGCCCACTGCAGGCGCCGCTGCCACGGCACCGGCGTCGGATTGATGCCATTGCAAATCGAGTCGCGATAGTGCACCAGCGTGCCGGGATCGTTCTTCGTCTTGTCCATCAGCGCTGACGCATCGAACCAGTGATGAGCCGCGGCGGCATACAGGGTCCGACCGCTCTCGGTGAACTGGCTGTAGGTGACGATCTGTGTCCCAGGCCGCTCATGATGCAGCCGGAGCAGGGCTGTCAGCCCGGTGCTCGTCTTGGAACTCAGGTTGAAGTCCACGAACGCCAGGTTCCAGGTAAGGCCTCGCCGCAGCTGCTCGTTCAGCTGATCGATGGACGGCGCCACCGTGAGGTCCCGTCCGAACGCCTGTTCGAAGTTCGCGCGCTCACCGGGCACGTCGTCAACCAGAAGTACACCCATAGTCAGCGCTGGCCCTCCATGCCCTTCCGATGGGCGCTCGCGCATCGCGCGTGGAATCCGCCTACTTCGTCGTCACTCGCAGACGAAAAGCGTGTCTGCTCGCTCCTCCTCAGCGCGGCGGTGCGCGATTCCCGACGCTCACGCCCCGTGATCAACTGTCGATCCCTGATCATCTGCGGACTTGATCACTCACTTTCTGGCACCCAGCGGGCGGTGACGGTCTTGGTGGCGCCGTTATGTGCTGAGGTCAGTGATCCGGAGAGATCTCCCAGACGTGCCTCTAGCCGCGCCGAGCTTGTTCCGGGAGTCTTCCATACTCCGTCCACCATCGCTGGGGCGTCATCAGTCACTGAGATAGCGACGCGTCCGTCATCGGGTGCGATTGCAACGTCGATAGCGCCGGCTCCCGCATTCAAGGCGTTGCCGACGAGATCGTTGAGGACCAACCGCGCAAGATCACGATCAGTGGGTGAGAGCGTCTCGACTGTGATGTCGACGTTGGCCTTGGCCCCAACCGCCCGCGCCAGTGTGAGTACCGGAGCCTCGAGATTCTGCACGCTCCGCGAGCTGTCACGGCCGAGCTGGGCGAGCGTCAGCGTCTCGCGTAGCCGGCTGTTCGCTGAGACAGCAAGCTCGTAGAGGGTAGGGGCAAGATCACGGATTTCACGGGCTTGCTGCTCGATCAGCCGGAGATTGGTCGAGAGTGCGCCGTGCGTCTCGCTGAGCACCAGTTCACGGCCCGCGTGCGATTCCTCTTGGACAAGTGCCGGCAGCGTCTTCAAGATCAGGTCAGTATCTGATATTCGGGAACCCACCACCGCAAGAGGCATCAGTGAGATGGCCAGCGCCGCAAGCCAGCCGTTTGGTCCCCAGTCAGCGGGCAGAGCGATGAGGCAGACGGGAAGCGCCGTGATCGGGCCCGCCAGGAGTCGGAAGATCTCATGCCAGGCGGGCGGGTCCGTCTCCTCGGGGTTGTACCAGGTGTGGTCATTGAAGATCAGCAGGGATGTCGTGATCAAGAACACGGTTCCTGCAGCCAACATGACGAGCCGCGCCCACTGTGGGTCGTCAGTCGCGATCCATGCGGGAATCGCGATCAACACGAAGGCTTCGGGAATTTCGACGTACGACCCGAGGCTCAACCGATGCACCCCATCGGTTTTGATCACGTTCCGCAGGTAGACCTGAGACAGCCAAAACCGCGGCACAGTGCCGCGCCGGAGGTGCCGCTCGTTGATCCAGAGCAGCAAGCTGCCGAGGGAAGTAGCAAGACACAAGGCGATCGCCAAGATGCTGCTGCGACTTTCAATGGACAGACTTGCAATGATCACCAGCGCAACTACCCGGATGTACCACGCGTGCATGGTGTAGTTGCTCGAGCGCCGGACGAGCGCGAGGTATGAGATCCGATTTCGCCGATGACGGCTCAACCGGCCGCCGAGGCTTGTGCCAGCCACGCTCTATCGTGGCTCGGTTCTCAGCTGCGCGGCAAGCGCTACCGGCCAGTAACGCTATGGCTGTGCTGGCACGATGGCGGGGTGCGTCACTTCGACCTCTGCATCATCGGCACAGGCTCCGGCAACTCGATCATCGACGACAGGTTCGACCATCTCAGTGTCGCGCTGGTCGAGATGGGCACCTTCGGCGGCACCTGCCTCAACGTTGGCTGCATTCCGAGCAAGATGCTCGTCCATCCAGCCGATCTCGCCGCCTCGACGATCCAGGCTGCCAGGCTCGGTGTTGATCTAGACCTGCAAGGCGTCCGATGGCGTGAGATCCGCGATCGAGTCTTCGGCCGAATTGATCCGAAGGCTGCAAAGGGCCGGGCGTACCGCTACCGCAGCCAGAACGTGACCGTTTTCGACGCGGCGCGCACGCTTTGTCGGAACGCGCGAGTTGGACGTCGGCACCGGAGAGACAATTGGCGCGGACCGGGTGGTCATTGCCGCAGGGAGCCGTCCCGTCGTCCCTGAACTACCAGGACTGAGTTCGGTGGACTTCCATACCTCCGACACGGTGATGAGGCTGTCCGAGTTGCCGCAATCCATGATCATCATCGGTGGCGGCTACGTCTCGGCCGAATTTGCTCATGTCTTCTCCGCGTTCGGAACCGCCGTCACCGTAGTGAGCCGATCAGAGGTGCTACTGCGGCGGGAGGACGTTGAGATTGCTGAGCGGTTCACAGACCTTCTCGGACGGCGAGTGGATGTCCGCGTCAGCACGAGAGTCAAAGAGGTCGAAAGCACTCCCGACGGACGCGTACGGGTGCGCCTCGAGGGCCCAGCGGGGGAGCTGGAGCAGCTAGCTGCCGACGTCTTGCTGGTTGCAACGGGACGGACGTCGAACGGCGACACGCTCGACTTGGCACACGCCGGGATCGAGGCAGACGACGATGGGCTGATCATCGTCGACGAGTACCAACGGACCACTGCGGACGGCGTCTTCGCGCTGGGCGACGTGTCCTCTCGAGAGCAGCTCAAGCATGTCGCCAACAAGGATGCACGCGTTGTGCAACACAACTTGCTGCATCCGGACTCGATGATCACCAGTAGTCGTCGAGCCGTGCCTCGGGCCGTCTTCTCCATGCCACAGGTGGCCTCGGTGGGTTTGACGGAGGCGCAGGCCGCCGAAAAGGGGATGGACTATGTGGTCTCACGCCAGGACTACGGTGATACGGCGTTCGGCTGGGCGATGGAAGACCTCGATCATTTCGTCAAGGTCATTGCCCACGCGGCGTCGAAGGTCCTGATCGGTGCCCACGTGATCGGACCGCAGGCATCGTCATTGCTCCAGCCGCTGATCCAAGCCATGAGCTTTGAACAGCCTGCGCCAGAGGTTGCGCGAGGCCAGTACTGGATCCACCCGGCGATGACCGAAGTGATCGAGAACGCCCTTCTCGGGCTCGCCGACTGAGCCCGTTGACTTTCTCCGACTGTGGTCACCAGGTGGCGGTCAGCGCGGCTCGGTCAGCCGTCTGATCGTCTTGGCGACCCGATCAGCGCGGGTCTCAGGCTTTTTTCCCTCATCGATCCAGCGCGCGTACTCATTGCGGTGCGTAAAGGGCAGTTTCTCGTACGCGGCCTTAGCCGCCGAGTTGTCTGCCAGCGCCTGGGTAAGCTCAGGCGGCTCGACGACGACTCGCTCCTGATGATCCTCGACCAGTTCGATCTCAATCTGATCGCCGGGCCCGACGCCGAGCTGCCGCAGCAGATCCTTGCGCAAGCCGAGGTAGCTCTGACCGCCATAGACCATCAGTCGGGAGCGGTATTCGACGCCATTGACGTGCGCCAGGACCGGAGGCCGTTTGGAGTCGAATGCGGCGGCGATCTCCTTGGGCACGACCACCGCGTGGCCGCCGCCCTGACCTGCCGCTAGAACCTCGGCTGTGAACGCCATTACCTAAGACTCTTGAGAGCCCTTGCGAGAGTTGATCAGCTTCCAGGTGCCTGGAAGGAGAACGGCGGCCAGCAAGATCTTGATCGCATCGCCGATCAGGAACGGCAGCACGCCGAGAGCCAGCGCCTTGCTGAGCGACATGTGTGCGATCACCATCAGGCCCGCAACTCCGAAGGCGTAGATGACAAGGTTTCCCAGCGCCATCATGCCGATAGTCGGCAGCACGCGACGGTCGGCGCCGCGCTCAGCGAGCCGCCCGACCAGCCAGGCCGCCGCAACGAAGCCCACAATGTAGCCGATCGAGGCGAACGCCAAGCCACTCTGGTGATTCGCAAACCATGGCACTCCAGCGACCCCGGCTAGCAGATATAAAGCCATGGACGCTGCTCCGCGGACGCTGCCCAGCGCAGCCCCGACCAGCAAGACCGAGAAGGTTTGCAGGGTGAGGGGCACCGGGGTGAAAGGCAACGGGATCGAGACCTGAGCGGTGAGTCCGACGAAAATGGCGCCGCCGATGACTAGCGCGATGCTGCGGACGAGGCCTCCGGGAATTACGTCGGCCAGAGTCCGTGGGCTTACGCTGGTGACGCTCGACATGGGGTTGTCCTCCAGAACCGTGTGGGCGTACAGGTGTGGATGCGCCGCTGCGTCCTCACCGCGATGCGATAACCCTAGTGTCCGCGCCGCACTGGCCGCCAACGGGCTCGTGCGGTGAACTGACGGGGATCGAGGTGCTGTGCATCCAGCGAGAAGTGGTCGGAGAGCGTGGCTCGTCAGCTGCGCGCTGTTGACTGCTGCCGTGCTGACCGGGTGTGGTGCATTACAGACCGCGGCGCCACCGACTGGCGAGACGCCATCCAAATCAGCCGTCTCGAACCCCGTGGGTCCGACACCATCACCGAGCGCCACGACGATCGCCACACCGTCGGAATCTTTCACCGTGGACCAACCTTGCGCCGAGCTCGTAAGCAAAATGAGCCTGTCCGAGCGGGTTGGGCAACTGCTGATGGTCGGTGTGGGCTCCACCGGGATCGGATCGTCAGAGAAGGCGATCATTGCCCGAACCCGCGCAGGCAGTGTGATCCTGCTCGGCAATTCCACGGTCGGAGCGCAGGGGACCCGACGTGTGGTCGGCCGCGTACGTGATGCAGCGGCCAGCCCCGAGGGCGTCGAGGTCATGCTGGCCGCGGACCAGGAGGGTGGATTGGTGCAGCGGCTCAAGGGTCCAGGCTTCACGAGGATGCCGTCGGCAACGCTGCAAGCCAGGCAGTCGAATGCACAGCTCCGCCGGAACGCGTACGAGTGGGGCCGCCAGCTCAGGGCTGCAGGGATCAGCGCAAATCTGGCCCCCGTCGCAGACATCGTGCCCACCGCCATGGTCGGGGTGAACCAACCGATCGGTCAGCTTCGCCGTGGTTACGGCCCCTCTCCCAAGACCGCGGCCGCCAAGGTGACCGCGTTCACCGACGGCATGAACGCGCGCGGGCGTCGCGACGGCTGTCAAGCATTTCCCAGGGCTCGGCCGGGTACGCGGCAACACCGATTACATGACTCGGGTGGTCGACAGCGCCACGACGCGACACGACGACGCGCTGGCAGGATTCAGCGCGGCCGTCGACGCAGGAGTTGACATGGTGATGATGTCGTCGGCGTTCTACAGCAAGATCGACGACGAGCACCGCGCTGCGTTCTCGACCATGATCATCGGCGACATGCTGCGCAAAGATCTCGGGTTCACCGGAGTGGTGATCTCCGATGATCTTGCCGCTGTCGCGATGCGGATTCTCCCGCCGGCTGATCGCGGTCGTCCGCTTCATCGGCGCTGGAGGGGACCTTCTCATCGTCGGCGACGCTAACTTGGCAACCGCGATCTCCGATGCGATCAAGGACGAGGCAGCCGATGACCCGGACTTTGCGAAGCGGGTTACCGAGAGCGCAACCCGAGTTGTGGCGATGAAGTCCCGCCGCGGCTTAGCACGTTGTTAATTGGGGCTGCTAATTGGGGTTGTTCGCGCACTGTCTGATTGCTCGCTCCGCTCGCGAGGATCGCGCTTTGAAGCCGCTGCCTTCCTCTCTCACTCGCAGACGAAGAGCGTGTCTGCTCGCTCGGTCGTCCAGGCCAGCGGCGCGCGATCCTGGGCGCCGTGGAATCCGCCCACCTCAGGTCGGCACTCGCTGGTCTAACCGTCGACCTTGAGGTTCTTCAGCGCATCGCGTGCCGGCTGCACGAGCTCAGGCGTGGTATCCGGTATGGACGCGTAGTACAGACCGGACCGATTCCCGGCGGAGACGATCGCAACAATGAGCAGTTCGCCCTTGGTCTTCAGCCCTGCGATGTCGAACGTGAGATGGGACTCCACCAGCCAGGCATCGTGACCGTCGATGGTGATCTTCTTGTTTTCGGTCACGTGGCTGTTGACGGGATTGTCGCCATAGAACTTGCCCAGAATGCATTTCACGACAATCTGGGAGCCTTGCTCAGGGGTAAAGAATCCATCGCCGGCCTGCAACTCACCGACCAGAATTGAGGCGACCCAGTTGCTGCCGTTGCCGTCATAGTCAGTCTCGACCGGGACCAGCTGGCTCTGCACATCGCTCCCGAAGGGCACCCGGTTCTCACCTTGCGGCGCGCCCCACGGCTGGCCGAGCATCGGGTAGGACACCGGACCGCCGTGAACGCGTCCATCCGACGGGTGGGTTTCGGGCTCGGGGCTGGCCGTGCTCTCCGCAGGGCAGACGTCCTGCGATGGTTGCCCGACCGGACTGCCCGCCGTGCCGGTGCCGCCGCCAGTCACCGCGCGAATGGCAAGCACCGCGACGACAACGATGACGACGACGAGCGCTACACCGGCAATCCACCAGCCGATCGGCGTCTTCTTCTTCTCTAACTCCTGATAGTTCGCGTACGCGCTGCCGTAGCTCTGCCCGTACGGCGACTGTCCGTACCCGGGCTGCCCACTCTGGCCGTACGGCTGGCCGCTCTGGCCGTATGTCGGTTGTCCCGTTTGGCCGTACGCGGCTTGTCCCGGCTGGCCGCCCTGCGGTCCTGTCCCTGCGCCTACCAGACCCTGGCTGGGCGGAGGTGCGCTCGGATTTGGTGAAGTAGCCGCTGACCAAGCCTTGCCATCCCAGTACCGGAAGAGCCCTTGCCCCCCGCCGGGATCGGGGTACCACCCAGCCTTCGCACTCACGGGCCGAGTCTATGTTGCGCCGAGCTCAAGGCCACTCGGACAAAGCCAGTCGTTACCAGACACACAGACTTCGCACATTTCCTCTGTGTTCGCTGGGTTCCACGCCCGCGACGAATCGCTGATGACCTAGCCAAATCGTCCCGTGATGTAGTCCTCGGTCGCCTGCTCGTCCGGGTTCGAAAAGATCTTCTCCGTCGGACCTATCTCGACGAGTTTGCCCGGCTTTCCTTGGGCCGCGAGGTTGAAGAAGGCAGTCTGATCGCTGACGCGCGCTGCCTGCTGCATATTGTGCGTAACGATCACTACGGTGTATCGCTCCTGGAGCTGACCGATCAGGTCTTCGATGGCAAGCGTGGAGATCGGATCAAGTGCCGAGCACGGCTCATCCATCAGTATCACCTGAGGCTCCACAGCGATCGCCCGAGCAATGCACAGGCGTTGCTGCTGCCCACCGGAAAGGCCGATGCCGGCCTTGCTGAGCCGGTCCTTGACCTCGTTCCAGAGATTTGCCGCGATCAGCGAGCGTTCCACGGCGTCGGTCAGGATCTGCTTGTTCTTCACGCCGTTCAGCCGCAGGCCCGACGCAACATTGTCGAAGATGGACATTGACGGGAACGGATTGGGCCGCTGGAACACCATGCCGACAACCCGACGTACTGCGACGGGATCGACGCCCTGGCCGTACAGCTCGGTGCCGTCGAGTTGCACGCTGCCCTTGACATGTGCACCGGGAATGACCTCGTGCATCCGGTTGAGGGTGCGGAGCAAGGTGGACTTGCCGCATCCGGAGGGGCCGATGAATGCCGTCACCGTACGCGGTTCCACGGTCATCGAGACATCCTCGACGGCATGAAAGCCGCCGTAGTAGATGTCGAGATTCTTCACGTCTATCCGCTTGGCCATCGCCTACTTCTCCTTGAGAGTCGTGACACGCGCGATGAAGCGGGCCAGCAGATTGAGCAGCATCACGATTATGATCAAGGTCAGGGCAGCGGCCCAGACCCGCTCATATCCAGGAAACTGTGGAGGCTGGTCCCGGCCGGCGTTGATCATGGTGGGCAAGCGCACCCATGGTGTCACTGGTCGGCGAGAAGTTGATGCCGACCGCGTACGAGACCAAGATCAGCAGTGGTGCGGTCTCGCCCATCACACGCGCCACGCCAAGCATGACGCCGGTCACGATGCCGCCGAATGCGGTCGGAATCACGACCTTGACGATGGTCTTCCATTTGGGCACGCCAAGGGAGTACGACGCTTCCCGCAGCGAGTCAGGCACGAGTTTGAGCATCTCCTCGGTGGATCTGAGTACCACTGGCAACATCAGCAGTACGAGGGCGCAGGAGACCGCGATGGCGGATCGGCCCAAGCCGAAGATGGTGATGAAGAGCGCGTAGATGAAGAGCGCTGCGACGATCGAGGGAATGCCGCTGAGGATATCCACCATGAAGCTCACGCCACGAGCGATCTTGGTGCCCCTGCCGTACTCGATCAAGAGAATTGCGCCCATGACTCCCAGCGGGACCGCAATCGCAGCGCAGATCAAGGCCATCTCCACAGTACCGACGATGGCGTGGTAGGCGCCGCCACCTTCTCTGCGCGGGGTAATGCCGCGCTGACTCTGCAGCCACCAGGTTGGGGTGAGCAAGAGCCGGTAGCCTTTGATGATCACAGTCGCGAGCACCCAGGCGAGCGGAATGATCGTAAGCACAGTCGCGAGGGTCACAAATACAGTGGCCAAGGCGTTCTTGACCGTGCGGACACCGCTCGGGCGACTCAGTGCCAGCGGAGTGTCGGTGGTCGTCGCGGTCATGACTTCGCCCCTCGCTCTGCGATGATCCGGGCAATTGCGTTGACCGCGAAGGTGACAACGAAGAGCACCAGCCCGGCAGCGATATAAGCCCCAGTCTTGGATGGGCTGTCGAACTCGGCGGCATTGTTCGCGATCTTGCTGGCGAACGTCTCGCCGCCTGCGAAGATCGAGGGGGTGAACGGGCCGCCCTGGCGGCGGGGTGGTGAGGATGATCATGACAGCGATGGTCTCCCCGAGCGCACGCCCGAGGCCGAGCATGGATGCGCTGACGACGCCCGACCTTCCGTGTGGCAGCACTGCGGTGCGAATGACCTCCCAACGGGTTGCGCCAAGAGCAAGCGCTGCCTCGATGTGATCTCGTGGGGTCTGCGCAAAAACGTCGCGAGAGATCGCTATCACAATCGGCAAGATCATAATGGCCAGCACCACGGACGCCACAAAGACTGAGCCCTTGGGGTCCACACTCCTGCTGAACAGCGGGATCCAGCCGAGCTTGCCGATCAGCCACTCTGCTCCTGGGGCCAGAAAGGGGCCCAAAATGGTCAGTCCCCAGAGGCCGAAGATGATCGACGGTACTGCGGCCAGCAGGTCGACCACGAAAGATACCGGGCCCGAGACTCGCTTGTGCAAATACTGCGTCAGGCAGAGAGCTACGCCGATGGCCACGGGGACGGCCATGGCCATTGCCAGTATCGAGGATAAGACGGTGGTCCAGAACAACCCGGCGATCCCGAAGCGGAGCTCGTTGCCGACGACCGTCCAGCTCGCGTGAACTAAGGAAGTTGGCATGGTCGGCCCGCAGGCTAGGCAGCGCAAGTGCCAACAGGAAGAAGCCCACGAAAAGGACGAGAAGAACGATCGCTAGCCCTGAGGTGGTGGCCAGACCGCGGAATACCCGATCGCCGGTCCGGCTGATCTTCGCTAGCTTGACGCCCCGCGGCGCCCGTTCGGCCTCCCGGGCGGGCGCCACCGCCGGCGCCGGCGCCGGCGCGTGGTGGGCAACTCTTGGGACGGGCGAGTGCAAGTGCGCAGCACTATGGTCCACCACAGGCGAAACGCTGGGATCTTGCGCTGCGACTGGTTCGGGCTCGACCCTTTCGGTCGCATCCGTATCGGTCACTGCCATGGGTCTTCCTGTTCGGTCCGGCGCTGGGTGGCGGGTCACCACGGCTGCGTCGCCGCGATGACCCGCCCTCGGGGGAGGTGACTACTGGATCGCTGCGACCGCTGTCTTGACCTTCGACTGCAGATCGGTTGGAAGTGGTGCGTACCCAAGATCCTGCAGCTTGCCCTGCGTGTCGGTCGAGGAGAAGTAGGTCAGGAAGTCCTTGACGATCGCCGTCTTGTCGGCCGCCAGACCCTTGCTGCAAGCGATCTCGTACGTAACGAGCAGCGCGGGATAGGCGCCGGCCTTCGTGTCGGCATACTTCAGATCAAGGCTCAGATCGTTGCCGGTGCCCTTCACCTTCGCCTCGGAGACAGCTTTCGCGACCGAGTCACCCGTGAGCTCGACCGGGCCATTGCCGCTGTCCAGCTGAGCCATCTTGAGATTGTTGTCCTTGGCGTAGCTCCACTCGATGTAGGTAATGGAGTTCTTGGTGCTCGCAGCGGCTTCGGCGACACCCGAGGACTTGTTCTTGCCCTCGCCGGTGCCAGTCCACGCCTTGCCCGGTTCGTCCTTCCAGGCGCCGTTGCCGGCCTTGGAGAGGAACTTCGTGGTGTTCTCTGTGGTGCCGGACTCGTCGGACCGGAAGAACACCGTGATGTCAGCGCTCGGCAGCTTGGCGTCCGGATTGAGCTTGTGCGATCTTCGGGTCGTCCCAGGTCTTGATGGTGCCGTTGAAGATCTCCGCGAGCACCTCGGCATTGAGCACGAGCTTGTCGACACCGTCGACGTTGTAGGCGAAGGCGATCGGGCCGACAACCATCGGCAGGTTCCAGGCCGGGTTGTTCTGACAGCGCTCCTTGGCTTTGTCGGCCTCGACGACACCGTCAACTGCCTCTGTCTTGAGCGCGGAATCGGAGCCGGCGAAGTCAACGAGGCCGTTGTAGAACGACTTGATACCCGCACCTGAGCCGGTCGGGTTGTATTCGATCGTGGCCTTGTCGCCACATTCGGCGTTGTAGTCGGCGATGACTTCGTTGATGGCGTTGGCCTGGGCGCTCGAGCCCTCAGCGGAGAGCTTGCCCGCAGGGCAGGCGAGGCCGGACGCATTGGCGCTGCTGCCGGGTTCGGCGCCACCCTGCGCGGTCGCGCTATTTGGGTCTGAGCCGCAGGCGGTGAGACTCAGGGTGGCCAGAGCAGCCAGCGCGGCGAGCTGGGTCATTCGCGAGCTCACGAGGCGGTTCATGGTCATGCGTGTCCTTCACAAACGGGGGGTCGTTTCCCCTGGGTGAACCCGGCGGCACGATGCACGCCGGGCTTGGCTCGGAAGGCACGCGCGCGTGCCTCCCGATGCGGCGAACGTACGCGCGTCACGTGTCGTGATGGGCCTGCGAAGGTAAACAACTAGTGAACGATCGACTCACCCTGTGTGCGCTCTGTGTGGTGTGTCCGTAAATCTTCTGTTTGCCTATTGGACACTTTGGCAACGCTGGATTTGTAGGCGAACTGCCTACGGCTCAGGGCATCTTTATCGCTGACCTATCGGCGCAGGAGTGAAGTCGGAGAAGAGCCCACCAACAATCTGGCCAACTGAACTCCGCCCGACGCACTCGTCGACGACGCGACAGGCGCAAGCCGCTTGCATCTGGGCCGCGGACGGCATCACCGGGTTCTCGATCAGCAGTTGTGCGGATCCCTATGAGGTGGGCAGCGCGTCCAGCGTTGCCGCGCTCCACTTCAAGTACGAGTCTGTATCGGCAATAGCCAGCACGCGTACTGCGGGCGGCCCGGCAGCCGCTGTTTCAGAGAGCATGGGAAATTCGCCACTTCATGATCATGAAGAACCTATGAGAGCTCATTGTCGGAATGCCACGCGTGCGATGAATTGTGGGTGAACTCCCGGTTCAGCGACCCAGTCCATCTTGCTGACCTAGACTCACCCGAAGATCCTTATGCATCAACTTCTGCCCATGGTTGGCCACACCCATGGCAACCGCAGCGCGGTGACGTGCCACCTCAAGTGCGGCAGTGCATGCGCAGACCCAGCGCCCAACACAAGTACCGAGCCAACCTTTGCCGCGATTGCCTCGAAGCAGCTCAGTCGCCGCTCCCTACTAGTAGCGGCAGGGGCCCTGACCGCAGCAGCGGCGCTGCCCGTCTTTGCCGGATGCACACCCGGCCAACAGCAGAGCCCTCCAAACCCAGTGCCACGGGGCTCTGCGGGTCCGCCCGGCAATCTGCAGTTCGATCCGATCGACCCGCCTCCAGACGATCTTGACGCGCTGATCATCCCAGCCGGTTACCGCTGGACGCCTATCCTGCGTTGGGGCGACCCTCTTTTCGACAAGTCGCCGCACTTCGATCCCGAGTCGCCGAGTGCCCATGCTCAGGAGCTCCAGTTCGGCTACAACAACGACTTTCTGGCCATCATCGTCACCGACGGCCTCGGTCAGGCTGGGCTGCTGTGCTGCAATCACGAGTTCACCAACCGCGAGATCATGTTCCCGCCCTCGGCCTCCCCAGCCGAGGAGCGCGAAGCTCTCAAAGCGACAATGGCCGCGCAGGGCCTCAGCGTGGTCGAGCTGGAACGCTCTGCCACGCGCCGCCCGTGGCGCTACGTCCGAGGCGCGGCGCTTAACCGGCGAATCACAGCCCGCACGCCGTTCAGGCTGACCGGTCCAGCCGCCGGCAGTCATCTACTCAAGACCGCTGATGATCGGAGCGGGCGTCGGGTGATCGGCACGTTCGGCAACTGTTCTGGCGGTACGACGCCCTGGGGGACCATCTTGTCGGGCGAGGAGAACTTCCATCACTACTTTGTTGGCGATCCGAAGGCAGTGGGTAGCGACCGCTACGGGCTGGGAAAACACCCGAGTGTGTACGGCTGGGAGACCATTGATCCGCGTTTCGACGCCACCCAATCGGACTACGCGGCTGAGCCGCACCGGTTCGGCTACATCATCGAGGTCGACCCGTACGATCCCAAGTCGACTCCGCGCAAGCACACCGCCCTCGGTCGGTTCAAGCATGAGGCGGCGAACATCCGCATCGGTGCCGACGGCACGGTTGCCGCGTACATGGGTGATGACGAGCGTTTCGAGTACCTCTACAAGTTCGTGGCCAGGAAGAAGTACCGCCCTGGCAATTCAGCATCAGCTCGGCGCCACAATCTGCAGTTGCTCACCGCCGGCGACCTCTATGTCGCGCGATTCAGCGGCACTCAGCGGCCTGGAAATGACAACCTCGGGCAGGGCGCCTGGATCCCGCTGACGCGGAACGGCGAGTCGGCCGTTCCGGGTATGACGCACGCGGAGGTGCTGATCTTCACCCGCCTTGCCGCGGATCGAGTCAGAGCCACGCCGATGGATCGTTGCGAGGATGTCCAGCCCAGCCCTCGGACCGGAAAGGTCTATGTCGCCTGCACAAACAATCGCGATCGGGGGGTCGATGGCGAGATTGGGCCCGATGCCGCAAACCCTCGGGAGCAGAACAAGAACGGTCACGTCATCGAAATCACCGAGCGAGACGATCGGGTCGATGCGACGTCGTTCGCTTGGGACTTGTTCCTGGTGTGCGGATCACCCGAGGAGGCAGGCACCTACTTCGGCGGTTGGAACGGCCCGGTCGCTCCGATTTCTTGTCCCGACAACTTCGCGTTCGATTCGGTTGGCAACTTGTGGATTGCCACAGATGGTGCCCCGACTTCGATTTCCAAGGCTGATGGTTTGTTCCGGGTGCCGCTCGAGGGCGACGAGCGCGGTCATCTGGTGCAGTTTCTTGCGGTGCCGTACCAGGCTGAGACCTGCGGTCCCGTCATTCATGATCGTGATGAGTCGGTCTTCGTCTGTGTGCAGCACCCTGGCGAGGACGGGTCGTGGCGAGAGCAGCTGTCGTATTTTCCCGACTACGTCAAGGTTGATGCGAGAGCCTCCAGCCGGTGCCTGGCGCGGGCCGCGGCCGAGCGTAGTTCAGGTGACCCGGGATGCGGGCTAGGGTGCCAGGAACTGCTGCCAGATGACATGTTTGGTTTGTGGCTGAAGCCAGTATTTTGCCGAGCAGTTCCGGTCTGCTGCGGTGTCGCAAGCGTGCTCATTCCTGGGGCCGGTGGCGCTCCAGGGCGTGAACCGTACCCTTGGAGGTCAGGTGCGCGACCAGTAGTTCTCCAGTCACCAGGGTTGCCGGAGCAATGTCGAGCGCATCCAAGATGTGCGGGAGCACCGGCCGGTGTACGCAGATCGCGGTGGATTCACCGGTCTTGAGCGTGGCGGCCCGGATCTTACGCATCAGGCTCCCGACGCCCTTGGCGTTGTTCTCGCCCTCCTCCTCGCTCAGCAGGCGGTGCGTGTCGATCGGCAGTTCCTCCTGTTGGGCGTACGGCAGCACTGTCGCGACGCACCTGGTCGAGGTCGAGCTGACCAAGCTGGTGACCCCATAGGCGTTCAGTATCGGGACCAGCAGCCTCGCCTGGCGCCGTCCGCGGGCGTTGATTGGTCGTGCCGAGTCCTTGCGTGACCAGTCTTTGCGATCCATGGCTTTGGCGTGCCGCAGGATGATCAACGGTGTAGTGGGCGGCTGTTCGAGGTGCTGCTGCACCAGGAAATGATCATGAGAGTAGGTGAGCCGGCTCAGTGCGGCGCGCACTGGTAGCCAGGAAACGACATCGACCTCGGCGTCTGGCGCCCGGCGTACGGAGTCCAAGACGACGCCACCCCAATAATCGACCTTCTTGAGACCGGCGTTTCCCGCCTCATAGCTGATGGAGTCGAGGGGCACGCCGAGCCGGATCGTGACTCCGGTCTCTTCGTGGACTTCTCGTACGGCACACACCGGTAAGGACTCTCCGGCTTCGACTTTTCCCTTCGGCAGCGTCCAATCGTCGTAGCGCTTCCGATGGACGATCACGACCTCGGTGCCTCGCAACGAATGCTCCCGGGTAACCACGGCGCCCCCGGCGAGGATCGGTCGGCCAGGTATCCCCACCCGGCGGGTGCCGGTGGCGCTCACCGAAGCCATAGCAGAGCTACTTCGCGGCAGCGCGTCGGCGGCTCGAGGCGTTGATCAAGTACTCCTGCATGTCCAGCAATGGATTGCCCTCAGCATCGGAGGTGTGCGGAATCCAGGTTCCGTCGGGCTGTAGGTGCCATGATGCTGTGCCCTCGTCAAAGGCGATGTCGAACAAGTCCCCAATCTCGGCGATATGTGCTGGATTGGTGATCGAGACAAGCACCTCCACACGGCGGTCGAGGTTGCGGTGCATCAGATCGGCAGAGCCGATCCCGACCGACGGCGATCCATCGTTGGCGAACCAGAAGAGGCGGCTGTGCTCCAAGAACCGGCCGAGAATGCTGCGGACCCGGATGTTGTCGCTGACTCCCGGTACTCCCGGCCGGATCGTGCAGGTGCCGCGTACCCAAAGGTCCACGGGAACACCGGCTTGGGACGCGCGATAGAGCGCATCGGACGTCGCCTCGTCAACGATCGAGTTGACTTTGATCTTGATGCCCGCTGGTTTGCCGTCCTCGTGGTTGGCGATCTCGTGATTGATCCGGTCGACAAGCCCGTTGCGGATGCCGTGCGGAGCAACGAGCAGCCTCTTGTATTGCGTCTCCTGAGACATTCCGGACAGGTGGTTGAACAGCCTGCCGATGTCCTCGGTGACGATCGGGTTGGCGGTTAGCAGCCCCATGTCCTCGTACAGCCGAGCGGTCTTGGGGTTGTAGTTGCCCGTGCCGATATGGGCGTATCGGCGCAGGCCGTCCGGCTCGTCGCGGACGACCATCGAGAGCTTGCAGTGAGTCTTCAGCCCGAGCAGGCCGTAGACCACGTGGCAGCCGTGCTGTTCGAGTCGCCGGGCCCAGGCGATGTTGGCCTGCTCGTCAAAGCGAGCCTTGATCTCGACCAGGGCGAGTACCTGCTTGCCCGCTTCGGCCGCCTCGATCAGCGCGTCGATGATCGGTGAGTCTCCGGAAGTGCGATAGAGGGTCTGCTTGATCGCCAGCACATGCGGATCATCGGCCGCCTGCTCGATGAAGCGTTGCACGCTCGTCGCGAACGAGTCGTACGGGTGATGCAGCAAGACATCACGCTGCTTGAGAGCAGCGAACATGTCCGCCGGCTTCGCGGTTTCGACCTCGGCGAGGTGCGGGTGGGTCGAGGGCAGGAACGCTGGGTACTTGAGTTCGGCGCGATCGACGTCGGCCAAGGAGAACAGCCCCGTGAGATCCAGTGGGCCGGGCACGTAGAAGACTTCTCGCTCGCTGATGTCCAGCTCGCTGATCAACAGCTCGAGCATCCTCGGATCCATGTCGTCCTCGACCTCGAGCCGGACCGGTGGGCGGCCGACCTTGCGACGCAACAACTCCTTTTCCAGAGCGAGCAGCAGATTCTCCGCGTCGTCTTCCTCCACCTCGACGTCTTCGTTGCGGGTCACTCGGAAGGTGTGGTGTTGCACGACATCCATGCCGCTGAAGAGCTGATCGAGATGGTGCGCGATCACATCCTCCAGCGCGACGTACCGCCCCTCGGCCAGTGAGATGTAGCGGGACAGCATGCTCGGCACCTTGACCCGGGCGAACTGGCGAAGGCCGGTCTCCGGGTTGCGGACCAGCACGGCGAGATTGACCGACAAGCCCGAGATATACGGGAAGGGATGTGAAGGGTCGACCGCGAGGGGGGTGAGCACGGGAAAGATGCGTTCGGCAAACAGCTCATCCATGCGATCTTGTTCTGTGGCCGTGAGCTCATCCCAACGGAGAATCTCGATGCCCTCCTTGGCCAGGGAGGGCCGGACGTCCTCGTAGAAGATACGTGACTGCTCATCCACCAGCTCGCGGGTCCGGCTGAGGATCGCTTTATGCACCTCGCGGGGCATCAGCCCACTGACAGTGGGGACGGCGACACCCGCAGCAATTCGGCGTTTCAGCCCGGCAACTCGGACCATGTAGAACTCGTCGAGATTGGACGAGAAGATGGCCAGGAATTTTGCGCGTTCCAGCAGCGGCACCCGGTCGGCATCGTTGGCCAGATCGAGAACTCGCTTGTTGAAGGCGAGCCAGGACAGCTCGCGGTCCAGAAATCGATCAGGCGGCAGCTCCACATGGCTAGGAGGAGGGAGCACGTCCTCCATCACGGCCGAGATCTCGACTGCTTCCATATTTCATTCTCCTGATTAGCTCCGTGACCTCCGTCGCTACAGTCGCACCTGACCGAGGCTCAGCTTTGCGCGTACATCACATCACGGCTGGCTGTGGTGAATCCATAGGTCAGATATAGCTCGATTGCCGCCCGATGGTCTGCTTCCACATACAGCATCACTCGGGAGCATCCTTGCTGTCGCAGCCAGCGCAATCCGGTGAGCAGCAGGGCTTTGCCGAGTCCTTGTCCGGACATCCAGGGAGCGACACCCAGCACATAGACCTCGCCGAGTTGATCTTGATGCTGCTTGGTCCAGTGGAAGCCGATCATGGCGCCCTGGCGCGTCGCAACGAAGAAACCGTCTGGGTTGAACCACGGTTCAGCCATCCGGTCCTTGAGGTCGGCGAGGTCTATCAGCGCCTGCTCCGGATGATTCGCAAACGCCGCGGCGTTGACCAGCAGCCACTCCCGCTCGTCCTGTCCGGGTACGAAGGCTCGGATCTGGACGCCGGATGGGACCGCGGGCTCGGGCAACTCGTCATCGAGTCTCCGTCCCATGATCAACAACTCTCGCTGTCGGGCCATCCCGGCGGTAGCAGCCAGAGCCTGGGCTGCGGCACTGTCACCCATCGCCCAGATCCGTAACGGGCTGGTCGATTCCATGATCAACCGCTGCAGCAGCTGAGTGCCGACGCCCTCTCGCCGATGATCGGGAGACACGACGAGCTGACCGGCGCTCCACTCGGCGCCCGACTCCAGTTGGGCGTACCCCACGAGCTCGTCCTGCTCGCTCACCAGAACATGTCGGGTTGTCGGATGCGTACGCCGCAGCCGCAAGAGTGCTGCCTCGTTGAGAGCCCGGATCTGGTCCGCTGCCTCGGCATCAGCCACCAATCGCAGCACGCTGTCAATCTCGGTTCCGCTGAGCTCGGTTGCCACCGAGATGGTCAACAGCTTCGACACATTCCCACGTTAGCTTGCGGCAATACTTTGAGTTGCTTGACTTTGAGTTGCTTGCCCATCACGGCGCGCCGATTCCCGTACTCGACGGCTCGCTCCGCTCGCCAGGTTTCACGCTCGAAGCTTGGTTCTGTCGTTCTAAGCTGCGTCCATGAGCGACGACGTGGGTTTATCGAGGCAAATCGCCCCGTACGGTGCTACAGCACAACCGGCCATCGCTGCTCGAATGGCACCCCAGCTGCGGCTGACCGTGATCGGGGCAGTGTGTGCTGCGCTTGCGGTCATCGCCGCGGTCGCAGCGGTCGTGATGTTTCCGTCGTTTGCGGGTGCTGGGCCGGGGCTCAGCTGGGCGGTGGGAGCACTCGCTTCGGCGGCCCTGATGCTGGCCATCTGCGTCATCCAGGTCGTCGTTTGGCGGCGAGCGATGGCCTCCTGGTCCGGCAGGCGGGTACAGGATCTGCGCGCCGAGAAGAGCTTGTCATGGATCGTGCATCTGGTGTCTTACGCGGTGGCCTTGGCGGCTTTGTTTACCTGCATGGCGGGGAGTGCGGCAGCTGCCTGGTCGTCCGCCTCAGCCGTGCTACTGGCGGTCGTACTACTCCTTGTCTTCGCGGCTCAGCTACTCGGTGGGGTGCAGTTTCTGCGGACCAGCGGCCCGCCGGGCACCCTCCCGGCACATATCCGGCGCATGAACGTGCGTTCGCATTCCCGCAACGATTGAACCGAACGCGGTGAGACTCCCCAAGCTCTAGCCGGTGACGCGCGCCGAATCCTCCACTGGCGTAACGAAGCGGTATCCGACGTTTCGCACCGTGCCGATGACGGACTCGTACTCCGGGCCGAGCTTTGCACGCAGTCGCCGCACATGTACGTCGACCGTACGGGTGCCGCCGTAGTAGTCGTACCCCCACACATCGCTCAGCAGCTGCTGACGGCTGAACACGCGCCCGGGATGCTGCGCGAGGTACTTCAAGAGCTCGAATTCGGTGTAGGTGAGGTCGAGCTGCGCCCCATTGAGCTTTGCGCTGTAGCCCGCCTCGTCGATCACGATGCTGCCGGATTGGATTACCGGGTCTGCGTTGCTGGCCGCAGCAGGCGTCATTGCTAGTCGGAGCCGTACGTCGACCTCGGCAGGTCCGGCGGTCGTAAGTACTAGATCGTCGAAGCCCCAATCGGCGGAGAGCGCCGCGAGTCCACCCTCGTGGGCGATGACGAGCAGCGGGGCCTCCTTGCCTGTTGTCTCGATCAGCCGGCACAGCGAGCGTGCACCGACCAGGTCTCGCCGAGCATCGAGCAAGATCACATCCGCGGTAGGCGCGTCGAGCAGTGCCGTAGCTTCGGCCTGCGCGACCTTTACCTGGTGGGGGAGGAGCTCCAACGCAGGCAGGATTTCTGCCGAGGCGTGCATGTCGTTGGTTAGTAGCAGCAAGGTGGCCATATCGGTCTCCTCACCAGATTTGATGGTGACTGCCTACGCATACCGTCGCTCGCAATCACGCTTCGGGATTCGTACAGGTGCTAGCCTTCAGCCCACCCCGAATGACCTGAGTGCATGCTTGAGACTAACGCAATGGTGTCTGTTTCCCTTCATTACTGGGCTGGGGCAAAGGCCGCGGCAGGCGTTGCCGAGGAGCAAATCGAGGCCCGATCGGTTGCCGAAGCCCTCCGGCTCGTCTGCCACCAGCGGTCCGATCCACACTTCGACAGAGTGATCAAGGCCAGTTCTGTTTTGATCGACGGTCGCACCGCCCACCGGAAAGATCTGGAGCAGCCTCTGAGCAAGCCGGTACAAGTTGAGGTGCTACCGCCTTTTGCCGGCGGTAGTTAGTGGCGTTGCGTTCGCGGGCAAACTCAGCGCCAGCTATGAGCCGCCAAGCCGGCCCACACGCTCTGTAGCCGAAGGTATGACGCACTGGAAGAGCCTGCTCAACGAAGAGCGCGTCCAAATTATGAAACGCAGTATCGCTATTCGAGACAAGTTGTTGGGATGCGGGTACGCGCACCCCTAATCTTCTCCTCGTGACCTCGACGAATGTGTGGGCGCTGCCGCTCACCCGCCGGCGTGCTGTAGACCACGGCCGGATGCGCTCGTCGTTGTGTCAGCTTCGGCGAATGTAGAGACGCGTTCTTCTCGTCTCGGGCCTTACCTGTGGGCTCCTGACCGCCACCGTCTCAACCCGCTTCCCGTACGGCCCTCCGTACCTTTCACCCTTGGCTGTCCAGCCACATACCACATCAGGAGAAGACACAACATGAGCAGGCAAGAAGTACTCGTCGACGCGGACTGGGTCACCGAGCACGCCGACGACGACAACGTTGTTCTGGTTGAGGTCGACGAGGACACCACGGCGTACGACGGTGGTCACATCGCCGGCGCGATCAAGCTGGACTGGAAGAAGGATCTGCAAGACCCGGTCCGGCGCGACTTCATCAACAAAGAGCAGTTCGAGAAGCTGCTCTCTGAGCGCGGCATCAGCAACGACGACACGATCGTCCTCTACGGCGGCAACAACAACTGGTTCGCCGCGTACGCCTACTGGTACTTCAAGCTCTACGGGCACCAGAAGGCACTGTTGCTCGATGGCGGTCGCAAGAAGTGGGAGCTCGACGCGCGCGAGTTGAGCAGTGAGACAGTTACTCGACCTGCCACGAGCTACGCCGCCGCCGAGCCCAATCTCGACATCCGCGCGTTCCGCGACGAGGTGGTCGCCGCAATCGGGGCGAAGAGCCTGGTCGATGTTCGCAGCCCTGACGAGTACGCAGGCCGGCTTCTTGCGCCGGCTCATCTGCCGCAGGAGCAGGCACAACGTGGTGGTCACATTCCGACCGCGGTCAACGTGCCCTGGAGCAAGGCGGCGAACGATGACGGCACATTCAGGTCCGATGACGAGCTCAAGGAGCTTTACAGCAACGCCGGCCTGGACTGGGACAACGACATCATTGCGTACTGCCGGATCGGGGAACGCAGCGCGCACACCTGGTTCGTACTGCATCAGATCCTCGGACAGAAGAACGTGAAGAACTACGACGGTTCTTGGACGGAGTACGGCTCGCTGGTCGGCGTGCCCGTGGCCGTCGGCGACGAACCGGGCAATGTCTAATTTCGGGGCGTCTAATTTCGGGGCGTCTAATTTCGGGGCGTCTAATTTCGGGACGCCTATTTCGGAGCGTAATCAAGTCAGGGCCTAACCCATTTTCCCGCGATTTCGCGGCAGCTAAGGAGAACATCATGTGCGCAGCAACCAAGGGTGGCCTCAGTCTGGCCGACGTCGACGTCACCAAAGAGGCTGTGATTCAGGGCCGCGTGCTGCGCGGCGGGAATCCAGTCGCCGGGGCGTACGTCCGCTTGCTCGACTCGGGCGGCGAATTCACCGCAGAGGTCCCGACCTCGGCGACCGGTCACTTCCGCTTCTTTGCCGTCGACGGCAAGTGGACGCTGCGCACCCTGGTGCCAGGCGCCAAGCTCGATCGTTCGGTCGTGGCAGCACGCGGCAGCGTGGCGGAGATCGACGTCGACATCGAAGCCGTCTGACGCTGACCTTATGAGCGGACATGCTCCCTGAGCCCGTTGCAGGATGCAGGTCGCAGGGACAAGCTCAGCGCATCCCCTGATCTTTGCAGGAATGGCGTGAGTTTCCTCGCTCGGTATTACGGTGGGCACCTATGTCTCACGTGACCGGCAATGAGCCTGAAGATCATCGAGCCGATCTCGACTGGCTGTATCGCCAAGACAAACCCGCATCGGGATACGCCGGCGGCGGGCCGCAGACTCTGCTGTTGCCGCCGCCGACCACACCGGCTTCGCCACCTGCGCCGCGTAGGCCCGTGATCATCATGATCGTGCTGCTGCTGTGTCTCACGGCCGGCGCAGTCGCCGGAATGGTGTTGCTGTTGCAGCCGCAGTCACCCCGGCATGGCCGGATTTCCGCGAGCCCAGTGCTGCCAAGGTCTCTGATGCGTCCCAGGAGGGACGCGGGGGGCCGGTGACGCCGACCCAAGTGAAGGTCGGATGCCAAGCGCCAGATGCGACCGACGGCGCAGGCCGTCCGGTGTCCTATGTGCCCGAGCAGCTGATTGACGGAAAACTGGATACGGCGTGGCGGTGCAACGGCAACGGCATTGGGCAAGTAGCGGCCTTCACGCTTCCCGCAGGAACAACCATTGCTGAGGTCGGCCTGGTGAATGGGTACGCCAAGGTTGATCCGGCCAGCGGTGCCCGGCGGTATGGCGAATATCGCCGGATCACCCAGGTGACCTGGACCTTTGCCAATGGCATGAGCTTCCAGCAGTCGCTGACGGACGGAGTGAAAACGCTGCAGAAGCTGAGCATCCCTGCCCAGGCGGGCGACACCGTCACGCTCACCATCAATTCCAGCACCCAGCCAGGATCAAGGTCCAGAGGCCGTGATGCGGTATTGATCTCTGAGGTCAGCTTCCGTCAAGCCTGAATTTTCACCCCCACCGCGGCCCAGCAGCCCGAAGCCGTGCCTGAGGTGGCAAGAGACCGGTGTCACGAATCGAGAATGAGCGTTACCGGCCCGTCGTTGGTCAGCGTGACTGCCATGTACGCGCCGAATACACCAGTCGCGACCTCCGCACCGCGCAGGCGCAACGACGAGACGAATGCCTCGACCAATGGTTCGACTGACCGCTCGCGGCGCGGCAGCGCTCCATGACGGCCGGCGACCCTTGCGAGTGTCGGCGTAGAGGGTGAACTGGCTCACCACCAGGATCGGTGCATTCTCTTCCTGACACGATCGCTCGCCGTCGAGGATACGAAGTGTCCATACTTTTTCGGCGAGCCGATCGACTGTGGCGGCCTGATCATCGTGAGTTACGCCAGCCAAGATCAACAGGCCGGGCCGATCGATTGCCCCGACGATCTCGCCATCCACCTCGACGCTCGCCGAGGTCACGCGCTGAACCACTAGGCGCATGGCCTACAGGTCCAGTCGCTCGATCACAGCCGCCAGTCTTCCATCCGGGGCCGCCCAAGGGCCTGGCGCGTATTCAGGCGCAGACCTAGCTGCCGAGGTACGCCTCGAGCTCAACCTCGATCAGATGGGCAGGATCGGCGAGCTGCGCCACCTCGACCATGGTCGCCACCGGCCGGATACTGCCGAAGATTTCCCGGTGAGCACGGCCAATCTCTTCTTGGGACGTCATGTCGGTGACATACATCCGGGTGCGCACGACCCGTTCTGCCGCGGCGCCGGCAGCCTTGAGAGCGTCGAGGGCGATGGTGAAGGCCGCCAGCGCTTGCCGGTACGCGTCACCCGGATGCAGTACGCCGTCCAAGCCGGTCGCCGTGGTGCCAGCAGTGATCGCCCAATCACCAGCCACGACCACCCGGGAGTAGCCGTAGATCTCTTCCCATGGCGCGGTCCCTGCGAATCTTGTGATCAGCACAGCCATACCCTCTGCCACAATGAAAGGCCATGTCCAACGAAACGACGATGCGTTCGCTGCTGATCAAGATCACCTGCGGTGGCGAGGCCCCCGAGCGAGCGAACCAGGCGTGGACCGTCGCCGCGATGGGCGTCGCCGCTGGGGCCGGCGTTTCGGTCTGGCTCACCGGGGAAGCGGTATGGTTCGCCGTGCCCGGGCGGCAGCCCGATCTCGAGCTGCAGTACGCGACACCAGTTGCCGAGCTGATCGAGACGGTCCGGCTGGGCGGCTCTATCACGGTGTGCACTCAGTGCGCTGCGCGCCGGGAACTCCTCGTAGCAGACCTGGTCGAATCCGCGACCATCCAAGGCGCAGCGAGCTTCGTCGAGGCAGCGCTCGCCGACAATGTCCAGGCCCTGGTCTACTGACTCATGCCGAAGTTCGACCAGGTCATCCCGATCCTCAATGTCAGCGACGGTCGGGCGGCCTCGCGTTCTACGTCGATCTCGCGCGCAGCGATGGACACCGCTGCCAAGAGAGCCGTCAGCGGTGCTGGAGAAGATCGGCGAGCTGGCCGGCGCTCACCTCGCCCGGCTTGACACCGGTAGCGGCCGCGTGCCGGGCGAGACTGGCGAGCCGCTCATTGATCGGCGCGTCAAGACCGGCATGGTGCGCGATCATCACGATTTCCCCGTTCAGATAGTCGGTTTCGATGTTTCCGGTACCGCGCTGCAACGACTGCCAGGTCGATCCACCGACGAAGGAAGGGATGCCAGGGACTGGCCTCATAGTGAAGCCGGCGGCGCGCGCCGCGGTCTCCTCGCTCTCGCTGATGTAGCCGATTCCGGCCTCATCGAGCACCTGACGGGCCTCGGCCTCAGCACCGGCGGCCAGCGGGCGCCAATCTCCGTTACGTGCTACCAGGGCCTGGAACACGTTGCCGATGTTGCTGATCAACTTGCGGTACTTCCACGCCATGACGTCCTCGGGAAGGGGGACATCGAAGTTGGCGGCGATGAGATCATCAGCGACCTGCCGCAATACATGATCATGATCTTTTGGCGCCTTTGGCACATGCCCGATATGCAACATTCCCGACGTCGGCGTGCTGCGAATGATTACCTCGCCCGGCTGGAGGTGGACCACCGGCATCCAGACGCACACCCCATACACCTGACGGAAGTACCGATGGGCAAAAGCCTCGCCGGCCACTCCATTGAGCGCAACGAAGATCGGCAGGCGCTCGCCCGCCGTCCCGACAGGCTGGCCATTCCGGTGCACCGGGGAGTCAGTCCAGCGGACCAGCATCTCGTTGGCCTGCTGAGTTTTCGTAGTCAAGATCAAGATGTCATCGACATCGAGCTGGATCTCCTCTGGCCCGGCGATTGCCGTTAGCTGCTGGGTGAGGTCCTCATCCGGCGTACGCAGCCGCAGCCCGCGCTCGAGGATGGCTGCGAGATGATCGCCGCGGGCCACCAGGACGGCGCCGCGTCCGGCAAGGGCCAGCGCGGGCGCCGATGGCTCCGCCAACTGCGCCGGCGCCAAGAATGATGTAGCGAGCCATGTTCCTCACCGTAACCTGGCACAGTAGTAGGCCATGGAGCTGAGGCTGAGCTTTCGTGATCTTGAACCAGCCGACCTGAGCGATCTGGACTGGTCAGGCGGCCCGGAACACATCCGTGCCGTCGCAGCCGGCCTCGAAGCGGCGTACGCCGGTGAGGTCGCACTACTCGTCGGCGGTCTGCCGAATGGCCGCTTGATCGCTCTCGGTGGGGTCGATTTTCGTCCATCGGAAGACGCCGGCAGTATCTGGATGCTTGTGGTGCACGAACGGTTCCAGTCATTGGGTGCCGGCTCCGAGCTGATCGCCGCGTTAGAACAGAAGATCATCGATCATGGTCGGCCGCTCGCGAGAATGCTGGTTGAGCACGACAATCCCAAAGCGCGGGCGCTTTACGAGCGATTGGGGTATTCCGAGGCGTGGGCGACCCTCGACAGCTGGCAGGTGGCTGGTGGCCGGACGTATGTGACAGCCTGCACGATCATGGAACGCAGACTGATCGAGGTCCCAGGCGAGGATGTTGTCTCCGACTAGACTCCCAGCCATGTCGGTGTCCTTCACCTTCGCACTGCTGCTGCTCGGCGGCATCGCCGCTCTCGGCCTGATGCTGCTGATCTTGCTGATCATGCTCATGGTGCGTTCGGCGAACATGCGTCCCGGTGGTTGAGCGTATGCCGTTCGAACCCTCGAAGGATATACATCCAGACCTTGCGCCTATCGCCTGGATGATCGGTCGCTGGGAGGGCAACGGCAAGGCGGCCTATCCCGGCATCGAGGGTTTCGACTTCGGGCAGCAAGTTGACTTCGCCCACAACGGCGGGAACTACCTGCACTACCTGTCTCAGCTGTTCGAGGTAGATGACGATGGGATGGCGATCCGGCCGCTCGATATGGAGACAGGATTCTGGCGGCCGCAGAGCGATGGCAGTCTCGAGGTCGTGATGTGCAACCCGGCCGGATACGCCGAGGTGTGGTACGGATCGATCACCGGGTCCAAGATCGAGCTGGCAACCGACGCGGTAGTGCGGACGGCTTCCGCGGAGGATTATGCGGCTGGGCAGCGGCTCTACGGCAACGTCGCTGGAGACCTTCTGTGGACCTTCGATAAGGCGGCGCAGGGGTACAGCTTGCAGACATACATGTGGGGCCGGTTGCGCCGCGCCTGATCAAATTCCTGCCGAACGCCGCCTTGCCCGAGCTGTCGCCAGGCCATTCGCTTGCTCGATGCGATGGCGCCCTACTCACTGAGACGTGCGGACTCATCGGGGTGATCCACGGAGGATGATCCTAGGGGAAGAAAAGCGTGGACGGGAGTGCTGAATGAGTATGACGTGCTGTTGTCGCCGAGAGCGGCCCAGATACCGGCGTGCCGTGGCACTACGGCGACCCAATGCGCGAGCAGCGGCTGCTGGCAGGTGGCGAAGGGGTGGTCGATCTGTCCCATCGCGGAGTCATCACCGTGAGCGGGCCTGACCGGCTGACCTGGCTGCACTCGCTGACCACGCAGTATCTCGAGGGGCTTGAGCCAGGACATGGGGTCACGACGCTGGTGCTGTCACCGCACGGCCACATCGAACACGTCTTGTACGGCGTGGATGACGGTGAGACCTTCTGGGCCCACACCGAACCGGGCTCAGCCGACGCGCTGGTGAGCTGGCTGGACGGAATGCGGTTCTTGATGCGGGTTGAAGTGGCCGACCGAAGCGGGGATCATGCCGTCATCTGGTCTGCTGGACAACTCTCCGATGATCATCGTGCTCGGATTGGCCCCGACTCGTTGGACGGCAGGGAGCTCTTTGTGCCGCGTGATCGATTCGCAGAGGTGATGAGCCGCGGGCCCCGAGCTGGCACCTGGGCGCTGGACGCCCGTCGGATTGCTGCTGGCGTGCCCAGGATCGGCCTCGACACCGACCACCGAACCATTCCGAACGAGATCGGTCTGCTCGGTACTGCCGTGCACCTGGACAAAGGCTGCTACCGCGGTCAGGAGACCGTCGCGCGGGTCCACAATCTCGGACGACCGCCTCGCCGGCTCGTTCGCCTGCACCTGGACGGCAGCGTCGATGCGTTGCCAACTCCGGGAGCGGGGCTGGAGCTCGATGGGCGCGCAGTGGGCTTCGTGGGCGGCTCGGCTCGGCACTTCGAGCTCGGCCCCATTGCCTTGGGGCTGGTGAAGCGCGGCACCCCCGTCGAGGCCACTCTGCTAGTCGATGGCATCGCCGCCGCCCAGGAACCTTTGGTCGATCCCGACATCGGCCTTCACGTACGTCCAGCCTCTGACGGAAACCCTCTCTGACGCTTTCCGACACCGGCAAGCAGACGATGTAACCAGGAAGTCAGCCGCCGAGTCGAGCCAAAGTCTCCTTGCAAGGACGGATTTCGCCCACTCGATCGCCGGCACCCAGCACCGGAGCGCTCGCCTGCTCATCCAGCGTCTCATGATCAAATCCCAGTCGCTGGAGTATGCCTGCCATGGCTACGGGACGCGCCCGGGGATGACCATCGCTGATCTTGATCGCGATGCCGCGACCATCGGGCAGGCCCACCGCGTAAACCGACTCTGCGCCCGCCTTCCCGATGAGACCTGGGATCGCGCGGTGCAATTCGGACTCGTCCCGCCGGGTGCCTGAGACATATTCCGGATGGTTCCGGATCGCTGTCGCGACACGCTGCTCGATACCGTCGGACGTGCTGGCGAGACGACCAAAAGCGCGAGCCAAACCGTAGAGCGAGATTGCGTACAGCGGGGCGCCGCAGCCATCAATCGCGAGGTTCGTGGCCTGCTCATGAGCAAGATCATCGATGGCCTGCACGATCGCCAGCTGAGTGGGATGATCAGGATCGCGGTAGCTTGCAACATCTCCGCCGTTGAGAACGGTGGTTCGGATCATGCCCGCGTGCTTTCCCGAGCAGTTCATGGCAAGCGGAGACTTGGCGAGGTCGTTGCGGATCGCATCGTCCCTTGCCTGGAGATCCAGCGGCCACTCGGCCGGCATCTGCAACGCGGATTCGTCAAGCCCGGACATGGCCAAGATGCGGCGGACGCCCTCGAGCTGAAAGGCCTCGCCAGAGTGCGAGGCACAAACCAGCGCCAGCAGGTCGCCATCAAGATCAAGCCCAGCCCGCACCATGCCCACCGCCTGGAGCGGTTTGTTGGCACTGCGCGGATACATCGGAGCGAAGTCGGCGCCCACCGATGACGCCAGACTTCCATCTGGATTGGTGATCGCGACCCGCCCTCGATGAGCACTTTCCAGGAAGCCGTTGCGCACGACCTCGACCAGAACAGGATCCGATTCGAAGGGGCTGACCACGCCCCGACAGTACGCCCGACCACCCGCGAAGTGGCCTTCTTTTTGCGGTAGGCGAACGCAGTTGTGGATTGTCGCCCCGCATGCCGTACGACGGCCTAATCTTCTCGGTGTGGACTGGCATTCCTACGACGCCGCCTTGTTCGACCTGGACGGCGTGCTGACCCCGACCGCTGAAGTGCACATGCGGGCGTGGCGGCAGCTTTTCACCGACTTCCTGGCCAAGCGCGGCATTGACCAGCCATACGTCGATAGCGACTATTTCGACTACATCGACGGAAAGCCACGCTACGACGGCGTACGGGCCTTCCTTGCCTCTCGCGGCGTCCGGTTGGCCGATGGCGATCCCAGCGACGGCCCCGAAGTCGAGACCGTCTGCGGACTCGGCAATCGTAAGAACCAATTCTTCGGCGCAGTGTTGCGCGAGGAAGGTGTCCAGCCGTACGCCGGGTCGGTACAGCTGCTTGATCATCTTGCGGAGCGCGGCACCAAGGTCGCGGTCGTCACGTCATCACGCAATGCGACGGCAGTGCTGGACGCTGCGGACCTGGGCCACCGGTTCGGTGTCATCGTTGACGGCAACGTCGCCGCCGAGAAAGGCCTCCGTGGTAAGCCGGCACCAGACACCTTCGTCAGCGCGGCCAATCAACTCGGCGTACCTGTGGAACGTGCTGTGGTGTTTGAGGATGCAGTCTCTGGTGTCGAGGCGGGCCACACCGGCGGCTTCGGCCTGGTCGTGGGCGTCGATCGCGGAGTCGGTGCGCAGCGCCTGACCGAGTCGGGCGCCGACGTCGTCGTTGCTGATCTTGCTGAGCTGGCTTCATCATGACGCGTCGCAGTCCAGACGATCCGATCCGCGCGGCCGATCCACTGGACCGCAACCGCTACCCGATCGACGAGTGGAAGTTCACCGAGGCCGAGTACCGCACGGATGATCTTGGTGTCACCGAGTCGCTGTTCGCAGTGGGTAACGGCTATCTCGGCATGCGGGGCAACGTGGAGGAGGGCCGGGAGACATACACCCACGGCACCTTCATCAACGGCTTCCACGAAACGTGGCCGATCCGGCATGCCGAGGAGGCCTTCGGCTTCGCGCGCACCGGCCAGACCATCGTCAACGTGCCAGACAACAAGACGATCAAGCTGTACGTCGACGACGAACCGATGCTGTTGTCGGTAGCCGATCTTGAATCCTACGAGCGCTCGCTGGACTTCCGTGAGGGATTGTTGCGCCGTGACATCATCTGGCGGACTCCGGGCGGCAAGCGCGTCAAGGTGTCCTCCACACGCATGGTCTCATTCACTCAACGGCATCTAGCGATCATGACCATGGAGGTCACGATGCTGGATGCCGAGGCCCCAGTGGTGATCTCCTCACAGACTCTGAACCGCCAGGATGGCCGGGACGAGTACCACGTCCGATCAGCCGCCATGGGCACCGGAGCAGATCCCCGTAAGGGCTTCGCCTTCGAGTCGCGGGTGCTCGAGCCGCAGAGCCACTGGTGGCAAAATCAGCGGATCATCCTCGGTTATCGCTGCGCCAACTCCAAGATGACTCTCGCCGTCGGAGTTGATCATCAGATAACCACCGAAAATGACTATCGCACCTTCACCAGTGCCGATGAGGACACCGGCAAAATGGTCTACCGGGTACAGGCCAAGCCGGGGCAGCCGATCAAGGTCACCAAGGTGGTCGCGTACCACACCTCACGCGGCGTGCCGTCTCGGGAGCTCGTTGATCGCTGCCGGCGGACCCTGGATCGCGTGCTCGAACATGGTGTCGAACCGGAATTCACCGATCAACGCGAATGGCTGGACGAGTTCTGGGAGCGGTCCGATGTCGTGGTGCACGGCCAGCCCGCTCTGCAACAGGCGATTCGCTGGAATCTGTATCAGGTCGCTCAGGCGGCGGCCCGCGCCGAGCAGTCCGGCGTGCCCGCCAAGGGTGTGACCGGCACTGGCTATAGCGGGCACTACTTTTGGGACACCGAGATCTTCGTTCTTCCGTTCCTCACCTACACCTCGCCCCAGATGGCGCGCAGCGAGCTGCGTTTCCGATACAACATGCTCGACGCTGCCCGCCGCCGCGCAGAAGAGCTCGCACAGAGCGGCGCGCTCTTTCCCTGGCGTACGGTCAACGGTGAAGAGGCATCGGCCTACTACGCGGCCGGGACGGCGCAATACCACATCGACGCCGACATCGCCTACGCATTGTGCAAGTACGTCGCCGCCAGCGGTGATCAAGACTTCATGAATCGCGAGGGCGTGGACCTTCTCGTCGAGACCGCACGGCTATGGGCTGACCTTGGCTTCTGGCGTGAGAACGGCACCGGCCGCCGTAGCTTTCATATCCACGGCGTGACAGGACCCGACGAGTACACCACAGTCGTCAACGACAACCTCTTTACCAACGTCATGGCCCGATACAACCTCGCCAAAGCAGCCGAGCTGCTTCATCAGCTGAAGCGCGAACTGCCGCGCGCGTACCAGCGAGTCGCACTGCGGCTCGAGCTTGCCGATGAGGAAATTGACGAGTGGGCCGCCTGTGCGGACGGGATGTCGATCCCGTACGACAAGATCACCGGGATCAACCCACAGGATGCGCACTTCCTCGATAGGGAAGTCTGGGATCTGAAGAACACGCCGCCGGAGAAACGGCCACTGCTGCTGCACTATCACCCGTTGGTGATCTATCGGTTCCAGGTGCTGAAGCAGGCAGATGTGGTGCTAGCCCTGTTTCTCCAAGGTGATCATTTCAGTTACGAGCAAAAGCGCAACAACTTCGAGTACTACGACCCCATCACCACTGGCGATTCCACTCTGTCGGGCATTGTGCAATCGATCATCGCCGCCGAGGTCGGATACCGCGATCTTGCGCTGCGCTACTTCTACCACTCGTTGTTCGTCGATCTCGCGGATCTGCACGGCAACGTCAGCGACGGGGTCCACGTCGCCTCAACCGGCGGTGTGTGGAACATCCTGGCACAGGGGTTCGGCGGTATGCGGGACTACAACGGGAAGATCACTTTCGACCCGCGCTTGCCGGAGTCGTGGCCGGGACTGACGTTCCAGATCACCCTCCGCGGCACCCGAATCAAGGTCGATCTCACACGCCGCGAGATCGCCTTCACAGTCGTCGAAGGCGATCTCGCCGAGCTGTCGGTTCGCGGCGAACACTTCACGGTCACAGCCGGCAGCCCGCTCCGCGTGCCACTGGCCCATCAAGGACCGTGCATCGAGGGCCCAGTGCCGTCCAAGACCGTCGATCGCCGACCCGACGGAACGCTCATCATGGCCTCAGTGCCCCAAGCCGTCATCCTGGGTCGATAGCAGCATTTTTGGTTGTGTTCGCTCGCGCCCGAGCGTGCGCTGGAAGCTGCTGTCTTCCTCCCTCGCAGGCACGCCAGGCTTCCTGGATAAGGTCGCGCTCTAGCCTCGATCTTGTCGTGCCTGCTCGATCGTCCAGACAGCACCGGCGCCCGCTCTACCCGACGCTCGCGTTTGGTTGTGTTCGCTCGCGCCCGAGCGTGCGCTGGAAGCTGCTGTCTTCCTCCCTCGCAGGCACGCCAGGCTTCCTGGATAAGGTCGCGCTCTAGCCTCGATCTTGTCGCGCCTGCTCGATCGTCCAGACAGCACCGGCGCCCGCTCTACCCGACGCTCGCGAACGTGTGCATACATGCTTGCAAGCTAGAGTTTGCATTTGCTTGCAATTGCAAGCAAACTTGGGGGCATGGCACGAATTCGATCCCACAAGATCGCGGACCAGCTTGGCTCCCTCGGTGAGTACATTGCCGGCCAGCGTCAGGCGGCGCAGTTGTCGCTGCGCCAGCTCGCCGAGCAGACCGGCATTTCCAATCCCTATCTGAGTCAGATCGAGCGTGGCCTGCGCAAACCGTCGGCGGAAGTGCTGCAGCAGCTGGCGAAAGCGCTGCGGGTTTCCGCGGAAACGCTTTATGTCCGCGCCGGAATCCTTGATCCGGCTGAGCATCCCGCAACCTCGGTGGAGATGGCTGTGCTTGCCGACACGGCGATCACGGAGCGGCAGAAGCGCGTCCTGATCGATGTATACAGCTCCTTCGTGAAGGAGAACGAACGGACCACGAACAACGGGCGAACCGCTAGATGACCAAGCCCGAAACCCCCAACGAAAAAGGAGAAAGAATGCCGGACAAAGAAATCTCCGCCGACGCCCGCAAGTCGGCCATCGAATCCGACTATGCCGCGCTGTACGCGGTCGCAGGGCTCACCGATGCGCTGGCCGAAGCCCTCAAGGGCGCTCTTGCCGACACGCAGCAAAAGGCCAGCATGCGCTTCAGCGAACTGCAGAGCAAGCGACCGGAACTGAGCAAGCAGGCCAAGTTGAGTGCGGAGGAGCTGCGCACTTTCGTCATCACTCTGCCGGAGCAATTCAAGAACCTTCCGGAGACAACGAAGGCGAGGATTGCCGAGCTACAGAAGCAGGCCAACGAGCTGAAGGCTCAAGCTACTGCCGCGTACGGCGACTTTGCGGGCCGCGGCAAGCAGGCCGTGGATGAGGCGCGCAAGTCGCCGCATGAGCGTGCCCGAACGATCACCAAGCCAGTTACGACGCGCAAGGCGGCCAAGACCTCGGATGCTCCGAAGGCTGCATCCACGACTGGGGCAAAGAAGACCAGCGCCACCAAAACCAGCGCCAAAAAGAGCAGCTAACCATCGAGATGACACTCACGCCCCACCTTGTCCTGCTCGCGCCCCCCGCGGGCAAGAAAGGTGGGGCGTGAGTTCGCCTCCCCCGGGACTGACCGAGACCCCTCTACAACTCCAGCCGACGCCGACCGATGACTGGTCCCGGTGTCATCGAAGATCGAATGGAGAACTGACTTCCGATGGATGTTGACTCGGCCGGCCTAGGTGCGTGAGACGAATCGTCGGAGCTCTGGTCAGTTCGATGATCAGTCGTGTGGTTGCCGTGCTGCTGGATCGACTGCGCTATCTGCTGCATCGAACTTCCCCCTTCCCAGATCTAGCGACGACCCACGCCATCTCTCGCGCCTACGGTTGGGGAAGGTACCGACGGGTTCAAAGCGACGAGAACATCTTCACCGATGCGGACACGGATTGGCGGCCGACCGCGCGGTCGTGACCGAGTTGTGTCGAACCTCGCGGTCGTAGATCACAAAACGGGAACGCCGACCTGGCCGTTGCCGATCATGGCGATCAGGTCCTGGCGCGGGCCCGGTCGCGCGCACGTGTCGCCGCGGACAGCACCACCTTGCGCAGGCGTACGGCGTCTGGAGTGACCTCGATGCACTCATCGGTCCGGCAGTACTCCAATGCCTGCTCCAAGCTCATCAGACGCGGCGGCACCAGCCGTTCGAGTTCCTCACCGGTGGACGCCCGAACGTTGCTGAGCTTCTTTTCCCTCGTCGGGTTGACGTCCATGTCCTCGGCGCGGGCATTTTCGCCGACGATCATGCCCTCATACACCTCCATGCCGGGAGTGACGAACATCATGCCGCGCTCCTGAAGGTTGAACAGTGCATATGAGGTGACCTGGCCCGACCGGTCGGCCACCAACGAGCCTGTGGGGCGGGTTCGCATCTCGCCGGCCCAGGGCTCGTAGGTCTCGAAAACGTGATGCATCAGTCCGGTGCCGCGCGTTTCGGTCAGGAACTCGGTGCGGAAACCAATCAGCGCGCGGGCGGGCACGAGATATTCCATGCGCACCCAGCCCGTGCCGTGGTTGACCATCTGTTCCAATCTGCCGCGACGCAGTCCAAGCAGCTGGGTCACGACGCCGACGAAGTCTTCTGGAATATCGATGGTCAGCCTTTCGACCGGCTCGTGGATCCTGCCGCCGATGGTGCGCGTCACCACCTGTGGTTTCCCGACCGTCATCTCGAAGGATTCGCGGCGCATCATCTCAACGAGAATTGCCAGCTGCAGTTCGCCGCGGCCCTGGACTTCCCAGGTGTCCGGGCGCTCTGTCGGGAACACTCGGATCGACACGTTCCCGACCAGTTCGGTATCCAGCCGCGCCTTCAGCAACCGCGCCGTCAGGTTCTTGCCCGCTTGGCCGGCGAGCGGAGCGGTATTGATGCCGATGGTCATGGAAATCGATGGCTCATCCACTGTGATCAACGGCAGCGGTCGGGGATCGTCGGGATCGGAGAGCGTCTCGCCGATGGTGATCTCGGGGATCCCGGCGATAGCGACAATGTCGCCGGGTCCCGCCGACTCCGCAGGCTCGCGATCCAACGCATTCGTCATCAATAGTTCGGTGAGTTTGACCGTGCGGATTGTGCCATCGGCACGACACCAGGCCACGTTTTGGCTACGTCGCAGCGTTCCGGCGACGATGCGGCACAGTGCGAGCCGGCCGAGGTAAGGCGACGCGTCCAGATTGGTGACGTGTGCCTGCAGCACCGCCCCATCGACATAAGTGGGCGCGGGAATGTGCTGCAGGATTGTGGCGAACAACGGGGCAAGATCTCCGCTATCGGGCATCTGGCCATTGCCGGGTGGGGTGAGGGAGGCGCGCCCAGCCTTGGCCGACGCGTACACAACAGGAAAGTCGAGTGCGTGGCTGTCGTCGTCGTCCAGCAGGTCGAGGAAGAGCTCGTAGGTCTCCTCTACCACCTCCGCAATTCGGGCATCGTGGCGGTCCACCTTGTTGATCACCACGACGATCGGCAGCTTCTTGGCCAGTGCCTTGCGGAGCACGAAGCGTGTCTGGGGGAGCGGGCCCTCCGAGGCATCGACCAGGAGTAGCACCCCATCGACCATCTCCAGGCCGCGTTCTACTTCGCCGCCGAAATCTGCGTGACCAGGCGTATCGATGATGTTGATCGTGACGGTCGAGCCATCTGGCAGATGGTGCCGTACCGCGGTGTTCTTGGCGAGGATGGTGATGCCCTTCTCCCGCTCCAGATCCATCGAGTCGAGGACTCGCTTCTTCACCGTCTGGCCGACCCGAAAGGCGCCCGATTGCCAGAGCATGGCGTCGACGAGCGTGGTTTTGCCATGGTCGACGTGAGCGACGATGGCGACGTTCCGCAGATCAGAACGGATGGGCACGCAGAAACACTCTCTCCAGGCGTAGGGCAACCTGGGGAGTTTAGTTCACCAGCCGGCGCCGAAGCAGGCGAAGGGGATTGGCTCGGCAGTGGCCGCGAGGGCATCGGCAAGCGCATCCGCCGGGGCGGCGCCGGCGGCCAGCCGCCGGTGGTAGTCGACCATCAGGTCAGCGGTCTTCTCATCGGAGACCTTCGCAACGCCGGAGATGATGGTCGATGTCCCGCTGTGCAACAGCGCCCTGGTCAGCCCAAGCGCCTCGTCACCTGGGCGCACTGTGGCTTGCCCCAGGTCACATGCAGACAACACGACCTGTTGGGGTGGCTGAGCGACTCGATCGAGGTCGAAGCCAACAACCGGTCCGTCCACCAGCCTGATCGAAGAGAACAGCGGGCTCTCACGCTCGTGGCGGCCATGCGCCGCCACGTGAACCAGCTGTGCTCCATCGATGGCATGCAGAAAAGCGTCGCCAGTCGCTCGAGTGCCGGTGAGCATCTCGCACCGCGGCCAGTGCTGTGCGACGCCGGTGACCTCTTGCTCGGCGCGCCCGAGGCCCGGACCAGCCACCGTCACGACGGCTCCGGACTTGTTGCGAGATCGCGCGTGAGCACCCAGCCAGGCTGCGGCTGAGGGCGCGATGGTGAGCGGCCGGCCCCTCAAAGTCGGCAAGCCTGACCACGGCAGCGCGGCGAGCCGACCAGGCGGCACAAGCACGAGGGACGCGTCCGGCAGATTCAGTGGAGTCAGTAGCAGCTGATCGAGCGTTCGAAGGTCTCGCAGCAATGAGTTGCGTGCCGAGGCCCGGAGTGGTTCGGGAACGTGACTGAGGGCTAGGGCATCGAGATCGGCGGTGATGCGGCGGCAGAGCCGTTCCGCCTCCGCCATCGTGGTCAACCGTTGCATCCAGCAGCCGCGGCGCGTGAGCACGAGGCCATGGATGTCGTCGTTGATGCCGAAAATGGTCAGCAGCGCCGCGCCCTCGAGCGCCGCCCGCATGTCGCCCAGTCTCGGCGTTTGGTGGATCGAGTCCGAGCCCTGAACGCTCCAGGAGCGCGCTCGAATCTCGCGCTGCAGCGCCTGCCGACGCCTGCGGAGCGGCTCCTTGGTCTCGCTGTCGACGTCTTCTGGCTCCAGTTGGCTTATCACCCAGCGCAGTTGAGCCAACAGCTCCGCGGTGATCTTGTCTTCGGGAGGTCGTACGGGCGTCACACGACTGGATATGGCTCGCGCTCGTTCCAGCCAGGCCAGCACAGCGGCAGGACGACCCGCCGCCATCTCCTCGGTTACGGCGAGGGCCGCCAGACCCACACCATGAGCGGCGCTGGACATCTGCAGGTCCAGGCTGCCGAACCGAGCCTGATGCTTCATCAACTCATCCATCCCGGCCCGTGCCTGTCGTTGAGCGGCCTTCCGGTCGCCACGGGCGTAAGCCAGCTTGGTTCTGACAAATCGCCCGTACAGGCGGAGATCGAGGGGTTGTCCCGCGGAGATGGTCGGCAGCCGCCGCGACTTGCCGCGCCAGTTAGGTCCGGAGTATTCGATGGCGATCAGACGCGCCAGGTTCGCCTGATCCGGCAGGCCGAGGTGGTTCAATGTGGCGGCCAGCCGGTCGGCGGTGCGCACCAGCCGGTCGCTCCGGACATCCGCCTCCGCGTCCGCGCGGAGCATGATCAACTCACCAAGGGCCGTCGCTCGCCGATTGCTGCGCTGCCGGAGCCGGGCGACGGCGGTGTGGCTGATTGTCTGAGCTAGCCGATAGTTGCCTGCAAGCAATGCGACGTCAGCACGGGTTAACTCCGCCTCGGCAAGCAGGGTCAACATTTCGGTTCGCTCCAAAGCGGCCGAAGCTTCGACCAGCGTCCGGTCGGCGTCTGCCACGAGACCAGCGCTGAGCAGAACCCTCGATCGGTCGATGCCGACGACTCCTTTGTAGTGATCGGAAGCTGCTTCCTCCACCGTCGGCATCAATTCCAGCGCCCGGGGCAAATTACCGGCCAGGTAGTGCATATAGCCGAGGTTGTGTCGGGCGGCGAACTCCAATTCGACAAGTCCGTGGCGTCGGCTCAGGTCCAAAGCGCCGGTGAAATCCTCGATAGCTGACTGAATATGACCCAGTTGATCATGAGCCTCACCGCGATTGATCAGGATCTTGCATTGATCGGCAGGCTCAGTGTCGCGCATCAGCTGAACCGCCCCATCCAGACGCTTGATCGCGTCTGCCGCCCGACCCTCCCGAAGCAGCAGCAGGCCATGCTGCGCTCGTGTGACGACGCTCAGCTGGCCCAGAGATCGACGACTGGCGAGCTGCTCAGCGTTCACCAGTAGTCGGATGCTTTCGCTTATTTGTCCCATCTCATGAGTCGGATAGCTCAGACTCAACAGAATTCGTGCAGAGAGCCGGTCGTGCTCATTGGAACATTCCGGGAACTCGATATCGGCGCCATTGTGGGGCACAGGTGTATGTAAGGCACTCATTGCCTCGCCCAACAACGTGATTGCTTTGGTGTAATGCCCCAGGTCGGAACTGACAATGCCTTGAGTAAGAAGGTCTGCAGCGTGCTGATGGTCGCCACCACACGCAACAGTTGCCCCCACAGAACAGATTTTGCTCTGTTTTTCACGCCTATGCCAGACCAGATGAAATGCCCTTTGGACTCGGTCCCCGTACCCTTGGGCCTATGGCGGGCAGCACAGACTGGTTCCGAGATTCGTTCCGGGCCGAGTACGAGAAGCAGAACGCAGCAATCGGGCGGTTCAACCTCGCGATATTCGGCAAGACCGGTGTCGGAAAGTCGACCTTGATCAATGCGATCTTCGGTGAGGAGGTGGCGCGTACCGGAATCGGCGAGCCGGTGACCAAGGGTAGCCATCTCTACCTGGACAAGGTCGGGCATCTTGGCATCGTCGACACCCAAGGTCTCGAGGTGGGCAAGGACAACAAGCAGATCTTGTCCGAGCTTGACAAGGCGATGACCCAGATGCGGCAGCTCCCGCTGTCAGAGCAGATTCACGTCGCGTGGTACTGCCTCCGCGGCATGGACCGGCGTTTCGAGGAGGCTGAGGCGGATTTCATCCGCCGGCTCGACGGGATGGGCCTGCCGGTGATCGTCGTGCTGACACAGGTGCCGATGCGCAACGGATACTTGCATCCCGACGCGCTGCTGCTGGCGGAGCAAATTATCGCGAAACGGCTGCCGATCGTCGGGGGGCGGCCGTTCATGACATATGCGAAGGCAGACGAGTTTGCCGGGCAGGTGCCCTACGGGCTCCGGGAACTTCTCGATGCCACCTTTCGCGTTGCGCCCGAAGGTGTCCAGGGAGCTCTCGTCGCGGCGCAAGAGATCGATCATGCGCGGAAAACGCAGGAAGCGAACAAGTACATAACGGCTGCTGCCGCCAGCGCAGCGGCTGCTGCCGCCACGCCCATCCCCTTCTCCGACGCTGCCCTGCTGGTGCCTATCCAACTTGGCATGATGGCGCGGATCGCCCAGATCTACAAGATCAAGTTTGAGCGCGCAGTCCTCATGGCGATCGCTTCCACGACCGCGGCTACGCAGATCGGGCGGGCGACTTTCACAGGCTTGCTGAAGATGATCCCCGGGGCAGGGACCGTCGTTGGTGGGGCGGTCGGAGCAGGGGTGGCGTCAACCTTCACCTACGCGATGGGCCAGGCCTGGCTGAGTGTGTGTCAACGGGTGATCAAGGGCAAGCTGGGCGCCGCAGGCGCCGTGGTCGACAATGAGCAACTCCGTGAGGTTTTCATGGAGGAGTTCCGCAAGCGCATCAAACTGGGACGTAAGGAGCTGCGCTCCGCCTCCGGGCCCAACCTGATCGACTCCAGCAAGCCTCGCTGACCAGCGGACGAAATTTGTGTAACCCTGCGTGAACCTGGGTTGCGGCACGGGCCGGCCTAGTGGTCAGAGTCGCATGCCGGGCACGCGTACCGGCAAACTGCTGACAAGCTGACATCTGCTCCAATAGCCTGCGGGCAATGACTATTCCGGACCTGGCGCCACTGCTCGAGGGTGAGCCGCCTCATGATCAAGTTGTCTTCGCGACACGACTGCAGCGCTATTGGCCGGATCTGGTGACGGGCCTGACCGGCGCGTATCCGGACCATGCGCCCGAGATGGCCAACCGGCTGGTGGAGATCGCGGCGCAAAACTTTCAGCAGCGGCCCGCGGACCTGCGGCTGCTGGATCTTCGGCGGCACGCCGACCCGCAGTGGTATCAGCATCAGCAGATGCTCGGATACGCCACATATGCCGATCTCTTCGCGGGGGACTTGAAGGGGGTCGCCGACCGCGTCGACTACCTCGCCGAACTCGGTGTTACCTACCTGCACCTGATGCCACTGCTCAAGCCACGGCCCGGCCAGAATGATGGCGGGTACGCAGTCATGGACTATCGGGCCGTACGCCCCGAGCTCGGCAGCATTGACGATCTGCGAGAGCTGGCCACGGTACTGCGCTCGCAGGGGATCTCGCTCACTCTTGATCTTGTTCTCAACCATGTGGCGGCCGAGCACCAGTGGGCAGTCAATGCACGAGCGGGAGATCCGTTCTATCGGAACTACTTTCACATGTTCGCCGACCGGGAGCTCCCGGATGCATACGAGCGAACGCTGCCGGAGGTCTTTCCCGATTTTGCGCCCGGAAACTTCACCTATGACGAGGAATCTCATTCCTGGGTCTGGACGACTTTCAACACCTGGCAATGGGATCTCAACTGGCACAACCCGGATGTCTTCTACGAGTTCGCAGACTTGATCTTGTGGCTGGCCAATCTAGGCGTGGAGTGCGTGCGCCTCGACGCGATTGCCTTTATCTACAAGCGGATGGGCACCAATTGCCAGAATCAGCCCGAGGTTCATGCCATCACCCAGGCATTGCGCACGGTGGCTCGGATCGCGGCGCCCGCGTTGATCTTCAAAGCCGAGGCGATCGTCGGGCCCGCCGACCTTGCTCCCTACCTGGGGGTGGGCAAGCACGCTGGGAAGGTCAGCGACCTGGCGTACCAGAACTCCCTGATGGTGCAGATCTGGTCGGCGCTGGCCGCCAAAGACACTCGGCTGTTCTGCGCCGCGATGAATCGCTTTCCGGCGAAGCCACCGACGACGGTGTGGGGCACCTACTTGCGCTGTCACGACGACATCGGCTGGGCGATCGACGACGGCGACGCCGCCTCGGTTGGGCTGACCGGGTTCGAACATCGACGTTTCCTCGCTGAGTACTACGCCGGCCTCTATCCGATGAGCGACGCACGGGGTCTGGTCTTTCAGGAGAATCTCCTTACCGGGGATCGCCGGATCAGCGGAACCGCAGCATCGCTGGCCGGCATCGAGGCGGCCCTGAACAGCGGTGACGATTTTCATCTCGACCTAGCCGTACGCCGCTATCTGCTGGCCTACAGCTTGGTTCTGGGATTCGGCGGTCTACCGCTGATCTACATGGGTGATGAGCTCGGCCTACTGAACTACTACGACTTCGTGGAGGATCCGGACCACGCCGATGACAACCGCTGGGTCCACCGGCCGCCGATGCCGTGGGATTGGGTGGATCGCCGCCACATCGAAGGCACAGTCGAGTATCGGATCTGGCATGGACTGCGGCACATCATCACGGTGCGGTCCTCGCTGCCGAGCCTGGATGCCTCTCTGGAGAGTGAGATCCTCGATCCGGTGAACCCTGCGGTCCTGGTGTTTCTGCGGCGGTTCCCGACGCAGACGATGGTCGGCGTCTACAACATGACAACGGAGTCGCAGAAGCTCCCGCGGTGGGTGATTCCGCTCGGCAACTGGGCCTGGGATGCATTGACGGAGGAGACGCCATTGAGCGATGGGCAGCTCACTCTCGGCGGGTACCAGGTGCGCTGGTTCGTGCAGCAGACGTGAGCGATCCTCGCGATAACGCGATCAATGAGATTCGCGCCGAGCTCTCCGAGCTTGACCTCGACTGGGCCGAATCGGCGCCAGGACTGTTCTCCGTTCGCCTGCCCGGCACCCGCAAACTGGTCACGGAATGCGCTCTCGAGGTAGGTGGGCACGGGTTGAACCTCCGGGCCTTTGTTGCCCGGAGGCCCGATGAGAACCATGTGGGCGTCTACCGCTGGTTGCTGGAGCGCAACCTCAAGTTGCCCGGCATCTGCTTCGCCCTCGACGCGCTTGGCGACATCTACCTGACAGCTCGGGTTCCGGTCGAGCTCGTCACGCGAGCCGAGATCGATCGGCTGCTCGGCGCTGTGGCCGAGGCTGCCGACGACAGCTTCAATGTGATCTTGGAGCTGGGTTTCGCGGAGAGCATCCGGAAGGAATGGGCCTGGCGACGGTCGCGCGGGGAGTCAACAGCGAACCTGTCCGCTTTCACCCACCTGGACCCGGGGGAGCGTCCGAAAAGCTGATCGGGGTGCAGCGCGCGTAACGAGTTGACTACTAGGCTCGCTGCCATGGTTACGACGTGGGAGCGTGTGTCATGACTGGAGCCTTGATCCTCTTACGCCACGGCGAGAGTGAGTGGAACGCCAAGAACCTGTTCACGGGCTGGGTCGATGTTGGTCTGAGTGCCAAGGGGGAGGCCGAGGCCACTCGTGGCGGTGAGCTCCTCGTGGAGCGCAGTCTGCTGCCTGACGTCGTGCACACCTCGGTGCTCCGCAGGGCGATCCAGACCGCACAGATTTCACTCGACATCGCCGATCGGATGTGGATCGAGACGAAGCGTTCCTGGCGCTTGAACGAGCGCCATTACGGTGCGCTGCAGGGAAAGGACAAAGCGGCCACGCTGGCTGAATTCGGCGAAGAACAGTTCATGCTTTGGCGGCGCTCGTACGACATTCCACCGCCACCGATCGACAACGCCGATCAGTACGCGAATTTCGACGACCCGAAATATGCCGGCATGCCGAGCGAGGCACGACCGCGAACTGAATGCCTCAAGGATGTTCTCGAGCGTGCTCTGCCATATTGGTACGACCAGATCGTGCCCGATCTGCGGGCAGGCAAAGTGACCCTGATTGCGGCGCACGGCAACTCATTGCGGGCCATCGTCAAGCATCTGGACCAGATGGGCGATGAAGCTGTGGTCGGCTTGAATATCCCCACTGGCATTCCGCTGGTATACGACCTGGACGACGACCTCAAGCCGATCGAAATCGGCGGCCGCTACCTGGACCCTGACGCCGCTGCAGCATCCATCGAAGCCGTCAAGATGCAGGGCAGGAAGTAAGCGAGCCTCTTTATTGCGTGGACTCTCTCAGGGGTCGTTTCTCATCACAGCCGTCAAAACGCCAGCGACCGCTGACGATTTCTATAACGCGCCCGAGCAGATCCTGGCTCGAGTGCGGGCCGCGTTGATCGAACGCGGCGCGACGGGTATCCGGCGGCAATTCAAGACGGAATGGCAGCGCTACTTCACTGCCTTTTCACTGCCTTCTAATCGCTTTGGCGGTTGTGATGAGAAACGTGCCGAACGAACGGGGTCAGCGGTCCGTCTTGACGGTTGTGATGAGAAACGCACGCCTCCGACGAGCGTGCGTGAAACCAAACCTAAGGCTGTGGCCAGATCTGCTCTTCGGGGAATTGGCCGGTCACGACGTAGATGATCCGCCGACCCATCGATGCCGCATGGTCGGCGATGCGCTCGTAATAGCGGCCAAGCAGGGCCACATCGACGGCCGCTTCCACGCCGTATGCCCAGTCGTCGCTGAGCATCACTCGGAACTGCGTACGCCGGAGCTCGTCCATCTCCTCGTCCCGGGCCCGCAGCTCCTGGGCGCTCTGGATGTTGCGGTCGTTGAGGGTCTGGCCGGCCGTGATGACCATCTTCTCGGCGACATCGCCCATCCGGACGAAGTTGGGCCGCAGCGTCTCCGGCACGGCGATCTCCGGGTAGCGGAGCCGCGCGATCTTCGCGATGTGAGCGGCAAGATCACCCATCCGCTCCAGCTCGGTCACCATCCGCAGGGTCGCGACAATGGTCCGCAGCTCACCGGCCACCGGGGCCTGCCGGGCAAGCAGCGAGAACGCCCGCCCTTCGATCTCCGCCTGCTTCGCATCGATTTGCTCGTCGTCGCCGATGACCTGTTCAGCCAGGTGGATATCTGCCTCGAGGAGCGCCGTCGTCGCTGAGCGAACGGCCGAGGAGACTACTTGGGCCATGTGCACCAGGTCTGCTAGGACGTCGTCCAGCTGCTCCCGGTAGAAGTCCCGCATGTGTTATGTCCCGTCTCGTCGTGGTTACGGCACCAATAACCATATGTCGGCCCCTACACCGAATTGTGCGGATGGTTAACGAACTGTGAACATGTGCCAAACGGTTGAGGGCTGCGCGGGCATCTGGTGATCGGCTGGCAAACACGGCTCGTCCCAGCCCCTACTATCTTCATGTGAACCCGATATGGGTCGGGATCGCGGCGCTCGTTGTCGGCCTTGGGATCGGCGTGCTGATCACCTGGATGGCGATGCGGAGGCGACAAGCGGAGCCGGAGCCGACCTTCGATATCGCCGAGCCAGTGGTCCCCGCTGGCGTCTCGGAGGTGCTTGCGGTCATCTCTTCGGCTGGTGTCGTGGTTGGCCCACACGACGAGGTACTCGAGACGACTGCGTCGGCCCGGACTCTGGGTTTGGTTCGGGGCAGCCGGATCGCCCTACCTGAACTGCTCTAACTGGTCCGCAGCGTTCGCCGACGAGGACGACGCCCGTACGGTCGACCTGCAGATTCACCGAGGTGCGCGCGTCGCGTCCACCTACCTCACCGCTCGCGTCGCGCCACTGGACGAGAGCCTGATTCTGGTCCTCGCCGACGACGAGACCGCCGCTCGGCGGATCGAGGAGACCCGTCGCGATTTCGTCGCAAACATCAGCCACGAGCTCAAGACTCCGATTGGCGCCATTGCGTTGCTCGCCGAAGCGGTTGAGGACGCCGCGGACGACTCTGACGCGGTTCGCAAGTTTGCTAGCCGGATGGGCATCGAGTCGGCACGACTGACCGATCTGGTCAGCCAAATCATCGAGCTGTCCAGACTCCAATCGGACGACCCGCTGGCTGATCCGGAGGTCGTCGAGATCGATGAGGTGCTATCGGAAGCTGTCGACCGCCGCCGGATGGATGCGGAGCGAAAGCGGATCACTCTTACCGTTGCGGGCGTTGCAGGAACCCGGGTGTTGGGCAGCGCTCGTCAGCTCGGCGTCGCGGTCGGCAACTTGGTGGAGAATGCCATGGTATATTCCGACCCAGGCGCACGCGTTGTCGTGGCGGCGCATGTGCAAGCCAGAAGCGACGACGACTACGTCGAGATCACCGTCTCCGACAACGGCATCGGCATTCCGGCAGCTGAGGTCGAGCGGATCTTCGAACGCTTTTACCGCGTCGACTACGCGCGTAGCCGGGCCAACGGTGGCACCGGGTTCGGGCTCGCGATCGTGAAGCACATCGCTGCGATCCACGGTGGTGACGTGTCCGTGTGGAGCCAAGTGGGCCAGGGATCAACCTTCACGATCAAGATCCCTGCGCACCTGCATGAGGCGAGATCAGCCGTCACACAGCATGCCACCTCGTCGAATGGCCAGCGGCCGCCGGATCAGCCGACGCCTGAGCGTCAGGAGATGATCCAATGACCAGAGTGCTCGTCGTCGAGGACGAGGAGTCCTACCGCGAAGCCCTGTCCTACATGCTTTCCAAAGAGGGCTTCGAGGTGATCGAGGCGCACGATGGTGCCACCGGGATCGCTGAGTTTGATCGGCATGGCGCGGATATCGTGTTGCTCGATCTGATGATGCCAGGCATGTCCGGTACCGAGGTGTGCCGCCAGCTGCGACTTCGCGGTCCGGTCCCGGTGATCATGCTCACCGCGCGGGACAGCGAGGTCGACAAGGTCGTAGGCCTCGAGCTGGGCGCCGACGACTACGTCACCAAGCCGTTCAGCCACCGGGAGCTCGTGGCGCGGATCCGTGCGGTGCTGCGTCGAGGGCAGGACACCGAGCTGGTGCCGGACGTCATCGAGGCTGCAGGGGTTCGGATGGACGTCGAGCGGCACGAGGTATCGGTCAACGGTGAGCGGATCAAGCTTGCTCTCAAGGAGTTCGAGCTGCTGGAAATGCTGCTCCGCAACGCCGGCCGGGTGATGACTCGTGGCCAGCTGATCGACCGGATCTGGGGTGCGGATTACGTCGGTGACACCAAGACCCTGGACGTCCACATCAAGCGGCTCCGGACCAAGATCGAACCGGATCCGGCCAATCCGCGATATCTGATCACCGTGAGAGGGCTCGGCTACAAGTTCGAGGGCTGAGGTCTCCAGCGCGCCACCGTTTCGCTCACTTTGAATGGCAGACCCGAACTCATGGTTGCCAGACGCGGCTGAACGACCCGCGTCAGACGCTGGGCGTCGGCGTCGGTTTGAGCGTGGCGTACTGAGCCTCGTTGCCGTCGACCACCGGCACTCGCGGTCACCTCGCCGGCGTTCTGGAACGCCAGCGTCACATCGCGTCGAGACCAGCCATCAGGTCTGGGCTCTTCACGGTGATCGGCGCCTGATCTGTGAGCACGACCGAAGGCCATTCGCGACCGAGACGGTGTTCGGGATCGTGCCAGTGAATGGCGCGCCCTCGGTTCCATCCACCTTGAACGGCGTGCCGCTACAGCCGTCAACGGAGTCGCGGTCAGCGGTCACGATTGAGCCTGACAGGAAGCCTTCGCCCGGTGCCCAGCTGATGATCGCGAGGTTGCGGACGTGCACCACCTTGTTGGGGATCGCCGGGTCGCCGACGTCGATGTTGACGCCCTCAGCCGGCGTGTATGGGCGATTCGTCTGCACGTTCTGTCCGCATGCGGCCGCGACACCAGCAGCAGACCGATGACGAGCAGCAGGCTCGCACCACCCCGCAGTGCCAGGCCCCCCGCGCCGGCGCGGAACCTCATGCGGCCTGCTCGATTTGCTCGACTCGGGTTCCAAGACACGATGGCCGACTCCTGCCTGGCGAGGGGACACTTGCGATGCAGCCTATCGACACCTTCGCCGTTCGTGCAGGTACTGGTAGACGACGCGTGAGGATGTAGTGACCCAGCGCACACCGAAGGCACAATGCGCCTGGTTTGTCAAGCCCAACACCACCCCAATACTGCCCTCTGGCTAGCGCAAACGCTGCCAGGGCAGACGATTGCCGTGCTAAACTTGGTTGCGCGAAAGGGGTACAAAACAATATGACCTTTACAGTCGGCGAAACGGTGGTCTACCCCAATCATGGGGCCGCCGTCATCGAGGACATCGAAACCCGGCAGATCAAGGGTGAGGACAAGCTCTATCTCGTATTGAGGATTGTTGGCCAGAGTGATCTCGTAGTTCGCGTACCTGCATGCAACTTGGACCTTGTTGGGGTTCGTGACGTTGTGGACGCTGACGGTTTGGAAAGAGTTTTCGGTGTTCTTCGCGCGCCCCACACCGAGGAGCCGACCAACTGGTCGCGCCGGTACAAAGCCAATCTCGAGAAGCTTCACTCCGGCAACGTGCTGAAGGTTGCCGAGGTTGTCCGCGACCTCTGGCGCCGCGAGCGTGAGCGTGGGCTTTCTGCCGGCGAGAAGCGCATGCTTGCCAAGGCTCGGCAGATCCTGGTCTCCGAGCTCGCTCTTGCGGAGCGTGTCGAGGAGGACAAGGCCGAGGTCCTGCTCGATGAGGTCCTCGCTTCCTGACTTCGCAGGCGCCCCCTCCTCGCACCGGAATCGGCATCGACGTTCATCGGCTGGCACCAGGTCGGCCGATGAACGTTGCTTGTCTGCTCTTCGATGACGAGGTCGGTCCCGACGGTCACTCCGATGGTGACGTCGTCGCCCATGCAGCCTGTGATGCGTTGCTGAGCGCCGCCGGCCTCGGTGATCTTGGCAGCAACTACGGGACGACTGACCCGAAGTGGTCCGATGCCCCAGGTGCAGCCTTTCTTACCGAAACCGCTGCGCGCGTACGAGCGGCTGGCTTTGACATCGCCAACATTGCCGTCCAGCTGATCGGTGACCGTCCCAGGCTCGGACTCGCGGCGTGCCGAGGCCGAGCTGGTGATGAGTGAAGCGGTCGGCGCCCCTGTCAGTCTTTCGGCGACCACCACAGACGGCCTTGGGCTGACAGGCCGTGGTGAAGGCATCGCGGCAATCGCAACCGCGCTCCTGGTCTGAAATCATGCCTCGCCGAAAGGCGAGAACATGATCGACAGGCTCAAGGCGTTTGATCAGCGGCTGAGGGCGCGGATCGCTGATGTCGTATCGCACGAGCCTGGACGGAACGACGAAGGTGTTGCACTCCCCGACCGCGCTGGTGCCCAAGCCAGTGGTTCCCCAGTATTTGCGTGATCGGGCGAGCCCGTGGTTTCCGACGACGTCGGGCTTGCCGGAGAGTTTGTCGTCGCCGATGGCGTCGTAGATGTCCAAGATCCCATCGACGTCTTGCTGCTGCACCCCGATCGACTGCGAAACCGCCCGTATGAACATGCCGGAGAAACAGTCCGCCTGCGTTTCGAGCCGTCGCGTGTACTGCAGCTCGGTCGCCTCGTCGCCGGAGTTCTGGCCCAGGGCGTGTGCAGAGATCAAAATGCCGGTTCGGCCCTGCAATGCATGACCGAACTCATGCGCCATGACGATATCGGCGGTCCACTTGTTCTTCCGTACGGTCGGCAGAGCCTCTGGTAGCAAGTTGCTGTAGTACACCTGCTGATCAGCCGTGCAGTAAAAGGCATTCACTCCGCTCTTGCCACACTTGGTGGTGAGTTCCTCGCCGTAGATGGTCACCGTCGGCCGCACGATGATGAAGCCAGCGTTGGTGACCGGTGGCTCCCAGACTCGTACCAAACACTCCATCAGGCCCTCAAAATGGGACTTCAGTTGGGCATCGCTTGCGGTCGTCACATTGATGGGCTGGGAGTTGCAGCGCACCGGCACCGGCGCCGTCTGGTTGTAGAACGGACTCTTGGTGATCCACTGCTCGGCTTGCTCGTACGTCTCGGGTATCGGGATCGGCGGCGGGTTCTGTCTGGAGGCGGGACCTGGTAGTCGTCATTCTGGTAGGCGACGGTGGACGAGCCTGAGCTCAGGCCGCTGATCACCAGTCCGCCGAGGGCGACCAGTGCAAGGATGATGAACAGAGCAACAAACCGGAGCGGATTCCTCCTGCGCGGCGCAGGCATCGGCGGTGTCGGTCCGTACTGTGGCACTCCGCCGCCGAAAGACGGCCGACCGAAGCTGGGGAGGGGTACCCTGGTAGTAGCCACCCGCCGCTGCGCCTGCTGCGCCGCCGCGTGGGCCAGCCGCCGAACGCGGGGAACCGTACGGGCCGTACGCGGTGAGCCTGCTGTGGACCGCCTCGGGGTGGTGCGTACTGGGGGCCGCTCCACTGCTGCTGGCTCACACGCGCAACGATAACCGCGTACACTGAGCCTCGGGCGGCTTCCTCAATCACGTTTTAGGCTTCGGCCCTCACCTCTCACGACTAGTGGGAGGCTGTATCTCGTGCTCGCCAACCTCCCAAGGACGCTGCATCGGATCGGGGCGATGATCGCGTTCTGCCTCTTGACCTGTGGTCTGTTCGCCGGGCCGCTGGCGTTGACGGCACACGCCGAGGGCACCGCGTCGACGTTCATCGCCGAGGGCAATCTGGCCAAGGACGGCACGCTGAAGGTGAAGCAGACGATCACGCTGACCGGCGCGGTGCCACCCGAGCTCTCGCAGAGGTTCGAGACCCGCGAAGACATGGTCGGAGACCGTCAATATGTCCAGAAGCTCTCCGACATCACGGCCACGGTCAAAGGCGCGGCGGTTCAGCCGACGATCACGACCGAGGATCGCTTCACCACGGTGACGGTGCCCACGAACGGCTCAACCGAGATCGTGATGAGCTACACCGTGACCGGTGCAGTGGTCACCATCGACAGCGGTACGGCGTTGCGCTGGCGGATGCTGCAGGGACTTAGCGCACAGGTCGCCCAGTTCAGCGCAACGGTGCAGATCCCAACCCAGTTCAGCTACATCAAGTGCACGGCCGGCAGCCCGAACTCCACCGTTCCCTGCAACTTTGCCGCGGCCGGCACCGAGGGCGCCCAGATCCCTACCTTCCGGGACGGCCCGCGTGGCGAGGGCGAGGTCGTCGCAATCGACATCGGATTTCCTCCTGGAGGCGTGGCAACGAATGAGGTGATCGAGTACCAATGGACCCTCGGTCGAGCTTTCTCCGCTGAGCCGCTGCCGCTGGCCCTGGCGTTGGGTTTGCTGGCCCTCGGCGGTGTCGCGCTGTACGGGCTTCATCGGCGGGCCGGCGCCGACAGGAGCCCAGATGGTCAGATCAGCAAGGCTGGCGAATTCGTGCCGACCGGTGCTGGGCAGTCTGAATTCCGGGTGGTTGTCGGTATGTGCGGCCAGGTCACGTCGGCACGGTAGCCGACGAGCGTGTCGATCCGATCGACGTCACCGCGACTCTGGTCGACCTGGCCGTACGCGGGCATCTGGTGATCAACGAGCTGCCTCGCGAAAGCGAGTTTGCCCGGACCGATTGGGAAATCAGGCGGGTGGACGGGAGTGCGGGCGGCTTGCGACCGTTCGAGCAGCAGCTGCTCGACGGCATCGCCGCGCCGGGCTCGAGCGTGCGGGTCTCGGAACTGGCCAGGCAGAGTGCAAGAGTCCATCGGCGGGGTGCAGAACGCGCTCTACGACGAGATGGTCAGCAATGGCTGGTTCGAACGCCGACCCGATGACACCAGAAACCGCTGGACCCAGCTGGCGCTCGCTGCACTGATCATTTCCGTGGTCGTGACCGGTGTGCTCGCCGCGTTCACCACCTTCGGGTTGGTGGGCTTGGCGCTCATCGTGTTGTCGCTCGGCTTGGTTTTCGTCGCGCAGGAGATGCCGGCTCGGACGGCCAAGGGAGCCGCCTTACTTGGCGGCCTGGGCGCCTTGCGCTCGGATCTGATGAGTCACCCGACTAACCAAATGCCGCCGGGCGGGGAGTTGCGGGAGATCTCTGAGGTGCTGCCGTACGCGATTGTGCTCGGTGGAGCCGACCGCTGGCTGGACGCCATCGTCGCCAGTGATGCTGACGAGCATCCAGACTCCTATGACCTTTCCTGGTATCACGGTCCCGAGAACTGGCATCTGCGCGACCTACCGGACTCGATGAGGAACTTCGTGACTACCGTCTCCGGGAGCTTGTTCTCCCGTTAGTCGGGGCTGGACCGCAGGAATCGGGGCCTGTGCTGATCACCTCAGGTTCTGCAGCGGGTAGCCGTTCTTCGCACAACCGTCCATGATCAACTTCTTGACATCGGACGGCGCGTCCTTAGGATTGTCGGACTCCAACAGGCTGATGGTCGCGTCCAGCCATCGCTGCGGCTCGGGGTCGAGCTTGCCTGACTCGCTGAGTTTCTTCAGTCCGGCCACAGTCACCTTGCTGACCATCGAGCCACCCTCGGCCGCAGCGTCCACGGCCGGACAACCGATCCTGTAGACGTCTGACGCGTTGACGTCGTTTGGCGCAGGAGGTAAATCCCAGCAGCGCGGCAGCGAGAACGGTGGCGACAACGACACGGTGCATACATCGAGCGTATGTGAGCAGAGACGGCGTCTGGGCCAGCGACGCCGTTGGTGCTGGCGCGGCATGGTGTCGCATAACGACCCGTGGAAGCCCTAGATGAGTCAGACTAGAGGTGTCGTTCGCCTCGCTCGTAGTCCTCGATAGCCTGCCGCATCTGCCGTACGGCCGCTTGGATCTCGGCCTCCAGTCTCCTCTTCGGTCAGGTACCGCCGCACGGCCGGCTGCCAATCGCTGAACCAACAGTAGACGGCCCAGCCGTGACGACGATGGCAAACAGATATCATGACGATCGTCGTCATGGTCGTGGGCTCCATGCCTGAGTCCTTCGGCGGCAGTGTCTATAGGGCAAGCCCTGGGTAGAGCGGGTTGGCGTCCAGCAATTCAGCTGACGCAGCTTTGGTGGATTCGGCTACACCTTCGGCGAGCACATACTTAGCCTTCCCTGGCTGCCCGCTCGAAGCAATCGCCGGGGTTGTGTTCTTCAGCACGTTCACGATCAGCTCGGCCACTTTGTCGAACTCGTCCGCACCGAATCCGCGAGTTGTGAGCGCTGGCGTGCCGATCCGCACACCGGAGGTGTACCAGGCGCCATTGGGGTCGACCGGCACCGCGTTGCGGTTGGTGACGATGCCCGCGTCGAGCAATGCCGCCTCGGCCTGTCGGCCGGTCAGCCCGAACGTTGACACGTCGATCAGTACCAGGTGGTTGTCGGTGCCGCCGGTGACCAGCTTCGCGCCGCGCCGCAGCAGGCCGTCGGCCAAGGTCTTGGCATTGTCGGCGACCGCCTGCGCGTACTCCGGAACTCCTGGGTCCGTGCCTCGGCGAGCGCCACCGCCTTGGCCGCCATGACATGGCCGAGCGGGCCACCGAGGACCAGCGGACAGCCCCGGTCGACCGAGTCCGCATACTCCTTGGTGGCCAGTACCAGACCGCCGCGCGGCCCACGCAGCGACTTGTGTGTCGTCGTTGTCACCAGATGGGCATGGGGAACTGGATCTTCATCGCCGGTGAAGACCTTGCCGGCCACCAGGCCCGCGAAGTGCGCCATGTCGACCATGAGGGTCGCGCCCACCTCGTCCGCGATCTCGCGCATCGTGGCGAAGTTGATCCGCCGCGGATAGGCGGAGTAGCCGGCGATCAAGATCAACGGCTTGAACTCTCGCGCCGCCGCGCGTACCGCGTTGTAGTCCAGCAGCTGGGTTTCGGATCAGTGCCGTAGGAGCGCTGATGGAACATCTTGCCGGAGATGTTGGGCCGGAAGCCGTGGGTCAGGTGACCGCCGGCATCCAGCGACATGCCGAGCGCTCTTTGGTTACCGAACTTGTCCCGCAGCGCCTCCCATTGCTCCTCGGTCCAGGTCGTTGACGCTCTTGACCCCATGCGAGCCAGCTCGGGCAGCTCGATTCGGTTGGCCAGAATCGCCCAGTACGCAACCAGGTTCGCGTCGATGCCGGAGTGCGGCTGGGCGTAGGCGTATTCGGCGCCGAAGAGTTCACGCGCGTGTTCGGCGGCGATCGCCTCGACCGTGTCGATGTTCTGGCAGCCGGCGTAGAAGCGATGCCCGATGGTGCCTTCGGCGTACTTGTCGGACAGCCAGCTGCCCATGGTCAGCAACACGGCGGGTGATGCATAGTTCTCCGACGCGATCAGTTTCAGCGAGCCGCGCTGGTCGGTGAGCTCGGAGCGGATGGCACCTGCGATCCGTGGCTCGACGGTTTCAACGACGGAAAGTGCGGCACGGTAGGCCTGGGAGGCGGCGCCCGAATAGTCTGCACCCGAGGTCTCGGTACCCCTTGCTTCAGTTTGGGGGACGGGGGAGAGGATGTCGGTCACGAGCGCTCCTGAAGTGAAAACTGGG
>CAWEHO010000020.1:0-49140 GCA_963808905.1 uncultured Actinomycetota bacterium
AGACGTCAAAACGCCAGCAACCGCTGACGATTTCTATAACGCGCCGGAGCAGATCCTGGCTCGAGTGCGGGCCGCGTTGATCGAACGCTGCGCTACCGGTATCCGGCGGCAATTCAAGACGGAGTGGCAGCGTTACTTCACTGTTTCACTGCCTTCTAATCGCTTTGACGGGTGTGATGAGGAACGTGCCGGACGAACGGGGTCGGCGGTTCGTCTTGACGGTCTGTTATGAGAACGCACGCCTCCCACAAGCGTGCGTGAAACCAAACCTAAGGCTGTGGCCAGATCTGCTCTTCGGGGAATTGGCCGGTCACGACGTAAATGATCCGCCGACCCATCGATGCCGCATGGTCGGCGATGCGCTCGTAATAGCGGCCAAGCAGGGCCACATCGACGGCCGCTTCCACGCCGTACGCCCAGTCGTCGCTGAGCATCACCCGGAACTGCGTACGCCGGAGCTCGTCCATCTCCTCGTCGCGGGCCCGCAGCTCCTGGGCGCTCTGGATGTTGCGGTCGTTAAGGGTCTGGCCGGCCGTGATGACCATCTTCTCGGCGACATCGCCCATCCGGACGAAGTTGGGCCGCAGCGTCTCCGGCACGGCGATCTCCGGGTAGCGGAGCCGCGCGATCTTCGCGATGTGAGCGGCAAGGTCACCCATTCGCTCCAGCTCGGTCACCATCCGCAGGGTCGCAACAATGGTCCGCAGCTCACCGGCCACCGGGGCCTGCCGGGCAAGCAGCGAGAACGCCCGCCCTTCGATCTCCGCCTGCTTGGCGTCGATTTGCTCGTCCTCGCCGATGACCTGTTCAGCCAGGTGGATGTCTGCCTCGAGCAGTGCCGTCGTCGCTGAGCGAACCGCCGATGAGACGACCTGGGCCATGTGCACCAGGTCTGCGAGGACGTCGTCCAGCTGTTCCCGGTAGAAGTCCCGCATGAGTTATGTCCCGTCTCGTCGTGGCTTCGGCACCAATAACCATATGCTGGACCCCTACACCGAATGGTGCGGATGGTTAACGAACCGTGAACATGTGCCAAACGCTTGAGGGCTGCGCGGGCATCTGGTGATCAGCTGGCCGAACACGGCTCGTCCCACCCCTACTATCTTCATGTGAACCCGATTGGGGTCGGGATCGCGGCGCTCGTCGTCGGCCTTGGGATCGGTGTGCTGATCACCTGGGTGGCCATGCGGAGGCGACAAGCGGAGCCGGAGCCGACCTTCGATATCGCCGAGCCAGTCGTCCCGGCTGGCGTCTCGGAGGTGCTTGCGGTCATCTCTTCGGCCGGTGTCGTGGTTGGCCCACACGATGAGGTACTCGAGACGACTGCGTCGGCCCGAACTCTGGGTTTGGTTCGGGGCAGTCGAATCGCCCTACCTGAGCTGCTCCACCTGGTGCGCAGCGTTCGCCGACGAGGGCGACGCCCGTACGGTCGATCTGCAGATTCACCGAGGTGCGCGCGTCGCGTCCACCTACCTCACAGCTCGCGTCGCGCCACTGGACGAGAGCCTGATTCTGGTCCTGGCAGACGACGAGACCGCCGCTCGGCGCATCGATGAGACCCGTCGCGATTTCGTCGCAAACATCAGCCACGAGCTCAAGACTCCGATTGGCGCCATTGCGTTGCTCGCCGAAGCGGTTGAGGACGCCGCGGACGACTCTGACGCGGTTCGCAAGTTTGCTAGCCGGATGGGCATCGAGTCCGCACGACTGACCGATCTGGTCAGCCAAATCATCGAGCTGTCCAGACTCCAATCGGACGACCCGCTGGCTGATCCGGAGGTCGTCGAGATCGACGAGGTGCTATCGGAAGCTGTCGACCGCCGCCGGTTGGATGCCGAGCGAAAGCGGATCACTCTCACCGTTGCGGGCGTTGCCGGCACCCGGGTGCTGGGCAGCGCTCGTCAGCTCGGTGTCGCGGTCGGCAACTTGGTGGAGAACGCCATGGCATATTCCGACCCAGGCGCACGTGTTGTCGTGGCCGCGCATGTGCAAGCAAGAAGCGACGACGACTACGTCGAGATCACCGTCTCCGACAACGGCATCGGAATTCCGCCAGCTGAGGTCGAGAGGATCTTCGAACGCTTTTACCGCGTTGACTACGCGCGTAGCCGGGCCAACGGTGGCACCGGATTGGGGCTCGCGATTGTGAAGCACATCGCTGCGATCCACGGTGGCGATGTGTCCGTGTGGAGCCAAGTTGGCCAGGGATCCACCTTCACGATCAAGATCCCTGAGCACCTGCATGAGGCGAGATCAGCCGTCACACGACCATGCCCCCTCGTTGGATGGCCAACGGCCGCCGGATCAGCCGACGCCTGAGCCTCAGGAGGTGATCCAATGACCAGAGTGCTCATCGTCGAGGACGAGGAGTCCTACCGGGAAGCCCTGTCCTACATGCTTTCCAAGGAAGGCTTCGAGGTAGTCGAGGCGCACGATGGTGCTACCGGGATCGCTGAGTTTGATCGGCGCGGGGCGGATCTCGTCCTGCTCGATCTGATGATGCCAGGCATGTCCGGTACTGAGGTCTGCCGCCAGCTGCGACTTCGCGGTCCGGTCCCGGTGATCATGCTCACCGCGCGGGACAGCGAGGTCGACAAGGTCGTAGGCCTCGAGCTCGGCGCCGACGACTATGTCACCAAACCGTTCAGCCACCGGGAGCTCGTGGCACGGATGCGCGCTGTGCTGCGTCGAGGGCAGGACCCCGAGCTGCTGCCGGACGTCATCGATGCCGCAGGCGTTCGGATGGACGTGGAGCGCCACGAGGTCTCGGTCAACGGCGAACGGGTCAATCTTGCTCTCAAGGAGTTTGAGCTGCTGGAAATGCTGCTCCGCAACGCCGGCCGGGTGATGACTCGGGGCCAGCTCATTGACCGGATCTGGGGTGCGGATTACGTCGGTGACACCAAAACTCTGGATGTCCACATAAAGCGGCTTCGCACCAAGATCGAGCCGGATTCCGCCAATCCGCGATATCTCATCACCGTACGAGGGCTTGGGTACAAGTTCGAACCCTGAGTCGCGCGAGCCGCGAGCTCCTCTGACAGACGAGGTAAATCGAAAGCTCATGTCGTTTCGACGGTTGTGATGGCAACCGATCCCGCCTGGTGTGGCCTGCGCGAAAATGCGCGATGCACGGCAGCCGCGACAGCCCGATATCTTGAGCCTGTGACTGGCGAGATCACCGTCTTCTCAGGCTCGGCCCATCCCGAGTTTGCAGAGAAGATGTGCCAAATCCTCGGAGTGGAGCTGGCGCCGGCCCGTACGACCCGGTTGAGCAATGACTGCCTGCAAGTTCAGCTGCGGGCCAACTTCGAGGTCAGACGCTGGGCGTCGCCGATGGTTTGAGTGTGGCGTACTGCGGCTCGTTGCCGTCGAGGATGGGCACTCGCAGCGTGACCTCTCCGGCGTTTTCGAACTGGAGCGTCACATCTGCGTCAAGGCCGGGCTTGATGTCTGGGCTCTTGACGATGATCGGCGGCTGGTCCGTTAGCACGACCTGTAGGCCATTCGCGACCGACACCGTACTCGGAATGGTGCCAGTGAACGGAGCTCCCTCGCTTCCGTCGACCTTGAATGGCATCCCAGATACTGCGGACAAGGAGTCCCGGTCAGCCGTCACGATGGAGCCTGAGAGAACGCCCTCGCCCGGTCCCCAGCTGATGATCGCGAGGTTGCGGACGTGCACGACCTCGTTGGGGGTCGCGGGGTTGCCGACGTCGATGTTGACGCCTTCGGCCGGCGTGTATGGCCGGTTGGTCTGCACGTTTTGGCCACAAGCGGCCGCGAAGAACAGCAACCCGATGGCAACAACCAGGCTCGCGCCACCCCTCAGGGCCCGTCCCCACATACCGGTCGGGGGCGCGGTGCGGCCTGCACGATTTGCTCGACTCGGTTTCCACACCACGATGGCCGACTCCTGCCTGGCTGAGAGACACTTGCAGGCAGCCTATCGACACCGTCGCATTTCGTGCAGGTCTGGTAGACGACGCGTGAGGATGTTGTGACCCAGAGCACTCCAAAGGCACAGATGCGCATAATTTGTCAAGCCCAACAGCACCCCAATACTGGCCTCTGGCTAGCGCAAACGCTGCCAGGGCAGACGTATTGACGTGCTAAACTTGGTTGCGCGAAAGGGGTTCAAAACAATATGACCTTTACAGTCGGAGAAACGGTGGTCTACCCCAATCACGGAGCCGCCGTCATCGAGGACATCGAAACGCGCCAGATCAAGGGTGAGGACAAGCTCTATCTGGTACTGAGAATTGTTGGCCAGACCGATCTTGTCGTTCGCGTACCTGCATGCAACTTGGACCTCGTAGGGGTCCGGGATGTTGTTGACGCTGACGGTTTGGAAAGAGTCTTCGGCGTTCTTCGTGCGCCGCATACCGAGGAGCCGACCAACTGGTCGCGTCGGTATAAGGCCAATCTCGAGAAGCTTCACTCCGGCAATGTGTTGAAGGTGGCCGAGGTCGTTCGCGACCTCTGGCGCCGCGAACGTGAGCGTGGGCTTTCGGCCGGCGAGAAGCGCATGCTTGCCAAGGCTCGGCAGATCCTGGTCTCCGAGCTCGCTCTCGCTGAGCGCGTCGAGGAGGACAAGGCTGAGGTCCTGCTCGATGAGGTTCTCGCTTCCTGACTTCGCAAGCGCCCTATCGGCGTACCGGAATCGGCATCGACGTACATCGGCTCGCACTTGGTCGGCCGATGAACGTTGCTTGTTTGCTCTTCGATGACGATGTCGGCCCAGTTGGTCACTCCGATGGTGACGTCGTCGCACACGCAGCGTGTGATGCATTGCTGAGTGCCGCCGGCCTCGGTGATCTTGGCAGCAACTACGGGACGACCGACCCGAGGTGGTCCAATGCCCCCGGCGCAGCCTTTCTCTCCGAAACCGCGACCCGCGTACGAGCGGCCGGCTTTGACATCGCCAACGTTGCCGTCCAGCTGATCGGTGACCGCCCAAAGCTCAACTCACGTCGAGCTGAGGCCGAGCTGGTCATGAGTGAGGCGATCGGCGCCCCGGTCAGTCTTGCAGCGACCACCACGGACGGTCTCGGGTTGACAGGCCGTGGCGAAGGAATTGCGGCGATCGCAACAGCACTGTTGGTGTGAAATCAGGCCTCGCCGAAAGGCCCAGAACATGATCACAGGCTCAAGGCGTTTGATCAGCGGCTGAGGGCGCGCGATCGCTGCGATGTCGTTATCGCACGAGACTGGGCGGAACGACGAAAGTGTTGCACGCAGCGACCGAGCTGCTGCCCAAGCCTCTGGTTCCCCAGTACTTGCGTGATTGGGCTAGGCCATGGTTGCCGACGATGTCGGGCTTGCCGGAGAGTTTGTCGTCACCAATGGCGACGTAAATGTTCAGGATTCCATCCTCGTCTTGTTGCTGCACTCCTATGGACTGCGATACAGCGCGCATGAACATGCCCGAGAAACAGTCCGCCTGCGTCTCGAGCCGCCGGGAGAACTGCTGCTCGCTGGCCTTGTCGCCTGCCTCCTGGCCGAGCGCGTGGGATGAAACCAAGATGCCGGTTCTGCCCTGCAACGCGTGTCCGAATTCGTGGGCCATGACGATATCTGCGGTCCACTTGTTCTTCCGTACGGTTGGCAAAGCCTCCGGTAGCAGGTTGCTGTAGTACACCTGCTGATCGGCAGAGCAATAAAAAGCATTGATGCCGCTCGTGCCGCATTTCGTGGTGAGCTCTTCGCCGTAGATGGTCACACTCGGACGCACAATGATGAACTCCGCGGCCGTCACCGGTGGCTCCCAGACACGAACCAGGCATTCCATCAAACCCTCGAAATGCGATTTCAGCTGGGCGTCACTAGCGGTCGCCACGTCGATTGGCTGCGAATTGCAGCGCACCGGAACCGGCACAGTCTGGGCGTAGAACGGATTCTTCGTGATCAGCTGCTCGGCTTCCTCGTACGTCTGGGGCACCGGGATCGGCGGCGGGTTCTCGTCCGGCGGCGGTACCTGGTAATTGTCGTTCTGGTAGGCCACGCCCGACGAGCCTGAGTTCAGGCCTGCGATCACCAGTCCAGCCAGCGCGAGCAGCGCAACGATGATCAATACGAAGGCAACGAAACGAAGCGGATTCCTCCTGCGTGGCGCTGGCATCGTCGGCGATGGACCATACTGCGGCACTCCGCCGCCGAAGGACGGTTGCCCGAAGCGTGAGGAGGCATAGCCCTGGTAGTAGCCACCCGCCGCTGCGCCTGACTGCCACCCCCCGCGTGGACCATAACCGCCAGAACGCGGGGCACCATAGCCGCCATAAGGCGGGGAGCCTTGCTGCGGAGCGCCTCTAGGTGGTGCGTATTGGGGACCGCTCCACTGCTGCTGGCTCACACGCGCAACGATAACTGGGCCCACTGTGCCTCGGGCCGCTTCCTCGATCACGTTTTCGACTTACGGCCGTACCTCTCAGGTACTAGTGGGAGGCTGTACCTCGTGCTCGCCAACCTCCCCCGGACGCTTCATCGGATCGGGGCGATGATCGCCTTCTGCCTGCTCACCTGCGGTCTGCTCGCAGGCCCGCTGGCGCTGCCGGCGCACGCCGAGGGCAGTGCGTCAACGTTCATTGCCGAAGGCAATCTGGCCAAGGACGGCACGCTGAAGGTGAAGCAGACAATCACGCTGACTGGGGCCGTGCCACCGGCGCTCTCGCAGAAGTTCGAGACCCGGGAAGACCTGGTTGGAGATCGCCAGTATGTCCAGAAACTGTCCGACATCACAGCGTCCGTGAAAGGTACTTCTGTTCAACCCACGATCTCCTCCGATGATCGCTTCACAACGGTCACGGTGCCGACAAACGGCTCAACCGAGGTTGTGATGAGCTACACGGTGACCGGCGCCGTGGTCACCATTGACGGCGGTACGGCGTTGCGGTGGCGCATGCTGCAGGGCCTCAGCGTTTCGGTCGCAGAGTTCAGCTCAACGGTGCAGATACCAACCCAGTTCAGCTACATCAAGTGCACCGCCGGCAGTCCAAACTCCACCGTCCCCTGCAACTTTGCCGCTGCCGGCACCGAGGGCTCGCAAATTCCGACCTTTCGCGACGGACCGCGGGGCGAGGGCGAAGTAGTGGCGATCGACATCGGATTTCCGCCGGGTGGCGTGGCATCGAACGAGGTGCTCGAGTACCAATGGACCGTCGGCCGCGCTTTCTCCGCGGAACCGCTGCCTCTGGCCATCGCAGTGGGTTTGCTGGCGCTGGGCGGTATCGCGCTATTCGGCCTGCATCGGCGGGCCGGGGCCGACATCAGCCCGGATGGCGAGATCAGCAAGGTTGGCGAGTTCGTGCCGACCGGGGCCGGGCAGTCAGAATTCCTTGTGGTTGACGGCATCCGGCCGGGCCATGTCGGCACGCTGGCCGACGAGCGGGTCGATCCGATCGACGTAACCGCAACCTTGGTCGATCTTGCAGTGCGCGGACATCTGGTGATCACCGAGCTGCCTCGGGAAAGCGAGTTTGCCCGTACCGACTGGGAGATCAAGCGCGTCGACGGGGTGCCGGTCGGACTCCGGCCATTCGAGCAGCAGGTGCTCGATGGCATTGCTGAGCCTGGCGGGAGCGTGCACGTATCGGAACTGGCCACCAGAGTGCAAGAGTCCATCGGCGGCGTTCAGAATGCGCTGTACGACGAGATGGTCAGCAATGGCTGGTACGAGCGTCGGCCCGATGACACCAGGAACCGCTGGACGCAGCTGGCACTCGCTGCATTGATCATCTCCGTCGTGGTGACCGGCGTGCTCGCCGCATTTACTACTTTCGGCTTGGTGGGCCTGGTGCTGATCGTGCTCTCCCTTGGCCTGGTCTTTGTCGCGCAGGAGATGCCGTCGCGGACTGCCAAGGGAGCTGCCTTGCTTGGGGGCCTGGGAGCCTTGCGGTCGGATCTACTCAGTTACCCGACCAACCAGATGTCTCCAGGCGGGGAGCTCAGGGAAATCTCCGAGATACTGCCGTACGCGATTGTGCTGGGCGGCGCGGATCGTTGGCTGGACGCCATCGTCGCCAGTGATGTTGATGAGCAGCCAGACTCCTACGACCTCTCCTGGTATCACGGTCCCGAGAACTGGCATATGCGTGACCTGCCGGACTCGATGAGGAACTTCTTGACTACCGTCTCGGGGAGCCTGTTCTCCCGTTAGTTGGGGCTGGACCGCAGGAATCGGGGCCTGTGCTGATCACTTCAAGTTCTGCAGCTGATAGCCGTGTTTTGCACAACCGTCGATGATCAACTTCTTGGCGTCGGAGGGCGGGTTCTTGGGATCCTTGGAGTCAAGCAGACTTATGGTCGCATCCAGCCACCGCTGCGCCTCAGGGTCGAGCTTGCCAGACTGGCTGAGCTTCTTCAGTCCTGTCACTGTCACCTTGCCGACCACAGAGCCCCCCTCGACCCCCAGGTCCACCGCCGGGCAACCGATCTTGTAGACGTCCGCCGCCTTGACCTCTGTCTGGCCGCACGAGGTGAGTGCCAGCAAGGTCGTGGCAGCGAGAACGATGGCAACAATGACACGGTGCATGTATCGAGGGTATGTGCGCCAGAGACGCCGTTGTGGGCCAGCGACGCCGCTGGTGTTGGCGCGGCATGGTGTCGCAAACGAACCTGTGGAAGCCCTAGATGAAATGTCCGACTAGAGGTGGCGGTCGCCTTGCTCGTAGTCTTTGATGGCCTGCCGCATCTGGCGCACGGCGGCTTGGATCTCGGCCTCCAGCCTCTCCTCTTCGGTCATGTATCGCTTGACGACCGGCTGCCAATCGCTGAACCATCCGTACCCGGCCCAGCCCAGAGCGACCAGGCCCAAGATGATCAAAACGATTGTCGTTATAGTCGTGGGCTCCATGCCTGAGTCCTTTGAGCGGGCAGGTGGTTAGAGGGTAAGCCCCGGGTAGAGCGGGTTGGCTTCCAGCAGCTCTGCCGCCGCAGCCTTGGTAGCCTCGGCTACACCTTCGGCGACCACATACTTAGCCTTCCCCGGCTGACCGCTGGAGGCAATCGCCGGAGTGGTGTTCGTCATGACGTTCACGATCAGCTCGGCCACTTTGTCGAACTCGTCTGCACCGAATCCCCGTGTTGTGAGGGCCGGCGTACCGATCCGTACGCCGGAGGTGTACCACGCCCCGTTGGGGTCGAAGGGCACCGCGTTCCTGTTCGTGACAATCCCCGCATCGAGCAGCGCAGCCTCGGCTTGCCGGCCGGTCAGTCCGAAGGTCGACACGTCAATCAGTACGAGGTGGTTATCGGTGCCGCCGGTCACCAGCTTCGCGCCGCGCCTCAGCAGGCCGTCGGCCAACGTCTTGGCGTTGTCCGCGACCGCCTGGGAGTACGTCCGGAACTCGTGGGTCCGCGCCTCGGCCAGTGCCACCGCCTTGGCCGCGATCACATGGCCGAGCGGTCCACCGAGCACCAGCGGGCAGCCGCGGTCGACCGACGCGGAATATTCCTTGGTCGCCAATACGAGCCCTCCGCGTGGCCCGCGCAACGACTTGTGCGTCGTCGTCGTCACCAGATGGGCGTGGGGTACCGGATCGTCATCACCTGTGAAGACCTTCCCGGCAACCAGGCCGGCGAAGTGCGCCATGTCCACCATGAGCGTGGCGCCCACCTCGTCGGCGATCTCCCGCATCCTCGCGAAGTTGATCCGCCGCGGATAGGCGGAGTAACCAGCGATCAAGATCAGCGGCTGGAACTCCTGCGCCATCGCACGCACTGCGTCGTAATCCAACAGCTGGGTTTCGGGATCAGTGCCGTACGAGCGCTGATGGAACATCTTTCCGGAGATGTTGGGCCGGAAGCCGTGGGTAAGGTGGCCGCCGGCGTCCAGTGACATGCCGAGCGCGCGCTGGTTGCCGAACTTGTGCCGCAGCTCCTCCCACTGCTCCTCGGTGAGATCGTTGACAGTCCTCACGCCTTGCGTAGCCAGTTCCGGCAGCTCGATCCGATTGGCGAGGATGGCCCAGAAAGCCACCAGGTTCGCGTCGATGCCGGAATGCGGCTGCGCGTAGGCGTACTCAGCACCGAAGAGTTCGCGTGCATGCTCGGCGGCAACGGCCTCGACCGTGTCGATGTTCTGGCAGCCGGCATAGAAGCGATGTCCGATGGTGCCCTCGGCGTACTTGTCAGACAGCCAGCTGCCCATAGTGAGCAACACGGCCGGCGACGCATAGTTCTCCGACGCGATGAGCTTCAGTGAGCCGCGTTGGTCGGTCAGCTCAGAGCGGATAGCGCCGGCGATCCGCGGTTCGACGGTTTCGACGATCGAGAGGATGGCGCGGTAAGCCTGAGAGGCAGCGCCCGGATAGTCGAGGCCCGAGCTTTCTGCCCCCGTGGCTTCAGTCTGGGGGCCGGGAGAAAGAATGTCAGTCACAAGCACTCCTGAAGTGAAAACTGGGCCCCGCATCGGCTCCGCCTACATTAGTCGAGCCGTTGGGGGCGCTGTCGCGAGATTTCATAGAGGGCGATCCCGGCGGCCACCCCGGCGTTGAGAGATTCGACACTCTTGCTGATGGGGATCGCGGCGAGATAGTCGCATGCTTCGCGAACCAGTCGCGACAGACCCGCTCCCTCGCTCCCGACGACGAGGACCACAGGTCCCGACACATCGGGTACGTCGTGGAGGCTCGTAGTCGAGCTGCCGTCTAGTCCGATCAAGGTAAGCCCTGCGTCGGCGTACGTGCGCAGGCTGCGGTTGAGATTGGTCGCGCGTGCGATCGGGATGTGGGCTGCCGCGCCCGCAGAGGTCTTCCATGCGGCCGCGGTCATCCCGGCCGATCTCCGTTCGGGAATCAGTACGCCATGCGCGCCGAAGGCGGCAGCGGACCGGACGATGGCCCCGAGATTGCGCGGGTCAGTGATCGAATCCAATGCCACGATGAGCGGCTCATGATCGGAATCGAGCGCCGACGCCAACAGGTCGTCGGGATGGGCATACGCGAACGCCGGCAGCTGCAGCGCCACGCCCTGGTGGAGCGCCCCTCCTGTGAGCCGGTCGAGCTCGCCACGGGTGACCTCCAGCAGGGCGGTGCCTCGGGTCGCAGCGAGCCTGAGGATGTCGCGGAGCCTGTCGTCGCGCTCGGCGCCCTCTGCGACGTACGCCGCCCGGATCGGGATCTCTGCCTCCACCGCCTCCAGTACGGCGTTGCGCCCAACGACCCATTCGGGTCCGGACCCCGGACGCCCGGTCCTGGCCGCCGCTGCGCGCGCAGGTCTGTGCTGGCGCGCGTTCTTCGCCCGATAGGCAACGTGGTTCGGCCGGTCCTCCGCCTTGGGTGTAGGGCCCTTGCCTTCCAGGCCACGTCGCACTCGGCCGCCCGAACCGGCTGTATTGCCTTTGCCCTTACGCCGCACTGCGCCCTTGCGCTGGCTATTGCCCGGCATCTCTTGCGCTTGCTCGCTTACGCCGACGCGTCGGCATGGAGGGACCAACGGGTGCCGTTCGCAGTATCGGAAACCTCGACGCCAAGATCAGTCAGCGAGCTTCTGATCGCGTCGGCAGCGGCGAAGTCCCGACGATCTCGGGCTGCGGCGCGCTGTTTCAACAGCTCGTCGATCAAGGCGTCGACAACGGTCGTCAGCCGGTCGCTGTCGGTTTTCCAGACCTCGCTGTCGGCATTCAAGCCCAAGATCATCAACATGCCGTTCACGTCGCCGAGATGCCGGCCGATCTGACCACGATCATCTGCATCGAGAGCTTGGTTGCCTTCCCTGACGGCATTGTGCAGAACCGCCACAGCCGCGGGTGTGCCAAGATCATCGTTCATTGCGTTGACGAACTCGTCCGGTATCTCTGGCGGCCTGCTGCCTACCTGCTCAGTGGCTCGATCAACGAAGTTGTCGATACGGCCCAATGCGGCCACCGACTCGGCGATCGCCGCATCGGAATACTCGATCGGCGAGCGGTAGTGCGGCTGAACCAGGTACAACCGCACGGCGCGCGCCGGAAATCTCTTGATCACTTCCGAGACCAATGCGCTGTTGTCGAGGGATTTGCTCATCTTCTCCCCCGCCGTTGTGACGAGCGCGTTGTGCATCCAGTACCGGGCGAAGCACTGACCCGCAGCTCGAGACTGAGCCAGCTCGTTCTCGTGGTGGGGGAAACGAAGATCGAGACCGCCGCCGTGGATGTCGAACTCATCGCCGAGGTACTTGCTGGCCATGGCCGAGCACTCCAGATGCCATCCTGGGCGGCCGCGCCCCCACGGCGTTACCCAGCTCGCCGTCTCCGGCTCGGTGTCTTTGTGACCCTTCCAGAGCGCGAAGTCCCGAGGGTCCTTCTTGCCGCGGGGATTTGAGTCGGCCGCGGGCTCCATGTCGTCGATGTTCTGATGGGACAGCGAACCGTATGCGGGCCAGGACTTCACGTCGAAGTAGACATCGCCGGACGCGTCTGGTGCCGGATACGCGTGACCGCGTTCAATCAGAACCTTGATCATTTCGATCATCTCCGGGATGTGACCCGTGGCCCGGGGCTCATACGTGGGCGGCAGGCATCCCAGCGCGGCGTACGCGTCGTGCAGCTCGCGCTCGAAGCGATAGGCGTGCGCAAACCATGGGGTTCCCGCTTCGGCCGACTTGATCAAGATCTTGTCATCGATGTCGGTGATGTTGGCGATCACGGTCACGTCGTAGCCGCACCAGGTCAGCCAGCGCCGCAGCACGTCGAAGACCACTTCTTTGCGAATGTGTCCTAGGTGCGGACCCGACTGCACGGTGAGTCCGCAGTGATAGATCGACACCCGGCCAGGAACGACCGGCTCGAAGGGGCGTACTGATTGCGTGGCGGTGTCGTGGAGCCGGAACCCGGCTGACGCCGCGCCTGGCTCGGCCTGCTGCGTCACGAGCGTTGCGTCTCCCTCTGGACAGCCATGAGGCGTTGCATGGCTTCGACGCCATCACGCAGTGCTTTGAGATCGCGCTTGGACATCTCCGCAAGGTAGGGCTCGAGACTGGTGCCGATGGAATCCCTCATCAAAGTCAGCTGCTGGTTACCCTTCTGGGTCAGCTTGATCATCCATGCTCGGGCATCTCGCGGATCGGCGGCACGGTCGACGAGCTGCGCAGCTTCGAGACGCTTGACGTGATTGGTGATCGTCGGCTGAGAGCATCTTTCGGCCAGGGCGAGCTCGCTGATTCTGGTTGGCCCGTTGTCGTGCAAGCGGGCCAACAACCTGGCAGCGGCGAAGCTGATGTTGAAACCGTCCTCCTTAGGAGCCCAGCGCACAATCCGGGCGGCCGTCGAAATAAGATCCTCACCGAGGGCGTGGAGATCGTCGTCCATCTGGGCAGGATATGCGGTTTTGCTCGTCGGCGAGCGCCGGTGTCATCGCCGGATGGCAGCAACCACCAACTGAGCCAGTTCGGAATAGGCCTCGGCGTCGCTGAGCCCGGTTGCCGCTGCGATCTCACCACTGGTGATACGGCGCATCGTCGCCGTCACCACCTCCCCGACAAAGGCGGCATGAACGCGCCGGAAGGCTCCGGCTCGAGTGCCTTCATCGATCAGTTCACGCACCCGATGCGCCGCCGCCAGGGTGTTCTGCTCATAGATCTCGGTAGCCGGGCGGAGGTTTGCAATGTCGTCGCGGAACGCGCGCGTGGCGGGGCGCAGCGCCTCCGCAACAGCCTCGAGGTAGCGCGTGACTCGCTTGGCAGGTGCTCGAGTGCGTGCAATGGCCGTCTCCACCTGCTCGGTCGCCCGCTTGAAGAAGTGGCGCACAGCGAGGACAGCCAACTGTTCTTTGCTCGAAGCGAGCGCGTAGAGCGTGCGTTTGGAGCAGTTCAGCTGGGCCGCGAACTGGTCCATCGTCAAGTGACTAAATCCCTGCGCTAGAACGAGATCCACGAGTGCATCACGCAGCTGCGTCTGGCGATTCGTCAGTCTGCGCTCGAATACAGTGGGCACTAGCAAAGTGGCTACCATGGCGGTACTAGCGTACTATCGATAGTACCGGTGTTGCGACTGGCGACGCCAAAGAACGTGGCTGAGAACTAGGAGCGAAGATGGCCGTCGATCGCCTGTTGCCAACCGATGAGGGCTCGGAGCTGGTGTCGCTGGTGCGAGAGATCGCGCAGGCCGAGCTGGCGCCGCGCGCCGCCGCCGATGAAGCGGCTGAGAGGTTTCCTCGCGATGCGTTTGCCCTATTGGGGGAGGCGGGATTACTAGGGCTGCCGTACCCAGAGGAGTACGGCGGCGCGGGCCAGCCGTACGAGGTCTACTTGCAAGCTCTGGAAGAGGTTGCGATGGCCTGGATGACGGTTGGTGTTGGAGTTTCGGTGCATGTTATGGCGTCGTACCCGATGGCTGCGTTCGGGACGACGGAGCATCGCACAATGTATCTGCCGGACATGATCGGCGGGCAGTTCTTGGGCGCGTACGCGCTGTCGGAGGCGCAGGCCGGATCGGACATCTCAGGAATGACGACCCGCGCCAAGCATGCAGATCATAGCTATGAGCTCAACGGCGCGAAGGCGTGGATTACCCACGGCGCGTACGCCGATTTCTACACGACCTTTGCGCGCACCGGCGCCGATCCTCGTGGGGGTGTGAGTTGCTTCCATGTGCCCGGACAGGCGCCCGGACTCACCTTTGGGAAGCCAGAGCACAAGATGGGCCTGAACGCATCGCCAACGACTTCGCTGTACTTCGACGCCGTTGCCATCGACGACAGTCGGCGGATCGGGGAGGAAGGCCAGGGTGCTCGGATTGCCTTGTCGGCTTTAGATTCCGGGCGGCTCGGTATCGCGGCGTGTGCGACGGGGCTCGCGCAAGCTGCCCTTGATCTTGCCGGGGACTATGCGAAGACGCGAGAGCAGTTTGGGCGTCCAATCGCAGAGTTCCAGGGGTTGCGCTTCGTGTTGGCGGAGATGGCGGCTGCGGTCGACTCCGCTCGCGCAACGTATGTGATGGCGGCCCGCAAGCGGGATGCCGGCCGGCCCTTCAGCCGCGACGCCGCGGTCGCGAAGATGATCGCCTCCGACGTCGCCATGAAGGTCACGACCGACGCCGTGCAGGTGCTTGGCGGCTACGGCTATACGCGGGACTACCCGGCCGAACGCTACATGCGCGAGGCCAAGGCGACTCAGATTTTCGAGGGAACGAATCAGATCCAGCGGCTCGTCATCGGTCGCCAGTTGCTGAAGTAACCACTCCAGTAACCTCTGACAAGTCGGTGGAGGGAGCGGGCTATGAGGCTGGGCGAAAACGATGTCGTCCTGGTGACAGGCGGCGCGTCTGGGCTAGGGGCGGCCACCGTACGCCGAGTGGTTGCAAAAGGAGCGTCGGCGTTGATCTTGGACCTGCCGAGTTCCAGGGGATCAGAGCTGGCATCCCAGCTGGGGGAGCGGGTGCGGTTCGCCGCGACCGACGTACGCGATGAAGATCAAATGCAAGCCGCCGTCGGGGCTGCGACTGATCTTGGCACTCTCCGCGTCGTCGTCAACTGTGCCGGGGTTGGCACTCCGGGACGCGTGATCGGCAAGCGCGGCGTGCTGCCGTTGGAGGATTTTCGTACGGTGATCGACATCAACCTGGTCGGGACCTTCAACGTGCTGCGACTGACGGCTGCGGCGATGTCGGGAAACGAGCCGCTTGACGGCGATCGTGGATTGGTGATCATGACCGCCAGCGTCGCAGCGTTCGACGGGCAGATCGGCCAGGCTGCTTACGCGGCCAGCAAGGGCGGCATCGTCTCGCTGACACTCACCGCTGCCAGGGACCTTGCAGACAAAGCCATCCGGGTGATGGCCATTGCGCCTGGAGTCATGGAAACTCCGATGATGGATGGCCTCCCAGGTGACACAAAGACGATCTTGGAGGCGCTGGTTCCGCACCCGGCGCGACTGGGTCGACCTGAAGAGTACGCGATGTTGGTCACCTCGATCATTGAGAACCCATTACTCAATGGCGAGGTCATCCGACTCGATGGCGCTCTGCGAATGCCGGCCCGCTAGTCGGTCGCATCGGACCAGAACGCGCTCGGCTGGAGAGTCAACGGGATCGGTGAAAATAGGACCCGGCCCAGTTCAACCGCTGATATATGTCGTGGCTGCGGTCACTTTTTGGCCTTCGCGCGCAAAGCCGCAATGTCGAGGTAGGCCTCTGCCGGTGGCTCCTCGGCAGAGGATTCGGCTGCCTCATCCTCCCAAGGGTCGTAAGGCTTCTCGTCATCCCCGTCTGCGAATCCCTGCGAGGGGTCGTACGGGTTGGCCAACGGACCCATCGATTCCATGTCAGAGACAGCTACTTCCTCATCAGGAAGCCCCCGGAGCACGGTGCTCACGTATGACTGCGCGGCTTCCGCCAGCGGGATCTCGGCTCCAGCTCGCTCGCTCAGGAACCAGCGGTGCTCCAACACTTCGTGGTACAGCTCGGCGGGCTCCAGCTTGGCCCGCAATTCCGTCGGTACCGATTGCACAACCGGCTCGAACTGCTCTGTGAGCCACTCGTGCGCCACAATCGCCTCATCCGCACCTTGCTGGTCGCTGCGGGCTCGGTAGTAGTCAAGATCGTTGAGGAGCCTCCGAGCCTGGTTCTCCTCGGTGTCCATTCCGGTGAGCCGGATCAGCCTGCGTGAGTGGTGCCCGGCATCAACCACCTTGGGCTGGATTCGGATTGTGGAGCCGCCGAGATCGGTCGTGATGTCCAATTCGGCGACATCGAAGCCGAGCGCATTGAGTCGACGTACTCGACCCTCGATCCGATGCATCTCGCCCGCGTTGAATTCCTCGACGTCAGTCAGCTCTCCCCACAGCTCCCGATATCGACTCTCGATCGTCTCCACCAGCACCAGCGGATCCAAGGCCTCATCCAGCAGGCCACCGGCCTCTAGATCTGAGAACTCACCGTACAAGTTGGTTCGAGCAATGGTCAGATCATGCTCGCGCTGACCATCGGTGAGCCTGTCATGAAGCTCGCCGGTCTCAGCATCGACAAGATAAGCGGCAAATGCCCCGGCGTCACGGCGGAACAGGGTATTGGACAGGGATACGTCACCCCACATGAAGCCGATCAGATGCAGCCGCACCAACAGCACAACCATCGCGTCGACCAGGCGATTGACAGTGTCCTGGCGTACGCCGCGATTGAACAGGGATCGGTAAGGAAGGGAGAACTGCAGATGCCGGGTGATCAGAATCGGGTCGAGAGATTCCCGATAGGAGTCGAGTCGTTCAGTGACCACTCCGACGGCGTCGACGGAGGGGGTGTCGAGTCGGGTGAGATCACGCAGCAGCCGGTACTCGTGCAATGCGAGGTGCTCGACGACTTCTTTGAATGCATATATCTCAGTCCCACGCGGACGAAACGCACGACATGGCGAGAGATACCACGCGGCAGAGCCACCAAGTTCTCATCGGGCCACTCGGCGAGTGGGGTCGCCCAGGGCAGGGTGATCAACCGCGAGTCAGGCTGTGCGGCGAGGAACCTGGGCATGAGGCAATCCTGTCAGTCGAGCACGCAAACAATCGGCCTCCCGCACATCGTGCGGGAGGCCGGCAGTTCTAATTCAGTCGGTGAAGACGCTTGTCGTTGCAGCAGAGATGCGGTCCTCGGTCTTCTTCGAGAAGACGTGCACGTGAGTCTCGTCGACCAGCAACCGAACGCTCTCGCCCCGGTTCGGCGGCGTCTTGCCCCCGTGGATCCGGGCGACGATCTGCTGAGCGGTGATCAACTCGTCCTCGGCGATACCTGACAACGTGCCGTAGATGAACGCATCGGCCCCCAGCTCCTCCACGACGCCGACATCGACCGGGATGCCCTCGCCACTCTCCGGGTTGTCGGAGAGTCGGAAGTTCTCCGGGCGGATTCCCAGCACGAGGTTCGTCTCGTCGGATGCCTTGGCGAGGGTCTCGCGAGGCACCGGAACGGTGTAGTCACCCAGGTGCACGCCGTCCGGCTGTACGTTGCCCTCAATCAGGTTCATGGCAGGCGAGCCGATGAAGCCGGCTACGAAGAGGTTGCGCGGGGCGTCGTACAGGGTCAGCGGCGTGTCGCACTGCTGCAGGATGCCGAGCTTCATGACCGCAACACGGTCGCCCATCGTCATCGCCTCGACCTGGTCGTGAGTCACATAGACGGTGGTGACGCCGAGACGGGTCTGCAGGGCTGCGATCTGGGTGCGGGTGGAGACGCGGAGCTTGGCGTCGAGGTTGGACAGCGGCTCGTCCATCAAGAAGACCTGCGGTGAGCGGACGATGGCGCGGCCCATGGCGACGCGCTGCCGCTGGCCACCGGAGAGCGCCTTCGGCTTGCGGTTGAGGAACTCCTCCAGGCCCAGCAGGTGAGCGGCCTCCTGAACGCGCTGCTGGCGCTCCGTCTTCGGAACCCCAGCCATCTTCAGAGCAAAGCCCATGTTGTCGCCCACAGTCATATGGGGGTATAGCGCATAGTTCTGGAAGACCATGGCGATGTCACGATCTTTGGGCGGCAGATCCGTGACGTCGCGCTCACCGATCCAGATGGCGCCGGCATTGATCTCTTCCAGGCCCGCGAGCATGCGGAGCGAGGTCGATTTCCCGCAGCCGGATGGTCCGACCAAGACCATGAATTCGCCGTCGCCGATCTCCAGATTGAGTTTGTCGACGGAGGGTTTGTCAGCTCCCGGGTAGACCCGGGTCGCGTCCTTGAATGAAACAGTGGCCACGCCACACTTCCTTTCCACGGGCAGGTACGTGCCCGACGATCCGTAGTGGAAATTCACAGCCCGGGAACAGGGACCCGCGCTGTCAGAACACTAGCGCAGCAAGGCCTTTCTGGGCAGTGCCTGCATCGGCCGACGTGTCACACGTGCAGCGTCGCCTCACGGAGCGGCCGCCGGGCGTCGGCGAAGCGGTAGCTCGCTGGGAGAGCGAAGCCTGGGGCCGCGAGCGGTGATCCGGGCCTTCAGCACTCGACGATATTGACAGCTAGCCCGCCGCGGGCGGTCTCCTTGTATTTGATCTTCATGTCGGCGCCGGTCTGCATCATGGTCTTGATCACCTTGTCGAGGCTGACGGTGTGGCGCGCCGTCGCCATGGAGTGCAAGCCGGGCCGCCGTGATCGCCTTGACCGAGCCGACGGCATTCCTCTCGATGCAAGGAATCTGCACGAGCCCACCCACCGGATCGCAGGTGAGCCCGAGATGGTGTTCCATGCCGATCTCTGCGGCGTTCTCCACCTGCTCCGGCGTGCCACCGAGGATCTCGGCCAGCGCGCCCGCTGCCATCGAGCATGCTGTTCCGACCTCGCCCTGGCAGCCGACTTCCGCGCCGGAGATCGACGCCGTTTGCTGGTAGATCGCGCCGAGCGCTCCGGCAACCAGCAGGAAGTCTGACGATGGCGTCGTCATCGGTGCCCAGGCACGAATCTGACCGCGTAGTGCAGAACTGCCGGGATGATGCCGGCAGCACCGTTGGTCGGTGCTGTCACCACACGGCCGCCCGAGGCGTTCTCCTCGTTGACGGCCAGCGCCCACAGCGTCACCCAGTCCATGGCGGCGAGGGGGTCGATTCTTGGTCTCCGTTTTCGTTCGAAACGAGCCGCTGATACAGCTCGGCCGCCCGGCGCCGTACCTTGAGGCCGCCCGGAAGAACTCCGGGTGTGGAGCACCCGCGGTGCGATGCACTCGGCCATGACCGACCAGATCTTGAGTAGGCCCGCACGGACCTCTGCCTCGGACCGCCGCACGCATTCATTGGCAAGCATGACCTGGCTGATGCTGAGGTTTGCGTCCTGGTTACAGCAGCCCAGCAGTTCGGTGCCGGTGCGGAACGGATATGGCACCGGCGTCGGGTCCGGCAGAGTTGCGGGTGCCCAGAGTCGTCGTCGTCCAGGACGAATCCGCCGCCGATCGAGTAGTAGGTGCGCTCACACAGCACTTTGCCGTCTCGGTACGCGGTGAAGGTCATGCCATTGGGGTGGAACGGCAGCGAACGGCGGCGATACAGGATCAGATCGTTCCTCAGCATCGAATGAGACTGCGTGTGTGCCGTTGAGCCGTAGCTGTCCGGTTCGTCTGATCTCATCGGCACGCAACGGGCCGTTGTTGGTGTCGACGGTTTCTGGATCCTCGCCCTCCAGGCCCCACAACACGGCGTTGTAGCTGCCATGGCCATGTCCGGTCGCGCCCAGGGAACCGAACAGCTCTGAGCGAACCCGTGTCGTCCGGGGGAGTAGACCGTCGCGGTCCAGACTTGCGACAAAGCGACCCGCCGCACGCATCGGCCCAACGGTGTGGGAACTTGACGGACCAATGCCGATGCTGAACAAATCGAAAACACTGACCGGCACCGTTCCAGTCTGCCCCCGCTGATCAGCAGGAACGTATGAGCCCTGCCGGCTCATACCCGGCAGGGCCCGGAAGGGCACTCTCAGTCTGCTGCGTGGGCCTTTTCGAACTCTGCAGCGACACGCCCCCGGGCCCTCAGTACGTGTCAATTGTTTCGACACGCCGTTAATTCCGGGTGACACGCCGATGACGAAAAAAAGACACCGCAGCCTCTTGCCAAGGGGTCCAGCGGAGGCATATAAATGGTCTACGCCACACCGCGAGCTTCGGTTCGCAAGTGGCTACGAAGCTCCGGTCAACTCATACTTGACCGGAGCTTCACCCATTTATTTGTGGTTGCGCTCGCGCACGGGCGCTGAAAGCTGAGTCGTTCGTCGCTCGCGTGCACACGCTCGCGTCAGATCTGACTGCTGGCGACGGTGTGTTTCGCTCATCGCTCCTGCACTCGTCAGCGCGCTCCTCCGACGCTCGCGCAACGGCCTTGCGCTCGCGCGCCGTCTTCGTCGGATCTGGTGAACTGACCGTCTTCGAAGCCAGATCGATCGCGAACGGGTTTCGCCAGAGCTCCTGCACTCGTCGGCAGCGCTCTCGGATGCTCGCGCCACGGCGTGTTGCGGTTGAGGTGCTCCACATCATGACGAGCCGCGGTGTGGCAGTGTGGCGATGTGGGAGGCAGCTGGTGAAAGCCCTTGTGAAGACGCGACCGGGTCCAGGGCTGGAGCTGGTCGATATTCGCGGTGCCAGTCGTCGGGGCAGGCGATGTGCTGGTGAGGGTCAAGGCGACCGGCATCTGCGGTACCGATCTGCATATCGAAGTCTTGGGACGAATGGGCGCAAAAGAACATGCAGACCGCCGGTGACCGTGGGCCATGAGTTCTCTGGCGAGGTGGTCGAGATCGGCTCCGGCGTCGCTGACGTTGCGGTAGGCGATCTGGTAAGCGGCGAGGGCCATCTGGTCTGTGGCCGGTGTCGCAACTGCCGTGCAGGCCGGCGCCATCTCTGCATTCACACTCGAGTTATCGGTGTCCACCTTGACGGCGCCTTTGCCGAATACGTTGCGCTGCCGTCCGGCAACGCCTGGGTGCATCGTGAGCCCATCGATCCAGAGGTCGCTGCGATCTTCGACCCCTTCGGCAATGCGGTGCACACGGCGCTGGCGTTTCCGATGCTCGGCGAGGACGTCCTGGTCACCGGCGCGGGACCGATCGGCATCATGGCGGCGATGGTCAGCAAGCACGCGGGCGCACGGCATGTGGTGATCACCGATCACAGCGACGAGCGGCTGGCACTGGCGAGCAAGCTTGGCGTGACGCGAGCGGTGAACATCGACCGCGAGAACGTCGCGGACGCGCAGCTCGAGCTCGGCATGCGCGAGGGTTTCGACGTCGGGCTGGAAATGTCCGGCAGTTCAGCGGCGCTGCGCGACATGATCACACAGATGACTCATGGCGGCAGGATCGCCGTGCTCGGCCTACCGTCGGCCGAGATCAGCGTCGATGTTGCCGCCATCGTGCTGAAGATGCTGACTATCAAGGGCATCTACGGCCGTGAGATGTTTGAAACCTGGTACGAGATGTCGGTGCTGCTCGAGAGCGGACTCGACATCTCCGGTGTGATCACTGATCGCTTCCACTACACCGAGTACGAGAAGGCCTTCGCGGCGGCGCGTTCCGGCCACGGTGGAAAGGTGATCATGAGCTGGGAAGGATAGAACGGGAACGATCATGTACGCCACGCTAAAAGATCAACTCGCTGATGATCTCAGCACGCTCAAGGCCGAGGGCCTGTACAAGGGTGAGGCAGTGATCAGCACCCCGCAGTCGGCCCGGATCGGGGTCGGAGATCAGACAGCTGCTCAACTTCTGCGCCAATAATTACCTCGGTCTGGCTGATCACCCGGCCATGATCGCGGCCGCCCAGCAGGCGCTTGGATCGCTGGGGGTTCGGCATGGCCTCGGTACGCTTCATCTGCGGCACTGCCGAGATTCACAAGGAGCTGGAGCGCCGGCTCGCCCAGTTCCTCGGTACTGAGGATGCGATCTTGTACTCGCTCCTGCTTCGACGCGAACGGTGGCCTCTTCGAGACTCTGCTTGGGCCCTGAGGATGCCGTCATCTCCGACGAGCTGAATCATGCGAGCATCATCGACGGCGTACGGCTGTGCAAGGCCACTCGCATGCGTTATCGCCAACAGGGACATGGCCGACCTCGAAGCAAAACTTCGCGAGTCGCAAGGCGCTCGACACGACTGATCGCCACCGATGGAGTGTTTTCCATGGACGGCTACGTCGCGCCCCTCGACGCCATCGTCGATCTTGCCGAGCGCTATGGCGCGCTCGTCATGGTGGACGACTCCCACGCCGTAGGGTTCATGGGTCCGACCGGTGCCGGGACGCCGGAACTGTTCGGTGTCCAAGATCGAGTGGACATCGTGACGGGGACGCTGGGGAAGGCCTTGGGCGGTGCGAGTGGGGGCTACACCGCCGCCCATACGGAGATCGTCGAGATGCTTCGGCAGCGGTCGCGGCCGTATCTCTTCTCCAACTCCTTGGCACCTTCCATCGCAGCGGCGGGCATCGCCACGCTTGATCTGCTCGAGACATCTGGCGAGCTGTTGCAGCAGCTACGTGAGAACACGGCGTACTTCCGCTCAGAAATGGTTGCGCGTGGCTTCGAGATTCCCGAATCTGATCATCCAATCGTGCCGATCATGATCGGGGACGCGGTCGAGGCGGCCGCGATGGCCGACCGGCTGCTGGCCGAGGGAATCTACGTGCGTGCGTTCTCGTACCCAGTCGTACCGCGGGGCAAGGCCAGAATCAGAACTCAGATGTCCGCCGCGCATTCCCGCGATGATCTTGACCAGGCGATTACGGCATTTGAAAAGGTTCGCCGGTAGCTGTTGGCTTTGCCACCGGGAGCTCGCTCGACCGTGGCGGCTTGCTGACGATCTGCTTGCCCAGCGGCATCAACGAAACCGGGATCAGCTTGAAGTTAGCGACGCCCAGCGGGATTCCGATGATCGTGATGCAGAGCAGGATCCCAGTTGCAATGTGAGTCAGTGCAATCCACCAGCCGGCGACGATGACCCAGATGACATTGCCGAGGAACGAGAAGATCCCTGCGTTTGGCTTGTCAACCAGCTCACGGCCGAATGGCCACGCCGCATAGCTCGCCATGCGGAAGGAGGCGATGCCCCACGGGATGGTGATGATCAGCAAGCAGCAGATGATTCCGGCCAGCATGTAGGCGAGCCAGAGCCAGAAGCCGCTGAAGACGAACCAGATGATGTTGAGCAGAGTACGCACATGTCCAGGGTGGCACCGGCCGCCTGATGCGGCAATAGGGCGAGTTCCCGGGGCTAACCCTCGGTCGATGAGGCTTGAGCGGTGAACGCGTCGTACGCCCGCTGGTCGAAGAGGACGAACCTCACCTCGTCCACCTGCGTGTCGCTGGCCCGCACCGTCTCCAACGCGATGCGCGCCGCATCATCAACCGGCCAGCGATAGACGCCGGTCGAAATAGCCGGGAAAGCGACTGTGCCAGCACCCAGCTCATCGGCGATCGCGCAGCGAGTTTCGGAAGCAGTCCGCGAGCAGGTGCGACTTGTCCTTGGACTCCGCGTACGTCGGCCCAACTGTGTGGATGACCCAGCGCGCCTTGAGCCGTCCAGCAGTCGTAGCGGCGGCCTGGCCGGTCGGCAAGCCGTCAGGATACTTGTCCTGCCGGAGCTTCTGGCACTCAGCCAGAATCTCGGGTCCACCTCGACGATGGATGGCTCCATCGACCCCTCCGCCGCCCAGCAGCGAATGGTTGGCTGCATTGACGATCGCGTCGACGTCTTGCTCGGTGATATCGCCCTGCACGAAGGTGATCTTCATTCCGACAACACTATTGCCAGCAACCTGGGTGCCAGGATGGGCGATGAGTTCGTGCTGCTTGCCGGGTCTAATACCTGAGAAGAGTGATCGTGGATAAGTCGTCAGGAAACAATCAAGCGACGAAGGAGTTAGGCAATGAACGCGTTCACCACATGTCTGTGGTTCGACACCGAGGGCGAGGAGGCGGCGAGGTTCTACGCGGAGATCTTTCCGAAGCTCGAGCGTCGGCAAGGTGACTCCGTACGCCGCTGGGGAGCGTGCTGGTCAGACGATGACTGTCGATTTCGTGCTGAACGGGAGCAAGTTCGTTGCGCTGAACGGCGGCCCGGAGTTCACGGTTCAACGAGTCGATCTCGTTCCAGGTGCCGTGCGAGGACCAGGCTGAGGTCGATCGTTACTGGACCGCTCTGACCGACGGAGGCGGCGAGGAGTCCATGTGCGGGTGGTTGAAGGACAAGTATGGCGTCTCGTGGCAGATCGTGCCCCACGCGGTTCGAGGAGCTGATGTCCAGCAGCGATACGGCGCAGGCAGCACGCGTCACCCAGGCTCTGTTCCAGATGAGGAAGATCGTGATTGCCGACTTGGAGGCCGCTGCTGCAGCTGAGGCGCCGAGTCGAGGGTGCCCCCATGACCGTTTGACCAGTCCTGCTGCAAAACTGCTGGCAGGTTGCAACTTCCATGCGCGTAAGTGGGCAACCTGCCAGCAGTTACCTCGAGGAGTCGAATGGATCACGCGGATTCAGGCTCGGTCAGCCAGACCTTGGTGGCGACCCGACGTCAGTTGCACGGGATCGCCGAATGCCTGCTGGCCGGCCCGCAGTACCAGGCGACGGGTGAGATCGCGCTCGCGATTACCCCCGGCGGTTTCGGCACCACGGCCGGGCCTGAGCTGCGGCTGGATGGACTGGACCTGGTGGCGGGGGACTCGCGGGTGCCGGCGGCCGGGCGGTTCGGCGATCTTGCCGACAATCTGGGTGTCGAGTTCGGAGCGCCAGGAATCTATCGGGATGGAAGCGGTGTGCGGCGGGATGACATTGTTGATCTTGATCCGGCAGCTGCGCGGCTCATCCTCGACTGGTACGCGCTCAGCGATGCTGCGCTGCGTGTACTCGATCCCGACCAGCAGCCGATCTTGTGGCCGGAGCACTTCGACCTCGCGATCTTGCTCGATGATCGTTCGTACGGGTCATCACCTGGCGACGACTTCCATCCGTCTCCCTACGCCTACGTCAGCGCAAATGATCATGATGGCGGACCCTTCTGGAACGCGCCTTTCGGCGGGCTCCGGGATGTTTCCGAGTTCCGGTCGATCGAGGATCTGGCGGCTTTCTGGCGCGAGGGCCGATCATTGCTGCGAGCAAGTTGACGGCGGCGGCGTTCAGTGAGGGCCGAGCCGCAGCGTTACAGTGAGTGCCGAAAGGATCCACGGTGACCAGTGATCTCGAGAGCATCAGCTCGCCTGCCCGAGTTGCGAATCCTGAGGAAGGCATTTCCACCGACGAGCTGCAGCTGGCCGCTCGCAACCACGGTATGCCGCTCGAGTCCTTGCGCTGGGACATCACCCCACCCGGACTGCACTACTTGCTGATCCACTACGACATACCCGCGACCGATCCGAGCACCTATGAGCTGGTCATCGACGGTCTGGTCGACACGCCGTTGTCGTTGGACCTCGAAGCTCTCCGGAGCCGGCCCCAGATCTCATCAGTGGTAACGCTCGAGTGCGCCGGAAATGGCCGTGCGCAGTTGCTACCGCGTCCGGTCAGCCAGCCGTGGCTGAGCGAAGCCGTCGGCACCGCCCGCTGGAGCGGCACGCCGCTGTCGAGCCTGCTGCAGGAAGCCGGAGTTGCTGACGGTGCCGTCGATGTCGTCTTCACCGGCGCCGATCATGGCATCGAGCGAGGCGTCGAGCAGGATTACCAACGGGCGCTGCCGGTAGCCGAAGCGATGGGCGAGGACGTCATGCTGGCGTACGAGATGAACAGCGCACCGCTGCCGCCGCAGCATGGCGCCCCGCTGCGGCTGATCGTTCCGGGCTGGTACGGCATGGCGCACGTCAAGTGGTTGCGACGGATCACCGTCGTTGCCCGAGCGATTCGACGGCTTCCAGATGCGGGCGTACCGATTGCGCGACACTGCTGAGGAACCAGGCGTTCCGCTGACCCGGATCGAGCCGCGAGCGTTGCTGATGCCTCCTGGTTTCCCTGACTTCATGTCGCGCAGGCGCGTCCTGGGGTCTGGTGCGGTTCAGATCGAGGGTCGTGCCTGGTCGGGCTGGGCGCAGGTCACGATGGTCGAGGTCAGCGTCGATGGTGGGGACACATGGGCGGTTGCTGATCTCGAGCCAGCGCCCGACTCGCACGGCTGGGCACGATGGACATGGCGGTGGCACGCGGAGAGGGGCAATTACCTGCTGTCCGCCCGCGCCACCGATGCAACTGGCCGGACGCAACCGCTTGCGCAGCGTTGGAGTCGCGGCGGATTTGCCAACAACACCATCCAAAGGATTCCTGTCTCCGTGATCAGTTCGGAGATGTCGGCCCCAGCACCCTGAAGCTCGGCGCCCTGAAGGTGTTGACCTGTTGAGAGTGGGTAAGGGAGCAGAAGACCGCTCCGCTGGAAGTACGCGGGGCAAGACCGAGCCGACCGAACACAGGAGGTTCCTTATGGGTTTCGCGGACAAGGCGAAGGACAAGGCTGAAGAGCTTGCCGGCAAGGCCAAGGCGGCCATGGGCGATGCAACCGACAACCCGGATCTCGAGGCCGAAGGACGCACGCAGGAGTCCAAGGCGGATGTCAAGCAGGCTGCGGAGAACGTGAAAGACAGCCAGGAGAACGTGGCGGATGCCCTTCGGGCGGCGAGCGGCGCCACCAAGTTTGAAGACGGAGACACCACGCGTTAGGGACGCCAACGCACAGGGGACTCGAACGATCTCAAGTTCATTGCTGAGCGCGAGATCGGTCGAGTCCTTTGCTGATTTGCGTGGGCTCAGTAGGTGCGTCTGAGGACGCCTGCGGCGATTGCGTTTGCCGTCGCAAGACGACCAACGTGGCTGATTTGAACGCCCAGCATCCACGTTGGTCGTCATGAGATGGGAAACGTGGATCGCGCGCCCGCGAAGGTGTGCTAGAACCCTGCCTGTGGAGCTGATTCGTCAGGGCAAGGTACGAGATGTTTACGCCGACGGGGACGATCTGATCCTGGTCGCCTCTGATCGGGTGTCGGTCTACGACGTCGTGCTGCCGACGCCGATTCCCGACAAGGGCGCGATCTTGACGCAGCTGTCCTTGTGGTGGTTCGGCCAGATGGCTGATCTGGTGCCCAATCATGTACTGAGCGATGATGTCCCGCCCGAATGGAAGGGTCGGGCGATTCGTTGCCGCCGGCTCGACATGGTCCCCGTCGAATGCATCGCTCGCGGCTACCTGGCTGGGCTCGGCCTGGAGAGCTATCGGGCGACCGGCTCGATCTCGGGCGTTCAGTTTCCGCCCGGCCTTGTCGAGGCTGACCGGCTGCCCGAGCCGGTCTTCACCCCGACCACCAAGGCCGAAGTCGGCCATGACGAATTCATGACTATGGCGGAGGTCGGCGGTCTGGTGGGCCAGGGAACTGCAGATGATCTTGAGCGCTTGACGCTGGCGATCTACACGCGGGGCGCCGAGATCGCGAGGGAACGTGGAGTGATCATCGCTGACACCAAGTTCGAGTTCGGGCGCGACGCCGCCGGGACGTTGATCTTGGCCGATGAGGTTCTGACGCCTGACTCGTCACGCTTTTGGAAAGTGGCCGAGTACCAGCCGGGCCGGCCACAGTGGTCGTACGACAAGCAATATCTAAGGGACTGGTCGTCGTCGTTAGGCGACTGGGATCGCACCTACCCTGGCCCCCCAGTTCCTGCGGATGTCGTCACGGAGACGCGGGCCCGCTATGTGGAGATCTTTGAGCAGCTCACGGGCGAGAAGTGGAGTACCTGAGCGCTCGTCATGGCCTTTCTGAGGTCTCGGGCCTAGCTGATCTTGGTGAACTTCCCGATCAGAGTGGCCGTGGCCAGCGAGTTTTGTTCTGCAGCCTGCCTGAATTCCTCCAGCGTCGCTCCGGGCCGGACGCCGAGCCGATCGGTCCGTAGCGCGTACAGAGTGAACTCGTAATCGTGCGTGCCCGAGGGCGGGAAGGGTCCGGCGTACGGCTTGATCTCGGTAAAGCCTGGATTCCGTTCCGCTGCTGCTCCTTCCGGCAACGAGCTGAGCTGCGGGCTGAGGTCGGCAACCAACCAGTGCACGTAGCCTCTGGCGACGGGATGGAGGTCGACCAACGTGAGCGCGAAGGATCTCGTCCTGTCCGGCACGCCGTCCCACTGCAGCGGCGGTGAGATGTTCTGCGCCCTCTTTCCAAACTTTTGAGCAATCTCCTGGCCGTCTTCGAATGCCGGCGACGTCAACCTGAGCACGTGGACATCCTCCTCCTCTCACCTTGTTCAGGAGTCTCAAAGTGGTAGGCGTCCTTTGGGGAAGCCGCCGTCGCTGTACAGCAGTTGACCGGTGATCCACTGCCCATAGGGAAATCCGATCCGTCCAACCAGCTACGAGCCAGGCGTTAGCTCGATGTCGCGATGTCGACCCATCTGGGCATACATCTCTGGTGATCGCCCTTTCAGATTGATCGCAGCGATGATTCCGCCAATTGCGGCAACCAGGATCAAAGCCGGCAATATCCAGCGCAGTGGACTGTCCGGGTTGCCGATCAAAAGGCCGAATTGCGAGGCGGCATAGATCGCGACTGCGGCCATAGCCACTCCGCCGACGATGGGAGCAACGATCGTGCGGAGAACGTTGGAATCCAGATCCCGGTGGCGAGCAAAGAAGGCCACCACCGCGAACGAGGACAGGGACATCAACACGATGATTCCCAGGGTGCCGAGCTGAGTGAGCCAGGTGAACAGTGCCAGGACCGGATCCTGCTGCGTCAGGACGAAGATCAAGACGACGACCAAAGCAAGGATGGACTGGCTGAGCGAGCCGACATGGGGACTGAGGTGCTTGGCGTGGGTGCGGCCGAGCCGCTCCGGGACGAGCCCTTCGCGGCCGAGCGCGTAGAGGTACCGGGCCACGGCGTTGTGAAAGGCCAAGAGCGCTGCGAACACGCTCGAGATGAACAGCAAGGACATGACCGTCGTCAGCACCGCTCCGATATAGGTCTCGCCAAGGGCGAACAGGAACGCGGTCGGGTCAGGCTGCAGGCTGCCGAGGTATTCCTGAAGACCGACGGCGCCTTGGCCTTCCACCATCAGATACGTGGTCACCGTGTAGAAGATGCCGATGGTCAGGACGGCGACATAGGTTGCCCGCGGGACGGTACGCGTCGGGTCCTTGGCCTCCTCGCTGTAAATGGTGGTGGCCTCAAATCCGATGAAAGACGCGAAGTTGAACAACAGTGCGATCGCGATCGAGCCGCTGGTAAAGGCGGCCCAGGTGAATGGCGCGGCGTTCAACGGGGCTGTGCCGCCTTGACCGCCTTGGATCAAGATCGCCGCGTCGAGGATGAGGACGATCAAGAACTCGAGGCTGACCAAGATCGAGAGCACCTTGACCGAAAGATCGACTTGGCGGTAGCCCAGCACCGCGATGATCGCCATGGCAACGAATGCGTAGACCCACCACGGGAGATTGATGCCGAGATTGTCGCTGAAGAATCCCGCGGCGGCAGCGGCGAACAAGCCATACAGACCGATCTGCATGGCGTTGTAGCCGAGCAGGGCGATCATCGCGGCGGCGCCGCCTGCGGGTTGCCGCAAACCGCGGGACACAAAGCTGTAGAAGGCCCCGGTGCTGGTGTGATGCCGCGCCATGGCTGTATAGCCGACCGCGAAGATCAGCAGAATCAGGCTCACGATCACGTACGCGAGAGGAATTCCGGGGCCGTTGCCCAGCAGCATGGCGACCGGGGCGCCGCCGGCCATGGCGGTCAGCGGAGCTGCCGCCGAGATCACGAAGAAGGCGACCGCGAATACCCCCAGGCGGCCGTGTCGCAGCTGCTGAGAATCGCGTCGTGCAATGTCGGCCGTAGTCGAGGATGCACCGGCTGAGGGTGGTGGGCTCGAGGGAGTTTCCTGAGTCACGAGTGCTCCATTCTTTCAATGCGTCCTTCAGACCTGCGGCTTGCGGATGCCCCGGAACTCCCAGTCGCCGCCCTTGGCGGTGGACAAGACCTCTTCGGACTCGGTGGGTTGAGCGCCTACGTCGCTGCGGATGGGCGTTGGCCCTTCGACAATGTGATTGCGGAGCCTGCCGAGACCCTCTACCTCCACCTCGACCACGTCGCCCGGATACACGGTTCGAGAGATTGCCGGTGTTCCGGACAGCAGGATGTCACCTGGCTGGAGCGTAATGGTGCGTGCGATGTCGGCCACCAGATAGTGCATGTCCCACTTCATCTCGCTGGTGTTGCCGGCCTGACGCACGTTCCCGTTCACGAGGGTTCGGATCTGTTTGCCCTGGAAGTCCCACCCCTCAACGAGTCCCGGACCGACCGGGCACAGCGTGTCCGCGCCCTTCACCCGAAGCATCGACCCGGAATCGGTATCGCGGAAATCGTGCAGCCCGTAGTCGTTGGCGATCGAGTAGCCCCGGATGTAATCCGCGGCTTCGCCTGGCGAGATGTTTCGGGCCGTGCGCCCGATCACGATGGCAATCTCGCCCTCGTAGTTCAACCATTTGCAGCCGAGAGGCCTGACGACCGCTGACTCGTGGGCGTTGAGCGCAGACACCGGCTTGTGAAAGTACGTCGGTGCAGGCGGCAGGGACACCATCATCTCCTCCACCCGTGAGGAGTAGTTCAGATGCACACAGATGATCTTGGACGGAATTGTCGGCGGCAAATGCACCGCCTCATCAATGGCGATCGTGCGACCATCGCCCGCTACCAGCTCATCGCCTTGGCGTGCGACGTCCACGACGTTGCCGTCCAGGAGGATCCGACGCGTTTCGCGGAGAGGCATGCGTACTCCTCGGAATGGTGAGTGGTTTCAGCCGGCCGCAGGCAAATCCGGACCGGCCGCCTGTTGCCGGACGTCGGCGTCCGCCGGCGTACGCCGCGACCTCGGGAACCCACCCTCAGGCCTGTCGAACCAGTAATGAACCTGACCAGTGCCGATTGAGTTCTCGTATTCGCCGTAGCGGCGGCCTGTGGCTGTGCAGTCGCCCTCGCCGAGGGCCCCGATCATCATCAGGTAGTGCCCGAACCTGGCCTCAGGTCGGAAGCGGTAGAACTCCGACATCGTCGCCAAGACCTGCGCATGATCACCAGCTTCGAACCATTGCATTCGCTCGGCGTCGGCGGCGGCAGCCTCCGGCGTGAAGATGTGGTCGATTCCAGCGGCCTCATGCTTACGCAGCTCCCGCAGTGGCCAGAAGGTGTGGCTGAGGGCGCCGGAAGCCAGCAGCACGACCTTCCGATCGCTCTCGGCGATGCCATCGCCAAGTGCCCGGCCGAGCCGGAGGTTGTCCTCCGTATCAGCGGTCTGGCACACGCCGATAGAGATCCATTTCTTGTCCGGCAGACCCTGCCCGAGGAACTCCCACAAATTGGTCGTGGCGTAGAAGATCGGCAATTGATCATCGGAGATTGCCGTGATCCAGGTCGCATGATCATCGGCTTTGGACGCGATCAGGTAGGCGAGTTCGGGATCACCGAGAAAGTCGTAGGGTCGTTGAGTCATTCCACGTGGCAATTCCTCTGAGGTGAACAGGCCGTGGCGCCGTTCCTGTGCGGTGACCACGAACTCGACGGTCGTCGCCCAGTGAGAGTCCAAGACGACGACGGTGTCGTAATCAAGGGTTTCGAATACTTCTTTGCGGAGCTGGTGGAGGCCCGCAACTAGGGTGGTGTCTTCACCGTTGTTCAACTCTCGTCGAATATCCTCCGGCAGCACGATCGTCGGAACGTGCGCGATCAAACCCGCGCCTACCACCTCGCCCATGATCATCTTCCTTTCGCGATATGTCCACGCGCTGTTGTGAGTGCAGGCGTTACCCGTTCGTGGTCCAGCCGTTGGGCGAGAACACGGTGTTCTTGATGTCGGTGTAGAAGTCGAACGAATAGATCCCGCCCTCGCGACCGATCCCGGATCTGCCATTTCCGCCAAACGGTGCGCCGAGGTCGCGGACGAAGAAGCAGTTGACCCAGACCGTTCCGGCGTTGAGCCGGGCGCTGACCCGCTCGGCGCGATCCGGATCCCCGGTGATCAAGGTCGCGGCAAGGCCGAACCGTGTGCCGTTGGCAAGGTCGATCGCCTGCTCCTCGCCGGAGAAAGTCTGGACGGTGAGGACTGGGCCGAAAACCTCCTCGGTCAAGATCTCGCTCCCCGGTTCCGCGTCGACCAAGATCGTCGGCCGATAGTAGAGGTGACCAAGCTGCTCATTCGGTGAGCCGCCCAGAATTGGCCGAGCGCCGGCTGCGAGAGCCCGGCGTACGAAGCCGTCCACCCGATCGAAATGCTGCCGACTCACCAAGCACGACATGTCGGTCTGCTCGTCGCGCGGGTCGCCCTGCATGATCGTTTGCGCCTCGGCGAGCACGGCTTCGGTGAATCGGTCGGCGATCGAATCCTCCACCAGAATTCGGAACGCACCCAGACACACCTGGCCCGAGTTGTCGAACTGCTCGACCGCCAGGCTGACGGCAAGATCGAAATCGGAATCAGCGAACACCACGAGCGGCGACTTGCCGCCGAGTTCGAACGACAGCGGGACGATGTTGGGCGCTGCGGCCTTGGCGATCACACCGGCAGTCGGCACGGAACCGGTAAACGACAGCCGACGGATGCCCGGGTGTGCCGTCAGCGGTGCCCCGGCGTGGGCGCCGGTGCCCTGAACGACGTTGAAGACACCGGCCGGCACGCCGGCCTCCTGGGTGATGTCAGCCAGCAGCGACGCGGTGAGGGGGGCCCACTCCGGGGGCTTCGCGACGACGGTGTTGCCCGCTGCCAACGCCGGTCCGATGCGCCACGTTGCGAGCATCAGCGGCGCGTTCCACGGCGTAATGATCGCCGTTACGCCGGCTGGATCGTAGGTGACCCGTTCCCGATGGCCGCGGATCTCACCGCCGGGGTGGCCGAGCTTCTCGAGATAGTCGGCGAAGAATCGGAAATTCATACCTACCCGAGGCATCACACTTCGCCGGTGAGAGCGCAGCAGGGAGCCGTTGTCACGAGTCTCGACCCTCGCGAGTTCCTCGGCGCGGGCGTCGATTCCATCGGCGACTTTGCGAAGGAGCTCGGCACGCTCGTGCCGTGGCATCGCAGCCCAGCCGGGGAAGGCCTGCTCGGCGGCCCGCACCGCGGCGTCGACCTCCGCTACGGAGCCGGCCGAGATTTCGGCAATCGACTGCTCGTCGATCGGGGAGATGTCGGTGAAAGTGGTCTGCGACGCAACGCGTTCACCGCCAATCCAATGGCGGGTGTCCACCTCCACGCCCTCGACCGTCGCAGTGGTCATCCGCGCCCCTGTCTGCTGCTGGAGGTGGTCCATGGGTCGATCGGGAAGCTACGCTCCGCTGGCCCGACCAGCTATCGTTAGGGCCCAAACGTATTTAAGTTCGATCGATTGGTCAACCCGGAAAGACTGGGTGAGCGCATGGTTTCGGACCCGGTCGCGGCCACCGATTGGCGGCAACTGGCCAGCGATACGGAGATTCCCGACGGCATGCTCATTGGCGGTGAGCGTCGCGCCGCGCTCGACGGCTCGACCCGTTCCGTGAAGGCTGCGAGAGACGGCTCGACGCTTGTAGAGCTCGCCTGGGCGCAACCGGATGATGCCGACGCGGCCGTGGCGGCCGCTCGTGAGGCATTTGATCATGGCCCGTGGCCCCGATTGCACCCACGATCCCGGGGCGAGATCCTCCAGCACTTCGCCGATCTGGTCGAGGAGCATCGCAAGGAGATCGCCCTGTTGATCAGTCTCGAGATGGGCAAGCCCATTCGAGACGCGTATCAGATCGAACTGCGGGCCCTGATCCGTTGTCTCCGCTTCTACGGCGAGCTGGCTGACAAGGAATCCGGTGAGATCACGCCGACCGAGGAGGGCGAGCTTTCCCTGGTCACCCGGGAGCCGGCCGGTGTCGTCGCGGCTGTCGTTCCATGGAACTTTCCTCTGACGCTCGGCGGATGGAAGCTGGCGCCGGCGTTGGCTGCCGGTTGCACGGTGGTCCTGAAGACCGCAGAGCAATCGCCGCTTTCCATGCAGCGGGTTGCCGACTTGGGCGTCACGGCGGGTTTGCCGCCGGGCGTCTTCAATGTGATCAGCGGGGACGGTCAGGTGACTGGCCGCCGGCTGGGAGAGCATCCCGATGTTGACGTGCTCACCTTTACGGGATCCACCGAGGTGGGGCGCCACTTCATGCGCTATTCCGCAGACAGCAACCTCAAGCGGGTCTATCTCGAACTGGGCGGCAAGTCGCCCAACATCATCTTCCCGAACGCTCCAGACCTGGACGCGGCCGCAGACGCAGCGGCCTGGGCGATCTACTTCAACTCCGGTGAGATGTGTACCGCAGGCTCCCGGCTGGTGGTTCACGCTGACGTGGCGGACAGAGTGGTGGAGCGGATCGTGGACACCGCTGCTCAGTGGTTTCCGGCCGATCCGCTGCTTCCGGACACCAAGATGGGCCCATTGGTCGATGAACGCAGCCTGGAGCGCGTGCTCGGGCATCTCGATCATGGTCTAGCCGAAGGTGCCTCACTGCGGGTCGGCGGGCACCGGGTGCTCACCGATACAGGCGGTGCCTATCTCGAACCAACTGTGGTGACGGGAGCCGCTGCGGACAACCCCCTGGTTCGCGAGGAGATCTTCGGACCCGTACTTGCCGTCCAGGTGGTCGACGACGAAGCCGAGGCGGTGCGTGTTGCTGGCGACACGCCGTACGGTCTTGCGGCGGCCCTGTGGACCTCCGATCTTGGAACAGCGCATCGGGTGTCACGTGCCCTGCGGGCGGGGACCGTCTGGGTCAATTGTTACGAGGAGGGCGACATGGCTGTCCCGTTCGGTGGCGTCAAGCTGTCGGGGTTCGGCCGAGACAAGTCCCGGCATGCGCTCGATGAGTACACCTCACTCAAGACGACATGGATTCGCTATGCCTGAGAAAGCCCGCGATGCCCGTCGGCCGCTGATCGTCATTCCGGCACGCTTCTCTCCAGGTGCGACCGCCCTACGCTACGAGGCCGAGGTAACCGCGCGTGCCCTCGTGCAGGCGGTGTTCGCGGCCGGTGGAGAGCCCGTGGTCGTGCATCCGTACGCTCCGGACCTCGAGATCGACGACGATGCTGCCCGGGAGCGCATCTGGTTCGCAGACGGTGTGCTGCTACCGGGCGGCGGCGATGTCGCGGCCCGGTGGTCAGGCCAGCAGCCGCACCCAACTCAGTACGGGGTCGATGAGGAGCAGGATGCATTTGATCTTGCTGTGGCGCACGTCGCGCTCGCCGATCACCTGCCGCTGCTGGCGATTTGCCGGGGCACTCAGCTCGTCAACGTCGCGCTCGGTGGTGATCTTGTCCAAGACATGGACGACACTGTCGGCAACCACAAGAACCGCGTACATGATCTTGAAGTTGACGAGACGTCTCCGCTGGGCGAGATCGTCGGACGCCGCACTGCAATCTCCTGCTACCACCATCAATGCATCGCCACACTGGGAGCTGGTCTGATCCCCGCGGCGTACTCGGCTGACGGTGTCATCGAGGCGGTGACATTACAAGATCATGCAGGCTGGTATCTCGGCGTCCAGTGGCATCCCGAAGACTCGGCGGCAACTGATCCGGTGCAGGCCGAGGTCTTCCGGCATTTTGTTGCCGCCGCCGCGGTTCGCGCCAGGCACGCCACGCCCCTACAAGTGCGCTGAGCTTGTCGAATCGCTCCGCGCGAGCATGTGCGCTGAGCTCGCCGAGGCGCGCGGATGTGCACCCTTCGACAAGCTCAGGGCGCAGATGTGCACCCTTCGACAAGCTCAGGGCGCATGCGCTCAGCCGACTTCGTCGATGACTGCCGCGCTGGACTTGGCCTCGAGCTCGGTGACGATCGATCGGAGGCTGTTGGTCAGCTGGGCCAGGCTCCTTTGCGACAATCCGGCAACCACCTCGGCCTCCGCGGCGTTGAAGGCCGGATATAGCTCCTTCATCAAAGTCAGGCCAGCCGGGGTCAGCTCGAGGTTCACCAACCGCCGGTCGGTATCGCTGACACGGCGGGTCATCAGCCCACGCGTCTCGAGAGTCTTGACGACGCCAGTCAGCGTGGCCTTGGAGATCGCTGCATTCTCAGCGGCATGGCGGGTCTCCAGCCCGTCCCAGATCCACACCACCCATAGCACCACAAAGCCTGTCCAGGTAAGTCCGTGCTCGCGGAGCACCGAATTCGTCAGATGCACGCGGACGGCGTTCGCCGCGCGGTAGAGGCTCGACACTGCAGCCGCCGCAGGAAAGTTCAGGGACAGTTCGCTGACGTGTTCGCTCATCGCTTTCTCGGTTTCGGCCAGCGTGCGGCGATCGGGCATGACGGACATGCTAAGTGAGCGTGGCTAGGGTCCGACCTCCGTTCCAGACCACGCCGACTTGCCGGTAGTAACCGCCGATGATCTCCTCGACGCTCAGCCGTGACAGCTCCTCGGTGGGTGAGTCGAACAGACGTAACTCGGCATCGCCGGTCCACGCCGGACCGGCCTCGAAATCGCTCGAACCTGACTCGATCAGTTCTGCATACGCATCTGGAGCGCCGGCCGCGATGCCAGGGAAAATCCGGTGGTGCGCCATTTTGTGTGAGTTGACGAAGCCATTGGTCTCCGATTGCTTGCGCAGCGTCAGCACCGCTTCCGCGAGGCGCCGGTCCCCGGCCGCGAGCGTGGCACCGAACACTCCGCCAGCGGCGATCTGAGGTGCACCTTGCGGGAATGGGTGCGGCCGGGTCTGCCACATGGAACCGAGCTTCTTCGGGTAGCCCTGGTGAATCCCGCGGCCAATCGCGAAGTCCTTGTCGACCCAGATGTAGACGCAGCGCGAGAAGGTCTGACCTTCGAAGCTGCAGCGGACGACGACGAAGGCCTCTTTGTATTGCGCGCGCACTGGATCCAGCAGCTCATCTCGGGATGAGGAGCAGGACTGCCAGTCGGCCCAGATCAAGGCAACGGCCCCTGGGTCCTCCTCCGCCGGTGACAGCGGAGCCGGGAGTAGCTCAGCCACTCGAGCCGGGTCCGTGCGGTACTCGACGGTCAGAAGGTCGCCGGAGTAATACCACGGAGGTGGGGGGATCAGTGACGATTGACCGCTCGCGGTCCGCGGGTAGAAGAAACCCTTGACGTCGGTCATGCAGCGCTCCTGTGGTCCGAAGACTGAGATCGTTTGGATCCGTACGGTACTCGGGTAGTCAACGGCTCAGCAATTCGCATCGGCGGGTTCAGCGCGATCCGCAGCGAGCGTTGCGTGCAATTGAGCGCAGGCGATCATCGACGCCTCGCGCCCTGGGTTCACTTGTCATACGCTTGGGAGACGCGATACTGTTCGGCCCCAAACGACTGCTTGGAAACCTGCGTGAACCTAGGTTGCCGACGGTCTGCACACGTTGCAACCTGTGCATACCGTGCGAAAGCTACGTGTACGTAGGTTTCGGACCCGGGCTGGGGAGCGAGCAGTACTTCTGAGATCATGCGCGGAGGTTTGGGTGGCTCATTTCGACACCAGCGGTCTGGAGGATGCGGCTGCCGAACTCGTAACGCAAAACATCGACGTCGTTCGCGTTGGCTATGCAGACCTGATTGGCACCGAACGCGGCCGGGACGTCCTGGTCAACCGGTTCGCGCGTACGGTCGAAGACGGCGTGGCCTTCTGCCGATCCGTCTACGGGACCACACCGATGGGGGATGTCGTCGATATCGAGGGCGGACTCGATGCAGGGCTGCCCGACGTGCTGGCCTTCCCCGACCTCAGCACGATTCAGGTCGTGCCGTGGGAGCCCGGCGTTGCGCACGTCATCGCCGACGTCTACAACCCAGACGGCTCGCCATCAGAGGAAAGCCCTCGGATGGTGCTGAAGCGGGTGGTTCAGCAGTTCGCCGAGCTGGGCATGCGACCGACCGTTGGGCCCGAGCTCGAGTTCTATGTCCTGGAGCGAACCGACAAGAACCCGACCGGCTGGCAACGCTACGGCGAGGCGACCGGCAACGTCTATGTCGCCGGCTTGAAGGGCGACCCCGAGAACGTGTTGCTCCGTACGCTGCGGCACCTCTCGGCGTATGGGCTCGAGGTGGTTGCCGCGAACCACGAGTTCTCCAGCGGACAGTTCGAGATCAATTTGTGGCACTCCGAAGCACTCGATGCCGCCGATCGTGCTTTCCGCTTCAAGGGCGCCATTCAGGAGCTGGCGCGCCAGGAGGACAAGTTAGCCACCTTCATGGCCAAACCCTTCAACGATGAGGGCGGATCCGGATTCCACATTCACTTCTCCACCTGGGACGACGACTGGTCGACCGCTGTTCGACGATCAGGAAGCCAAGGACGGACTGTCGAAGATCGCCAAGTCGGCAATCGCCGGAGTGCTTGCCCACGCGCCGGCGCTGGCCGCGGTCTCCAACCCGACCATCAACTCCTACAAGCGATTCGGCCCAGACACCCTCGCTCCATGGCTTATCGACTGGGGGTTTGACAACCGGAGCGCGATGGTGCGGATTCCGCCGGAGCGCGGCAAGGCGTCCCGGATGGAGCTCCGGCTGGGGGACGCCAGTGCCAATCCCTACCTCGCGATCGCCGGACTGCTTGCGGCTGCCTACCTCGGCATCCGCGACAAGCTGGAGCCTCCGCCACCGCTCGAGGGCTATGGCTACGACCCGAGCAAGGCCGACAAGCTTCCCGGTGATCTTGCGTCGGCGCTCGATGCCTTTGAGGCGGATGCCGACATGGCCGGAATCCTCGGCAAGCAGTTCGTTGAGACCTTCCTCACGTACAAGCGAAATGAGCTCGAACGCTTCCACCACTGGGTGACCGACTGGGAGTTTCGCGAGTACGCCTACCACCTCTGACAAGGAGAGATCGTGCCGCTGCCTACCCCGATACCACTTGATCAGGTCGATCTCACCGACCTGGATGCCTTTGCCCGTAACGAGGGCTGGGCGATGTTCGACACGCTGCGTGCCGAGGATCCTGTGCACTGGACTCCGGAGGCGCCACCAAACTCAGGTTTTTGGGCTGTGACCAGGTACGCGGACATCGACGCGGTCGATCGGGACGCCGCGATCTTCACGTCGACGAAGTACGTGAATCTCGAGGAGGTCGATGACGACCTGATGGATCTGCGGCGCTCCATGCTCGAGACCGAAGGGGTGCGCCACCGGGCTCTCCGGAAGCTGATCCAGCGCGAGTTCAGTCAAGGCCCGCTGACGCGAAAGTACGAGGAGTTCCTGCGCGGGCTGACAAAGGTCACCGTCGACAATGCCCTGCAGAACTCCGAATTCGACTTCGTCGAGAAGGTCAGTGCTGACTTTCCGATCAACGTTCTGGTGCGGCTGCTCGACGTACCGGTCAGCGATACCGGCATGCTGATCGACTGGGGCAACGAGATGATCGGCAACACCGACCCGGACTACGCCGAGCATTTGATCACCGATCCCGACAGCGATCAGTACAAGCACCTGCCGTTCCGCTCCCCAGCAGCGCTCGAGGTGTTCGAGTACGGGCGTGAGCTCGCCCGGCAGCGCAAGGGCGGGGATGGTACCGACTTGATCAGCATCCTCGTGAACCGAACTCCTGAGGACGGCGAGCCGCTTTCGGCGACCGACTTCGACAACTACTTCCTGTTGCTGGTGATTGCGGGCAACGAGACCACCCGGCACGCAATCAGCCAGTCGATGCTTGCGTTGATCGAAAATCAAGATCAACTGAAGCTGCTGCAGGAGCAGCCTGAGCTGATTCCGGGCGCGATTGAGGAGTTTCTGCGTTGGGCGTCGCCGGTGTACCACTTCCGGCGTACGGCAACCCAGGACGTCGAGCTGGGCGGCAAGCAGATCAAGGCCGATGACAAGGTGGTCATGTGGTTCGCCTCGGGCAACCGTGATGAAGCAAAGTTCGAGGACCCATACCGGCTCGATGTCACGCGGACCAACATTGATCACTTGACTTTTGGCAAGGGCAGCCCGCACGTATGCCTCGGCAATGCGCTGGCCCGAATGGAGATCCGGCTCATGTTCACCGAGCTGATCCCACGGCTCGCCGCGATCGAGCTGAATGGTGACGTGACCCGGGTGCGCAGCAACTTCATCAATGGGATCAAGAAGTTTCCGGTACGGGTCGCAGCTAGGTGATCGGCGGTGTGCGCGCTGAGCTTGTCGGAGTGCGCTCTCGACAGGTTCAGCACGTGTGAAGAGGAGGATCCGAGATGCCCACCGCAACCGCCTTTGTCGACACCTCACGACCGCAGCGCTACATCAAGCAGCTGGTCAGCCACTTCGGCAACAAGGTGACGTCCAAGCTCACCGATGAAGGCGGAAGGCTGGAGTTCGACTTCGGGATATGTGATCTTGGAGTGGCGGCGAGCGGCATCGAGCTGACCGCTACTGCCGCGGATCAGGCCCGGCTCGAGACACTCAAGGACGTCGTTGCACGTCACTTGATTCGTTTTGGCTCTAATGATCAGCTCGTCGTCAGCTGGACGCCGGGAGCCTAGCCAATCTGCAGCTGGCGGCGTACCGCATCCAAGTGCGTGCTCATCTCATCTCGGGCCGCTTCGGGATCGCCGCGTCGCAGTACGGCGAGCAACCGCCGATGTCCGGCGACGGCAGCGCGAGCCGATTGAGCACTGCCGTAGTCCCGGTAGTGGGTGGATTGCACCTGGCTGAGGCTGGCGAGGGTTGCCTGTAGCACTCGATTTCCTGATGCGTGGGCGATGGCGCTGTGGAAGGCAAGTGCCAGCCGGTTGAATTCGTCCGGTTCCTCCACGACCAGTTCCGATTGATCGACAAGCTGCTCGAGTCGGTCCCATTCTCGGGCAGGAGTGCGGCCGCGCAGCGAGTGCCGCTATGGCCGGCTCGATGGAATTCTGTGCATCGAGCATCTCGGCCGGATCGACATCGAGTACGTGGTAGGCGACGGCAAGGCCGTCGGAGGCATTTGCCATCTGATCGGGACGCGGCATGTCGGCCGACAAGGCCCGAAATTCGCCGGCCCAGTAGACCAGCGGCTCGCCCGTACGACCGCCGGCTGCGGCCACGCGACCGACGAGAATCTCGTGGTCGCCACCTGGGAGTACTTCTTCCAGGGTGCAGTCGAACCAGCTGAGGCAGCCGTCGATGATCGGCGCGCCGGTCTGTTGCTCAGTGGTCGCCACGGTCGAGAAACCAGCAGGCTCAGGCTGCCGACCCGTGGTTGCGAAGTAGCTCGCAACCTGCTGTTGATCACTGGCGAGCACACTGACTGCGAATGCTTCGGCCGCTCGTAGGTGCCGAAGCAGCTGGCTGGATCGGTTGATGGACACGGTGACCAAGAGCGGATTCAGCGACAGCGAGGCAAAGGAGGAAACCGTCACCCCGTACGCGCCTTCCGAAGCTTTCGTCGTAACCACAGTCACGCCCGAGGCGAACCGTCCCGCGGCCTGCCGGAAGGTATGCCCGGAATCTTGACTCACCGTGACGCTCGGCTCTGAGCCCTCGGTCATGTGGTGGAGGAACTGATCGACCAGTCGGTGTGCTCTTTGGCGGTTCGACGGGTCCCGGTCAGCGGTCTGGCGTACGAGCTGGTCCAGGCTCATGCCGAATCGATCGATCTCGTCGGCGCCGCCGGTCGCGATCCAGGTGGCGAGAATCTCCGAATTCATCTCGGGATGAAATTGCACGGCGAGGTTGCGGTCAAGGACAAAGGCCTGTGAGGACCTGGGGTTGCGCGCCACCTCCTCGGCTGCCTCCGGCAACTCCCATTGGTCGTAGTGCCATTGGAACCAGCTGCCTGAGGGAACGAGGGACTCGTCTTCGGAATCGACGTCGACCCAGCCGATCTCTGGCGCCGGCGACCGGGACACTGATCCGCCGTGTGCTGCTGCGAGCAACTGGCCACCGAAGCAAATGCCAAGAACGGGTACCCGGTGATCATGGGCAGTGCGCAACATGGCGAGTTCGGAGGCGACCCAGGACCCGATCAGTTCATGATCATAAACCGACCATGGTGCGCCCATTGGAATGATCAACTCAAAATCGGACGGCTCCGGAAACTCAGTTTCGACGTTGGGCGATAGAAAGCGGCTCTCCGCCACGACTTGGTGCACAACAAGATCGAACCCAAGATCGGTCAGCCGTTCTCCAATGAAGCCCGGAGTGCAGATGTGATCGTGCTGGATCAACAAGGCGCGCACGGCCCAAGTCTAAATTTGGATCCGAATGATCGGCCTCCTTGGTTTCAACTGGCCCGGACTCCTCGAAATGCATCTCTTTCGGACGGGGCGGTGACGTTTCCCGTCCGCAGATCCCGAGGAGCGTCGGGGGCCGGTCGAGAGGTCCAGGGGAGTTGTCGGCAGACCTGAACGACGGCTATCGTTCGTATCCAAACAAATGGCGGTACGACCCACCGTAGGACGGGATGAGGCCTATGACGACGACTCAGACCATCGTCCGGGAGCACGAGGCGGACCTGGTCGTGCAAGAGGCTGAGACGGTCGCTGATGGCGTCGTCGCGCTGACTCTCGCTGATCCGACTGGCGCGGAACTGCCGCCGTGGACGCCGGGCGCACACATTGACTTCGTTCTCACCGATGACTTGGTTCGGCAGTACTCGTTGTGCAGCAGCCCGTCGAAGCTCGACGTCTGGCGGGTCGGCGTCCTTCGCGATCCCAACTCCCGCGGCGGCTCCGAGAAGGTGCATATCGCCCTGACTGCCGGCTCGATAATTCGTGTTCGAGGACCGCGCAACCACTTTCCGTTGGTCGCGAGCGATCGGTACCTCTTTGTCGCCGGCGGTATCGGGATCACGCCAATGCTGCCCATGATCGCGGAGGCCGAATGCTGCTGGCTCGGACTGGCAGCTGCTCTATGGCGGCCGCGAACGCGCGTCTATGGCATTCCTCGACGAACTCGCCCAGTACGGCGGACGGGTGACGATCGTTCCACAGGACGAGGAGGGCATGTTGGATCTCGAATCCGTCCTCGGAACGCCACAGCCAGACACGTTGATCTATTGCTGCGGGCCAGAAGGCCTCCTCCACGCGGTGGAGAAGTTCTGCGAGAAATGGCCGTCGGGGACACTTCACATCGAACGGTTCGCGGCCAAGCCGCAGGAACCGACTACGGAAGCGGATTCATCGTTCGAGCTGGTCTTGCAACGTTCTGGTCTGACCGTCCAGGTTCCGCCCGACAAGTCGGTACTCGCAGTCATCCGAGAGGCTGGCGTCAGCGTCCTGGCATCTTGTCTGGAAGGGATATGCGGCACCTGCGAAACCGAGGTCATCGACGGAGATGTCGATCATCGAGACTCCGTGCTCAACGAGGACGAGCGCGCCTCGAACGAATACATGATGGTCTGCGTTTCGCGCTGCCGCTCGCCACGATTGACCCTCGATCTCTAGAGCTGAGGAGACAAGCCCATGAGCCAGCCAGCGTCAAGCCGCGGCGATCGGATCGAGATCCATCCACGCAACTGTTGGTACGCGGTGGCGACCAGCACGGACGTCGGTCGCGAACCGCTGGGCCGCCGGGTGCTCGGAACCGGTGTCGTCTTGTTCCGCACCACCGACGGAACTCCGGTCGCGCTCGAGGACCGCTGCGCGCACCGGCCTTATCCACTGAGCCTCGGCCGAGTTGATGGCGATCGCATCGTCTCCGGCTATACCGGCTTCGTCGTACGACGCCCGCGGCTTCTGCGTCCACGTGCCAACACAGAGCGAGATCCCCGTCGGCGCGCGCGTACGCGCATTCCCGGTGCACGAAGACGGGACGTTCGTGTGGGTCTGGCTGGGCGAGCCAGCGCTGGCCGGATTGCGGCCACCGGCCGCAGCGCCGTGGCTCAGCGATCCAGCCTGGGCGACCCTGGGTGACGAATGGGAGACCGAAGCCGACGTGCTGCTGCTGCACGAGAACTTCGCCGATATCACCCATGTGGCTGTCGTGGACCCGTATATCGCCCCGCCTGTTTTGCGCAGCTCCCCACCGCCGCTCGAGGTCGAAGTCACCGAGACAACGGTGTCGTTCTCCCGTACCTACCAGCCTGCTCCGATTCCTGAGTGGCAAGCAGAGCTGCTCGGATTGCCTGCCGATGGCGAGCACGTTCAGCGCGAGCAGGGCGCCTTTGTCACGCCCGGTCTCTGGGTCGACCGGTGGGATGTCTACGTCGACTCCGCATCCGACCAGTCTCAGATCCATACCTTCCGCTTTACACATGCGGTGACACCGATCTCCCCGGGCAGAACGCGGCATGCATGGCGGGTGAGCCGGAACTTCGCGCTCGGTGAGCAGGCGGGGAAGGTGTTGCGGCCGATCTTCACCGACTATTACCGGCGGGTCAAACAAATCCTCGAGACCATGCAGAACGTCTTGGACACTGACGGACCTCGCAGGGAGGTCAATGTGAGCGCCGATGCCGCAGCCCTGCAGGTACGCAAGATCATCCGCAACATGGTGGCGGACGAAGCTGGCACGGGATCCCGCCGGGCCGCCAGGATGAGCCGGGTCCCACGCCCTCATTGATTACTGACTGCGAAGCGGACGTCGAGCCGCTTCTGGGGGGCTGCCCGCCGCATTCGGGGTGGTCGGCAAGGCCATCATCGAGCTGACTTCGCCCACGTACGCCGCTGAGCGAGCCCCACAGCGGGATGGATTCGTCTGAAATCTGGCCCCGACGCCGACCATTTGAGGGCGGCGCAGTTTAGGTGCCCGTACTTCATCGGCCGCAGGGCGTAATCCGATCACGAATCTAGGCCTCCGTAGCCCGCCGACGAGCTGAATCCGGTCCATCAATCGTGAAGACGCGCTTGTCCGCTGACGGGCTCATGTCCCTCTATCGAATGTGACGGGATCATCTGGCCTGCCGACGCTGTGACGGTCGCGGCCCTGCTCGTTGCCACACCGCAGGTACATGGGGCTCAGCGCCTGGACATCTGGGTCCTGCCCAGCTATGATAGTGAATATTCACTTTCAAGGAGGATCACATGGAATGGATGCTCTACGGGGCGACAGGCATCACGGGTCAGCTCATTACGAAGACCGCTGTGCAGCGCGGGCACCGGCCGATCCTGGCCGGTCGCAACGCCGAGGCGCTGCGCCGCCTCGCTGAGCCCAATGGACTGACCTGGCGTACCGCCGATCTGGGTGACGAGGGCGGGTTGCGGGAATTGGTCGCAGCGGCACCACTGACCCTGCTAGCCGCCAGCACATTCAACACCGCAAGTCTTCGACTGGCCCGCGCCTGTCTCGTCGCGGGTACGCACTACCTGGATCTGGCCAACGAAGTCCCGGTTTTGGAGGCTGTGTACGGCCTCGACGATGAAGCGCGCGCTCGTGGGGTCACGCTGCTTCCCGGTGTCGGTTTTGGCACAGTCGCTGCCGACACGCTGGCCCGTTACCTCGTGGGGCAGCTGCCAGATGCGGAGGTTTTGGATCTGACTATCGACCTTTACACAGCTGGCACAAGTCCAGGGGCGCTCGCCAATACTCTTCGAGTGCTCGGTCTCGGGGCACAGATCCGTCGTGCCGGACAGCTGGAGCGCGTGTGGTTCGGCTCTAGGACCCCTGGCGCAGTTGTGCCGCCTGGGGCGCGTACGGTCATCGCGGTTCCGAGCGGCGAGCTATCCGCGGTGTATCGCACGACCGGAGTGCCGAATATCAGCGTGTCGCGACCAGTTCCGGTGCCTCAGGCTGTCGCCCGTGCGGTGCTGCCCCTGCTCGCTCTGGTTGCGAGGAGCAAGCAGGTTCAGTCCTGGGCCGCGAAGCGTCGTTCCTCGAATTTTCCGACAGCAGACCCTGCCCGACGGAGCCGCGTATTCGGGCGGGCTGCCAACGCGCGGGGCGAAACGGTCAGCGCTCAGCTGGAAACCGGTGAGGGCTACGCGTTCAGCGCGGAGTCAGCGGTGGCCGCCGTCGAGGCCGTGCTCGCCGACCCGGTGCCAGGCGCGCATACGCCTGGTAGCTTGCTCGGACCAGACTTTGCGCTACGCGTCCCCGGCACTCGCCGGCTCGATATACGGGCTGGGCTGGAGCGCTGAGATGCCGCGTCCGAGCCAGCGTGCCGCCATCATTGATGCGGCCTTGCATTGCTTCGCCGACCGCGGATTCGATGCGACCAGGGTCAAGCACATTGCCGAGGAGGCGGGCGTCGCCGAATCCGCTCTGTACCGTCACTTCCCCTCAAAGGAGGCGATTGCCCAGGAGCTCTACGCGGAGTTCCTCAGACGCTATACAGAACGGCTGCAAAGCATTGCGCGTTCCGCTGAGGAGCCCGAGTCAAAGGTGCGCGCTGTCATCCGGTTGATCCTTGACACCTACCGGACCGAACCGGACGCTTTCGTGTTCGTTGTGATCAACACCAACCGAAGGTTGCCGAACCTGCCAGCTGGCACGGTGTACCCGCTGGACGTGATCGAGTCGATCATCGTTGAAGCCCAGGCGGCAGGCGTGGTGCGGGACGGCCAGAGCAACCTCCTTGCCGCCATCCTGCTGGGGGCATCGCTGCAGCCAGTCGTGCTAGCGACGCTGAGCCGCCCGGGCGCGTTCGACCTTCTCGGCAACAGCAGCTACGACGCCCTCATCACCGAGGCGGCCATCGCGGCAATTCGGCGGCCGTCATGTTGATCAAGCGACTAGATCGACTCGCGACTGGCTGGCACGTGATCGCCGCCCTGGTTGGGGCGCTCGCGCTTCTCCTTGCCGCGAACGCTTTCAGCAGCTACTTCTACGACCTGACCGGAGGGCACGGACTGCTCGACCTGGCCGGTGGTCGCAACGCCTTGACCTTCCGGACGGGCTACACCCCGGACGACGCGTACGCGCTCCTGACCCATTGGGGGACGGTCGGACGCCGTGATCAGCTGCTATTCACGCTTACTCTCGACGTGCTCGTACCGCCCGCCACGTGGTTGTTACTGACGCTCGCGCTGCTGTACGTGACGCGGCCATTCGCCGCTGCGCGTTGGCAGCGTCTGCTCGCAGTGCTGCTGCCTACTGCGTATTTGGCCTTTGACTACGGCGAGAACGTAGCAATCCTCGCCGTGGTCTCGGCCTTCCCGAACCGAGCTGATGGTGTCGCGGCGGTCGGCGGGGCGATGTGGACGGGCAAAACCGTGACATCAGACCTTGCGGTGTGTGCCTTATTGGTTGGCTTGATCATTCGGCTGGTCGGCCTGTGCGTCGAACGTCTAAGGCCGCGTGCGTTGCACCAGAGGATCATCGACGATTCGGCCTTTGATCAGAGCGTTCGGAGCTGGCGAGGGGACTCGTTCGATGGCAGCGCGGGTCACCGGCTGGGGAACTGCGAGTAGTCCGGGAAGTTGCCGAACAGCCGCTCGTCCTCGCCGTCCGGGCCGTACGTGACCGCCTGTACGAGCAGGTCTCCGCCGACGAAGGCGCCCTTCCACGACTCACCCATGCCGCCGAACACCTCCTCCCGGTCACCCCTGCTGCGCGGTCGATTGATGCCTACCTTGAAGGCCTGCAGCTGCTCGGCGACGCGCGACGCGAAGTCCATGTCGTCGGTCGCCAGGCTGGCCACCAGGCACCCGTTGCTGGCATTCATGGCCGCGAGCAGCTCGGCCTCGGTGTCCACGCAGACGACGGAGTCGAGGGGGCCGAACGGCTCGGCGTGGTGCAGCGACCAGTGGGCCGGTGGCTCGAGGACGCAGGCCGGCGCGACGTATGCCGAGGTGTCCTGCCCATCAAGGAAGCGCCCCGCACCCACCGAGCCGCGGTGGAGGGGAAGCCCCCGGCCGCGCATTGCCTCCTCGAACTGCTCTCCCAGTTCCGCGGCCTTCCGGGCTCCGATCACTGGCCCGAAGTCCAGCTCCGGGAGGGGATCATCCGGACGCTCGACAGCCAGCGGGTGGCCGAAGCGCAAGCTGTCGACGACCGGCAGGTAAGTATCGAGGAACGCGGGCAAAAGGCGACGCTGGACGACATACCTCGGGTACGCAGTGCAACGCTGCTTGGCGTATTCGAACCCCTTGCGCAGATGCTGGGCGAGCAGCTCCCATTCGGTGAAGTCCCATATCCCCCACGCGTTCAGCCCTTCCTGCTCGAGAAAGTGGCGGCGGCGGCGGTCGGCCAGGGAAGTGGCGGCGGCCCGTCCGTTGGATCGGCCTCCGACGAACGCGAGTGCCCCTATGCGGGGATTGCTGATCAGGGCGTCGCCCAGCTTGCCGCCGATCCCGCTGAGCAGTGTGACCGGAAGACCGGCGCGGGCCATGAAGGCGTGGGCGAGCGTCAGGCAGTGGAAGCCACCCTGGCTCGGCGTCTTTGCCACCACGGCATTGCCGGCCAGCACCTGAACCAGCTCGGCGTGCACCTGCACGCTCATCGGGTAGTTCCAGCTCGCAATGTTCGACACTGGGCCGGGCAGGGGCCGCCGCTCGGCAGCAGTTCCGATCGCGAGCTGGCGTTCTATCTCGTCGACGTACCAGCGGACCCCATCCAGGCAGCGATCGACGTCGGCCACGGCCAGCCGCCACGGCTTGCCGATTTCCCAGACCAACAGGAGGGCGAGCAAGTCCCGGTGGAGGACCATCGTGTCGATAGCGGCGGTCACTCGTTCGCGCCGTTCAGCCAAGCCGACCTTCGACCACGCCGCGTGCTGATCGCGAGCATGTTCGACGGCGCTCGCAGCGATGTCGCGCTCGACACGTGACGGGCCATGGATCGGCGACAGGTCGACCGGGGTGACATGGTGGCCGGGCACTCCCACGCGCTGCCACTCGCCGTGCAAAAGATTGCGGATGCGGTCGGACTCGAATGCCTCCGGTGCAACCGACACGCATCGGGCGTAGGTCTCCGCCCACGA
>CAWEHO010000021.1:0-162563 GCA_963808905.1 uncultured Actinomycetota bacterium
AGTAGCTCATCCGTGACAGCTCCTGTCGCTTCGGCGACCAGCGTCAACTCGTCGGGCGCGAACGATCCGCGGGCCCGGCGGGGCGGCAAGAAGCGCAAGGTGGAGTGGAAGGCCTACCTCTACATCCTGCCGGCGTTCGTGCTGTTCGCCGTCTTTCTGGGGGTACCGGCGGTCCAGACCGCGCAGTACTCGCTCTTCAAGTGGAACGGCATCGGCCCGTCCACCTGGGTCGGGCTGCAGAACTACGCCGAGCTGTTCACCGATTCGGTGCTGCGCAGCTCGTTCCTGCACGCCGGGGTGCTGATCTTCTTCTACGCGGTCATCCCGCTGGTGCTGGCCCTGTTCCTGACCGCGATCATCTCCCGCGGTGCGAACCTCAGAGGGATGTCGGTGTTTCGGACCCTGTTGTTCCTGCCGCAGGTAGTCGCCTCGGTCGTGGTGGCCACCATCTGGGTCGCGATCTACTCCCCGGACGGGTTGATCAACCAGCTCCTCCGGCTGGTCGGGCTCGGGTCGCTGACTCGCGCCTGGCTGGGTGACTTCGACACGGCCCTGCCCGCCGTCGGCATCGTCGGCAGCTGGCTCGGCATCGGACTCTGCCTGGTGCTGTTCCTGAGCGGGGTGGCGAACATCCAGCCCGAGCTGTTCGAGGCGGCTCGGATCGACGGCGCCGGACCGGTGGGCGAGTTCTTCTCCATCACCCTGCCGGCGCTGCGCGGTCAGATCGCGGTGGCCCTGACGCTAACCGTGGTGGCGGCGTTGAAGACGTTCGACCTGGTCTACATCACGACCCGCGGCGGTCCCGGCACGAGCACCACGCTGCCGGCGTTCGAGGCGTACAACCGGGCCTTCAACACCGGCAAGGTCGGTTCGGCGGCGGCGGTGGCGATCCTGCTGACCGCCTCATCCTGATCGTCACGGTGCTGATCCAGAAGATCCAACCGGACGAGGTCGAATGAAGGCCTCCGTGGCGGGGGGCTCGGGGGGTGTCCCCCGGGAATGAACGCAGCGGGGGGCTCGGGGGTGTCCCCCCGGGGATGAACACAGCTCCGGGGTGCGCCCGATGAAGCGGAGCGCGGGCGAGGTCGGCCTCAACTACCTGGTGCTGATCGCCTTCAGTGTGGTCGCGATCATCCCGCTTGTCGGAGTGGTGCTGTCGGCGGTAACTCCGACCGACGACCCGCAGGGCGGGTTCCGGATCCCGTCGGCCATCCATCTGGGCAACTTCGTCGAGGCCTGGAGCCGGGGTCACTTCTCCAGCTACATGCTCTCCAGCGTCTTCGTCACGGTCTGTGTCGTTGCCTTGACCGTCATCCTGGCCACGCTGGCCGGCTTCGCGTTCGCCCGGATGGAGTTTCCCGGACGGAACGCGCTGTTCTATCTGCTGCTGTCCGGTCTGCTGCTGCCGGCCGAGGCCTTCATCATCCCGCTGTACTACAACCTGCGTACCGTCGGACTGACCGACACCTACTGGGCGCTGATGCTGCCGCAGACCGCGCAGTCGCTGGCCTTCGGGATCTTCTGGATGCGCAACCAGTTCCGGACGTTCCCGACCGAGATCATGGAGGCCGGGCGGCTGGACGGCGCGACGGACTGGCGGCTGCTGTGGCGGATCATGGTCCCGCCGTCGACTCCGGCCATGATCACCATGTGCCTGCTGGTGAGCATGTGGACCTGGAACGAGTTCCTGATCCCGTTGATCATGGTGTCGGGCGAGAGCCTGCGGACCGCGCCGCTCGGGTTGGCCTTCTTCCAGGGCCAGCACCTGACCGAATACTCGTTGCTGGCCGCGGCCGGGACGATCGTGGCGCTGCCGATCGTGGTGCTCTACTTCTTCCTGCAGCGTCGGTTCATCTCGGGCATGCTCAATGGGATCTCGAGTCGCTGAGGCCCGTACGCTTCGTTCGGCCAGGAGGTTCAGCGGTCGACCAGCGGCATCACCAGATCCCAAAACCGGGCGGCGACGGCCCGGCGGTCTTCGCCTCCGAGTTCTTCCGAGCCATCCGCATCAGCGCCTCGACCCGGCGGTGACGTCGTGCGACGCAACTGGCACCACCAGCGACGAGACGCATGTCGACAACGTCACTCGACCAGCACCAACACGTACCGCGCTCGGCGCCGCCACCGCGTTCGGCCCGAGCCGCTGAAACCTCGACGCATTACAACGCCGGAGGTCGCCGGCCTGGCGGACAGTCTGTAGATCAGTGCACACTTGGCCTGTGGCGACGGCCCAGCCGGGACCAATGGTCAGGCGACACTGGGGTTTGCGGTTTGCTGCCTATCTGGGCACCGTGTTATTCGCAGTGGCTATTAGCGCGGTTCTCCTCCGGATCGTTTCAGCGGAATACTGGCGCGATCCGGTGACCGGTTGGTATATCTGGGCGAGCGGAACTGCGTTTGTCCTTTTTGGGACATTGATCTGGCTGGATCGTGAGCAAAGGGCAAACGGCCTGCTGTTAATCGTGTTCGGGATCCTCGAACAGCTTCCGTGGACAGGCCTAATGGATTCAATTCCTGTCTGGGCGATTTTCCTTCTTGAGCTAAGTACCCCCCTTCCCTGGATCGTGCTCGCAGTCGTTTTGTTGCGCTTCCCAGAGCGGCGCCTGGAAAAAAGCTATGAGCGTATCTTTATAGCCGTAATGGCGACGTGGCTCTTAAGCTTTCGGGCTATCCATGCCATCGCATGGCCATGCTGGGCCTCCCAAGGAAACGTGGTTGAATGGCCTTTGTGGCTTGTGAATTGTGACTTGAACGAAGTCGCGTTCCTCGTTGTAAACTTGGGCGATCTCGTTTTGTCCGCTGGCCTTATAGTGCTCCTAGCGCTGCGAATCCTGCGGACTCGTGGACTCGACCGACGCATCTATGTGCCCGTTCATATCGCATCTATTTTTGGCATGGCGGCTGCAGCCTATTTCAGTGTGACGTATCTTGCATTTGTATACAGCCGCGTCCCCCTGTTTTTGGAACTTTATCCTGGATCCTACGGCCAATTCGCATTCTTAAGAGGTTTGTGCGTTGCCATAGCTGTCATACCTGTGATGCTCTTTCTGGCCAATATTGGGCGTCGCCTGATGCAGCTGAGAATCGCTGGAATGGTCGCGGAGATTAATCAAGCCAGAACGCTGGACGGCGTTCAAGCTGCGCTGCGGCGAGCATTGGATGACCCAAGTCTGGTGATTTATCTCTGGTCTCGAGATCAGGAACAATATGTAGATACTGAGGGTCGATCTGTCGGCGGCGATAACTTCCCCGATCGGCTCATCGTAGATATCATCAATCCAGACGGCTCTACCAGTGCGCGCATTGTCGCAGATGATTCCGTGGCGCATCACCGCGAACTCCTACAGGCTGCAAGGGAAGCAGGTGGAATGGCGCTGCACAATTCAGAGCTTCAAGCAAGCCTCCTGGCTACTATCGAACTGGAGCGGAGCTCACGAGAGCTAAGTGAAACGCTGTCGCGGCTCCTGCCTACGGGTTTGGCCGAACGTCTACGTCGTGAGGGTCTCCAGATCGGCCAATCCGAGATGGCCGAGGTAACTCTTCTGATGTCGGATGTCCGTGGATATTCCGGAATCGCCGAAACTACTGATACCGCCCAAGTCGTGGTGCAGCTCAACGAACATCGTCGCGCCATGAACCACGTGATCATGAACCATGCCGGGATCGTCATGCAATATGTTGGAGACGCCGTCTTCGCTGTCTTCGGGCCGCACGATTTCATCCGGTAAGCATGCTGACCAAGCGTTCGCTGCGGCCCAAGAAATGCACCAGCAGCAACATCAGATCAACGAAAAATGGAACACCTTTGGCCTACCCGTTTTCGGGATGGGCATCGGCCTATCCACGGGGCAGGTCGCCGCCGCCCTGCTTGGTTCAGATGAACGGTTCGAATACACCCTTGTAGGAGACGCCGTCAATATGGCCCAAAGACTACAGGACCTCGCGCGACCCGCCGGCACCACAGTATTAAGTGAAGCCACGTGGAACAGCCTGGCGGACCTCCCTGATAAGTACGAAAAGCTTGCGGCGCAACTGCTGAAGGGGCGCCGCACGCCGGTAACGTGCTATCGAGTGATCATGGCGGCACATGACCTTCGGATGTCATCGGAAGGGACTAACACGGCGAACCCATGAGCTGCGAGGCCCTGCGATAGCCTTTCAATCATCGCGACTCGCGGAGGACTGGTCTGATGAATGTAGTTCGCGACGGTGGTCTTCGCTCAGTTCAACCAGCTTGTCAGGATCCAGTTGGTCTCCTTGAGCAACGGCCACGCGGCACCGGGTAAGCGCCCGAAGTGACGCCGTGCGTACGCCTTCCTCCAACAACGCACGTTCTCCAACGATTGCACCAGGGCCCACTTGGGCAATCTGGTGATCGTCTACCTCTACTCCCAGTATTCCGTTCAATAACAAAAACACCTCTCCCCCAGGTCGTCCCTGACGAGTAACAAAGTCGCCCGCCTCGAACGACCTAAAGGCGGGCTTCGCGCTGCCCTTCATAATCACGGATGACAAGTGCCGCTCCAACTCCGTCTCAGCGGGCACCAGGAGAACCGGAGAATCCTCGTCACCCCAAGGAGTGTGACGACCGAAAGCCTCTCGCCACCACGCACTGAAATCTGCCAGTCCAGCCTTCGCGACCAGCTGCCCAGAATTATCGAAAAGCCAATGCCGCGGAAATGGACTGGCACCGATTAGCTCGTGTTCGCTCGAGCCGTCACTCCGTATCGTGAGCCCCAATGTGGTCCAGACTGTCGGAGGTACCCATTGGGCGAAGGGCGCATATGGGACCAAGCGGGGGCCCGGAAGCCCGGCCCTGCCTCCCGCCGTTTGAACGAAACGAACATGCTGGCTCTGAACCTCAGGGGCCTTTTGAATATCCGGCAAGCCCGTGGCAGGAAAGACTACTCGGCGCCGACCAAGTTGGACGGCTGTGTTTCCCATGATCCCTCCCCCCGAATACCCGGCCCCCGTGATGTCGCTCCCATCGACCTCGATCCAGGCCCGAAGCTGGTTAGCGAACCGGAATCGGTCAGCTCGACGCAACGCCTCAAGATCGTCGATCCGGGAAGGAGGTGGCTCGTCGTAGTGCAGAACTCCCCAGTCGAACGGTGCCCGAAGGGCCGGCCGGTCGACCGCCTCCGAAGGGATCCAGGACACCGAAGTTACGCAGAACTCGTATCGCATGCCGCCTCCCGGTCACACGTTCGCCATTATGCCGCGGCCAACTCGTCTACGACGAGGAGGCGAACCGCAATGTTGAACCGTTGTGCTCTGACGAGCAACGACGGCAGCTGACTCGCGCGTCTGGGCCGGCCAACGCCGTCCCCTGCCATGAACACGTATGCATGAGTCGCTCTGACCGAAAGGTCCGATTTCGAGGGATTCTGCGAGGCTCATGGCCGCCCGAGTCACCGTCCCAGTAGGTCCTTCATTCTGTCCGCGATGAGGCGTGCGGAGCGCCGTGGGGTAAGGCGGTAGAGGATGTCCATCAGCTTCGCGTCCCGGCCGATCAGTACGCGGTAGGCGTTGTTCTCCATGCCGTCGAGGATGTCGCGCGCGGCGCGTTCCGGCGTGGTGGTTTTACGTGTCTGTGCGGCCGCTGTGGCGTCATCGATCGGGATCGTGACCCCCGAGTTGGCGGTGATGTTCGTTGCGACAGCTCCGGGGAACACCGCGGTGATATGGACGTTCGTCCCCGCACACTCCGAGTGCAGGCCCTCGGTCAACAGCTTGACCGCGGCCTTCGAGGCGCCGTAGACCGTCTGGCCGGGAACGGGCAGAAACCCGCCCATGCTCGCTACGTTGACGATGTGCCCCTCGACCCCACCAAGCCCTGCGCGACCGCACCCAACGCGACGCCTATCTGGCCGGTAGGTAGGTCACACCGGAAGGGCACTACCCCAGCTGGTCGCGGCGGCGTGTCAGGTAGGCGGTCTCGGCGGTGTTGCCCGCCAGCTCGATGGCTTTGTCGTACGCCGCGCGCGACTTCTGGCTGCAGCCCAGCCGGCGCAGCAGGTCGGCGCGGGTCGCGTGGTAGGCGTGATAGCCGGCCAACTTGTCCTCGAGACGGTCGACGGCCGCCAGTGCCACCTCCGGGCCGTCAAGCTCGGCGACCGCGATGGCCCGGTTGAGGGCGATGATCGGCGAGGGGTCGAGGCGGACGAGCTGGTCGTAGAGGGCGACGACCTGCGACCAGTCGGTGTCGCGTACGTCGCGGGCGGAGGTGTGCACGGCGTTGATCGCTGCGAGGATCTGGTAGCGACCCGGAGCCACCCCGGCGGCCAGGCGCTCGCGCACCAGCCGATGACCCTCGGCGATCAGCGCCGCGTCCCAGGCCCCGCGGTCCTGCTCGTCGAGGGGGACCAGTTCGCCGCTCGCCGAAACCCGGGCGGTGCGGCGGGCCTCGGTGAGGAGCATCAGCGCCAGCAGCCCGGCCACCTCACCGTCGTCCGGCATGAGGGCACGGATCAGGCGAGTGAGCCGGATCGCCTCGGCGGTCAGGTCGTGACGTACGGGATCGGTGTCGGGGCCGGTCGCCAGGTAGCCCTCGTTGAAGACGAGGAAGAGGACGGCGAGTACGCCGGAGACGCGGGCTGGGAGATCCTCCGCGGACGGCACCCGATAAGGGATGCGAGCCGCCTTGATCTTGGCCTTCGCGCGGGTGATCCGCTGCCCCATGGCGGTCTCCTGCACCAGGAAGGCACGGGCGATCTCGGGCACGGTCAGACCGCCGACCATGCGCAGCGTCAGCGCCACGCGGGTCTCCATCGCGAGCGCCGGGTGACAGCAGGTGAAGATCAGCCGGAGCCGCTCGTCGTCGATGGCGTCGAGAGGCTCTGGCGGGTCGTCGTCGTACAACATCTGAGCCTCCTTCTGCTTGTCGTCGCGCTTGTTCTCGCGCCGGATCCGGTCGATGGCCTTGCGGTTGGCGGTGGTGGTCAGCCAGGCGCCGGGGTTGGGGGGTACGCCGTCGGCCGGCCACCGCTGGACGGCGGTCGCGAACGCCTCGGCCGCCGCCTCCTCGGCGATGTCGAGGTCACCGAAACGCCTGGTCAGGGAGGCGACCACTCGCGCCCACTCCTCGTGGTGGGCCTGGGTGATCGCCTCCCGGACGTCGACCAAACTCACAGGAACGGCCGCACCTCGACCTTCCGATTGCAGGCCTTCGACCCCTCGGCGGCGAGCTTGAGCGCCACGTCGAGGTCGGGGGCCTCGAAGACCCAGAAGCCGGCGAGGTACTCCTTCGACTCCAGGAAGGGCCCGTCGGTGAACACCGCCGCCCCATCCCGGTTGTCGATGACGGTGGCCGTGCTGGGTGAGCTGAGGCCGCCGGCGAAGACCCAGTGCCCCTCGGCCTCGAGCCGGTCGTTGAACGCGTTGATGGCAGCCATCTCGTCCGGGGTGCCGGAGTTGGTCTTGTCGTCGATCACGGAAACCAGGTACTGCATCTCGGATCATCTCCTGTGGTTCGGGCCGCTCCTCGTTGGCGGCGGTCGGTCGTCTAGTGCGTCACCTATGACATGCGGTTCGGATCGACGCCGCCGGTGGCGTACTGCGGGCGTCCGGCCGGCCGGTAGACCTGGATCGTGATGCCCTTCGGGAAGGCTCGCGATTCGACCAGGTCAAGCGCTATGTCCGGGCCGTTGTCGGGGAACAGCCGCGTGCCCTGGCCGACGACCACCGGGACGATGAGCAGATTCATCTCGTCGACGAGGTCGTTCTCGAGCAGCCATCGGGTCAGGGCGCCGCTGCCGTGCACCTGCAGCTCACCCGCCGGCTTGGCCTTCAGCTCGCCGATGGCGGCCGCGAGGTCACCGGAGAGGACGGTCGTGTCCGACCACTTCGGATCGGTGAGCGTGGTCGATGCCACGTACTTGGGCTTGGTGTTCAAGGCACCTACGATGGGGTTTTCCAGATCTTCCCTCACGCCCCAGTAGGCGGCGAAGAGCTCGTAGGTCCGCCGGCCGAACAGGAACGCGTCGGCGCGCTGGTACACCTGGTCGACGACCGTCATGGCCTCGCTGTCGAACAGCGGCCTGGCCCATCCGCCTCGCTCGAATCCGCCGGTGGTGTCCGGCCCGCCGTTTCCCTGCATCACTCCATCGACGGAGACCTGCGTGGTGGTCGTCAGTTTCATGATCGCGGTTCCTCTCTCCTTGGGGCGCCCCCTCGTGGGCGGCCTCTCACCCCTGCTACGAACACCTCTGCCCCGATCCGACACCGCCTCCCGGATTTCTTTCGAGGACTTTCTGGTACGCCGGCTGTAAGCGATCCGACAGCGCGACGGTTTCGGGGCGACCAACTGCCGGGTATGGCGGCGGGTTCGCCTGGTGATCTTGAAGTGCGATGGTAGCGGTGCCAGATCAAGGGCCGCGCTGTACTGTCATGGCCCCCGCCGTGGACCATGTGAGCACGCTACTTCACTCAAGCGGATATGCAGGTCGTGTGTACGAATAGGCACAAACGCTCCCCGCTTCCGGATTTCGTCGGGCCAGGCTCCTGGGCTCATCTGGCCAGACCGGCGCCCGGCGCCTTATGCGGCGATCAGTATGGGGCTGGTTGGGCTCAACTCGTCGGCGGCTGCTAGTTGGGCGTACCGTCCGCCGGTGGCGACGAGTTCGGTGTGTGTGCCCGTTTCGACGATGTGGCCGTGGTCGAGGACGGCGATCTGGTCGGCGTTTCGAATGGTGCTCAGCCGGTGTGCGATTGTGAGCGTGGTGCGTCCGTTCGCTAGGGCATCGAGTGCCGCCTGGAGTTCGCGTTCCGTGTCGTTGTCGAGAGCGCTCGTGGCCTCGTCGAGCACGAGGATCTTCGGATCGCGCAGAACGGTCCGGGCGATCGCGAGCCGCTGCTGCTCGCCGCCAGAGAAGCGCTGACCGCGGGACCCAACGATCGTGTCGAGGCCGGCGGGAAGCGCCGCGACGAGGTCGTCGATCCGGGCGATCTCGAGGGCTTGCCACAGTTCCTCGTCGGTAGCGTCTGGTTTCGCGAAGCGGAGGTTCGCGGCGATCGAAGCGTGCAGGAGATAGGTCTCCTGCGAGACAATGCCGACGATCGAAGCGAGGGTGGTGTGTCCGATATCGCGGACGTCGACCCCGTCGATGGTCATCCGTCCTGAGGTCGGATCCGCAAGGCGGGCTACAAGTCCTGCTAGCGTGCTCTTGCCTGACCCGGTCTGCCCGACCAGGGCCAGCGACCGCCCGGCCGGTATCTGCAACGTGACCGAGTCCACAGCCGGTGCGTCAGCTCCGGGGTAGGTGTAGGAGACGTCTTCGAAGCGCAATTCGCCCCGGACCCGCGCCGGGTCGATTGGGATGGGATGTTCGGGTTCAGCCACGTCCACGGGCAAGTCGAGGTAGCCGAAGATTCGGCTGAACAGGGCCATTGAGCTGACCACCTGGACGCTGATGTTGAGCAGACCCATGATGGGCCGGAAGACCGAGGCCTGCAGGGCGACGAAGGCGACGAGGGTGCCAATGGTCATGCCGCCGGAGGTGGCCGGGAAGCCCGCTGCCAGGTAGAGCAGGGCGGGGATGACGGCGAAGATAATGCTCATGGTCGTCATCCGCCAGCGGCCGGCGAGCTCGGCACGCACTTGGAGGTCGACCAGCTCGTTTGAGGTGGCGGAGAACCGGTCCGATACCACCTGGCCGGCGCCCATCGTCTTCGTGAGCCGGATGCCGCTCACGGTGAGACCTTGTTCGACCTGCGACAACATGTCGGCGAGGTGGCGCTGCTGGCGGGAGGTGACGTCGCGGCGGAGCAGAGCGACGCGTCGGGTCAGCCAGATGGCTGGCGGTAGCACGATCAGGGACAGCAGGGAAAGCCGCCAGCTGAGCGCCGCCATCGCGATGGCGGTGGCGGCGACGGTGGTGACGTTGGTGGCGATCGACGTTGCCGTGGTGGTCACCACGGATTGCATGCCGTTGATGTCGTTGGTGAGGCGCGACTGGACCTCGCCGCCCTTGGTGCGAGTGAAGAAGGCGAGCGACTGGCGCTGGAGGTGCGAGAAGACGTCGGTCCGCAGAGCGTGCATGACGCGCTGCCCGACGAGGGTGGAGACCCAGGTCTGTAGCACACCGAAGATCGAGGTTGCCGCACTCACCGCCACCATTCCGCCGACCAGCAAAGCCAGCAGGTGCAGGTTACGGGTGGGAAGCGCATCATCGATCGCCATGCGCGTGAGAAACGGAGTAGCGAGTCCTACCAGCGAAGAGACAACCAGGAGGGCCATCACCGCGAGGACCTGCCAACGGTATGGGGCGAAGAGGGCGGTCACTCGTCGCCAGGACACTGGGGACTCAGCGAGCTGAGCCTTGTCGGCCGGATCTAGGCGCTGTGGCCCTCTGCCGGGGCGTCGGTCGGAACGGTCAGGGGAGACTGCTGGGTCTGCCAAAGGGGATCCTCGTTTCTGCGGCGGACGTTGGCGCACACCTGAAGTTGCGCTTCCTTCATATATTGAGGTTACCACACTATGAGGTGATGTCGGAATCAGATAGGCTCTGGTTATGCCAACGACCGAGCCTGAGCTGGGTGAGTTGCTGATGCGGGCCACCCGTGGTCTCCGGCGTCGGTGGGCCGCATCGCTCGAACCTTGGGACCTATCTCCCCACCACGCACGCGCGCTGCGAGTCGTGGGCGACCTCGGAAGTCCGCGGCTCGGCACGGTGGCTGAACGACTCCGCATCGCGCCGCGCTCGGCGACCGAGGTAATCGACGCCCTTGAAGAACGCGGCCTGATCGAACGGGCGCCGGACGATTCCGACCGCCGGGCGATCCGCGTCTCGCTCACCACGCGTGGCCGACAGCTGCTCGCTGAGGTTGACGCCGCCCGAGGAGCCGCCGGCGCGGAGCATTTCGCGCCACTGACCGCAACCGAACGCGCCGATCTGGCCGACCTGCTCAAGAAGCTGGACAGGAGTTCAGCCGAGCCCGCCACATGGTCTTCCAACTCGTCTCCCGCCGCTACGAACGCGGAACCATGATCATCGCGGAACCATGATCATCAATGTCCGGGCTGCTCCACCAGTCAGGACGTCGTGGACAGCGCGCTGATGCTGTGCGCACGATCGGCCTTCGACCAAATCGCTGATGATCTTGGTCGCTGCGTCGGCGCGCTCGCGAAACTCGCCCGGCAGCACCGGCAGACGATCATGGTCGGCCGGACGCTGACTCGGCACGCCGTACCGATCACCTTCGGGCTCAAGGCGGTCGGATGGCTGAACGGTGTGCTGGACGCATGAGATGGAATTGTCCTTGCCCGCAACGGATTGCGGGTGCAGTGTGGCGGCGCCGCCGGAACGCTCGCGGCAATCCGAACTCGCCGATGATCATGGAATCGACTGGTCGTCCGGTCAGGCCGTCCCGAGATCGCGAAGTCAGCGAGCCGGCAGGCGAGGGTCGTGGCGGATCCCGACGTGCACCGGCGCAACCCAGTGCTGGCGGTCCTGATCCGCCGCTGCGGCAACGGCACCGCTCGGTTCTGGCCGAGGTCGCGGATCCGTCGGACTACCTCGGCGCGACACAGTCCCGAGATCATCGACGCCACGCTGCACCGGGCCGCGAGAACGGGAACGCAGCGATGACCTTCGACCTGACCGCCACCCAGCTCTGCAACCGGCGTTGAGGCTATCCTCAGATCGTCAGCTGGCTATCGGGCTTCGCTTAAAGCGGAGTTCGCACCAGCAGCGAGGGACTTCAATATGACAGGCGTTGTTGCCACGAAGCCCCCGAGCAGCGCCCGCCACTGGACGGTGGCCAGCGGTTCATTCATTGTCATGATGGGTGCATCGATCGTGCTCTCCGGACTGTTGCTCATGACGGCGCCGATCATTTCTGACCTGTACTACCAGAAGGATGCCGCCGGCAAAGTTGTGCTAAGGACCTTGTCCAACGGCACGAAGGCACCTGTGGAGGTTCATGGCGGGCAGGGTGCCTTCCTTATCTACTTCTCTATTCTGACGCTAGCCATCGTCATTCCGCTGATGTTCTTCGCCGGTCGGCTGCTGGCCAAGTACGGCAGCCGCGTCATGCTGATTGTCGGCGGCATCATCATGACAGGTGGTCTGGCTCTCTTCGCGGCGTCAACCGGCAACATGACGTTTTATCTCGCCGGGGCTCTCCTGGGTCTTGGGTATGGCATGAGCATTCCGCTCGTACCGCCAGTGCTCGTCAACGCCTGGTTTGTCGCCAGGCGCGGCCTCGTGCTCGGCATCGTCCTGGCGGGCACTGGAGTCGGCGGGCTGATCTGGGCAACAATCGGTCCCAGCTTGGCGCAGTCATCGCTCGGCTGGCGCGGCGTCATCTCGATCATGGCAGCCGCAATGGCGATCTGCACGATCGTGCCGGCGCTGTTCCTTATCAGGAACAAGCCGGCTGACGTCGGCTTGGTTGCTTACGGCGCCGACACCTCTGAAGCGGCGGCTGATGGCGTCCCAGGTTCGACCCAGGCCGTCCCGGGATTCACCTACAAGCAAGCTGTGAAGAACGCAAACTTCTGGATTGCTTGCGCGTCGTTCTTGATCCTCGGCAGCGTCGCGTCCCTCACGCAGGTACTCTCCATCGTCTTCCGCACCGCGGCATACCCCAACCCAATCGACAAGACTTCCTGGACACCTGGGCAGGTCGCTTTCTACTCCTCGCTTTTCATGGTGTGGCTCACCTTCCTCGTCATCTGGAAGCCGGTGCTCGGCCTGCTCAACGACAAGATCGGCCTGGTGGGCATGATGCTCCTCAGCATGACCCTCATGGCGCTGGCCCTTGTCTACCTACCGTCGATGGTCTACGGCTCCTCGGTGGCGCTGATGTACGTCGCGATGATCTTCCTGTCCGCCGGGATCTCCAACGCGTTGGTGACGCCACCGCTCGTCATCACCCAGGCGATGGGCCTGCGGGAATTCGGCAAGATCTTTGCCCTCGCCGTTGCGTTCATCTACGTGGGTAATGCCATCGGCGCACCGATCTGGGGTGTCCTCGGCACCTCGGGCAACACCAAGATCGGCATGTATGTCGCGCCCGTGCTGCTCGCGCTGTTCGTGATCGGCTGCACGATTGCGGTCAGACGCGCCAAGGCGCAGTACACGAAGCTGGCGGAGACCCGGCCACCCCAGCCGGATCAGTCATCCTCCGGACAACCCGTCGCAGGGCGCCAGTCGGCTTGACCGCTATGTCGTCGCTCGGCCGTCCTGGGTTCCGACCGTGTCGTGAGTGCGGTGAGGGCGGGCTGACGCCCGCCCTCACAGTGATTAGGACCATTTCCCGTTGCGCATCGGCAGCGCTTCGAGTCACGGCATGTCGGAAATCCGCTCGATCGGCATCCGCACGCCGCTCGCGCGACCGACGACGCTCTGCACCAATTTGTCGTTCGCGTCGTAGACGCCCACCCGCGCGATGTGCTGGAAAGTGTTTCCGTCATTACCCAGCTCGATGGTCTTGTTGATCTTCGTGGTACCCACGAAGTTCCCCTGGGCATCGAAGCGGTAGAAGAGCGCGGTCGCCGCGTAAAGTCGGCCGTCGATTCGCTCCCAGGCGCCGTACTGGGCAGTCCGGCCCGCCTGCGACTCGTTCGCCATCTCGATCAACGCGCCGCCACTCGTAAACACCTGCACCGACTTCAGAGGCGGAAGTGGCGCGGGCCGGTTAACGGTGACGTTCCACGTTCCGGTCAGCGTGTTGCTGGACACCGAGCGCGGTTCGGCGTCTGCCGAGGTCGCAATCACTCCGGCGCCGAAGAGCGCCGCTAGCACCACGAGTATGGCTGTCGCCAGTAGTGTTTTTACCTTTGTCATGGTTTCTACTTCTCCTTTTCTGACCTGCTCGCGCATCGCGCGGTGTTTGATCGCTCGCTCCGCTCGCTGCGATGTTCGCCGGGTCGCAGCTCGCGTTCTGTTTGTTCTTGCGCTGCCTCCTCTGCACCGCCGGCGCCAGGCGGTGGCCCTGAGTCCAGCCACTCGCTCTCGTCCGCTATCGCGGCCGAGAGACGTTCGAAAGGCACACCCGCACGCGCGTAGACCTCGCGCACGAGCTCCTCTGAATCTGCTTCGAAGACGCACAGGAGCGCCTCGTCCGCCGGCACGATCGTCGACCGCAGGTAGCGGACAGCCCTTCCTTCACTTCCCATCGCGACCGCCGTCTCGCGGACGCGCGCCGCCCAGGCAACCAAGCCCGTCGACTGTGAGGCCGGGCGAGTAGTGCTCGACGAGGTAGACGTTCCCGCTGTTGCTCGCCTTCGTCATGCGATGACCGTACGGCCGACGCCTAGCGCTGGCGAATCGGCCGTTTGGCTACGTTTGTGCCGCTACCCGACCACGTTCTTCGGACATGCGGGCGCCGAGCTCAGCCCGCGAGCTGATGCCGAGCTTGCGATAGACCCGGGCCAGGTTCGCCTGAACCGTCTTGGGGCTCATAAAGGCCTTGCTGGCGACTTCTCGGTTCGTGAGGCCGCTCGCCGCCAGCTCGGCGACGCGACGCTCGGTCGCCGTCAGCTCGTCTGGCGCCCGGCGTAGGCCAACGCGGTCGAGCTCCGCTCGCGTCCGCTCGATCCAAGAAGGTGCGCCCAGCTGCTCGAACTGCTCGAGCGCCGCGCGCAACACCTCTGCGGCCGCGTGCCGCTGCTTCGCCCGGCGGTGCAGTCGGCCGCGCACGAGAAGGGTCCACGCGAGATCGAACGGCAGGTTTGCCGCTGCGCCTCGTCGAGCGCGTCGAGGGCAGCGAATGCCTTCTCGAGCTCTCCCTCCGCCGCCAGGACGATCGCTCGCGCCCGCGGCAGGGTCACATCGATCCAGAGTCGCGGGAAGACGCGTCCCCGCTCCTCGAGCCGGGCGAGCGCGCCCCTCGCACGCTCGATCTCGCCGAGAGCGACGAGCGATTCGACGTGCAGCGGCTCGCTTCGGTCAGGTACGAGGTCTCGTATGCCGGTGTCCTCGGTGCAGCGGTACATCCGCGTCAGCGCCGCATCCACGGCGGCGTGGTCGTCATCGGCAAATTCCACGAACGCGAGCGTCGAGAGGAAGAGCGCCTCCCAAGACGTCCGCCCTGAGCGGTTCGCTTCGTCGATCAAGAGGCAGCAGCGTCGTACGCGCACGTTCGGTCCTGCCGCGTCCCGCGTCGACGAACGAGCGGAGACGGAAGGGCATCGTCCACGGGCCCGGGCGCTCGAGCTGAGCGATTGCGGTGCAAGAGTCCTCGACGAGCCGCTCGGCCAGGTCCCACCGTCCGGCGCGGAACTCGGCGAACCCGAGATGCGCGAGGCGCTCTGCCGCCCACCCCTCCTCACCACGACCCGGTACCACTCGGCTTCGACGGCGTGCCGATTGCGTGCGGCGTCGAAGTCGTCGATTGAGTGGAAGTAGATGAGCGGGATGACGCTCTTCGACGACTCCGGCCCGGCCTGGTCCTCAAGCTCTCGCCAACGCTCGAAGAGCTCTGGGCGTGCACCGTGCCCGAGCAAGAGCTCGGCCCAGTACGAGTCGAACGCCACGGAGGCGACCGCCGCGGGCACCCGCTCGGAGCTCAAGGCCGCGAAGGCTCGCTCCGCGCGCTCGATCCCCTCACCCGGGGCGTGAGCGACCGTGTAGTTGACCAGCTTCGGGTAGGCGCGCGCCGCGAGCGCCGGATCCTCTGGTTCGGCCGCAAGTGCGTTCTCCAGGTGCTCGATCGCGTGTGCCCAGGAGCCGGCGATCCAGTCGAGGTCACCGAGGAGCAGTTCTGCCTCAGCGCGCAGGCTGGCGGCGCCGCGGCGGCGGCCTCGCTCGCGATCTTGCGCGCGCCACCAACGTCGCCAGCCGAGAGGAGCGCTGTCGCCTCGCCGAGCCCTCGGCTCGTCAGCTTCGCCTCGCTGGCCAGGGGAGTCAACCGCTTTGCTGCCGAAAAGAGCTCGGCCGCTGCCTCCGGTGCGCCACGTCTTGCAGCCAACGCAGCGGCCGCCTCGAGCTCTGCGGCGATCTCCTCCTCCGGCTCTGTAGTGCAAAGCGCCAGATGACGAGCCCGCTCTTCGGGATCCGACACCACCAGCGCGAGACGCTTGTGCAGCTGCCGCCGCCGCTCGGCAGAAGCTGAGCCGTAGATCACCGACGCCATGAGCGGGTGCTCGAACCGAATCCGCTCATTTTCCGAGGAGAGCACCCCCGCCTCCTCCGCCTCGAGGAGCGCCGCGCCGAAGTCGGCATCCGCGGGAAACGCCGATGCGAGAACATGACCGGGTCGGCTGTGAGGTGGCGGCCGCGGCAAGGGCGAGCTGCCGTGCGGGCGCTGACAATGTCTCGACCCGCGAGAGCACCAGCTCCTCGAGGTTGCGGGGGACGGGCAACGGCTGCGTCGGCTTCAGATCGCCATCTGGCGCGAGCGCGCGAGCCATCTCAAGCGCGTAGAAGGGATTCCCTCCGGACGCGTCGGCCAGGCGCGCGAGAAGCGGCCGCGGAAGCGACGTGCCGAGTCGGAACTTCACCAGGTGATGGAGCGCAGCGAGTGAGAGCGGACGAGGAGCGATGCGCAACAGTCGGTCCTCTGGCAGTGCTCGAGCGAGCCCGAGCGGCAACTCCTGTCCAAGCTCCACCCGGTGTGCGAGTAGCACACCGACCTTCGGCGGTAAGCGGCGCAGCGCAAAGGCCAGCGACTCTGCCGAGGCCGAATCAAGCCACTGAATGTCATCGACGGCGAGCAGCACCGCGCTTTTCGCCGCACACGCTGCGAGCACGCCGACAAAAGCGGTTGCCGTCGTCCGCGCGGAGGTTCCGTCGACGGTTTCGTCCCGTACTAGAGCGCCGGCGAGCGCGCGCTGTTGGACTTGGGGAAGGGCCGATCGCACCTCATCGAACGCCTCGACGACCAGATCCGCGAGCGCAACATAGGACAGCTTCTGCTCGCTCTCAGCGGGCCGTGCCTGGAGAGCTCGCATGCCCCGTTCCTCTGCGCGCCGGACGGCCTCGAGCCACAGCGTCGTCTTTCCGATTCCGGCCTCACCCTCGATGACGACCGCGCTCGGCCAGTTCGGAGTGGAGTTGAGGAACTGCTCCATCGCGGTGAGCTCGAGGTCGCGTCCGAAGATTCCCTCCACGCCACCTCCTCTCCGACGTGAAGATCCTACGGTCGGCGGGCGCCGGCAGCTGCGCCCAAGAGCTTGCGCAGCGATGCATGCTCGCGGGGCGGACCCTGCCACACCAAAACCCCAGGAGCTTCACGTGCACCGCCCGGAGCACCGCGGATCGGCTGCCGACCACGCCTTGCTTGACTGTAAGCGCGGACCCGGGTGGGTACCTGCTGACCCCACCGCACCGGCGGGATGTCAGGAGGCCAATTCGTCTCGTAGCAGCACGCTCAGGAAGCGCTGGTTTACAAAGACGCGGTCCCTGCCGAATTTGTAGGTAGAAAGAATGCCAGCACTCACAAGCTCATTCAGCCACGAGGTCGCTGTCGGTCTCGAAATCCCGCAACGATCCATCACGGTTGAGATCCGCGAGTAAGGCTGCTCGAACAGCACGGCGAGGAAGTCAGCGTTGCGCCCGCCGCGAGTGGCGCGCGCCTCCTCGTGGATCTGGGCCTGTGTCTCCCTAATGCCTGCAACCTTCTTCAGGGTGGATGTTGCTGTTCGCTCGATGGCGACGAGCATGTACAGGATCCAGGGTTCCCAGCCGTCTTCGCTCGTGATGTCACTGAGCAGCTGGTAGTAGTCGTTCTTGGTGCGGATGATGTAGCGCGAGGGATACAGGATCGCCTCGCTGATCAGGCCCGCCTGGATCATCATCAATATGTTGATGATCCGGCCGGTGCGTCCATTGCCATCATGGAATGGGTGGATGGCCTCGAACTGGTAGTGAGCGACTGCCATCCGCACGAGAGGGTCGAGGTCGTCATCGGCGTGTATGAACTTCTCCCAGTTCGCCAGCTTGTCGGCGATGAGGGACTCCCCGTCGGGCGGGGAATAGATGACCTGACCAGTGGACGGGTTCACTACGCGCGTGCCGGGAAGCTTGCGAATTGACATCTCACGGTCCATGATCCGTGTGCAAACGCGGGCTGCCGTGCCAGCCGTCAGTGGTCGCTGTGCGATCGCTTGCACCCCCTCGAACAGAGCGGATCTGTATCGGAGAGCCTCTTTGGTTGCCTGGTTATCGGGCTCCTGGGCCTGCGCATACTTGAACAGGTCGTCTGCGGTTGTGACGACATTCTCAATCTCGGAGCTAGCCTGCGCCTCGAGGACTGTGGCTGCGTTGAGCAGAACTCGTGGGTTGGGGAGGAGCTGTGCGGCCTGGTCGAGCGCAGCAATAGCAGCCCGAGCTGTAGTAGTCGCTTTTAGTATGGACTTCGTTTCTATGTCCACGTCAGGTGGCAGGAGAGGCAGGTCGTCGTACGGCACCTTTGGGTTCCATGCCATGAGCACACTCCCAGTAAACGTGTAAAGAAACTGGCAAAAGCTTTACATGTTTTCAGCACATGTAAAGACACTTCATAGTTACCGAGATGGAACAGCCCAACGGGCAGCCCGGGGGTCTTGCCGCGCTGTCCCCGCTACCCCGGAGCGGCCCAACAGCAAGCCCTCGGCCTCCGGTCTGACGCCGACCGACTTGCGGCTTGCTTATAGCGTGAACCTGCCGACGGGGGACCGCTAAGCCGCTCAGAGCACGGGCCAACACAAATGGCGCTTATGCGAGCTCGATCTCCGGATATGCCGGGCGCCACATCGCCTCGTGAATCTGCTGGACCGGGTTATAGAGGTCTACCTGGGCCAGCCCTTCGGAGCCTGCCGCCTGCGCGACGGCGACTCCGACCGCCGCTGACACCATTCGCAGCTGGTCTACCGACGGCAGTAGCGACGCGCCAGTGGTCGTGGCGTCAGACAGTGCTGCAACAGCATCGGCCGCCGCTGCGAGCATCCCGTCGGTGACCCGGCTCGCCCGCGCCACCGTCACCCCAAGCCCGAGGCCGGGGAAGATGAGCGCGTTGTTGGCTTGCGCGATCTGGTAGGTGCGACCTTCGTACGTGACGGGCGCGAACGGACTACCGGCCGCCACCAGGGCGCGTCCGTCGGTCCAGCGGATCAGGTCACTGGGTAATGCCTCGCACTTCGACGTCGGGTTGGACAGCGGCATGATGATGGGCCGTTCCACTTTGGACGCCATCTGCTTGACGATCTGCTCGGTGAACGCGGCCGGCTGAGTTGACGTGCCGATCAGCATGGTGGGCTTCTGCGTTTCGCACGATATCGGTGAGGCTGATGCCGTCGCCGCTGGCTCGACCAGCCCGCCACCTCCGCCACCGGTCGGGCGTACGGCACCTGGAAGTCGCGCGGGCTGGCGGTCGGGTCGTCGGTGATCAGCCCTGAACGATCGGTGGCCCAGAACCGCCGCCTGGCCTCCGCCAAGGAGAGCCCTTCGCCGGGTCATTACGTCGACCATCATGTCCGCAACGCCGATGCCCGCGGTGCCTGCGCCGTGGATGACGACCCGCTGGTCCCGCAGGCGCGACCCGACCGTCCGTACGCCTGAGAACGCGGCGGCCAACACGACCGCCGCGGTGCCCTGCATGTCATCGTTGAACGTGCAGACGTGGTCGGCGTACATGTTCAGAATGCGCCGGGCGTTGCTGACTCCGAAGTCCTCCCAGTGCAGCATCGCGTTCGGGAACAGCTGTCGTTGCCGTCGTGACGTAGGCATCGATGAGGTCGTCGTAGCGCTGGTCGCGTACCCGCGCATGCCGGTTGCCGAGGTACATCTCATCGTTGAGCAGAGCGAGGTTGTCAGTGCCCACGTCGAGGACGACAGGAATCACACGGCGTGGATGGATGCCCGCCGCTGCGATGTAGACCGCCAGCTTCCCGATGGCGATCTCGATTCCGCCGACGCCCCAGTCGCCGATGCCGAGGATGCCCTCGGAGTCGGTCGCGACGATAAGGTCAACGTCGGATGGACCCATCCCGTAGTTGCGGAACGACACCTCCACGGCCTCGATCGCGTCTACGGACAGGTAGACCCCGCGGGTCCGGCGAAACTCGTGGCTGAACCGCTCGATGGCCTGTCCGATTGTGGGTGTGTAGACGATCGGCAGCATCTCCTGGATGTGGTCGATGAGCAGCCGGTAGAAGAGAACCTCGTTGCGGTCGCGGAGGTTCGCCAGGTACACGTTCTTGCTCAGGTCATTCGGCTGCCGGCTGTACTGGGCATAGGTGCGGCGTAGCTGTCCTTCCATCGTGGACACGCCGCTCGGCAGCAGGCCGGTCAGTCCAAGCGCATGACGTTCTCGGGGCGTGAATGCGGTGCCCCGGTTGATGAGCGGGGACGACAAGACCGAACTTCCTCGTAGCCGCACCCGCGCGACCATTCCCTCGGGAGTCTGAGTGAGCTCGTACGGTCTTTCGGACATTGACGTCACCGCCTCCGTCGCCGACTTCCCTCTTCGTGCGCCGTTCAACCAACCCGTCGTCTTTGGTCTACCAGCCCTGACCAGGATCGAAAGCCAGGCCGGGATCTCCAGCGTCGTCGCGACGGACCGTCGCCTCGATCAGCCCGTAAGGGCGGTCGTCAGCGTGGAAGACCTCGTTGTTGTTCTCGATGTCGAACCGAGCGAGATCGTAGATGAAGTGATGCTTGTTCGGCGCGGAGAAGCGGACTTCGGCGATCCCTGGCTGACCATTGATCACCGCTGCCCCCATCTCGTACAGCGTGTGCTGTAGTGCCAGGCTGTGATGCCCGGCAAAGCTGTCGAGCATCGCCTGCAACGCCGTGTCGTACGCCTTCCCCCAGTCCACGTCGGTGCCGTCGTGCCGCCATTGGGCCGTGAGGGAGGTGGCCATGATCCGGTCATGAGTCGGTTGCAGGGTGGTGTATTTGTCCTCGATGTAGCCCCAGAACTCCGAGTCGGTCGACTTGAGAATGACCAGGTCTTTGATCCCGGAAACGACCCATGTGGTCGTGCCGTCGTAGGTGACGGTCGCCGTCCGGACGTAACGTCCATCCCGCGCGAAGGCGTGCGGGTTGTCCAGCCGCGTCCACGGGTACATTTCGAGCCCCACTCGGGAGAAGGTGATCGGCTCCGTGTTGTCAACGAAGTGGCGGGCCAGGCGAATGCCGAACGACTCCGGCTGGGCCACCACATCATCCTCCGCCGCGAAGGCGTACACAGTGTTCTTCTGTGTGTCGGTCGGCAACGTTGGTGCGTTGTCGCCGGTGAGATGCGGGGCTTCCTGCCCGCCGGAGAGCGCGACGCTGACGTTGTAGTCGACAATTTCATGCGGATCTGAGTCGCGGAACACCCGAACGACCCGATTCTCGGCCTTGCCGTACTGGTTGTAGCCAAGCTTGACGCCCATTGTTAACTCCCTCGGTAGGTGGAATAGGCGAACGGAGACAACAGCAGTGGCACGTGATAGTGCCGCGTGGGCTCGGTCACCTCGAAGACGATGGACACCTCGGGGTAGAACCCCTTCTGCCCGGTTGCGACAAAGTAGGCTCCGGTATCAAAGTCCAGCCGATAGATGGCGGCCCGCAGGCCCTCTGGAGCCAAGGTGCGGCACCGTCCGTCGTCGTCGGTGGCACCCTCGCCGACCGGCTCCCACGTCCCAGTCTCGGCCCGGCGGTGCAGCGTCAGAGCCACGTTAGGCGCCGGGCGCCCGCTATTGGCGTCCAGCACATGAGTGGACAAAGTCATGCTGGCAGCAACCTCTCCAGTCGCAGCCGGGTTAGATGAGCCAGTTGTCAGTCACCTGGTCGTTCTCGGATCTGGACGCACTCGTAACGCGCCCGAGGCGATGAGCGACCTCGAGACGATCAACGTTTAGCAGAATTATTCTTCCACTATGCGGAGTAACCTAGGCCGACATCCTGTGGGGCGTCAAGACCGAGGTGCTCGTGCGCGAGATCGGAGGGCCGTCGGTTTCTGCTTCCGTCCCGAATCCAATCTGGGGTGCTCCGAGTCGGCGCCTTGCGATCGGATGCAAGCCAACAGTCAGCCGGTGACGGCGCGTTCGGCAGCTAACCGGGCGGTCAACGTTTCGGCGGCCTCCAGCAGCGCGGGCGATGCACGCCGGATGATGTCAGGCGTCAGGCGGGGGGTGGGAGCGGAGAACGAGATCGCGGTCAGGACGGGTGTTCCCGGAACTGGCACGGCGACACACGACACGCCGGTCTCCTGCTCCCCCTCGTCGATGGCGTAGCCCCGTGCCCGAGTCACCGCGAGATCGTGTCGGAGCACGTTCGGGTCGGTAATCGTGTGATCTGTCAGAGCCGGCATACCGGCCAGGTCCAAGATCTTGGATGCCTCGTCGTCAGTCAACTGAGCCAGTAGGGCCTTACCCACGCCTGTGGAGTGGAGGTGGACTCGGGCTCCTACCTCGGTGAACATGCGCATCGAGTGTCGCCCCGGCGCTTGAGCGACATAAAGTGCGTGTGAGCCTTCCAGGATCGCGAGGTTGGCTGTCTCACCGATCTTCTCGACCAACCCGCCGAGCACCGGCCGGGCCCACGTCCCCAGCCGTTTGGCGGCACCATCTCCCAGCCGGATCAGCCCAACGGCCAAACCGTATCGGCGTGACGGTTCCTGACGTACGTATCCGAGAGTGACCAGCGTGCGAATGAGCCGATGAATCGACGCCGCCGGCATCTGTGTGCCCTCCGCAATCTCGGAGAGTGACAGTTCCCCGCCATGCTTGGCGATCACTTCGAGGATCTCAAAGGCGCGCTCGACCGACTGCACGCCTCCGCCGCCGACGTCTGCGGCGGCTCCCTTGCCGGTTCGCGCCACACACACTTCACTTTCCGCCATGCACCCGTTGGTTCATTAACGGAGCCTTGCTATTCCGCCATACAGAATGTAACATCCGTTTTCGCGCTGCAAGCCGATCATAGTCGTACCAGCAGCGTCCGCTTGGCCCTTTGGCCGCGCTGGACGCTCTCAGCCCATACCCCCTCTCTCAGACGGCAATCAGCGCTCGCAATCGCGGCTTGAGCCGTCAGGTAAGTGCGGGCGATCGTGGACAACCTTGTATCCGACATCCAGGTCGTTGGCCGCGTCGATGAGCGTGGCGACGAGATTCTTACGCCCGACGCTTTGGCATTTGTTGAGGAGTTGCCGCGGCGCTTCGGCGGGCGGCGCCCTGAGCTACTTCGCCGTCGGCGGGTCCAGAGAGAAAGTGATCTCCCGAGCGGGGGAGTGTGGATTCCGTCCCGAGACGCGGGAGGTGCGCACATCGGAATGGACCGTAGCGCCAGCACCCGTCGGGATCTTGTCGACCGAAGGGTCGAGATCACTGGACCGCCCGAGCCGAAAATGGCGTTCAACCCGACGGTAGGCGCCTTCGTGGACTTCGGCCCGTACTTCTTTCACAGTGCCCGCGAGCTGCCGGACCGCGGAAGTGGTCGGTACTTCTACCTGCCGAAGACCGAAAGCCACCCGGAGGCATAGCTATGGAACGTCCTGACTTCGTTCTCCCGGATCGTTCGGGAGTCACGATGACTGCATCGATCATGCGGGCTTACACCGATCTCCAATTTTCACCTGTCGCCGCCGCGGCGCCTTCGCCATTAGCGGCATGGCGGCATTCATTCCTAGCCGACCAGACGCAGAGGTCAAGCAGCTCGCCTTCGCCAGAGTGCGCGAGGACAAGGAGCGTGACCCAGCGATGGGTTCGACGGCTCCTGGGTCGCTCATCCCGATCTCGTGCCAATCTGCCAGGAGGTCTTCGACCGGCACCTCGGTGACCGTCCCAATCAGCTTGATGTCCGGCGGGATGACGTCAAGGTCACTGCCGCGCAGCTGCTGGATGGTGTCGGCAGTGCCAGGAACGCAGGCGGAAGCCGGGCTGCGCGACAACGTTGACGTGGGCCTGCGATGCCTCGAGGCATGGCTTGGTGGCGACGGCGCGGTTGGCATTCACAATCGATGGAGGATGCTGCCACCGCTGAGATTTCCCGCTCCCAGGTCTGGCAGTGGGCGCACAACAATGTCCGCCAAGTTGCGCTGGCTCACGACTTTGCTGACTTCCTGACCCTGCCGGCGTACGCGATGGTGGACTGATGCGCGATCCGACCGCCGTTGACGCTCCGAGCGGGCGAGCCTAGAGTTCTCCTTGTTGCAACTCGCATTCCGGATTACGGAATCGGAGCCCCAGGCGGTGCGATCTGCCATACGACATCAACCTTTCGATCTTGTTCACCGAGCTGCCCCTGCTTGAACGTCCGCAAGCTGCCAGGCAGGCCGGCTTCGACGCGGTCGAATTCTGGTGGCCGTGGCCGGTCGCCGTGCCCTCCGATGCTGAATTGGAGGAGTTTGCGACTGCCATCACCGACGCCGAGGTGCAACTTGTCGGCCTCAACTTCTTCGCCGGTGACATGGCTGGGGGCGACCGTGGTCTGGTGTCCTGGCCAGCCCGCAGCACTGAGTTCAAAGACAACATCGACGTCACCGTGGCCCTGGGGGAGCGGCTGGGCTGCCGCGCCTTCAACGCCTTGTACGGCAACAGAGTGGACGAGAGCACACCGGAGGAACAAGACGACCTCGCGGCGCAGAACCTCGTGCTCGCAGCCGAGGCCGCGCGGCGAATAGGCGGCACAGTGCTGGTCGAACCTGTCAGCGGAGCGGCCCGTTATCCCTTGCTCACTGCCGCCGACGCGCTGAAGGTGGTCGACCGGGCCTCGGCTGAAGGTGTGGACAATGTTCGGTTGTTGTTCGACGTCTACCACCTCGCTGTCAACGGCGACGACGTGGATGCTGCTATCGATGCGAGCGCTGCCCGGATCGGTCACGTGCAGATCGCAGACGCTCCCGGCCGCAACGAGCCGGGCACCGGAACCCTGGACATCGACCACTACCTCGGCCGCTTGGCGGCCACCGGCTACGACGGCTGGGTGGGCCTGGAGTACAAACCCAGCGGGAAAAGCGTCGACTCGTTCGGATGGCTGCCGCCAGAGCGGCGATCCGCCACTGGCTGAGGCTGCCTTGACCACTTGACCTACTCGCGAGAGGTGTACAGATGACGACAATCGGCTTCATCGGCTTGGGAATCATGGGCGGTCCGATGGCAGCGCACCTTGTCAAGGCCGACTTCGACGTCATCGGCTACAACCTCACGCGCGACCGGGTGGACGCACTGATCGGCGTCGGCGGGCGAGGTGCCGACGACGTGGCCGGCGCAGTACGGGACGCAGACATGGTCATCACGATGGTGCCCGACTCCCCTGACGTCGAGGCCGTGACTACCGGAGAGAACGGGATCTTCGCCAACGCCAAGGAGGGCGCGCTCTACATCGACATGAGCTCGATCAGGCCGGACGTGTCGGCGCGGGTCGCTGAGCTCGGCCGGCAGCGCGGGCTGCGGGTACTTGACGCGCCGGTCAGCGGAGGCGAGGCCGGCGCCGTCGAGGCCAGCCTGTCGATCATGGTCGGCGGCGAGGCGGCCGACTTCGAGACCGCCAAGCCTGTGCTGGAGGCCGTCGGGAAGACGATCGTCCACGTCGGCCCGGCGGGTGCGGGGCAGACCGTCAAGGCCGCCAATCAGCTCATAGTCGCGGGCAACATCGAGCTGGTAGCGGAGGCGATCGTGTTCCTCGAGGCGTACGGCGTCGATATGGAGGCTGCGCTGGAGGTGCTCGGCGGTGGCCTGGCTGGAAGCACCGTGCTGGCCCGGAAGGGCGCGTCGATGCTGGCCAGTGAATTCAACCCCGGCTTCCGGCTGCAACTGCATCACAAGGATCTAGGCATCGTGCAGAGCGCGGCCCGAGAGGCCGGCGTGGCTATCCCGCTCGGTGCGGTCGTCAGCCAACTGGTCGGCGCAATGGTCGCACGGGGCGACGGCGGCCTGGACCACTCCGGCTTGCTCAAGCTGGTTCGAGAGCTGTCGGGCCGCCCCGGCTGACTCGCACGATTCGGCCCGACCGACGTAGCGACATGGCACGCCGTCCGCCGGCCTGACAGGAGGATCGAAATGGCTCGAATGAGGGCTGCCGACGCGGCGGTCGCGATTATGCAGCGCGAAGGTGTGAAACACGCCTTCGGGGTTCCCGGTGCCGCCATCAATCCCTTGTATGCGGCAATGAAAAGCAACGGCAGTATCGAGCATGTGCTCGCGCGTCACGTCGAGGGCGCGTCGCACATGGCTGAGGGCTACACCAGGACCAAGGCAGGCAATATCGGCGTCTGTATCGGTACGTCCGGGCCGGCCGGCACTGACATGGTCACCGGGTTGTACTCCGCGTCCGGCGATTCAATCCCGATCCTGTGCATTACGGGCCAGGCTCCGGTCGCCCGGCTGCACAAAGAGGATTTCCAGGCGGTCGACATCGCAGCGATCGCGAAGCCGCTGACGAAGCTGGCGGTCACCGTGCTGGAGCCGGCTCAGGTCCCGGGCGTCTTCCAACAGGCCTTCCATCTCATGCGCTCCGGACGGCCCGGCCCTGTCCTGATCGACCTGCCGTTCGACGTCCAGATGACTGAGATCGAGTTCGACCCGGACACGTATACACCGCTGCCGGTGTACAAGCCGGCAGCCTCCCGTGCCCAGGTGGAGAAGGCACTCGACATGCTCGGCGAGGCCGAGCGCCCGATCATCGTTGCCGGCGGCGGCATCATCAACGCGGACGCGTCTGAGTTGCTCGTTGAGTTCGCCGAGACGATCGGGGTCCCCGTCATTCCGACATTGATGGGCTGGGGCACAATTCCGGACGACCACCCGCTGATGGTCGGCATGGCAGGGCTGCAGACGTCGCATCAGTACGGCAACGCCACGCTGCTGGCATCCGACTTCGTCCTCGGTATCGGCAACCGCTGGGCCAACCGCCACACCGGTGGGCTGGAGCTCTACCGACGGGGCCGGAAGTTCGTGCACGTCGACATCGAGCCGACTCAGATCGGGCGCGTATTTCCGCCCGATTACGGCATCGTGTCCGATGCCGGCGCCGCACTGGCCCTGTTCGTTGAGGTGGCGAAGGAGCGCAAGGCCGCGGGCGGGCTGGCCGACCGAAAAGCCTGGGCCGATGAGTGTGCCGAACGCAAACGGACCATGCTGCGGCGCACGCAGTTCGACGAGGTCCCGATCAAGCCGCAGCGGGTGTACCAGGACATGAACCTGGCCTTCGAAAAGGACACCCGGTACGTCAGCACCATCGGTCTTTCGCAGATCGCCGGAGCTCAGTTCCTGCATGTATTCAAACCGCGGTACTGGATCAACTGCGGCCAGGCCGGCCCGCTGGGATGGACGATCCCGGCGACCCTGGGTGTATGCGTGGCCGATCCGAATGCGACCGTGGTCGCGTTGTCCGGTGACTACGACTTTCAGTTCATGATCGAGGAGCTGGCCGTGGGGGCGCAGTTCAACCTGCCGTACATCCACGTAGTGGTGAACAACTCCTACCTCGGCCTGATCCGGCAGTCGCAGCGTGCCTTCGAGATGGACTACGGCGTGCAACTGTCGTTCGACAACGTCAACTCACCAGAGCTAGGTGTCTACGGCGTTGACCACGTCAAGGTCGCCGAGGGCCTGGGCTGCAAGGCGCTGCGAGTGCAGCGACCCGAGGAGTTGCTGCCGTCGTTCGAAGAGGCGAAGAAGCTGCTGGCCGAATTCCGCGTTCCGGTCGTCGTCGAGGTGATTTTGGAGCGGGTGACGAACATCTCCATGGGCACTGATCTGGACAACGTCGTCGAGTTCGAGGAGCTCGCTGTCTCTCCCGACCAGGCGCCAACCGCTATCGCCCTACTCGACTGAACCGACCGGGGAGAGCGCCACCATGCATGTCCTCGCGGCCCCCGACAAATTCAAGGGCTCCCTGACCGCGCGAGAGGTGGCCGAGCGGATCGCAGCAGGGATCAAGGCCGAGACCCCACAAGTGCCGGTCGTGCTGGCGCCGGTAGCCGATGGTGGCGACGGAACGCTGGACGCCGCTCTCGCTGCCGGGTTCGAGCGTGTCCCGGTGCGCGCAGAGGGACCGACCGGCGAGCCCGTTGACACAGCATTCGCGGCACGCGACGGCGTTGCCGTGGTCGAGATGGCGGACGTGTCGGGTCTGAGACTGATACCGCAAGGCGGACTCGCGGCGCTGGAGGCCAGTTCGTACGGCACCGGCGAAGTCATTCGAGCCGCGTTGGAACACCGATGTCACACGATCGTGCTCGGCATCGGAGGAAGCGCCAGCACCGACGGGGGCGCCGGGATTGTGCAGGCGTTGGGGGGGCGGCTGGTCGACTCGGCCGATGAAGAACTTCCCCGCGGCGGGGGCGCGCTGGCGCGACTGGCCCGGGTCGACCTGACCGGCCTGGACCCCCGGCTGGCCAAGACTCGGCTCATCGTGGCGAGCGACGTCGACAACCCCCTGACCGGTCCGCGGGGTGCCGCAGCGGTGTACGGCCCGCAGAAGGGGGCAGGCCCGGAGGACGTCGAGTTTCTGGATGCCGCACTCGGCCGGTGGGCCAGCCTGGTCGCGGCATCCACACATCCCGGGGAATCGGTTGGCGAGCCAGTCGACGAGCTTCCCGGGGCGGGAGCTGCCGGTGGAGTGGGCTTTGCGGCCGTGGCCGTGCTGGGCGCAGAGCTCCAGCCAGGCATTGACCTGATCCTGGATCTGCTGGGCTTCCACGAGAAGCTCCAGGGCGCACGGCTGGTGATCACAGGGGAAGGCTCGCTGGACGAGCAGACGCTGAGTGGCAAGGCTCCGGTTGGCGTGGCTGCGGCTGCCGCCGCGGCGGGCGTCCCGGTGGTTGCTGTGTGCGGCCGGTTGTTGCTCACCGTTGACCGATTGCGCGGTGCGGGCATTCAACAGGCGTACGCGCTGACCGATATAGAGCCCGACGTTCAACGGTCCTTGACCGAGGCCGGGCCGCTGCTGGAACAGCGGGTGCGGGCGTTGGCCCGGGACTGGCTGTCAGGACCGGTCCCAGCCGGGTCCCGCGAGCAGGCGACTGGGTCATGATGCACATAGCTGCGAGCGTCGGGAAATCGCGCGCCGCCGTGCTGAGGCGGAGGGCCGCGCCCCCGCGCTGTCCTGGACGAACGAACGAGCAGACACGCTCTTTCGTCTGCGAGTGAGCGAGGAAGGCAGCGGGTCCAAAAGCGCGATCCTCGCGAGCGAAGCGAGCAATCAGACATTGCGCGAGCAGCTCAAATCAAATGGGAAGGAGACGCATGATCAGCGTGCCGCTATTCGTCAACGGCGAGGGTATGAGCGGTGGGAAGGTACACCCAAGCATCGAGGGCCTGCCATTCCTCGGCGAGGCGCAGACGGCCCCTCGGTACCGGTTCTTCTCGGTTCGCGATGAGTTCCCGGGGCTGTGGCCGGTGGATGAGGGGGGCGTCAGCATTGCCGGAGAGCTCTACGACGTACCGCTGGATGTGATCCGTGACCGGTTCATACCGAGTGAGCCGCCGGAGCTCGAGCTCGGCGTCGTGGAGCTGGACGACGGATCGTCGGCTCTAGTCGTACTCGTGCGGGCCAGCTTTCATGCGTCCGGCGACGGGCTGAAAGATATCTCCGAACACGGCGGATGGCGCGCCTATCGCGCCAGTATGGGCAGTTGAGCCGGGCGGCCCGCCGCACGGACTAAAGCCGATGGCCGAATACGACCTGGTTATTCGAGCTCCCCGAGCCATCACGCTGGCAGGGGAGGTGCCGCGTTGTGTCGGGGTACGCGACGGCATCGTCGCGGCAATCGAGCTGCTGGATGCCGATCTCACGGGCGAGCAGACCGTGGACCTCACTGATGACGAGGTCTTGCTGCCCGGGATGGTAGATACCCACGTCCATGTCGACGAGCCAGGGCGCACTGATTGGGAGGGTTTCGAGACGGCGACCCGCGCGGCTGCGGCCGGCGGGATAACCACGATCCTTGACATGCCGCTCAACAGCCTGCCCCCGACCTGCACCGTCGAGGCTCTCGAGGTCAAGCGTGACGCGGCGCTTGGCAAGTGCCACGTCGACGTGGGTTTCTGGGGTGGAGCCATCCCGGGCAACCTCAAGGACTTGCGTGGGCTGCACGATGCCGGTGTCTTCGGGTTCAAATGTTTCCTGCTGCACTCCGGAGTTGACGAGTTCCCGTTCCTCAACGAGGACCAGCTCGAGGAATACCTGGCGGTCTTGCGCACGTACGGGGCCCTCATGATCGTGCACGCTGAGGACTCCAAAGCGATCTCGCGGGCCCCCGACCCTTTCGGCAAGCGGTATGCGAACTTCCTTGCATCCCGGCCGCGCGGCGCGGAGAACGTCGCCATCGCTCACGTCATCGAGGCAGCCCGCTACACCAAGGCTCGGGTTCACCTGCTGCATCTGTCCAGCTCCGACGCCGTCCCGATGATCCGCACCGCTCGTCGCGATGGAGTGACGATCACGGTGGAGACATGCCCGCACTACCTGTTCTTCGAGGCCGAGTCCATCGCCGACGGCGCCACGGAGTTCAAGTGTTGTCCGCCGATACGGGAAGCTGACAACCGGGAGGAGCTGTGGAGAGCGCTCGACCGCGGCGACATCGACTGCATTGTCTCCGACCATTCCCCGTGCACTGTGGAGCTCAAGCGCCGAGAGGTCGGCGAGTTCGGTCCAGCCTGGGGCGGCATCTCGTCGCTAGAAGTGGCCTTGCCAGCCATTTGGACCCAGGCGCGGCTGCGCGGGTACACACTCGTCGACGTCGCGCGGTGGATGGCTGAACGCCCAGCCCAGATAGCCGGGTTGCACGAGAAGGGCCGCATCGAGCGTGGTTACCACGCCGACTTCACCGTCTTCGCACCAGACGAGGCCTTCGTCGTCGACCCGAGCCGGCTGCACCATCGCAACCCCATCACTCCGTACGCCCACCGCCCGCTGGCCGGTGTGGTTCGTAGCACATGGCTGCGCGGCCAGCAGGTCATGGGCGACGACCCACAAGGCCACCTGATCAGCCGAGGAGAGGCGTGAGCGCGGAACGGCCCGGGTGCGGCTGTGGCGCGATAGGAAGGCAAGGAGGACTGACATGACCGTCCAACTCCAGCGGGGTAACCCGGCCCCCAAGTTCACCCTGCCCACCGCAGATGGAGATGAAGTCTCGCTGGATGATCTGCGTGGGAGGAAGGTGATCCTGTATTTCTACCCAGCGGCCATGTCGGCTGGATGCACCAAAGAGGCTTGCGACTTCCGAGACAACCTCGGGTCGCTGAGGGGCGCTGGCTATGCAGTACTGGGAGTCTCGCCGGATGAGCCGGAGAAACTGGTGGAATTTCGGGAGCGGGAGGGACTGACCTTCCCTCTCCTCGCCGATCGCGGCGGTGAGGTCCACGCCTCCTACGGAGCCTGGGGAGAGAAGACCGTTGGCGGTAGGACCGTCATCGGGCCAATCCGGTCGACGTTCGTCATCGACGAGGATGGCCGAGTCGAGATGGCGATGTACAACGTTCAACCGATCGGGCACGTGAAGGAGTTACGCCGGATCCTTGGTCTTGATGGTTGAGTTCGGGGTGGCCTAATGCGCCGACTAGGTGTCGAACGGGCACTCTCGGGGTCCGACGTAGCGGCCTGCCCCGGGGTGGGTTCTTCGCGGCCGCTCTAGTTGAAAGTCCTAAAGGAGTGTGAAATGCGCAGATACATCACTGAGTTCGTTGGCACCTTCGGCTTGGTTCTGACGATTGGGTGCGTGGTCCTGGGTGGGTCCAACCTGGCACCGCTGGCAATCGGTGGTGTTCTCGCCGCGCTTGTCTTCGCAGGTGGGCACATCTCAGGTGCGCACTACAACCCCGCTGTGACCCTCGCCGTGTTTCTACGCGGCCGGGTGCGCGGTATCGATGTCCTGCCGTACTTTGGGGCGCAGATCGTGGGCGGGTTGTTGGGTGCGGTGGCTGCACGCCTGATCGTAAATCCCGCCTCCATTGAGGCACTGTCGTTCTCCGGTCGGGAGATTGCCGTCGCACTCGGTGCGGAGTTTCTGTTCACATTCTTTCTCGCATACGTGGTACTGAACGTGGCGACCAGCCGGGATCATGCCGACAACTCTTTCTACGGCCTGGCGATCGGCTTCATCCTTTTCGCCGGTGCCGCGGCCGTCGGCGGGTTTAGCGGAGCAGCCTTCAACCCAGCCGTCGCGATTGCGGCGTCGGCGATCGGGATCTTGTCATGGTCTGCCATCTGGATCTTTCTGGTCGCCAACTTCGCCGGCGGTGCGATTGCTGCCCTGGTGTTTCGTCTGCTCAACCCTGAGGACATGAAGCCGCTCGACGGCCACCGAGACGATGAGCAGGCACCTGCTGTTCCGACAGCGTGACGACAGCAGCTGGCCTCGAGCGTCCGGAACCAGGGCAAGATACCGCCGGGCCCGTTCCGGCAGGAGCGAGGTGGCCGAACTACCGGCCTCGACCGGGCCGCGGTGGACGCTTACCCCAGGAGGTAGGCGGCCCGCTGAGGCCTTGACGGCGTAGTGCGCCCGAGGTACGTTCAGCTCCGAGTGGAATGATCCTTTCGCATTACGGAAACTGAGCCGGACGCGTGCGTGGCCGTCTCCCGGCGCGCGGAGAAGAGGTCACCATGCTGGTTGCCAGACCAACGACCCTCTCAGGCGTCTCCGACGTCGACGCCCTGCCCGCACTTGCTGCGGCGGCACGCAACGTTGGGTCGCCGCAAATCCGCAACGCCGGCGTTCTGGTCGCCATTCGGCAGGCCACCGGTTTGCCGCTGAACCGAATCCCGGTACGGCCGGACGACACTGCTTTGTCCGCTGAGCCAGCCGCTTCGACCGGCTGACTTGAAACCAACGACCGCGACTGTGTCGCGACTAGTGCCGGCCGCGGCACAGAAGGGTAGGGACCACCATGGCGCAGGACGTCGCAGTAACTGAGGAGAAACCCGCGGTCCACCCTGTCGACCAGTTGCTGCCGGTACCCAAGCTGGCCGTCTACGGGTTCCAGCACGTGCTGGCGTTCTACGCAGGCGCGGTGATCGTCCCGATTCTGCTCGGCAGTGCGATCAAGCTCACCCCGGAGCAGCTTGGGTATCTGATCAACGCCGACCTGTTCACCTGCGGGATCGCGTCGATCATCCAGACAATCGGCTTCTGGAAGATTGGCGTGCGGTTGCCCCTGCTGCAAGGCGTCACCTTCGCCGCCGTCTCCCCGATGATCAGCATCGGGCTGGCCGAGGGCGGGGGCGTGCCCGGGCTGAAGGCGATCTTCGGCGCTGTCATCATCGCCGGCATCGTCACCTTCGTGGTCGCACCGTTCTTCGCCAATCTCATCCGGCTGTTCCCGCCCGTCGTCACCGGCACCGTCATCACGATCATCGGGGTTGTCCTGCTCTCCGTGGCTGCGCTGGACGCCGGTGGTGGAGGCGCCAGCCAGTTCACCGAGCCGCCGACATTCGGTGCGCTGCGCAACCTCGCGCTGGCAGGCTTCACGCTGATCTTCATCCTCGCGCTCTACAGGTTCTTCAGGGGGTTTGTGGCGACGATCGCCGTCCTGATCGGGCTCGTCGTCGGCACGATCGTCGGGGCGATCTTCGGCTTCACCGACTTCAGCCTGGTGGCGGATGCGCCCTGGTTCGGCGTGACCACGCCGTTCCACTTCGGAGTGCCGACCTTCAACCCTGCAGCCATCATCGCAATGGTCATCGTCATGCTGATCACCATGGTCGAGACCACTGGTGACGTCTTCGCGTGTGCCGACATCGTCGACAAACCGGTCGACAAGAACGACGTGGCTCGTGCGTTGCGTGCCGACGGTCTGTCCACGACGCTCGGCGGCATCCTGAACTCGTTCCCCTACACCTGCTTCGCCGAGAACGTGGGACTGGTCCGGCTGACCAAGGTCAAGAGCCGGTATGTGGTGGCGACCGCCGGTCTGTTCATGATGATCATCGGCATCTTCCCCAAGGTGGGGGCAGCCGTGGCGGCCATCCCGCCGCCAGTGCTGGGCGGAGCGTCCTATGCGCTCTTCGGCACCGTTGCCGTGGTCGGGGTCCAGATCCTGCGCCGGGTGGACTTCCACGACGAGCGCAACGTCATCATCCTTGCGATCAGCCTGGCCATGGCGATCACGCCGACGGTCTACCCGACGATCTTTGCGGAGTTCCCCGAAGGCGTAAAAACGATCATCAATAGCGGCATCACCATGGGCAGCATCACCGCGATCCTGCTGAACCTGATCTTCAACGTGTGGGGTGGCAAGAGCAACCTGGTGACGAAGGTGCTTCCCACCCCGCAGCGTGACGAGGTGTACAGCATCGACCAGGTCAACCAGATGGACCGCGAGCGGTTCGTCGCCGAGTTCGGGGGGCTGTTCCAGGGCTCGCCCTGGATCGCCGAGCAGGCGTACGACGCCCGCCCATTCGAGGACGTGTACGCGCTGCGGCGGGCCTTCCACGACGCCCTCTTCGAGGCGCCGCAAGACCGGCAGGTCGAGCTCATCCAGTCGTATCCAGATATCGGCAGTGTGTTCCGCAGCGACACCACCCCGTCGGTGCTATCAGTGAAGGACCAGGCGTTCGCTGGACTGGACCGGCTCGACAGTGACGAGATCCACAACCTCGGCGATCTCACCTCCGCGTACCGGAAGAAGTTCGGCTTCCCGCTGATCATCGCCGTGCGCGAGAACACCAAGGAGACGATCTTGCGTTCGGGCAACGCTCGGCTGAACAACTCTCCCGCCGCTGAGCAGGCGACGGCCCTCGTCGAGATTGCCAAGATCGCGAACCTGCGACTTTTCGACCTGGTCGAGGAACCGGACACCATACCGGCATGACCCGAACGGTCCTGCGCGGGGCGCGGTGGCCCGGCGACGTGGCGTGGTCCGACGGCCGCATCACCGCCGTCGGGTCGGTCCCGGCAGAGGATGGCGACGAGGTCATCCGGGTCGACGGGGACATCGTCACCGCTGGCCTGATCAACACCCACCACCACTTCTACCAATGGATGACCCGCGGCTGGGCGTTCGACTGCACCCTGTTCGGCTGGCTGACGACCTTGTACCCGGTATGGGCCCGGCTCACGCCGGAGGACGTGGAGGTGGCATCGGCCGTGGCCATGGGCGAGCTCGCCCTGACCGGCTGCACTACCGCCGCCGACCACCACTACGTCGTCCCGGGCGGCGACGACTCGGTGTTCGACGCCATCGCCTCGGCGGCCAGGACGATCGGCATCCGGGCCCACATTGCCCGCGGCTCCATGGACCTCGGCCAGAGCAGAGGGCGGCCTGCCCCCGGACTCGGTGGTCGAGGACCTGGACGCCATCCTGGCCTCGACGGAATCGGTCCACCAGCGGCTGCACGACGGCGACCGGATCGTGGTCACCGTCGCCCCCTGCAGCCCCTTCAGCGTCACTACGGAGCTGATGACCGCCTCGGCCGAGCTGGCCCGGCGCCTCGGGCTGCGGCTGCACACCCATCTGGCCGAGACCCTTGACGAGGAGCGGAGCTGCCTGGAGCGGTTCGGCAAGCGGCCGCTCGCAGTCCTGGACGACATGGGCTGGATCGCCCCTGACGTCTGGGTGGCACATGGGATCTACTTCGACGACGCCGAGGTGGCGCGCCTGGGCGAGACGCGCACCGGTATCGCCCACTGCCCGTCCAGCAACTGCCGGCTCGGGTCCGGCATCGCCCGGGTGGTCGACCTAACGGCGGCGGGAGCCCCGGTGGGGCTTGGCGTAGACGGAGTAGCCAGCAACGAGATAGGCGGGCTGTTCCCGGAGATGCGGATGGCGCTGTTCCTGGCCCGCCAACGCGACCTCAGCTCGACCACGTTCGTGCCGGCAGACGCGCTGCGGCTGGCCACCGAGGGCGGTGCCCGCTGCCTTGGCCGCAACGACGTCGGCCGCCTCGAGCCCGGCTACAAGGCCGACGTGGTCGTCTGGCCGGGCGACGACCTGGATGACGTGCTCGATCCGCTGGCCGGGCTGGTTCTGGGCCCGGAGCGCCACGCTCGGCACGTGCTGGTGCAGGGCGAATACGTTGTCCGTGACGGTAACCTGCTCGGCGCCGATATGGGCGTGCTGCGCCGGGACCTGGCCCGCCGTGCCCGCCGCCTGTGGCCAAAGGAGGCCGGCTAATGAGCACCACCGAGGAACGGCAGCTGCGGTGGTTCAACGAGCTGAAGAAGAAGGAGGCTGTCGGCGCGCTATTGCTGGTGTGCCATTCCCGCAAGTGGGCCACTCAGGTGGCGGCCGGGCGCCCCTATGACGACGCTGACGCGCTGCTGGAAGCTGCCGACCGGATCTGGCTTGCGATGGAACCGCAGGATTGGCTTGAGGCGCTCGACGCGCACCCACGCATCGGGGAGCGCGGCGGCAAATCCGCCGAATTCTCCAAGCAGGAGCAGGCTGGCGTCGGCGATGCCGGCCAGGACGTGCAGGCGGCCATCGCAGCCGGTAACGCCGAGTACGAAGAGCGGTTCGGGCACGTGTTCCTTATCTCGGCGGCTGGTCGCTCCGCCGAGGAGATCCTCGCCGCGCTCACCGACCGGCTCGGCAACGACCCCGACACCGAGCTGCGGGTGGCCGCCGAGGAGCACCGGCGCATCACTCGGCTGCGCATTGAGCGGTTGCTCGAGCGGTGACAACCGGCCGCCGGGAGGTCTTACCCGACGCTAGCGGTGGCTCACCCGCTGATCTGGACGCCGCCGATCCACACGCTCGCGACGTCGGCATCGGTGCCGAGGGCGAACACCTTGGCGAGCGCCTGGTCGGCCGAGTCGGCGTTGCGCAACCCGCAATCGAGTGTCGAGCCCTCGACCGGACGTAGCCAAACCGCGTCGAACTCACTCCCGATCGAGAACTCGCCCACCTGACCCGCCAGCCCGATCGCCGCGGCACCGGATGCCGTGGCCAGGTACAGCAGATGCGGGGAGGTCAGCGGGAGACCGGCCTCACCCAACAGCTGCTGCATGAAGTACGCCTGCAGGCCTTCCTTGAGCAACGAAAACCCGGTGCCGGCGCCGACGTCCGATCCCAGCGCGACTCGAACCCCGCTCGCGACGTGCTCGCGCAGCGGGAACAGACCACTGCCGAGGGCGGAGTTGCTCGTCGGGCAGTGCGCAACGCTCGCCCGGGCCTGGGCCAGCGTTGCCAGTTCCGCCGCCGACGCGTGGAGGTTGTGGGCGAAGACGCTTCGCTCGCCGACCAGCTGATGTCGGCCGTACGTCGCGAGATAGTCGGCACTGTCGGGAAACAGCTCGGTCACGGCTGCGATCTCGGCGGGGTTCTCGTTGATATGGGAGGTGAACCACGATCCGTCGACGTCCTTGTGCAGGGCGCTGCAGGAGTCCAAGAGGGCATCGGAGCAGGACAAGCGAGAAGCGTGGAGTGACCGCGTAGCGCAGCCGTCCCGATCCGTGCCACCGCTCGGCCAGCGCACGGCCCTCGTCGTACGCGCGCTCGGGCGTGGTCAGCAGGTCATCGCGGAGAGCCCGGTCGCTGACCACCAGCCCGGCCGTAACACGGACGCCGCGCTGCGAGGCCTCCGAGAACAGGACATCGACCGCGGCCGGGTAGTGGGCTCCGAAGACCAACGCGGTGGTGGTGCCGGCCCTCACCAGCCCGGTCAGGAAGTCGCGAGCCACGCCACGGGCATAGTCCACGTCGGCCAGCCTGGCCTCCTCCGGCAGCGCACTGCGCTCGAGCCAGTCGAGCAACGGCATGCCGAGCGCGCCGATCATGCGCACCTGCGGGAAGTGCACGTGGGTGTCGACGAACCCAGGCAGGACGAGGCCCGCGGTCAGGTCGACCATCTGCTCGCCGGGGTGGCTGCGCCGCAGCTCGGCGAGCGTTCCGCGCGCGGCGACGACGCCGTCGCGCACCAGTAGTGCGTCTGCCGTGCGTAGCACGCCGCCGGTGAAGGGGCTGTCCGGGACGTCGAGGAACGTTCCGTGGAAGATCGTCATCGCCGCTCGTCGATCGGCTGGGCCTCGGCAGCGGCTCGGCAACGGTCCCGGACTGCTCGATCGACCCGGTCTGCTGGCCGCGGGCGGCGGCCGGCATCCCGCTCGACGGCGAGCAGCAGCGCGGCCGCGATCCCGACCGCGATGGTGGCAGGATCTTTGCCGGTCAGCTCGGGCAGGCCGATCGGAGTGGTGACCCGCTCCAGCGCGTCCGGCTCATGCCCGTCACCGAGCAGCTTCTTGCGGAAGCGGGTCCACTTCGAGGAGGAGCCGATCAGGCCGATCGAGGCGAGGTGATCGGTGCGCAGCGCGGCGTCGATCAGGGCGGCATCCTCGGCGTGGTCGTGTGTCATCACCAGCACGTGGGCGCCGGCCGGCAGCTCGCCGAGCACCAGCTCGGGCAGCACTGGCACGTGGTGGGTGTGGATTCGTGCGGTCGCGTCGGCGAGCGAAGCGAGTGCGACATCGCTGAGCTGCTGCGGCCTGGAGTCGATCAGGTGCAGGTCGAGCTCGTGTCGGGCCAGGATACGGGCCAGCTCAAGACCGACGTGGCCGACACCGAAGATGGCCACCGCAGGCAGGACAGGCAGCGGGTCGAGCAGCACGGTCACCTCGCCACCGCAGCACTGCACTCCGTGCTCGACGGGCGCCTTGTCCGACAGATTCGCGGTGAAGGTCGTCGGTTCGGTCGCAAGCTCGGTGAGCAAAGCGCGGGCCCGGTTGATGGCAACCGCCTCGACGTTGCCGCCTCCGATCGAGCCCCAGGTCTCCTGCGCCGAGACCACCATCTTCGCCCCGGCCGCGCGGGGGGAATGCCCACGCACGCTTGCCAGCGTCACCAACACCCCCGCCTCGCGGCGGGAGCGCAGGTGCTCGATCGCAGAAAGCCAGTCCATGCCGTCATACCCTGGTCAGGGTTGGGACGCCGTGGGCCGTGTACTGCCGCAGCTCTGACTCGGGATGGCGGTCAGGCACCGTCGGGTCGGACGGCTCGGGATGAGCGCCGTCGACGCCGTCGGTGACATGACCGTGTTCGTGGCCCTTCGCCGCCTCGGTGAGCGCCCACCACACCGCCTCGGGCGTGGCCGGCGAAGCCAGGTCGACGCTCGTGCCCTCGGGACCGAACGCCGCGGCGGCTTGGCGGAGCGCCTCGCGCACCGAGAACGCGAGCATCAACGGTGGCTCGCCGACGGCCTTCGAGCCATACACCGCACCCTCCTCGTGGGCTCGCTCGAGCAGCGTCACGTTGAATTCGGTTGGCAGCTCGGAGAAGCTGGGCAGCTTGTAGGTACTCGCCGCCTGGGTTGTCAGCCGGCCGCGGTTCGGCCCGTCGCTCTCGTCCCACCGGAGGTCTTCGAGGGTGAGCCACCCGGCGCCCTGGACGAAGCCGCCCTCGATCTGGCCGATGTCGACCAACGGAGACAGGCTGTCGCCCACATCGTGCACGATGTCGACGCGACGGGTGCGGTAGGCGCCGGTGAAGCCGTCAACCTCGACCTCGGTCGCCGCACAGCCGTAGGCGAAGTACTTGAACGGCGAGCCCTTCATCGTCGCGGAGTCCCAGTGCAGACCTGCGGTGCGGTAGTAGCCGGCGGCGAAGAGCTGCACCCGCTGGAAGTACGCAGTGCGGACGACCTCCTCCCACGGGACGCCCTCGTCGTGGCCCAAGCCGTACGCCGTGCCGTCGACGAAGCGGACCTCGGCGGGTGACACGCCGAGTGCCGCGCCGGCAACCCGCTCGAGCCGTTCGCGGATCTGCTCGCAGGCGTTCTTCACCGCTCCTCCGTTGAGGTCGGCACCGGACGAGGCGGCCGTGGCGGAGGTGTTGGGCACTTTGTCCGTTCGGGTCGGGGCCAGCCTCACCTTGGCCAGCGGCACGCCGAGCGTGGTCGCGGCGACCTGCATCATCTTGGTGTGCAGGCCCTGACCCATCTCGGTGCCACCGTGGTTGATCAGCACCGAGCCGTCCTTGTAGACGTGTACCAGCGCGCCGGCCTGGTTGAACGCGGTCAGATTGAACGAGATCCCGAATTTGACCGGGGTAACGCCTATCGCCCGCTTGACGTGGGCATGCTCGGCGTTGAACGCCGCGATCTCGGCTCGCCGCCGGTCGAGGTCACCCGACTCGTGCACCTGGTCCCACACGGCTTGGATCCGTTCGGGGTGACGCACCGGCTGGCCGTACGGGGTGGTCTGTCCTTCGCTGTAGAAATTGCGTCTCCGCAGCTCCTCCGGTGCCAGTCCGAGCAGCGGCGCGCAGCGGCCGAGGATGTCCTCGATCACGATCATCCCCTGCGGACCGCCGAAGCCGCGGAACGCGGTGTTGGAGGTCTTGTTGGTCTTGGCGATCCGACCGTTGACCCGGATGTTCGGAATCCAGTACGCATTGTCGATATGGCACAGCGCCCGGCCCAGCACCGGCTCGGAAAGGTCGAGACTCCAGCCGCCGTCGGCGGTGAGGGTGGCCTCGAGAGCCACGAGAGCGCCGTCGTCGTCGAAGCCGACCCGCCACTCGGCGTGGAAGCCGTGCCGCTTGCCCGACATGGTGAGGTCCTGGGTGCGGCTGAGGCGTAGCCGCACCGGGCGGCCGGTCAGGATGCTGCCCAGTGCCGCGACTGCGGCGAAGCCGTGCGGCTGCATCTCCTTGCCGCCGAACCCGCCTCCCATCCGCAGGCACTGCACCGTGATCTCGTGGTTGTGCTTGCCGAGGACGTGGGCGACGATCTCCTGCGTCTCGGACGGGTGCTGCGTGCTCGACTGGACGAAGATCTGACCCGCCTCGTCGACGTGGGCCAACGCGCAATGGGTCTCCAGGTAGAAGTGCTCCTGTCCGGCGAACTCGAATGTGCCGGAGAACACGTGGCTGGCGGCGCGCAGCCCCTCATCCACATCACCGCGCTGAACGGTGGGCTGTGCACCCTGGAACTCTCGGGCCTCGATGGCATCCTTGACGTTGACCAGGGACGGCTCGGCCTCCAGCTCGACCACCACGGCCGCGGCGCCGAGCCGCGCTGCCTCCAGCGTCTCGCCGAGCACGTAGCAGACGGCATGACCGAAGAACTTGACCTCGGACGGGAACAGCGGCTCGTCGTGCTTGACGCCGGCATCGTTGACGCCTGGCACGTCGTCTGCGGTCAGCACCCGGACCACCCCGGGCACGGCGTATGCGGGCTGCACGTCGAGCTTGGTGATCTTGCCCTTCGCGACGAAGACCTGCACCGGGTAGGCGTGCAGGCAGTCCTTGGTGCGCGCGACGAGATCGTCGGTGTAGAGCGCGAGTCCGGTGACGTGGAGTGCCGCAGACTCGTGCGGGATGGCCTTGCCGACCTCGTAGGAGTCCGGGGCGGAATCGGGTCGCTGGGAGAGGTGACTCATCGATGCGCTCCTGTCGTGCTCTCGTAGTAGAACTTCAGTAGCGACTGGCCCATCATCGCCGACCGGAAGGCCGCGCTCGCCCGCATGTCGTCGATCGGAGTGCCTTCGGCGGCCAGCACTTCCGCGGCGGCCGCTACCGTCGCCTCGTTCCACGGTTGGCCGACCAGGGCGGCTTCCGTCGCCGACGCCCGCAGCGGAGTGGCCGCGATGCCGCCGAGGCCGATCCGTGCCTGCCCAACGACACCGCCGTCCAATCGGACGGCGTACCCGACGGCGACGCTGGAGATGTCGTCGAAACGCCGCTTGGCGATCTTGTGGAAGGCGATCAGCGGCGCCAGCGGACGCGGAATCCGGATCGCCTTGATCAGCTCGTCGGTCCGGCGGACCGACTGCCGATAGCCGGTGAAGTAGTCGGCCAGCGGGACCGTACGCTCGCCATCGACAGAGGCGAGCACGAGCTCTGCCTCGAGCGCGAGCAGGGCGGGTGGGAAGTCGCCGATCGGTGAGGCCGTGCCGAGATTGCCGCCGAGCGTCGCGCCGTTGCGGATCAGTCGCGACGCGAACTGCGGAAACACCTCGTCGAACAACGGGATGGCTCCGTCGAGGCGACGCTCCAGTTCGGTCAGGGTGAGTGCCGCGCCAAGAGTGAAGGCATCGTCGTCGACTCGCATCTCGCGCAGCTCCGGGACTTGGTCGATGCCCACCACGAACGGCGCCCGGCGCCCGCGGAGGTTGACCTCGACACCCCAGTCCGTCGAGCCGGCCACGAGGACCGCGTCGGGACGTTGGCGGATCAGCTCGACGGTCGCTGTCAGGTCGGCGGGCCGTACGTACTCCGCGCCGTTATTGGCGATTCGGGTGGCTGGCGAAACCGGTGCTGCCTCGGAGTGGCGCTGCGCGATCGGATCGTCGGCAGCGGGCTCGCCCAGGGCGTAGGCAGCATCCCGGATCGGCCGGTACCCCGTGCAGCGGCAGAGGTTGCCACTCATCGCGTGCAGGTCAAAGCCGTTCGCGCCATGTTCGGGCTCGTCGGCGGCCCCGGGGTGGGCGTCGGCAGCGCGACCCGCGCGATAGTACTCAGCGGCCATTGAGCAGACGAAACCCGGCGTGCAGTAGCCGCACTGCGAGCCGCCGCGCAGTGCCATCTCACGCTGGACCGGATGAAGATCGTCGGGAGAACCCAAGCCCTCTGCGGTGAGCACGTCTTGCCCCTCGAGACTCGCCGCCGGGATGAGGCAGGCATTGATGCAGACCCACTCCGTCGTGTTGTCGCCGGTGGTGCTCGGCCGCGCCACCAGGATCGCGCACGCCCCGCACTCCCCCTCGGCACAGCCCTCCTTGGCTCCTGTGAAGCCGAGGTCGCGGATCCAGTCCAGCGCTGAGGTGTGTGGCGGCAGGTTGCCGAAGGCCACCGTGCGGCCGTTGACCGTTGCGTCAGGTGTGATCATCGGCTCACCCTCTGTCCAGTCTGACGGTCCGTCGGCAGCCCATGGCGCGGCATGTCACTTCGGCAGCCACCGGCTGCGGCGGAGGTTGGGTTCGTGGTTAGAGCGTACGCGTGGCGCATGACCGTGGAAAGGCTCCTCCGGATATTAATTTCCGCTATCCGGAAACGAGGCTTCTCAGGGGTTCGGGAAGGGAGGCCTTTCCAGTAGCTGGATCAGCGGGGACTCCCTGAGCTCCAGCGAATGGTGTTGGCTGGAGCGCACAGCACAAAAGGCCGGGCCCCACGCGAAGGAATAATTGCGCACACCCGCGCGGCTGTGGAACCTGGTGTCGCGTTGGTTCACGGCGCCGATATACGAACACCTGGAGTCCAGGACCAACCTCTGATCAAACCGGAACGAGGGGACAACAACTATGGAATACACCCGCCTAGGCAACTCCGGTTTGAGAGTCAGCCGGATTGCGCTCGGTTGCATGAGCTTCGGCGACACCTCACGGGGGTTCAACGAATGGTCGTTGGGAGAGGAGGACGCGGGCCCCTTCTTCAAGCAAGCCGTGGAGCTCGGCATTACCTTCTGGGACACCGCTAACGTCTACCAGCTGGGCAGCTCAGAGGAAATCGTCGGCGGAGCCATCAAGAAATACAGCCGCCGCGAGGACATCGTCTTGGCGACCAAGGTGCACTTTCCGATGCACGAGGGTCCCGGCGGATCCGGTCTGTCCCGCAAGGCGATTCTGGAGCAGATCGACGCCTCACTCACCCGCCTCGGCACCGATTACGTCGACCTCTATCAGATTCACCGCTTCGATCCGAACACACCCAGTCGAAGAAACCCTTGAAGCCCTCCACGATGTCGTCAAGGCCGGCAAGGCTCGCTACCTCGGGGCGTCCTCAATGTATGCCTGGCAGTTCGCCAAGATGCAGTATGTCGCCGAGCGGCACGGCTGGACGAAGTTCGTGTCCATGCAGGACCTGTACAACCTGATGCAACGCGAGGAGGAGCGCGAGATGTTCGGGCTGCTCGCCGACCAAGGCGTCGGAAGCATCCCGTGGAGTCCGCTGGCGAAGGGACGACTCGCTCGACCGTGGGGGGAACACACCCAGCGCTTCGACCATGACCCGGTGGGTCAACGATTCTTCGGCGAGGGCGACCGGGCGATTGTGGACGCGGTCCAGAAGATCGCGGAAGCTCGCGGCGTTCCTATGGCCCAGATCGCGCTGGCCTGGGTGTTGAAGAACCCCGTCATCACCGCGCCCATCGTGGGAGCGACCAAACCGCATCACCTCGCAGACGCCGCGGCCGCGATCGAGATTCACCTCACCGACGACGAGGTCCGCACTCTCGAGGACCCCTACACACCTCGCCAGCCGGCCGGATTCTGAGCCCGTCGTCTCGGGCACCACAGGAGATCGTCAAATGATCACTCGTCCCACGAGCGTGCTGGTCGTCGGCGCAACCGGGAGCATCGGACGTCTTGTTGTCGAGGAGTCGATCCGGGAGGGGTACCCGACGCGCGCCCTGGTGCGCGACTCCGACAAGGCCCGGCGGCTTCCGCCCGGGGCGGAAATCGTGGTGGGTGATGTCACCCGACCCGCTACGCTGCCGGCGGCCGTTGCCGGCATCGACGCCGTCGTGTTGACCCTCGGCTCAGACGGCGCCGGAAAGATCGGGCCAGAGACTGTCGACTACGGCGGCGTGCGCAATGTCCTGATCGCTCTGGGCGCCCAGCCGGCGCGCATCGCTTTGATGACGTCGATCGGCGTCACCAATCGCGCCGGCGCTTACAACCAGGCCAACGGGGCCCACGACTGGAAGCGCCGCTCAGAGAGGCTGGTCCGGGCCAGCGGTAGGCCCTACACGATCGTGCGACCCGGGTGGTTCGATTACAACCAGCCGGACGAACTGCAGCTCGTCTTGCTGCAGGGCGACACGCGGTGGGCCGGCGATCCCAGCGACGGTGCGGTCGCGCGGCGTCAGATCGCTCAGGTCCTGGTACGAAGCCTGGGCTCGGACGCAGCCGTGCGCAAGACGTTTGAGCTCGTCGCAGAGCGAGGGCCTGCGCCGGAGGGCTTCGACACCTTGTTTACTCCGTTGCAGGTGGACCCGCTTGGATCGCTCGACGGCGCACACGACGTCAAGAACATGCCGCTGACAGACGAGCCGCAGCGGGTACGGGATGATCTGCGCGAGCTGCGGGGATCGGGAGACATAGCGGACGACAGGCGCCACTGATCCTGATCATGGACGGACTTACAACGCGGTCTTCCGTGTGCGACCTCGTTGCAACAACTTGATCCTGAGGTGAGCGGTTCGAGCAGTTACCAGCGCAAGTGCCTAGGCGCTGCGACGAGCAGCTGCGTGGCTCTGCTGGAGGTCTAGCTCCGCATCGAGATAGCCCTCGTAGACCTCGAATCGGGTGATGTCCAACGCTTCTGCCAGCGGGATGTTGCCTTGGGCGCGTGCAGTCTGTGCCGCCGCGCGGAGCCCTTCGACCCAGTCGGCGAGCTCAGCCAGGTCAGCTTGCTGCCTTGCCCCCACGCAGCCACACGCTACCGCTTCGCCACTGGGCTGTGTGCGTATACCGATTGTGCCGGCGCGTCTCCGTACGACACCGCTGCCACCCAGCCCCGCCTGGTTCCGACTGGACGCCGGCAGCCGATGCCGGCTCGTCGGCTACTGGAGCTCGTGATAGTTCTGGTGCGGCAGCAGCTACCGTCGCCAGCGAAAGGGAGCGCCAATGCCGCGGCAGACGATTCCTCTGACGGCTTTCGCCATCTGTGACGCGGAGCCAGGTACCAGCGTCGACGACGTACGCCGCAGGCCGGAGGTGGATTGGTTGCCGGCCACTGTGCCGGGTGGCGTACACGAGGCGCTGCTCGCAGCCGGTCGGATCGCGGACCCCTATTTCGACCGAAATGAGGGAGCCGCGCGTTGGGTCGAGGAACGGGACTGGTGGTTCCGCACGCAGATCCCCGCTTCCCCGTCCTGGCGTCGTGGACGCACCCTGCTGGTCTGTCACGGACTGGACACAGTTGCCGATCTTTGGCTGGACGGACAGCCGTTGGGTCACAGCGAGAACATGTTCCGCCCGGCCACGTTCGACGTAACCGGTCGCCTGGATGGAGGGGCGGAGTTGCTGATCTGTTTCCGCCCGCCCCTCGCTGGCCTTACTCCACCGGCATCTGCCACCAACTTGCTTCAGCGACTCGGCGATACCCTCGCTGCATTAGCACCCGAGGAGCCCGCCGAGGATGATGAGGGTGCAGGGTCGATGTCGCCGACCCTTCCGCTGGCGACGCTGCGGCGTAAGGCCACGTTCTCCTGGGGCTGGGACTTCGGACCGCGGTTGCCGTCGGTTGGACCCTGGCGGCCGGTGGAGGTCGTGCAGGAGTCGGGTGCCGTTCTCACCGGACATCACGTACGCACGGACGGGGTCGACGTGGAGCACCGGACCGCTGATCTCACTGTGCGGGTTGAGGCCATGCAGTTGCAGGGGGACCTACCGCCGCGGGCCGACGTTGAGCTGATCGCACCGAACGGAAAGATGACCTCTTTCACTGTTTCGCTCGCCGCGGACGACGACGCAGCAGCGGGAACCCTGTCGGGAGCATCGTCTGTCCGGGTCGAGGACGCTGAGCTGTGGTGGACACATGATCTTGGTGGGCAGCCTCGCTATCAAGTGATCATCCGGCTCCGAGACGGAGAGCAGCTGCTCGACGAGCGGCACGATCTGGTGGGTCTGCGCACCATCTCCCTGGACCGCAGCGACGATCCGGAGGGTGGACGCTACTTCAGATTTCTCCTCAACGGAGTCCCGATCTTCGCGCGGGGTGCGGCCTGGCTGCCGGCGGACATGCTCGTCGGGTCGGTCAGCGAGGAGCGCTACCGGAAGTTGCTCACCATTGCACGGGATGGGCAAATGATCATGCTCCGGGTGTGGGGCGGCGGCATCTACGAGCACGATGCCTTTTACAGCCTGTGTGATGAGCTCGGGCTGCTGGTCTGGCAGGACTTCGGCTTCGCCTGCATGGACTACCCCGACGACGACCCGCAGCTGCGGAGGGAGGTCGAGCAGGAGGCGGCCCACCAGGTACGCCGGCTTCGCAACCACGCCTGTCTGGCGTTGTGGTGTGGCAACAACGAGGTGCAGATGATCCACGTCATGGGGTATCGCGACCTCGCTCCGGGTGGCTGGGGCTCGGTCTTCTTCGACGACGTGCTGCCCGCCGCAGTTGCCACGCACGATGGCGGAGTGCCGTATTGGCCCGGCAGCCCATACGGCGAGTCGGCCGACGGCGAGGACGCAGTCGGGGCCATCAACGGCGTACTCGATGGCGACCGGCATGCCTGGGAAGTGTGGCACGGCATGGACTTCGGAGCCGGCGGCGGCGAGTTCGCGTCGGTGGGGGAGTCCCGGCTCTACCGCCGGTACGCCGCGGATCGGGGCAAGTTCATCAGCGAGTTCGGGATTCACGCCTCGCCTGAGCTGGCCACTCTCAGGCGATGGCTTCCAGAAGATCAACTTCAGGTGCACAGCCCCGGCTTCGATCATCACAACAAAGACAATCCGAAGAACAAACACGATCCGCTGCTGGAGATCGTCACTGGACTGCCGACCACCATCGAGCAGTACGTCGACTTCACCATGATCAGTCAGGCGGAAGGGCTCAAGTTCGGGATCGAGCACTATCGGCGCCGCCAGCCGCACTGCAGCGGCACGCTGATCTGGCAGTTCAACGACGTCTGGCCCGGCTTCAGTTGGTCGGTGATCGACTACGCCGGCGTCCCGAAGGCGGGCTACCACTACGCCCGGCGGGCCTTCGCCCCGGTGATCGCCAGCTTCTGCCAAGGAGCAGACGGTGAGCTGCAGCTATGGATCTGCAACAGTTCCGCCGCACCGGTGCTCTGTGCCGCCGAAATGACGATCGGCCCCTTTTCGGCGGCACCTGACTTCACGGCTACCGTTACGGCCGAGGTTCCACCCGGGCAAGCTGAACTTGCCTGGTCCATTCCGAGGGATGGATATTCCGCGGGCCCGGACCGCTATGCCTGGGTCAGCAGCCCAAACGGCGCGTTCGCCCCCAACCGGCACTTCTTCGGCGAGATCAAGGACGTGGAATTCGGTCCCGGGCATGTCGAGTCAGAGGTCGTCCGAACCAGCGCGGATCATGCTGTGGTGCGTGTCTTGGCGACCGGATTCAACTATTTCGTGCGGATTCCGACGCCGTCGCTGGACGTGCGATTCTCAGATAACTATTTCGATCTTCGCGACGGTGATCTGGCCGAGATCGCCGTTCGGGGGTTAACCGAAGAGGTTCGCGACGACCAGCTGCGGGCAGTCTCCGGTTTGTCCTAAAACGACAGGCGCGCGCTCATGGGTCTCGGCGACGGCCCGTTGACCAGCAGCATCGGCACGCACCACCACGATCGGTGGATAAGTCAGCTGCACAGTGCCTACGATCGCGCAGGGCTCAGGTGGCGGTGTCGATCTGGACGATGATCTTGCCGGATCGGCGCTCCTTCTGGGATTCGAATGCGGCTTTCGCTTTGGCGAATGGCAGTACGCGCGCGATGACGGGCCGTAACGCGCCCTGGTCGACCAGGCTGGCAAGGTGGGCGAGCTGCGCGCCATTAGGTTCGACGACGAAATAGCGGCCCGTTGCGTCGCTGCCAGCTGGCGTCTGGGGTTCCTCGGCGACCGAGACGAGAATGCCGCCGGCACGCAGGACGCGCCAGGACCGAGATATGACGTCGCCGCCGACGGTGTCGAGGACGACGTCGACATCGTCCGTGTCCGGAAGGGGATCACGGTAGTCGACCACGGTGGTTGCGCCATAGGAGTGCACAACATCGACATCACGAGGCGAGCACGTGGCGGTCACTCGAGCACCGAGGTTTGCGGCAAGTTGAACCGCGTATCCGCCGACGCCGCCTGCCGCTCCATGCACGAGCACGTGCTGGCCTGGCTGTAGTTGAGCATGATCGACGAGCGCCTGCCAGGCCGTCAGGGCGCCGAGGGGCAATGCAGCTGCGTCCACGAGGTCGATCGAGCTGGGGGCCGCGGCGAGATGCTCGCGCGGCACAGCGACGTACTGCGACAGCGCACCGTCGCGGTCGAAGCCAACCAAGGCCATTACGGGCTCGCCGATGGCAAGATCGTCCGCATCGGAGGCAGTCGCAGCAACGATTCCGGCTACGTCGTGTCCCGGCACCGCAGGCCATGTTTCCGGCCAGTCCAGTTCACCAGAAGTAATCGCCGCGGCCCGCACGGCTACCAGGATCTCGCCGGGGCCGGGAGTCGGCACGGGACGCGAGACGATGCTGAGGGATTCGGAGTTGCTCGACGCCGCGATCAGCACGGACATTGTTTCCGGTATGGGCTCCGGTATGGGCATAGCCCTCCGCTCTCGAGTTCAGGGAACGATAGCGAGCCGGCTGCGCGGCCGGATGGGAAGCCACGCCCGCCACTCACCGTGAAAGCATGACATCGTGACCAGCGTCTACGACCGATTCGTTTCCCTGCACCAAGCCGGGTCGCGGTTGCTGCTGCCGAATCCATGGGACGCCGGATCTGCGCGCCTGCTGGCCTCTCTGGGTTTCCATGCACTCGCTACGACTAGCGGGGGATTCGCCACCACGCTGGGCCGTCGGGATGGTGAGGTCACTCGCGACGAGGCGCTGCACCACGCTCGAGAGATCGTGGCGGCTAGCGATCTGCCGGTCAGTGCTGATCTGGAGAACGGGTTCGCGGATACGCCGGCCGACGTCGCTCAAACGGTGCTGGCAGCAGCCGAGACCGGGCTGGCCGGCTGCTCGATCGAGGACTACACCGGCAGTGCTGGTGCCCCGATCTATGAGCTGGAGCACGCCGCCGCGCGGATCGAAGCCGCCGCGGACGCGGCAGCGGGGCGGCTGGTGCTGACCGCGCGAGCAGAGAACTTCCTGCACGATCGCGATGACTTGGCCGACACGATCAACCGGCTGGAGCGCTATCAGCAGGCCGGAGCGGACGTGCTTTATGCGCCCGGCCTCACCCGCGCTGCCGATATCAGCATTGTTCTGAGCGCGATCGACCGCCCGTTGAACGTGCTGCTGCTCCCGTCCGGTCCCTCCGTTGACGAACTCTTCGACCTCGGCGTAACCCGAGTCTCGCTTGGCAGTTCGCTCGCGTACGCCGGCTACGGAGCCCTGGTCGGCGCGGCCAGGCAGTTGCTCGCCGGGCAACGGGTTTCGTTCTGGCAGTCAGCCAGCGCTGGACGGGATGCCGCGACCATCGCGTTCCGGTAGAGCGAGTGGTCGCCGATCCTGCCTGGCTACGACACCGAGGCCGCCTCCAGCGTTCCGAGAGCATTCACGAAGGCACCGCGTTGCCGACCCAATGAGGCGAAGTACTCCTCATCCGCGGCTTCAACATCACGAGCGCTCGAGCCACCAAGGCTCGGCCGGCGGCAGTCAAGTGGAGGCGCCGCGCCCGGCTGTCCCTCGGGTCGAGCGCCCGCTCGAGCACCGTTGATGCCCCACTTCGGCGGAAACCAGCAGGTCAGTGCTTGATCATTCAGGGCATGATCATTGCGTCGGAATCGTCGCTTGATGCGCCTTCTGCCCGAGTAGCCAGTGATCTCTGGGTGGGCCATCCTGGCGTACTTGTCGACCTCACAGAACAGGTTCTGGCAGTCGATCAGCTGCAGCCTGCGGCTCCCATTGAGACCGGAGAAGCTGAGTCCGAGGCGAGTGAAGTGTTGCTCTTGCGTATCACTCATGTAGCTGATCAGCTCCGCTTCGACTCCGCGAGCTCCGGGGCCGAAGCATTTGCAGATGCCGTCCCTCGCTCCAGGTCCCGCGACGACGAAATCCATCTCATCGAAGTCGATCATGGTGGAGTAGTTGATGTCGATGATCAACTGGTAGGCCAGGAAGTCGCCCAAGCCGGGATGCCTGCGCAGTAGATGGAACGCGTCAGCCATCGATACTGCTGTCTCGAGTCTGCCGCGCAGCCCGTGACCCATCATCTGCTCCAAGAGCATCAGATGATTCGTGTGCTTGCGACGCGCACCAAACCTTGGGGAAGGAATGACGTATGCCGGCGAGTAGATCCGCTCACCGGCAGAAATTGCAGCCGTTAGCACCCCGTCATAGCTGTCCAGGTGAAACCCCGCCCAGGTGAGTTCACCGATCCCGGAGCGCAGCAACTCCCAGGTCGAGATGCGGTTGAAGAACCTGAACAGCAGAATCCGGAACAGCACCTCATCAGGGTCTTGGCTGCCGCAGTAGATCACCTCGTTGATCAAGTACTGGCTGACGCGGTCTGCGGCGCGGTAACAGTTGGTGAAGCGGTAGCTGGCGATGATCGGGTCGGTCGTCCACGGATGCGGATCACCGCGTACGCGAGCCTGATACACCCGCTGTCGCTCGGCCGCGAATCGCCAATAGGTGTCAAAGACCGGAGCAGGGCAAAGACGTCGGCCGGCCACCACGATCGGGCCGATCACGGCGCGCCGGCTTTGGTGGTGATCTGGTACTCGGCGTGGCCGATGATCACCCGCTCACGCTGGAATTCAGCCCAGTTCATGATCACCTCTTCCGGCGTTTCTCCTCCGGAGACGGCAAACGAGTGTCGAGACAGGCATCCGACCCGCGCTAGCCGTCCCTGGACGGCTAGCGTGCCACCCGACGAACTCGACCGCGGTCGGGCGAAATCACGGCCAGCGACGACGACTGAATCGACCGGCCTCCCAAGTGATGTCAGGGGACCTGGCCCGCCACGAGCCATGCTCGCGCGCCCAGCCGGAATGGCTCAGTTCCAGCGCCGAGGCGCTCTTGAAAGTCGGCCTTGAGGGCCGCCCGTTGATCGCAGGTGAGCGAGGCGACGTACGCGCCCGACGGAGCGATTCCCGACTCCAGCGGATCCCATAGATCCTCGAATCCTTCATAGCCGGCCGTGACCGTAACGGCTGAGGTCGTAACCCGCTTCAGCCCGGCATCGATCCACAGCGCTTGCAGCTCATCAGGTGTGGAATACCGCATGGAGTTGCCTTCATGGAGGTCGGCCGCGGATGGGTCGAGAGCTACCACAGAGTCCCAGAAGTGGCGCAGCAGCCTCATCTGCCCGGCGTAGTCCCAGACCGCCGCCGCCAGGATGCCCCCGCTTCGGGTTACGCGACGCATTTCGCGTACGCCAGCGACCGCATCTGTCATGAAATTCACCACGAGCTGGGCGAGCGCCCGATCGAATGTCCCGTCAGCGAAGGGCAATGCCTCCGCTGCCGCCACCTCCGCGCGTACGCCAGGCACCCGGTCTTCGCACGCTCGTACGAAGTCGGGCGAAGGATCGATGGCGGCGACCTGCTCAGCGCCGAGCAGTGCTGCCAGCTGCCGAGTCAGCGCCCCCGGGCCACAGCCCACATCGAGGACCCGCTGGCCTGAGCGCACATCCGCGAACTTGATCAACTCCTGCGCGAGCTCGCGACCATACCGGCCGATATGTCGCTCGTACGCCTCCGCACCGTGGAGGAAGGTGTCTGCTGCCGGTTTGACGCCCACGGCGAACCAGTCTCCGGCAGGCCGTCCGTGCGATTCAAGCCTTTTGTCACAACTGGCTGAAAGCGCAATCGGTTGTGTTTGCGTGCGGGTTCGGCCGGCTCACTAGTCACTGGCATCAGCAGCCTCAAGCACCGCACGCAGCACATCAGCCTCCACCCGGAGTTGGGCGCCTCGGGCGGGGTGCCCGCGGTGCTCGTATGTCGCGGCGGCGTCGAGCCGGGCGTCTATGTCCGCTCTCAGGATGGCTCGCTGAGACACCAGGTCGAGCACCCGGCGTTCGGCCTCGGCCGCCCCGAGGCCAACGACTCCACCGGCCACGTACTCACTGGCCGCAGAGGTGACATCGTCGCCCGGGTCGATCGCCTCGGCATTGTCCAGCGCCGCGATGGCGTCTCGCAATGCTGCCGTTGCGACTCGATCACGGTCCCGCATTGCCTGGTTGAGGTGTCGCCGCAGCTCCTCCCGCAGGTCGCCGCCGTCTTGCGTCATGGGCGTTGACGGTAGTGAGCGTGGACGTTGCACGGGCTCGGCGGCACAGCCGAACGATATCTGCAGTGCCCTCAAACTCGGCCGCGAATGTCAACGGCTGATAACCACTTGCCGTGCTGCATCGATGAGGCAATCCTCAGACGAACACCCCGGACGAGGGAGCGGACGAATGAGGACGATCAAACCGAGCGTCGCTGAGAGATTCGCTGAGCATGTTCCCTACCATCGTCCACTCGCCGAGATCGAGAGAATCGCAGCCGCCATGGGCAGCTCCCCGACAGATAACGGCGTCGTCGAGATGATCGTCACGCGACCGGCCACGGATGAGCGGAGGGTTCTCTCCGAAGGCATGCTCGATGTGACGCATGGGCTTCTTGGCGACACATGGGAGGCGAGAGGCGCCCGCACTCCAGACGGCAGAGCCGACCCGCTTCGGCAGATCACAATCATGAACAGCCGTGCACTTGAGGCTGTCGCGGGTGAGCGCGATCGCTGGCAGCTTGCCGGCGACCAGCTGATCGTCGATCTCGACCTGTCGATTGACAACTTGCCTGCAGGCACCCGGCTGCAAATCGGCGAGGCTGTAGCTGAGGTGACCGAGCCGCCGCACGCGGGATGTGCGAAGTTCGCCGGCCGGTTCGGTGCCGATGCATTGGCATGGGCGAACGGCATGGCCGGGCGCCGCCAGCGTCGCCGCGGTATGCACGTTCGTGTCCTGACGTCAGGCGCCGTGCGTCCGGGGGACGCGATCCGCAAGCTCGTCTGATTCGTTCACCAGCAGCAAAATCCGCCGTCGACCAGGAGGTCGACGCCCGTGCAGTAACTGGCCGCCGGGGACAGCAGGAACACCACAGGACCGGCGATCTCCTCCGGTTCGGCGTAGCGGCCCAGGGGTATCTGCCGGGAAAACTGCTCAACGAGGTCGACCATCTCGGGTCGAGTGTTCATCGGTGTCGCGGTGTAGCCGGGGCTGACGGCGTTAACTCGTACACCGCGATCGACCCACTCCATCGCGAGCGAACGCGTGAGGTGGCTGACAGCGGCCTTGGCTGAGTTGTAGTGCACCTGCTGGAGACCGCGATTGACGACAGCCCCCGACATCGAGCTGATGTTGACGATTGAGCCGCGGCCGTTGCGCAGCATTGCCTCGCCCTCTGCCTGGCAGCTCAAGAACACGCCCGTGACGTCGACGTCGTAGACCCGCTGCCACTGCTCCACCGACATCGTCTCGGCAGGTGCCGCGTTGGCGATTCCCGCTGAGTTGACGGCAAGCGTCAGCGGCCCGAAGGCCGTCTCGGTACGCTCGACCGCACCGCGTAACTGAGCGAGGTCAGTCACATCAGCTGCGATGCAGACCGCGCGGCCGTGGGCATCGGATATCTCGCTCGCGGTGTCGTCGCTGGCTCGCTCGGTCAGGTCGACCAACCCGACCGAAGCACCGCTGGCAGCTATCGCCGTGGCAATGGCCTTCCCGATTCCGCTCGCAGCCCCGGTTACCAGCGCTACGTCGCTTTCGAGCGAGAAGTTCACAAGAGCCATCGGACTACCTCCGCATGCATCGGCCGGGCTACCCCTGGAGGGGTACACAAAGTGACCTCTTCAGGGGGAGGTCTGCGGGCTCGGTGGTGGCTAGCGTCGTCCTCACCATCACTCCGAGGACCCGACATGACCGTTGTTGATCAAACCACAGATCGCCCGATTCCAGTCGTTCCGCGTAGTCGACGCCTAGCCCGAGCCCTGGCCAAGCCCGGCTGGGTGATCATGACGCTGCTCTCGCTGCTGACTATCGCGTTTGTTGCTCGCTATCTCGCGTTCAACCCGGACACCTACTTCCCCGAGCAGCGAGAGGTCTATATGCGCCGTGAGTGGGTCCTCGGCGTGCACGTCGTCTGCGGCATACTCGCTCTGGCGATCGGGCCGCTCCAGTTTGTGGGAAGAATCCGGCGCCGGTTCGTGCGGGTGCATCGAACCCTCGGTGCGGTCTATGTCACAAGCTGCACCGGCCTCGGATTGTCCGGCTTGGTGCTTGCTACGACGTCGTACCCGAACTGGGTGACCTCGCTCGGCTTCGGGTTGTTGGGTCTGAGCATGTTGTTCACCACCTGGACCGCGCTGCGCATGATCATTGCCCGACGGTTCAGTGATCATCGCCGCTGGATGATTCGCAGCTTCTCACTGATCTTCGCTGCGGTAAGCCTGCGAATCATGACCCCGCTCTATGGCGCCCTCAGCAGCGCCGGGCTGGTCTCCTTCTCCTTCGCCACGGCGTACACCTGGATCTCCTGGTTGTGCTGGGTGCCGAACCTCTTGATCGCCGTCTGGCTCACTCGGCGGCCCAAGGCCGACATGATCACGGTGCCCGCGCACTGAATCTCTCGGGCCTGAAGGGTGCCAGCAACGGATGCGGCTCGCCGGTGGTGATCTCGTACGCGAGCAGCTCGCCGATGATCATCGCCAGCGTGGCGCCGCTGTGGGTGAAGGCGACATGCAGCCCGCGGACGTCGCCGAGCGGGCCAAGTACGGGTTCTCCGTCACCGGGTACAGGTTTGGGACCGATGCCGTAAGTCTTCACACGGAGCGACGGTGTGCCGGTGAGCACCTGTGATGCTTCGGCGAGCAGCTCCTCGATCGTCTCGGCCGAGACGCCGTACGTGCCATCAGGCCGTACCTCGATGCGCGGTGTGGCCCAGTCGGCATCGACTGCGAAGGCACCGTCCGGGGTGGGTCGCAACGACACCCGCGGCGCATTCACGACGACGCGCAGCCGGCTTTCGACAGGTTGAGTCTTGATCAATAGCGCGGTCGTTGTGGCATCCGGAATGGCGACACCGAACCCCGCCACCATGTGGGGCACGTTTGAACCGGTGGCCAGCAACGCAGCGTCCACGTTGATGTCGCCATAATGCTCGGTGGCGATCGCTCTGACGCGGCCGCCACTGGCTTTCACGAAGGCGATGCCGGCATCGGTGATCAATTCCCCACCGAGCTCGATCAGCCCTGCCGTCAAGTAGTTGATCAAGGAGGAAAGATCGACCCAACCCTCACCGGGATTCCAGATTGCTCCAACCGCCGGAATCGCCGCTGCATCGATACCCGGTATCCGTACTGCGACTTCGTCTGGGGTGAGCAGCTGACTGTCGTAGCCGTAGGCCACCTCATGGACATGCGCTTGGTGCAGAGTCTGAGCGTTGTCGGCCGCCTGCCACCTCAGTCCACCGTCAAATCGCAGCCAATCGACTGTGGGCTGCCCTGCCAAGAGAGTCCGGTAGCGATCAATGCCGATCATCCGGAACCGGTGGTAGTGCTCGGAGCGGATGCCGGCCGAGTTGAGCCAGGACAACGATCTGCCAGAAGCGCCACTAGCCGGCGCACCCTCGGTCACCAGGCACACCCTGGCCCCGCTGCGGGCGAGATGGTACGCGCTGGAGACACCGATGACGCCTCCGCCGACGACTGCCACCTTGGGCGGTGATTGGTTGCTCATATCGCTGACCCGCTTCAACCCGATGGCGGCGCGTACTGGCTCACAGTGAAGACCGCGCCCTGCGGATCGAGAATCTGCGCATCGCGGGTCCAGTCCGTATCCGTGGTGGACAGCACAGTCGCACCAAGGTGCTCAGCGGCGGCAGCGGAGTCATCGCGGTCGGCGACTGTGAATGTTACGTGCCAATGCGGTTCCCGCGTGTCCGGCGCCGTAACGAGCCAACCGAAGGCGTCGGCGAAACCGGGCGGCACCTTGTCGCCAGACTGACGCTCGTGGATACCCGGATCGGATGTCGCGGCAAGGTGATCGCCGTATCCCGGTTGGCGAATCATTGTCGCGAAGCCAATGTCGTCGAACCGCCAGCCGAACACGCGAGTGTAGAAGGCAATGGACGCCTCCGGGTCGGCGGGTGTGCAGGTCACTGAAATTCCATGCGCCGGGAGCGTTGGCAACCTGCGCGCCAGGCCGGCTCCTGGCCTGCCACAGACGAAACGGAATTTCCTCGGGGTCGATGCAGGATGCAGTGATGGCGGCTTCGGCGAGGCTCGACCGTGGCTCCGTGATACGGCCGCCGGCCGCGACCAGGCCGGCGATTGCCTGGTCGATGTTTCGTACGGAGACGTAGGTGTTCCAGCTAGGGGAGCCCGCAGGCGAATCGTTCTTGGCAGGCTGTTGACCGATCCCGGCCGCGTCCTGACCGTCGAGTTGAGCGACAAGGTAGTGACGCTTCGGCTCGACCTCGAGGAACGTCCAGCCGAAGAGAACGCCGTAGAACCTGGCCGCTTCCACGACATCGGCTGCCTCGACATCCACCCAGCAGGTGATGCCCTCGGGATACGTCCTCGGCTCGTTCATCAGCTTCTCCTCCCGGTCGCCCTCTGATCATCTCGATTCATCACCATTCGGCGATGGATCCATCCGCGTGGCGCCAGATTGGGTTGCGCCAACGATGGCCGTGCTGACTGCGTTCGATGACATAGCCCTCGTTGATCTCTATACCTAGCCCGGCGCCGGTGGGAATCGCGACAAAGCCTTCCCGGTAGTCGAACACCGAGCGATCGGTCAGGTAGTCGAGCAAGTCATTGCCGACGTTGTAGTGGATACCGAGGCTCTGTTCTTGAATGAAAGCGTTGTGGGTGCAGCCGTCGATCTGCAGACATGCGGCCAGGGCGATCGGGCCCAGCGGACAGTGCAGCGCGACGGCGACGTCGTACGCCTCCGCCATCGTCGCGATCTTGCGTGTCTCACTGATCCCGCCGGCGTGCGAGGGGTCCGGCTGAATGATGTCCACGGCTCCGCTGGCCAAGATCGACTTGACGTCCCAACGCGAGAAGAGCCGCTCACCGAGCGCGATCGGTGTCGCGGTGTTGATCATGGGATCCAAGAAGGACCCGACGTTCTCGGGAAGCACCGGCTCCTCGATGAACATCAACCGATACGGCTCCAGCTCCTTGAGCAGCACTTTGGCCATTGGCTTGTGAACCCGACCGTGAAAGTCGACAGCGATCCCAAGCTCGGGGGCTGCATCCCGCACCGCCGCCACCCGATCGAGTGCCGCCTGGACCCGATCCCAGCGGTCGATGATCTGTAGCTCCTCGGTGCCGTTCATCTTGACCGCAGTGAAGCCGCGGTCTACGGCCACTCGAGCGGCCGCTGCCGTATCAGCCGGCCGGTCGCCGCCAATCCAGGAGTACACCCTGATGCGATCGCGGACCTGGCCGCCCAGCAGTTGCGTCACCGACAAACCACTGGCCTTGCCCTTGATGTCCCACAGCGCTTGATCGATGCCGGCGATTGCACTCATCAGGATCGGGCCGCCGCGATAGAAGCCGCCCCGATACATCAGCTGCCACAAGTCCTCGATGTTGCGCGGGTCGCGGCCGACCAGATAGTCCGAAAGCTCTGCAACGCACGTCGCCACAGTGGCGGCCCGGCCCTCGACGATCGGCTCTCCCCAACCGGCGATCCCGTCGTCGGTTTCGATCTTGAGGAACAGCCAGCGAGGCGGAACCGCATAGGTTGTCAACCGAGTGATCTTCATCGCTTGCCTCAGCGTGACGGCTTGATCACTACTTTCACCCAGCCGGTGCGGGACTCGGGCACCTGAGTTGGCCGGACCTTCACCGGCTGGCCGCCTTCCCACACCAACGCCTCTTGCTCAGTCATGGCTCAGCTCTACCAGCCGCACACGGCTCCACCGGTGCGACCCCTTTGATCTGACTCAATGCGCTCGTTCGAGAGCGGTCATCAACGACAAAGCCGAATCGGGCTATCGCCGGCGTACGCAACCACTTCTCGGTTGCAAACGGGACTTGATCAGCTCAGCTCGCCAGCCGGCTGCCGACCTCGGCAGCGGACGGGTTGGTTAGCGCGGACCCGTCCTTGAAGAGGACCGTAGGTACAGTGAGATTGCCATCGTTGACCTGAGCGACGATTGCGGCACCATCGGAATGATCTTCGATGTCGATCTCTCGAAAGTCGATTCCGGCGCGCGAGAGCTGAGACTTGAGGCGAGTGCAGTAACCGCACCAGCGCGTAGTGAACACAGTTGGCTGGTCTGCGGGCTTCAAATCCATAGTCACGATATATATAACTGAGGCGTGGGCTGCGCTATTTCGCTGGCGCTGTATTGCGTTCGTCACACTACTGCCCAATGGCCATGATCTAGACACTTCGAGCTCAAGCGGTGCAGCATACGATGACCGGATGGATCAAGCGATCCATCGCTGCCGTGCTCCCGACGGAGCGGATATCGCATACGCCACTGTGGGCGACGGTCCTCCGCTGATCTTCACGTCGTGGTGGGTGAGTCACGTTGAGCTTGACTGGAGCGATTCGGCGTTCCGTGCGTTCTTCGAGACCCTTGCCCAGCGCCATCTGGTGGTCCGGTACGACCGGCCCGGCGCGGGCCTTAGTGGGCCTCGGCTGGGTGCCCTTTCTCTACGCGACGAGGTGGATCATGCGCTCGCTGTGATCGACGATCTCAAGCTGAGCCGCTACGCGCTGTTTGGCATCTCCTGCGGCGGACCCGCTGCCGTCGGGATTGCCGCTGAACGGCCCGATGCCGTCACCCAGCTCGTTCTGTACGGCACATACGCTCGGGGTTCGACGATTGCCGATGCGCAGCGCGCAGGATGCGCTGGTCCAGATGGTCGAGTCGGTGTGGGGAGGCGGGATTCGGGCGCTGACCGACGTATTCCTCCGCGGCGCAAGTGCCGTGGGCACAGCCGCGTTCCTCGCTCGGCAACGGGCCACGGCGTCGCCTCACGACGCGGCACAACTGCTCCGGCTGACGTTTCTGCTTGATGTGGCCGACAAAGCCCCGGCAATACGTGCACCGACGCTCGTGCTGCATCGCGAGTTCGACCCGGCGATCCGAATCAGCCACGGGCGGGATCTGGCACGCCGCATATCGGGCGCTCGCTTCGTTGCGCTGCCCGGCGAGTCACACGTCCCCTGGGATGGTGAGTTCGAGCCGGTGCTGCGGCAGACCGAGCTGTTCCTCACCGGCACCGCTCCAGTGCTTTCGGCCGGCCGCCAGGTCGCAACGCTGCTCTCCGTCCGCGGGCGGCCGATAGGCAAAAGTGCTGGCACGACGTTCATTTCAGTCGTGTCGCGCTTCGGCGGTCGGGTGGCACGAAGCGACTCGGCCTCGACCCTCATCTTCTTTGACTTGCCCTCCGCTGCAGTTGGTTGCGCTCGAGCATTGAGCGGCGAGCTCGCAGCCTCCGCGGCGGTTTCCCGGCTCGGTCTCCACTCCGGCGAGGTGGCCGTATGGCCGGACCGTGTCGACGGTCTCGCCGTCGACGTCGCTGAGGCTGTCGCGGCGGTCGCTGAGCCAGGGGAGATTTGGTGCACAGGGACTGTCGCCGACCTTATTGCCGGCAAGGGCGTGCGGTGGCACGATCGGGGCACCGTTGAACTGGCAGGCGGACTTGGTGCCTGGCGGCTGCTGAGGATCGGCGGCGAGGCAGCTAGCACCGTCCTCGACGACACTCAAGTCGAATGACACTCTACGAGCCAACCCAGACCGAGTCGCCGGCGATCAGCGGGCGTAACAAAGCCATGAGTTCGGCGTCCGCTCGCCCTTTGAGCTCGTCACTGGCAAGCCGGCGTGCGATCCCGGCCACGAAATCGGCGATCTGCACTCGAGGTTCACCACTGGAATCAACGAGTTGGACACTGGTCAGCTGCTGACCCGGATGGCTTGCGGCAAACGCGGCTGCGATGTCGGCGATGCGTTCTGGGGTCAACGCGGACTGTTCATCATGTACGACGGACAAGGTGTGGGCGTGTGAGCCCCAGTAGTTGACAGCGCGGCTGACTGCGGGGAGCAGCGGCTCCATGAGCGGAGTCCGCTTCGGGTTCTGCAGATGCGACGCGCGAGTTGCCTCGGCGATCGGCCGAGTGGCACGCAGCAGGCCCATTACCCGCCTGACAGCCGGTGCCGCGGGAGCGTCGGCCATCTGATCGACCGACGCGTAGAACGTTTGCACCGGTGTTTGCGGCAGCCAGCGGTTGTTGGTCCGAAAGAGGTTCGCAGACAAGGTCAGAAACTCCTGCCAGCGAGACGTTCCGTAGCTCTGCTCGCCGAAGCGATAGAGGGCGAGGGACATCCGCCGTGTCGGCGCATCCCAGCCGGGAGCGGCGATTCCCGACACTTGCTGCTCGCCCAGGAGTACGTCGACCATGCGAGCCAGCACGAAGAACCGGGTGTCAGTGAGGTGAACGTACGCGTTGCCGTGGATCGGACTGCTCGCGCCAAGCAGCCACAGCAACGCAGGTCGGCGACGCGGCCGCAAGATTTCAGCTGACTTGTATTCGCCCTCACCCCGGGCACCGATGTTTCGTCGGAGATCACGGATCAACTCGGCGGCTGTCTCGGGCGCGATGCGAATGCTGGCGTGGGCAAAGACCGGGCTATGTCCGCGTCCGACCAAGTTTCCGCCGGAGAAGCCGGATTCATCACACGCGACCTCAAGGTGTCGCTCGACGGGCAGTTCTGATGGCACAGCAAGTCGTGCTTGATGGCTATTGCTCAAGGCGACCGTCGACCCGCTCCCGCAAGAAAAATCTGACGGCCGTCAAGCCGCGCGTATTCAATCATCGACAGCAAGACTTTACGGAAGTAGTTCTCCCAGCGGCGACACATTTCCCGCGGAGGCGAAACCTTGTGAGCGCGAGTTCTAAAACGTCTTGAGGGTGCTTCATCGCAAGCAAAGGCAGCGAGTGATCATGGCGATATGGACGAGGCAGCGATCACTGATTACGTCGGCGGTCTACCAGGGGTGGTGACCTTCACAGCGAGCGAGGAGAACGACTCCCCAGCCACTGCTTGGGGCGACACGTTCTTCTTCTACGACCCAGAAGGCAAGCTCGCCGAGAATCAACGACTTCCGTTCGCCACAGTGGTTGTCCATGACTATGCCGGCTGGGATACCGAATCTCGCCTTGATCGCGATGGCATCTTCCGCGTCAACATCGCGATCGGGCGAAGCAACTTCGAAGGTCTGTTAGGTCATCCGCCGAAAGAGCATGCCGCGCATCACGACGAGTTCGACTATGCGGCCACAGACGTGCTGCTTCCGCATCCGACTTACGCCTCCCAGGGTTGGGTCTCGATCCTCAATCCCGCAGAGCGCACCAGTGCGCAGCTACGGGAACTTCTTCAGAATGCCCACGGCCTAGCCGCGCGTCGTTACACCAGACGGGGGGACGGCCACTGACGCAAGGATGAGGCCGCTGATCACACGGTTTGGCGGAACTCAGTTGCCTCACCGCCGATCTGTGCAGCGTCCTCGATGTCCAGAACCGGGTGGACGGCCATGTCGAAGAACGCGCTGAAAATAGCGGTGGTCTGGGCGAGCAGTGCCGGATCATCGGCCTCCACGACGGCGAAACCACCAGGGCCGTCTATTCGCCCCAAAAACTGCAAGAACGTCGTGCCTTCAGGAGGCGACCACTTGCGGAAGACCTGTAGGGCTCGCGTCAGGATTTCCTCCGTCGCGTTCGAGCGGGGTTGCCAAGAAACGACGTACTTCATGCTTGACCTCCGGTAGAGAACGGGCGGATCGGATCTGCCCTGCGGCGCCTCCGCAATCTCACGGAAGCACCAACCCGGCTCATCGTCAATGCCCTCGCTTGGCCCACGATCAGTCGCAGTGCGCCTAGCGTTGTTGATCATGACGGTCGATGAGTGCCTCGAGCACTCGCCAGCGGTCAGATGCCCACCAGCCAGGTCACCTCGCGCGCCCGATGCGTGGTCATCTGTGCCTGAACTGACCCCGACGAGGCGTTTTGACAAGATCAACGTTGACAAGATCAACGTTGACAAGATCAACACCGAAGTGGCGCACCCAACTGGTGGTCAGCAACAAGGGATGCGCATCACTGCCTCGAAGTAACGTCGCGGCAACAGGTGTGAGTGGTAACCAGATCCGTTCGGACTCTCTTCGCGGAGCAGGCGCTGCAATGTGTCGGTGTGATAGAGCGCCAGATTGAGTGACTGCCCCCACCGTGAGCCGAGGCTGCACAGGCTGCCGCCGAGCGCGATGATTCCGCCGGGCAGGCGCTCGGCATGATCGAAGCGACGCCGTAGGTGGAGCGTGCGGGTAAAGGTGCCGGCCGGTTCAGCCAGATGACCGGCGCTGAGTCGCTCGATTGGGACGCGCGTATCCCACGTGTCGGCAAGCCACCGGCACGTCCGAGAACCAGCGCCCATAGCGTCGACCACGAGCTCAGCCGGGACGGTGCGCACGGCCGCGCTGCGGGTCCGCGGCAGGACCCGCGCCCCCACACAACGGTCGCCATCGCGAATGAGTCCAGCGGCGTCGCAACCAACCAGCGACGCAACGTTGTCTACCCCGGTCAGGCGCCGAACGAGGTGGTGTTCGATAGACCGCTGGCTGAACTGCAGCCTGGTCCGTAGACCGGGTGCTGCATCGTCAGCGTTGAGCTCAGCCGAGAGGCCGGAGAAGAGTCGTTCCAGCTGCCATTGCGTCGCGTTTGACAGGATCTGAGCAGCCGCCGCTGGAATGGTCGAACGATCACTCGCCGGCGTAGCTGCCGCAGTGCCGACGGAGTCCTTGCTGCGACGTTCGATGATCATCACCAGCTCGAAGTAGTCGGCCAGCACCCCGGCAGCGAGCATGCCCGCTATGCCACCGCCAAGCACGACCGCATGCCCGCTGAGCTCGATCGCTTGGGGAGCGTCGCGATGCTCTGGCATTCCTGAAGCTTCAGCTATCCGAATGCCCAATGGCCAGGTCAGTTCGGGTCCAATCAATGCTCATGGAATGCCGACCGGGTCGAACGCGGAGCGCCTCCTTGCGGTACGGCGCGAGAAACGCCGCAGAATCGACCAGGCGGTACGGCCGGCAGCATCATGGAGGCACAGCGACGCTTCGCCTGACAAGTGAAGGTAGGCACGTCACCCGCTAGGTATGCGTGAGTTCGAGCGTCAGCAGGTATTGCTTGCGCTCGAGCCCACCGCCGTATCCGGTGAGACTTCCGTTGGCTCCGATGACTCGATGGCAGGGCACGACAATCGGGATCGGATTGGCCCCATTGGCGAGCCCGACCGCTCGACTCGAGCGGCGAGACACCAGCCCGATCGCCGCGGCGACCTTGCCGTAGGAAGCCGTCTCGCCGTACGGGATCGCGCGCAGGGCCTCCCACACCCGACGCTGGAACGCCGTACCCGACATCGACAGTGGCAGATCGAACGACTTGAGCTCGCCGGCGAAATACGCCCGAAGCTGGGCCTCGGTCGCGGCGAGGATCGGGTCTTCGGACGCAGCGACCTGATCTCCACGGAGATCCTCGATCTCCTCGCTGAACGTGATGGCGGTCAGCGCCTCGCCATCGGAGGTGATGCCGAGTGCGCCGAGGGGTGTATCGATGGTAGTGATCTTGCTCACGATGCTTTCGCTTTCCTGAGTTGGTTCGGGGCCGGCGGCTCTGAAAGCCGGCTCCAAAGATGCAGCACGGCGTAGGAACGCCATGGGCGTATTGACTCGAGTTCGGCCGCATCGACGCCATCCCCCGGTGCCGAGTGACGACCGAGGCTACGCAGTGCGTGCACAACGCCGATATCGGTGCCGAGCCAGACGTCGGGATCGCCCAGCGCGCGCATCGCGACATAGTCAGCGGTCCACGGGCCGATTCCCGGCAACGCCAACAGCGATGCGCGAACCCCAGCTCGATCGGCGCCGCGATCGAGCACGACCGATCCGTCGACAACGGCCTCGGCGACTGAGACGAGCGCGCGGCCCCTCGAGCGAGGCATCGGAAGATCGGCCGGATCGATTGCCGCAATCGCCTCGGGTGTCGGGAAGAGCCGGGTCACACCATCTCGCAAGCCGATGCCATCAAATGAGCTGCCGTGCATCCGCAACAAGGCGAGCGAGAATCGTACGCGCACCGGCGACCGAGACTTGCTGACCGACGACCGCTCGAACCGCCAGCTCGAAGCCATCGACATGGGCCGGCACTCGCAGCCCGGGCCGCACTGCGACCAGAGGCTGGAACGTCGGCGTTCTGGCAAGGACGCCGTCAACGGCCACGGGATCGGCATCGAGATCGAAGAGCCGGCGACAGCGCTCCACAGCCGTCGACAGATCACGCAGATCGGCGAGCTCGAACGTAGCGTCGACCCCGCCCGGTCGCGGCGCGAGTATGACGTATGCGGACCCATGTGGCAGCTGCAGGGAGCGCCGGTAGCTTCGAGCGTCGACCTCCTCGATGCCCGGCACGGCCCGGGGCAGCAAGAAGCGGAGCACCCGGGCGCCATCGAACGGCTGGCGCGCCGCGAGGAACACCGAGATCGCGGTCCTCTCCTGATCCAGCACTGCCTGATCCAGCACTGCCTGATCCAGCACTGTGCCGACGCGCCCGACTAGTGGCTCGGAGTTGGGTGGGCGTGGTGTCGTAGGTCTCGCGCATGGTGTCGTTGAACTGCCGAATGCTGGTGAAACCGGCCGCGAAGGCAACGTCGGCGAAGTGCAAGCTTGTCGTTTCGATCAGGATCCGCGCCGTATGAGCCCGTTGTACCCGTGCCAGCGTCAGCGGACCTGCCCCGAGCTGTTCGGTAAGTAGCCGACCGAGATGTCGCGATGTGTAGCCGGTCCGAGCAGCGAGACCCGCGACGCCGTCGCGATCGACGACGCCATCTGCGATCAGCCGCATCGCCCTTCCTGTCACGTCGGCCTTGACATCCCATAACGGTGATCCTGGCGATGCGTCCGGACGGCATCGACGGCACGCGCGAAAGCCCGCACCCTGCGCGGCCGCCGCGCTTGGGAAGAACGAGACGTTGCGACGTTTCGGCGTGACTGCAGGACACGACGGCCGGCAGTAGATGCCCGTCGTGCTTACGCCGACATAGAAGACGCCGTCGAAACGAGCATCCCGGCTGGCGGCGGCGCGGTAGCAACGCTCGCCGTCGGCAAGCAGATCTGAGATCGTCACGTCCCCCATGGTGTCCGACGCCGCTGACAGATTCTGGCGGGTTTCGGACATGGCGATCCAAGGTAGATGACAGGTACGCGTCACGCTGGTCGGTATAGCTGGTCGTCTCAGCTGGCTGAAAGGATGGACCTCATGCCCGAACCGCATCTCCTCGCCAACGACTTGGTCATCGGCGAGTCCGCCCGGTGGCACGACGGCCGTGTGTGGCTGTCGAATTGGGGCGCCCAGGAGATCCTCGCGTTCGATCTGGAGGGGCAGCGCGAGGTGGTGACACGAGTGCCGACCAGCCTCCCGTTCTCCATCGATTGGTTGCCCGACGGTCAACTGCTGGTGGTAGCCGGTCCGGAGCAGCGGCTGCTGCGGCAGGAGCCGGACGGATCACTGATCGACCACGCCGATATGAGCGGCCTGCCCGGCGGCCTGAACGAGATTGTCGTGGACGGCCGCGGCACCATCTACGTCAACGGCGGCAACGACTTCTACCCCGACGAGGGCGTGGCGCCGGGCTTTATCGCCGCAATCACTCCGGACGGGGTCGTGCGTAAGGTCGCCGGGGAGATTGCCTTCCCGAACGGGATGGCAGTAACCGACGACAACTCGACCTTGATCATCGCGGAGTCCTTTGCGGGCAAGCTGACAGCATTCGACATCGCCGAGGACGGTGGCCTCGACAACCGCCGGACCTTCGCCGAGGTGCTGGCCGACGGGATCTGCATGGACGCCGAGGGCGCGGTCTGGACGCCCAGCTGGTACGACAACGGGCCGTGCTGCCTCCGCGTAGCCGAGGGTGGCGAGGTGCTCGATCGGGTTCCGCTCGGACAAGCAGGGTTCGCGTGCGCCCTCGGCGGACCGGAGGGTCGCACGCTGTTCATGCTGAGCGCCGACTGGCACATGGGCGAGGACTTCATGGACAACTTGAAGCGGCTCACCGAAGGCCCGCATACCGGACAGCTGCACACCACCACCGTCGCGGTACCGAGCGCCGGTTTCCCCAACCACAGTTGAGCGCACCACCCGTTACTCCCGAGGTGGCGTCTCAGTCCGGGACGAGTTCGATCAAGCTCCGGATATCGTCAGCCGTCTCGGTCTGCGCGAGGGCGGGGTGATCAGTCGCGATGTGGGCCAGGATGAGAGCGATGACCTCATCGTCAGTCCGGCCGCGGGCGAGGTAGCCGCATTCGCATCTGACTTGCCTGAGCATTCCGACTCCTCTCGATGAACCCCCACATCAAACTCGGCTCTGCCAAGTGGGCGATGCTGAGGTCGTGAACGAGTCCGCCTGGGTGCAGCTCTGCGGCCCATTCGCCGTGGAGCTGTCGGGCCGGCGGATCGACAACCTGCTTCCGGGACGTCAAGGTCGGCTGCTGTTTGCCTACCTCGCACTTTCTCGGCTGCAGTCGGTCTCACGAGACACCATGATGGAGGCGCTGTGGGGTGATGCCCGCCCGGCCGATGCCGGCGGTGCGCTCAGTGCGTTGATCTCCAAGACCCGGGCAGTGCTCGGCGCGGACGTCCTCCGCGGGCGCACGGAACTGTCCTTGACCCTCCCCGAGCCGGCCCATGTCGATGTGGAAGTCGCCCTGTCCCAGTTGCATTCCGCAGAGTCGGCCGTGGCTCTGGGCGCCTGGCGGCGGGCGTGGGCGCCGGGCTTGAGCGCCTTGTTCGTCGCGCGCCGGACATTTCTGCCCGAGGCGGAGGCGCCGTGGGCGGAGACGTGGCGTCGGCGGCTCACCGACGTCCGCATACGCGCACTCGAGTCGTACGCGAAAACCTGTCTGGAACTTCGTGGCACCGAGTTGCACGGGGCGGAGCGTGCCGCCCGGGAACTGGTCGATGTGGCCCCGCTCCGGGAGTCAGGACATCTGCTCCTGATGCGCGCGCTGGCGGCCAGCGGCAACGTGGCGGAGGCGCTCGCGGCGTACGAACGTCTGCGGATCTTGTTACGTGAGGAATTGGGAGTTGACCCCGGCGAGGCGGTGCAAGAGGAGTACGTCCGCCTCCTCGGGTAGTTCACGACGACGTTTCACCGGGGCCGCCACAACGATGCCGGCGAATGCTTCAACACGACGACGCTGAGCAAACCACGAGCGGACAATCGCCCCTTGGAATGTCAGTCCGGTACGAGTTCGATCAAGCCGCGAATGTCGTCGACCGTCGCTGTCTCTGCCAGGGCGGGGTGATCGCTGGCAAGGTGTCTCAGGATGAGAGCGATGACCTCATCGCCGCTCCGATCGCGTGCGACGTAGCCGCATTCGCATCGGATCTGCCTGAGCATCAAGATTCCTTCCAGCTACCAATACCTAACTCAACGTCGCCGAGTAGGCAATGCTGATGTGATGGAGGAATCGGCCCGAGTGCAGCTCTGCGGGGCATTCGCTGTTGAGCTGCGGGGCCGGCGGATCGACAATATGCTTCCGGGACGTCAAGGCCGGCTGCTCTTCGCCTACCTCGTACTTTATCGGCTGCAGCCCGTTTCTCGAAGCACGCTGATCGACGCGCTGTGGGGCGATGACCAGCCGGCCGACGCTGGCGGTGCACTTAGTGCGGTGATCTCCAAGACAAGGGCAGTAGTTGGTCGGGACGTGCTACGCGGTCGTACGGAACTCACCATGGCGCTCCCGGAGCCTGCTCATGTCGACGTCGAGGTCGCCGTGTCGATGTTGCACTCCGCCGAGTCTGCCGTCGCTGTCGGCGCCTGGCAACGGGCGTGGTCGCCCGCTCACAGTGCTTTGTTCGTGGCCCGCCGGCCGTTCCTGCCCGAGGCCGAGGCGCCTTGGGCCGAGGCATGGCGTCGCCGACTTGCCGATGTGCGGGTCCGCGCCCTGGAGTGCCACGCGGAAATGTGTTTGGCGCTCGCGGGCCCGGAGCTGCCGGGCGCGGAGCGTGCCGCCCGCGAACTTGTAGAGATCGTCCCGTTCCGAGAATCGGGGCATCTGCTCCTGATGCGTGCGCTTGCGGCACGCGGCAACGTGGCTGAGGCGCTCGCAGCGTACGAACGCCTCCGCATCTTGCTGCGCGATGAACTGGGAGTTGACCCCGGGGAGGCTGTACAGGAGGCATACCTCCGCCTCCTCGGTTAGCGCACGACAAGGTTTCGCCAAGGTTGCATCAAGGCTGCCACAACTATGCCCGCGAATGCTGATCTTCATGACAACAACAAGCAGACCTACCAGCGACCAGCTAGCTATTGATGATCTTGCTGGAGTTCGGGGCAAGATCATCACCCGATCTGATCCGGAGTACGACGAGGCCCGCGCTGTCTACAACGGCGCAGTTGATCGATATCCGCTCGCGATTGTGCGGTGCGCCGATGTCGCTGACGTGATGGCCTGCGTAGCGTACTCCCGCGAGAACGTGGTGCCGCTGGCCATCCGCGGTGGCGGCCACCACGGCGGCGGATTCGGTGTCTGGGACGACGCCCTTGTCATCGATCTTGGCGGACTCCGCAGTACCTCGGTCGATCCGGAGGCTCGTACGGTCCGAGTCGACGCAGGCTGCGTCTGGGGCGATGTTGATCATGCCACCGGGGCGTTCGGCCTGGCGCTGCCCTCGGGCTTCATGTCCACCACGGGCGTGGGCGGCTTGACCCTCGGCGGCGGCATGGGCTACCTCACCCGACGCTTCGGCCTGACCATCGACAATCTTGTGTCGGCCGATGTCGTGCTCGCCGACGGTCGCTTTGTCACGGCGAACGCCGACTCGCACAGTGACCTGTTCTGGGCGCTGAGAGGAGGCGGTGGCAACTTCGGGGTCGTCACCTCGTTCACGTTCCGCTGCCATCCGATCGGTGAGCACGGCGTGATCATCGGCGGACCGGTGCTGTACGACATTGCCGATGTCGAGGACCTCTTCCGGTGGTATCGGGATCTGCTCCCTACGCTGCCTGACGACGTCAGCGCGTGGATCGGTGTCACCCAGATCCCCGCCGCCGCGCCATTCCCTGAACACCTCTGGTCGCAGAAGGCGGGCATCCTCACGTGGTGCTACTCCGGGCCCCATGACAAGGCAGACGAGGCGCTTGCTCCGGCGCGTGACTTCGGTGATCCACTCTTGGTCGGGCTAGCGCCGATGCCGTACTCGGTGCTGCAGAGCGCCTTCGACGCCTTGGTGCCCAAGGGACTGCAGTGGTATTGGAAGGTCGACTTCTTCGAGCAGATCACCGACGAGGCCATTCCGATACATCGCCGATACGGCGAGATGATTCCAACGCCGCTGTCGACAATGCACATGTACCCGATCAGCGGCGCGGCCGCCAGGGTGCCCGGGGACGCGACTGCCTTCGCGTACCGCAACGGCGGCTGGGTAGCCGTCACCGCCGGCATCGATCCGGATCCAGCGAATCTTCCCGCGGCGGCCCGCTGGGCACAGCATTATTGGGAGGATCTGCACGCCAGCTCGGCCGGCGGCGGCTACGTCAACATGATGATGGAGGACGACGGTCAGGACCGGGTAAGGGCCGCGTACCGCGGCAACTATGACCGGTTGGTCGAGATCAAACGCCGCTACGATCCAACGAACCTCTTCCATCTGAACCACAACATTCCGCCCTTCTGAGGCAGAGCGCGTCAGCAGCCTGCAGGTGCTGTGCCGGAGTGGGCATTCGCTTCCTCACTAGTCAAGGGTTGCCGCTGCCAACCATTGATGTGATCACGATCCCGGAGGGCTACCGAGGCACCAGATAGAGGATCAGCGAGTCTGCTCGGGCGTAAGCATCGTCGAGTAGTGGGCGGACTGTTCGTCGAAACGGGCGAGCACGGCTCGCGCAGCGGGCGGGACGTAAGCCGTTTCGTAGTCCTCGCCGGCGAACGCGCGAACGTGGTCGAGCGAGTCGAAGATCATCACCGTTGCGAACTCGACCTCTTGATCAAGATCCCGCCGCAGCAGGTAGGCGCCGTGGTAGCCCTCGAGCTGGCGCGCCGCGATCCCAGGTAGCACCTGCTCGCTGACGATCTTCTGGTACGACTCGGCATTTCCACGGGTCGTCCAGCCTCTCCAGTAGCGCAAGATCATTTGCATCACACCCTTTCCTCGGGCGCGGCCGATAGGCCGCGGAGCTCGGCGATGATCTGCTGGGTCTGACTCAGATACGTGGTGCATCCGTCGCAGCCGGCAAGATGCTCCTCAAATCGTGCCTTCAACTCCGGCGAGAGTGCATCGTCGAGGTAGTCGGCGACCAGTTCCACGAGTTGCTTGCACGCTAGTTCGTCCGCACGCTCTGTCACTTCCACCGCCTCCTCCTTCGCGGTCGACAGCCACCTCGGCCGGCGCCACGCCGCGGCTGGCCCGGACGCTCATGATCAGCAGGATCGCGAGGACCACAACGGCGCCGGCCAGCATGAATCCGGACTGAGTTGACGCCGCTTCTCCCGTGCCACCCAGCCGAACACCAGCGAGAAAGGCAGGAACAGCATCCAGGTCAGCGTCCCGGCGCCGGAGGAGACGCCCGCCCTGATGGAGGACGGTACCGCATCGTGCAATAGCCGGCTGGCGTGGATTCCGACGATCGCCAGGACAAGTCCGAGCACCACCTGAGCAGCCACGACGACCGCCAGCGATCGGGTCCAGGTCAGCAACAGCGCACGCGGCCAGCGACAGGATGATCAATATCGCCAACATCAGCCACCGCTCCAGGCGTAGCTTGCCGATCAGCAGCCCGCCGACGCCCAAGGTGGATACCAGCGCGGCCCAGTACGGCCCGTAGAGCACAGCCGGCGCTGCCAGCGCGACCAGCCAGAGCGGGCCGAACTCGAAAACGGCCTGAGGAGAGCAGCCCCGCAGTCGCCGCCAACAACAAGACACGGAGCACGGGCCGAGACGTGATCATGGTTCGGAAAGTGAGCGCGACATGGCTGCGCAAGCTCACGCGCTCGGCGGCCTGGTGCAGCCGCGGCTCGTCGAAGCGCAGGAATCCGATGATCGCCAACCCGACGAGGGGGATGGTGGCGAAGTAGGTGAAGCGGGACGAGGTGTATTGCGCGAGCACGCCCCCGGCCAGCGCGCTGAGTACGAAGGCGGCGCTCTCCACCGCACGAATCCGACCGATCCACTTCTCATACAGCTCGTTCGAGCCGGTCTCCTCTACCACGGCGTCGTAGACGATGCTGTCCACGGTTCCCGAGCTGAATGCGAAATAGACCCCGAGGACCATCGCCGCGATCACGTACGTGATCACGTTGTGGCTCAGGCCGCCGATCAAGGAGCTGGCCATCAGCGCCACACATCCCAAGATCATCACCCAGCGGCGGCTCCAACGATCCGCCAGGATCCCCGACGGCACCTCCAATAGCGGCACGACGGCGGCGTACGCGGCAGCCATCGCACCGACCGAGGCGGCGTCGAAGCCGATCTCGGTCATGAACAGCTTCTCGATAGGAACCCACAGGATCAGTCCCTGCAACGCCACGCCGATCTGCAGCGGCAGCAGCCGCCGGACCAGCGTACGAGGCGCGGCAGCTCCGGGCATGATCACGAACTGCCGGTATCTCGCTCGAGCGTGCGGCCGAGGTCTTCGCGAAGCATTTCCCGCGCCCGATTCAAAACGTCGCGCTGTTGCTCCGCGGTGAGGCCGGTCTCGGCCGACACCTCTGCCGGTGTGCGGCCGTCGACGTCGCGCAAGATCACCACCCGGCGCCACGGCTCGGGTAGCGCTGCGAGAGCGGCTTCGAGTGCCTTCGGCTCGACAGCATGACCATCGGGCCATGCGCGCGGGAATTCGCTCCAATGATCGGGGTAAGGCTCGTCCTGCGCCTGGAAGCGGTCGGCGTCGACAGTCGTTGCGGGCGGGAACCATCGGCTCCACCACGCGTAACGGTTTCCGAGCGCCCGTCCCCGGGCGGTGAGATTGGTGATCATCCGCGCCATCGAGATCTTCATCAGGCGTCACTCGTTCGCGCTGTAGCGCGTCAGCACAACGCCGGAGCTGGAACGGCCGGCATTCCACGAGTCTCAACCTCCCGACGTCAGTCGCGTCATCGAACAGCCGCGCTCCACGGCCGACCACGACTGGGTAGACGAACAGCCGATACTCATCCACCAAGCCAAGGGCGATCAACTCGTGCACCAGGGTGATGCTCCCGGTCACGACGATGTCCCTGCCCTCCCTGCTTTTGAGCTCGCGGACCTGGTCATCGACATCGCCCGCGAGCACAGTGCTGCGCTGCCACTGCGGGTCCGTCATCGTGCTCGAGACGACGTGCTTGTCTACGCTGTTGAGGTACTCCGCGACGCCAGTCTCGTCGTTGGTCTGCAGCGGCCAGAAGCCGCGCATCTCTTCGAACGTCACCCGTCCGAGCAGCACGGCGTCGGCAGCTGCCGCCTGTTGACGCAGTGCCTCGTTGAGGTCGGTCTGATCAACATCCGCCCCACCAGCGGGCGCGAACCAGCCCTCAGTAGCGTCGATGACACCGTCCAGCGTGATGTTCTCTGTGACGACCAGCGTTCTCATGTCGGACCTCCGCTCTCATCCTTGGTTGTCAAGTCCGCAAGCTAGCTTGCGGCTGCATCGGCTGTGACGAGGGCGTCGCCATTCTTCGGTAGCCCGTCCTCGACGTTCGTGCCGGTCCATGAGCCGAAATGCACGGGTGGCTCACTGGCGTTACCCGAGCTCCGGCATTCGGCCACGTAATTCCGACATCACCACCAGCCCGAGGATGTTTTGATCACGAATGCGAGTAGCGGAATGCACCCTCGCTCAGCCGCCCGGCGATTCGTTCGGCCATCTCGGCCGGAGGGTCGTCAGACTCGGTGATCACATGCCTGGTATCGATATCGGCGTTGGCGAACTGCTGGTGCATGTCCCGAGTGACCGCCAGGTCGCTGAAACCATGATCAACCCGCGTGCGAACCCGATCCAGGCAGGCCTCGAGTGGTGGCAGCAAGATCACGTAGTGCACGTCAGCCGGGCCCGCCGCGCGGACGAAGGTCTGCAAGAACCATGGCCCGACGATTCCGTCGTACACCACGAAGCACATGTCGCTCAGCCGTCCGGCTGACGCTGCAGCTGCCTCGATGACGACCGTGTTCTGGTGGCGCGCCTCGAGGCAGCCACGGCAGGACATAGCCCTGTTTGATCATCGCGAAGAAGAAATCGCCTGGTACGAGTGCGCTCGGCGCCTGCGTGTTGGCCAATTCCGCCGACACCGATGACTTTCCGGCTCCGGGCGGTCCGGTCACCACGACTAGCAGTCCCACGGCAGCATTGTCCTCGTGGATCACGCGCCTGAGCTGCAGAACCTGCTGGAGCGGTATGTGAGCGATGGGTCGGTCCCGGGAGCGGTGGCGCTGGTGGCTCGCGGCGCTCAGATTGAGCTGGCAGCGGTGGGCGCTGCGGTCATCGACGGCCCGCCGATGGCCAGGGATTCGATCTTTCGCTTCGCCTCGATCACCAAGCCCATCACCGCAGCCGGGGTCATGACGTTGATTGAGGACGGCTCGATCACGCTGGACGACCCGGTGGATCGGTGGCTGCCAGAACTGGCGAACCGGACCGTTGTCCGTACACCAGCCAGCCCGGTCGATGACGTCGTGCCGGCGGTCCGGCCGATCACGGTATGGGATCTGCTCACCTCCACGGCGGGGTACGGGTTCCCCTCCGATTTCACGCTGCCGGCGGTTCAGCCGCTGTTCGAGGTTCAGAAGGACGGCCGCGAGCCATGGAGCTTTCTGGAACCTGACGCCTGGATGGCGGCACTGTCGGAGATTCCGCTGCTCTACCAGCCCGGCGAGGGATGGTTGTACGACACCTGCTCCACCCTGCAGGGCGTGCTCATCAGCCGGGTTTCCGGGAAGTCGCTGGCAGAGTTTCTGGCTGAGCGGATTTTCCAGCCCCTAGGAATGGTGGACACGGGGTTCTACGTTCCGGCCGACAAGCGGAAGCGGTTTACCGGCTACTACCGGAAAAGCTCGACTGCCGGCTTCCAGCTGGCCGATGCGCCGGATGGACAGTGGAGCGCGCCGGCGCCGTTCTCGTTGGGTAACGGCGGGCTGGCCGGAACCGCCGAGGATTGGCTCGCATTTGGCCGCATGCTGCTTGCCGACGGCGTTGCTGCAGACGGGCGCCGGCTACTGTCCGCCGCTTCTGTGCGTCTGATGATCACCGATCACACGACTCATGCTCAGCGTACGATTGGCAGGCTTGTTCCTGGAGGCGCAAGGTTGGGGCTTCGGCGGCTCCGTTGACATCGCAGCTCTCGATCCGTGGAACGTGCCAGGTCGTTACGGCTGGGTCGGTGGGACCGGCACTTCGGCCCACATCACGCCGGCCACTGACACGATCGCCATTCATGCTCGCCCAAGTGGCGGCTGATGGCCCGAACGTATCGGACTGGATGCGGGAGTTCTGGCAGTACGCCGGCGACCGCCAGCTACAACATCGAGGGTCGCTGACCACCGTTTGCGGCCAGCGCCCGCCGGATCACAGTCGCGGTCGCGTCCGGGTCGTCAACCCCGATCACCAGCCGGCTGTAGTGCTCGAAGGCGAGGTGAATCACCAGTGCCTTGGAGGGATCGTGTACGTCCCAGAACGCGCGATCACCTTTGTGGTGAAAGGTTCCGGCTACGAGGACGCCAGGCAGATGTACGCCGGGACCGCGCCAGCCCTTCCAGCCGCGTCCCGCGTCGGCGTCGGGCTCCGCAGCAGTGATGTGTCTCAATGGAATGTCGAGCTGGCTCTTCAAAGTCCACAACTTGTCCATTCCCTCGATCTGAACGGTCAGCCGATCACCGTCGACCTCGACGTGCGCCATAAGCCACTCCTCTTTTCGGCCAGCTTTGCGCGGAGGAGAACACGGCGCATCACGGCCAGCACCAAGAGGGCCTTACCGGCCAGCCCCAATCCCGAAAATGCCACGGCTGGCGAGCCGGAGGCTTTGATTGCGGACCGTGATGCCCAGTCGTGATCCTGGAATCAGGAGATGGGAAGCGATCCAGACACCTCGCTGCCGAGGGCGCGTCACTGATCGATGAGCCGACTCGTAGCGGGCGAGGGCAGCTGGGATGTCGTCCGGTGAGGCGGTGAGCGATGCGGCGAGCGTTTGCGCCCCCTCCATTGCCGAACTCGAGCCGTCGCCGAACAAGGACACGCACGACGCGGCATCACCCAGCAATGTCACACGGCCGCTTGACCAAGATGACATGCGGATCCTGCTGACGCTGTCGAAGTAGCGGTCCTCTGTTGCGAGGTACGCAGACAGCAATTCCTCGGTGCGCCAGCCGACACCGCGATAGACACGCCTCAGCAGCTCGCCGCTTGCGTCGGAGTCCCGATGATCAATGCGAGCTGGAGTCCGGAACATGAAGGCGGCGAGCGGGGATCCCGTTCCTGGGTGCAGTGCGACCGCCGTGCCCGGCTCGTTGTGCATGATCACGACGTCGTCGCGTTCCATCCGAATCCCAAGTTTCGCGGTTGCGACGTACATGCCGAGATGCTCGACAAAGTCAGCTTCTGGGCCAAAGGCCAGGCGCCGGACTCCGGAATGGATGCCATCGGCACCAACGACAAGATCAAACCGACGTGGCGCTGCCCGGTCGAAGATCACATCGACGCCACCGCCATCTGGATGTAGCTCGGTGATCATCTCGTCGAAGAGAAACTCGGCTGGCCCGCGGCCTGCCTCAACCAAGATCGCGCTGAGATCAGCGCGCGGCACCTCGACCTCTCGATCTTCATCCTGACGAGTCCGGGTGCTTGCCACCGGGCGTCCGGAACCGTCAACGAAGATCAACTTGCGGACATTGGTCCCTGCCTGTTGCAGTCGCGAGAGAACACCGAGGCGCTCGGCAACCTGATAGGCACCCTCTCGGACATCAACAGGGTTGCCGCTGGATCGAACCCCTTGATCACGCTCCACGACAGTTGCCTGATGTCCCGCTCGCCCTAGCAGCGCAGCCAGGGTCGCGCCGGCGATTCCGGCTCCTGAAATGAGTACGGTCAAACCCTGGTTCCGCATGGCTGCGACGCTCGCTCGGGACACGGTTGCGATGGGCTGCCTCTGCAGGCAGCCCGTCGGTGAGCCTACGCGCTGCTCGGCACGCCGCATCTTGTGGTGGGCGACGATCACTGTTGCCCACAGGAACGGAATGAAGCTGTTGCCGAGCGAGCTGATCGGCGTGATCAGCAGGAGCAGCGGCATCTGCAAGATCTTCAGGCTGTCACTGGCTGGCATTCTTTCAACCACACTGAGAGCGCGCGGCTGCGATAGGCCACATGGACCTGAAGAGAGCCGCCTTGGTCACCGTTTCGGTGCCGTGATCTCATCGCCTTCCATTAACCCAGTCGGCCACGACGACCACCGACACACACCGACTACGCCCTTCGATGGAGCCTTCTGCGGCTGGGGATCTCGGCGGTAGAAGTGGTTGCTGCCCGGTCAGCGCCCGACGCCTCTAGATCCGATCCAGCGGAGGCTACTGGGTTGGCAGGCATGCAATCGCAGATACCGCCGCGTGTAGTGAGTGCGCAGGCATAACTGTGGCGACCAAGCAGACTGTGGTCGAAGTCGTCTGAGTCCATGTGCTCCTGACCAGGGTTACTTATCTGAGGGGTTCGGCCATACCCAGGATGCGGATCACTAAAACGTCAATGCTCCAGGCAAAGGCCATCCGGAGTCGCACTATTTCCGCCTCGCCCTTGCGGGTGACCTCGCACCCGCTGGAACCGACGCACGGTCAGCACTCCAGTTCAGGGCAAACGAACGGGCAGGCCTCAGGTCGTGGCAGCGTGCTCATCGATTGACCGCGGGAGGCCACCGGCGCGTCATCGAACTCTGGTAGCGCGCTCATTCTCACCCCGGCCACCTCTTCCTTTGCGCCAGACGCGCTGCAGCCGTCGACGAAGCGGTTCATTCATCGTGATGCTGGACAGTCTTCCGATCTGCGGTTCAGAAAGGTGAGTCCGTGGGTATGGGAGTTCTTTACAAGGAGGTCACCAAGTGCAAACGATTCAGGAACAAGAAGAGAAGTTCGAGGTCGACTCGGATTGGGTGATGCCCCAGCTCGAGGAGCTTCTGCCGGATGGCGGCGAGGTTAGTCAAGACGTTCGGAAGCTCGACAACACCTACTTCGATACACCAGACGCTGGCCTGCGGTTGTTTGGAATCACGCTGCGGCGTCGGGTCGGGGGCTCAGAGACTGGCTGGCAGCTGAAGGTTCCGAGTGGGACGGCTCGGACGGAACTGCAGAGCAGCTGGCCCACGAAGACTCTGCCACTTCCGCTGGCGACGGGCGTCGAGGGCTTGCTAGCCGGTGAGAGCCTCGACGCTGTCGCATCGATCGTGACAACTAGAACAGCTTTCCAGCTGCTCAATGCCGACGGTGTGCCGGTGTTGGAAATAGCCGATGACCAGGTGGAGGCAGGTCCGCCTGATGGTGAGTCGACCCGTCATGCATGGCGTGAGGTGGAGGTCGAGCTGGGCCCCGCTGGCAGGAAGAAGGATCTGAAGCGGGCACGGAAGCTGCTGCACGCTGCCGGTGCGACCCCGAGTACTAGCCCGACGAAGCTCGACCGGGCTCTGGGCCCATGTGCCGGACGGGCAGGCCTCCAAACTCGAGGCAGGCACGGTCGGTGGGCTGGCGGCCGTGTACGTGGCGGCGCAGTGCGATGTGCTCGCCAGCAATGACGTCGGTATGCGTACCGCAAGTCCCGCCGTACACAAGACAAGGGTCGCAGCACGCCGGCTCCGGAGCACGCTGCGGATATTTGGCGACGTGTTCACCGCTGCTCCGGCTGAGGAGCTGGACAACGAGCTGTCGTGGTATGCCGACCTGCTGGGCCAGGTCCGCGACCGAGACATTCTTAGCAGCCGGCTGACCAAGCAAATCGCCGAATTGCCACCGGAGCAGGTTCGGGGACCCGTCGAAGCCCAGATCACGAAGACTCTTGCTGCAGAACGACAGGAAGCCGTAGACCGGCTGGAGGAGGCAATGCGAACGCCGCGCTACCAACACCTGGTGCGGCTGCTCCGCGGCTGGAAGACCGCTCCGCCGCTCACCGACACTGCTGATGAAAAAGACAAGGCGGCAGTCAAGTATGCGGAAAAGGCGAAGCGGAAGGCAGACAAACGGCTACGAAAGGCCGGCGACGACATTGATCGACTGCATCGGGCGCGGAAGGCGACAAAGCGGGCGCGATACGCCGCGGAACTCGCCAAACCGGCCGACAGCGACATGAAAGCCATTGCGCATGAGGCCGAAAAGGTACAAACCCTCCTGGGAGAGCATCAAGATGCCGTCGTCGCCGCAAGATTCCTCGCCACAATCAGTGACGCTGACGACGACGGTGCCCTGGAGGGCGGCTTCACCTACGGGATCCTGATGGCCAACGAATGGCAGCGGGCGGCAAAGATTCGTGCAGCCATAAGGAAATAGCGACTGTGGGTATTTGAGTGCTTGCTGTCGGTACCGGGCGATAGGAGGTCCGCCAGCGTGCTTAATTTGATCTTGCTCCGTGCCGCACAGCGAGCAGGAGTTGAGGTCGACTAGCTCGACCGCATACATGACGCGGTGCTTGTGTCGAAGTGATCATCGGCTGCGTCGACCTGACCACGCGTCGACCTCCTGCGCGTCCGCGAGTTGCGTGCGGCACAGTCTCGCCAGCGAGCTGACGCGTGCCACCTAAGGATCTTCCCAAAGAAGGGTCAGATTGTGAGAGGCGATGATCATGCTCGAATCGTGCGGCCCAACCACTTGAGGTCACGTTCGGGGGACGTGACCTCAAGTGGAAACAAGCACGATGCGACGAGGCGCATCGACTTGGCATCTACCCGATGACGTGAGCACAAAACATGCTCGCCCGCTGCTGATTCACCACTCCCACGCTGGGTATCAACCCGCTGCGGGCGCGCTCAGAGCGTTGGTCGCGCCCGTCGAAGATATGTCGGTCAGGTCCGGTTCCCGAGGGCTGCAAGCTTCGCAGTCACTCGCTTGATCAGGTCAGGATCGGGGTATGACCGCTGCGCAGCTGTTGCATCGGCAACCAGCAGAGCTAGGAGGAGACATGGAGATCATCGGCGTGATCGTCGCAGGCATCATCATTGGCCTGCTAGGCAAGTTCGTTGCACCGAGCAGTCGGGATAACATCCCGCTCTGGCTCACCATTTTGTGTGGCATCGCTGGTGTCATCATCGGCTGGTACATCTATACCGCCTTCGGCGGCAACGGCAGTCCAGGGATCGATTGGGTCCGATGGCTCGTCGCGATCGCCGTCGCTGCGGTACTAGTTGTCCTCGCATCCACGATTACGGCGAAGACGCAAGGCTGGCCGGCGTCTGCGCGCCTAGTGCCGCGCCTTGTATCGCTGACGCTGACGCCTCACCTCGTTCGCAGAGGTGGGGCGTCTGCGCGCATCCCAGACCTTGATCAAAATCGCTTTTCGGGCCGCTGTGATTTCAACATTGCTGCACGCAGCTGAGCGGTCTGCACTGGTTTCTCAAACCACACATTGGGTATGCGCACTAACGTGACAGATACAGAAACAAACGGGAAGGACCGGAGTATGTCCACAGGTTCACGAGTGGCGGGAGCGGTCGCCGCAGGCTATGCCCTCGGGCGGTTCAAGAAACTAAAGCTTGCGGTGCTTGTCGCTACGGCAATGACCAGTCCGAAATTCCGGAACGCCGCCTTTGGACTCATCGAAAACCGCATTCCGGGTGGGGCCATCGTTGGCACATTGGGCAAGGAAGTCGGCGGCAAGCTCCTGGACGCAGGCAAGACAGCCGCGACATCTGTTGTCGCCTCACGTATTGACAGCCTCAGCGAGAACCTTGCCGGGCGGAGCAAGACCATGCGAGATGGTGCGCCCAACGGCCAGTCACGCTCGCCGGCCGATGAGGCCGCAGATGATCGCGGACCCGCAGAGCCCGAGGACGAGTCGTCCGACGAGGAAGAGCCTGAAGCCGAGTACGAAGAAGAAGAAGAAACCGACGAGGCCGAAGAGCCCGAAGCCGAATACGACGAAGAAGAAGAAACCGACGAAGCCGAAGAGCCCGAAGCCGAATACGACGAGGACGAAGAACGAAGAAGACCGACGAAGCCGAAGAGCCCGAAGCCGAATACGACGAAGAAGAAGAAACCGACGAAGCCGAAGAGCCCGAAGCCGAAGACGACGAGGACGCTGCGCGGGTGAGGGATGATGGGGACTCCGTTGACGAGCAGGACGAAGAACCGGTGGCCCGGTCTCCGCGGCGTCGACGCAGTGCGTCACCGGCCGGTCGAAGGAGAGGTTGATATGGCTACCAATGCGCGTGACAGCGGTGCTGGGTCCAAGGCACAGAGCAACGGCGACACCGACTCCCTCGCGAGCCAGCTTGGACTGGATCGGCTTGCCGAGGAGGTCATGGGCTTCGGAAAGGCCATGGCTGACCGTGGTGTGTCCGCAATGACCGACCGCTTGGGTGGCGTGACTGAGAAGGTTGCCGACGCCACCTCTGGCGTGACTGAGAAGGTTGCCGACGCCACCTCTGGCGTGGGAGGCAAGGCACTCAAGAACATCGTCGAGGGCGACTCAACGCCCACGGCTGCCCTCAAGGCTGGCGTCGAAAGCGTCAAAGACAGCGGTGCGAAAGGAGTCTCCTCGGTTATGGGTAAGTTGAGTGAAGCGGTCGGCGGCGGTGGCGGCAAGGGCAAAGGTAAAAAGATCAAGGTCACCAACATCGTCGATGAGCTTGACCTCCCCGTTCCGCGCAGTGTCGCGTACGACGCTTTTACTCAGTTCGCGGAGTTCCCGAACTTTATGAAGAAGGTCGAAAACGTCGAACAGAAAGATGATGTGACGCTCGAGTGGAAGGCACAGATCTTCTGGTCACATCGTTCCTGGACGGCGAGCATCGTGGATCAAGTGCCGAATGAACGCATCGTCTGGACCTCGAAGGGTGAGAAAGGTCATGTCGACGGCGCCGTGACGTTCCACGAGCTGACACCCGACCTGACGCGCATGCTCGTCAACCTCGAGTACTACCCTCAAGGACTCTTCGAGCGCACCGGCAACCTCTGGCGCGCACCGGGCCGCAGGGTGAGATTGGAACTCAAGCATTTCCGTCGCCATCTCACCAACGAGGTTCTGATGCATCAGGACGATGTCGAAGGTTGGCGAGGAGAGATCCACGAGGGCGAGGTAACGGAGGAATCCCCCGCCTCCGAGAAGCAAGGTGCCAAGGAATCCCCCGCCTCCGAGAAGCAAGGTGCCAAGGAATCCCCCGCCTCCGAGAAGCAAGGTGCCAAGCGCACATCATCGCGCGGCTCCTCCGGTAACGGCGGGTCGGAGGCTGGGCGCAAGTCCTCGTCCAGCAAGTCTTCAGCCGGCTCGACGTCTTCGAGCCGTGCCAAGACGCCCAGCGCGACGAGCCGGCCTCGTACGACTGCAAAAAAGTCGACCTCCAGCGGCTCATCGACGAGCCGGCAGCGCCCGGCAGCCAAGAAGTCGTCATCGGCCTCATCATCCAGCCGCGGAAGCAGAGCTCAGAAGTCGGCGACCTCGTCCTCCCGAAGCAGGTCGTGATGGCCTATGGAAGAAGATGCTGAGCTGGTAGATAACTCCCGACAGAAGGCACCGGACTCGCACCGGAGCGCGCAGGACCAGCGAAACGCCCGCATCAGTGAGCTCGAAAACGAGGTGGAGCGCTATCGACGAGCATCCGAGGATGCCCTGTCAGCAGCTCGATTGGTGCATCGGCTATATGCACGGTTGCGGGAAAAAAGGGTTGGCGAGATCACTTTCGAAAAACCGCGGATACATCCGCACACACTTGATGAAACGGCCGGAGGAGCCAGTGCCCAGTCAAGAGACCGACGAGAGTTGACCCTGAATAACCGCCGACTGGCCGACGAGAGCTAGCCCTTGCACGACCGCTGTACAAATGACGAGAGGTAGCCCTGCATGACCGTTACGCAACGCACGTCCAACCGGTACCTGGAACGTCCAGCCCCAAGCAGCCTCGCGGACGTGATCGACACGATCCTGGACAAGGGTTTGGTTATCGATATCTACGTTCGCGTCTCACTTGTGGGCATCGAGCTGCTGACGATCGATGCACGCATTGTCATTGCGAGTGTCGACACCTACTTGCGCTTCGCCGAGGCTGTGAACCGGCTTGATCTCACGGAGAATGGGCCTGAAGGACTTCCAGAGCTGATGGAGGACATTACGCAGAACGGTTCCAAGCGAAAGACCGAAGGCGCACTCGAAGCTGTGAAGGAGAAGGTTTCCGACGTCTTCAGCGACGACGACGAGGATGAAGATGAAGAAGATTCTGAGGATGAGGACCGGTCCAGCCGCAGTCGTAGACGGCAATCAGAGCCAGCAAGAAAAAGCACCACGAGCCGGCGTCGCGATTCCGAGCGGGAGTAGAAACTAAGCATGGCGTTCCACGTATACGGCGTGGTTTCAGCCGCGACGGCGCTGCAGAAAGTTCTTCGCGGTCGAGGAGAAGCTCGCATACGTCTCGTTGTCTATGGTGATCTTGCTGCGGTCGTCAGCGAGGTCGACGCGGAGGCGCGGGTACGACGAGACGACCTGCTGGCGCACGCGCGAGTGCTCGAGGCCATCGTCGAAGACTCGACGGTGCTACCGATGCGCTTTGGTGTCATCGTGGCCGATTACGACGAAGTCGCCGACATCATCCTCAGCGCAGGTGAGGGTCGTCTGACCGCCTTGCTGGAGTCTTTCGACGGCCTTGTGCAACTGACGGTCAAGGCGTATCACGATCAAGATCAAGCACTCCGGCATTTGCTCCGTGAACGTCCAGAGCTCCGTGAACTGCGCGACCAGACCGCCGCCGGGCCATCCTCGTATCACTCCAAGATCAGGTTGGGTGAGGCGATAGCCGCGAACCTCGAAGCATTGGCCAGTGCTGACGCCTCAATGTTGCATGACCAGCTCAGCGGGCTCGCCGAACGCATCGTGTTGGACGAGGTGAGCGGAGGGCACAAAGTCCTCGATGCAGCGCTGTTAGTCCAGCGAGATACCCGCGCCCAGACGGACGAAGGAATTGCGCAGATTCGCCGCACATTGCCCGACCGACTCACTCTGCGCTACGTCGGTCCACTGCCGCCTTACTCCTTCGTTGACGGCCAGTTGGCAGGTGAGCCGGCATGGGGTTGATCACTGGACTCCTCACCCTGCCTCTCGCCCCAGTGAGGGGGGTCGCCTGGATTGCTGAGCAAGTTAGGCAGGAAGCCGAGCGCCAGTGGATGGATCCGGCGGCGATACAGGAGGCTCTGGCCGATGTCCAGGCCCGTAGAGAATCTGGGATGATCGATGACGCTGAGGCCGACCGTCTCGAGGATGAGCTGATCGAGAGACTTCTCGCGTCTGAACAGCAGTCCTACGGGTCGGAGTGATTGACATGGCGCAGAACCATCAGGGTGGTATTCAGTTCGCTCGGCGCGCGATGAATACCCTCGCCGAGCTTGTCGGGTGTCCCGCAGAAGGGGTTACCGGAATCCGACGCAATGATGAGGGCTGGGTTGTCGAGGTCGAGGTCCTCGAGGTGGAGCGGGTTCCGGAGACGAGTGATGTGCTCGCCAGCTACGAGGTCGAACTCGACCAGGACGGCGAGATCGTCGAGTTCCATCGGCTTCGGCGCTATCTGCGCACGCAAACCGAAGGGGTCTAGGTGGGCAGCGACGGGAGCGGACTGCAGCGAATCCACAGGCGCCGGCACCAGAGATTACCTGCAGAAGACACATCCGACGAAGCGAGAGCCTCGCCGACGTCTTGGAGCGTGTTCTGGACAAGGGGATCGTGATTGCCGGAGACATCCAGATCCGCCTTCTCGATATAGAGCTGCTGACTATCAAAATTCGTCTCTTGGTGGCATCGGTCGACCGAGCCCGTGAGATGGGCATCAACTGGTGGGAGAGCGATGAGTACATCACCCAGCTTGGATGAGCGGCGGTGACAAAGGTGAATTGAGATGAACTGACTCGCCGGTTGGAGGCATTGGAGGGCCAGATGAACGAGTCGCCGCAGGTCAGTCCAGTCGCGCCAGCAGAGAAGAGGGAGCAAGAGGTCGGTCCTGAAATGGACGAGACGCTCGTCCACGCGTACGGGGTGGTCGCGGTGGACGAACCGCTTACCCAGTTCCCTCAAGGTATCGCCGGTACACACGTGTGGCTCTATCGGCGCCGAAGCCTTGGCGGCGATCGTGAGTCTCCTTCCGGTCGGAGGGATTTGGCGTTGCTGACTGGGAGCGAAACGCGACGAATGTGGGTTGGCTGGAGTGCGTCGCACGCCAGCACCACGAGGTGCTGGAGTACGCGGCGACGAGCGCCGCGGTCGTGCCCCTGCGCTTGCCTTCGCTCTATGGGACCTGGAGTCCTTGGTGAGCCACACTTCGCGCGGCCAGTGACCTCTTAGAGCGAGATTTGCGCCGTATCGAGGAAAGCTGGAGTGGGCCGTCAAGGTGTACCGGAGCTGCCGAGGAAAACAGCTCAGCGGTAACTACGGCTTCGGCCTCTGGTCGCGACTATCTGCTGGCCAAGTCGCGGGATCTGAACGCTCGAAGCACTGCGCAAGAGCAGCTTCGAGAGGAAGTCCGCGAGATACACGACGCCCTTGGTCAGCTCAGTGCCGAACATGTGCGAAATCGGCCGCAGGATGCCGTGCTATCCGGCCGTAGGGAACCGATGCTGCTGAACGGCGCCTACCTGGTAAACCGGGCCGACCAGGCACGATTCCTGGAGCTTGTCGGCGTGATCGCCGACGATTCTTTGGCCAGGGGTTTGTCAGTCGAAGTGAGTGGCCCGTGGCCCGCATACAACTTCACCGGTGATGCCGAAGCGGCCACCACGGAGGCCATGACATGAGCGATGCCACAGAAAGGTGGTCTGATAACCAGGTCGCGCTGGTGGATCTCATCGACCGTGTCATTGGCGGCGGTGTTGTGATCGCAGGCGATGTCGTGATTGGAGTCGCCGGCGTCGATCTCGTCTATCTGGGGCTCCAGCTCGTACTTGCGCCGGCACACGAGGTGGAGCAATCAGTCGCGCTCGGGAAGCGGTCAGCATGATGCTGCTGTATGCGGTCGTTGCGCCCGACACAACCGCTCCGGACGTACCCGGCCTCGCAGGGCGCCAGCTTGAAATCATCCGCGGTGCGGCCGCGGCGGTCATCGTCGAGGAGTGTCCCGACGGCCTCAGCACCACCAACCACGAGGCGGGAACGTTCGCAGAGATCGTCTGCAACCTGGCACAGTCAGCCTCTGTGCTACCCGTGCGTTTTCCGACCGTGCTCACGACAAGATCGGCAGTGCTAGCGGAGCTTCAAGCTCACGAGAGGGTATGGGGTCAGCGGCTTAGGGATCTCAGCGGTTTGTCTGAGGTCGTCATACGCGCACAGTGGGCAGACGCCGAACCGGACTCTCCGTCCAATACATCAGGTACTAGCTACCTACTGAGTCGTGCAGCAGCGATGCAACAACGAGAAGCATCTGTTGCCGAAATCAGTGGACTGATTCGCGACTGGGCGCGCGAGATCAAGGTTCTACGATCGCAACAAGGAATCCGCCTCGCGTGCTTGGTCGCTGAAACCGACGTACCACCACTGGAGCGCGCGATCCTGCGCTGGCAAGAAGCAGTCGATCGTAGACAAGCGGTGGTGAGTGGACCGTGGCCACCCTTTAGCTTCGCAGTCGATCAGGAGGTGGTGAGCGCATGACGATTTTCGACGACGCCACACCTTTCGATGAGATCGGCTCTCCGTTTGATCGGGTAGCGGCGAGCAGCCTCAATTCGCTGACCGGCAGGATCAGCGCCGATCCAGAGACTGTCGAGCGCGGACTCGTGCAGCTCGTACTGACGCTGGTCGAGCTGATCCGTCAACTGATGGAAAGGCAGGCCGTACGCCGACTTGATGCGGGCGCGATGACTCCAGAAGAGACTGAGCGCGTCGGCCGCACGCTGATGCTCCTAGAACAACGCATGGGCGAGCTTCGCGACCATTTCGGACTCACACCCGAGGACTTGAATCTTGACCTCGGTCCGCTTGGCAAACTGCTGTAACGCGACAGGAGCAGGCCACTCGCGGGGTTTCCCAATGGTCTGGGATACAAAAGGGTCTGGGATACAAACGACACCGCCGGAGCGGGAACCAAGATCTACAAGACGGTCAAAATGAATGATTGCGGTAACTGCGAAACTCTTCCGGATGAGGTCCGCGAATTACGTCGGACTCGAGGGATTCTGACCATGATCAACGAAGCGTTACGACAGCGACTGTTGCTGACGTCAAGCCCCCGCCCATGGCTAGGCCTCGAGATTCCCGGGGATTGATCTCCCGTCGCTTGAACTACTGGAGTATTGACTTACGCAGCGATCCGGACGGGCTTGTCATCATGTGATTGCACGGGCGTCAGCTGCCACTCCACTTCCCGACCGTCCAGGCAGACCTCGCAGAACATCCCGTAGCCGGCGATGTGCAGCAGGCGCAAGTACTCCTCGACGGTCAGGGATACGGTTCCGTCCGGCCCGGCAATGGCTGCCACGGGGACTTCGACGCTGCAGTCGTCACATCGGAAAGAGTCCTCGTAAGTGGCCATGGTCCCCCGTCTCCTCGTCTCTCATAGAGTGAGTGGGCCCCGCCCGCTTGCCTCGTACTCTGGCTCTGTTTCATGCCACGGTTTCAGTGCCACGGTTTCAATGCCACGCTTGCGGCGATTCACGGACGGCCCCAGTTACGGTGCTTGTATATCCGGCGGACCGGTAGCCGAAACAGTCTCCACTCGATGGCGCCCGGCAAGCTAGCCGCACGCAGAGTCAGGCGATCCCTGCCGAGGTCAGCGTCCTGCGGTCCGCCGCACCGCCTCGACGACGACGTCGAGGAGCTGGCCGGTTTTCGCAAAGGTGCGGCGCTGGCCCGTGGCACCCGTGCCGACCCGCGCCAACCGGTCGATACCGATCTCGACCCGCTCCAGATCGCCGAACTCCTCCAGGGAGTCGCGCACATGGATGACCAGATCCCGCGTGACGTCGATCCACGGCCGGGGCCGCCTTGACACTGGATCGACCAACACCCCGCCGACGCCGTCGTGGCCCGCCTGCCAGGCTGCGAGCCGCAGTAGCGGCGTTGGCATCTGAGGCACCGGGTGACCGCACGCCGCCTCGGCTGCGGCGGTGTGGACCAGCGCTCGGCACAGCGCCGCAACGAGGAGGGTGTCTTCTAGATCGACGCATACGTCGGCGACTCGGATCTCAACTGTCGGATAGCGCTGCGACAAGCGTGCGTCGAAATAGATCATTCCGTCGTCGAGGAGCACGCCGGACTCGACCATCGAGCGCACCAGCCGGTGGTATGCGTCGGGTGTCTCGAAGGTGTCCGTCGGGCCGGCCGAGGGCCAGTGCGTCCATAGCTGCGAGCGGTAGCTGGCGTACCCGGTGTCAGCACCGTCGTAAAACGGCGAGTTCGCGCTGAGCGCGAGGATGACGGGCAGCCACACCCGGATCCGGTCGATAGCGGCGATGCCCTCTTCGTCTGACTCGACGCCGACGTGCACGTGACAGCCGCAGGTCAACACCTCTTGCGCGGTCCGGCCGAAGCGTTCCGCCATGCGCCGGTAGCGCGGGGTCTGCGAGATGAGACCGGTGCCCGCCAGCGGGGCAGTGGCGAGAGCTGCAACGCCCGCCCCGGCGTCCCGAGCGGCATGGGCCACGACCCGTCGCCACTGGCGTAGCTCTGCCTCGAGGTCGGCAAGCTCGCTCGCTGCGGAGGATTGGGTTTCCACCATGTAGCGCTGGAGCTCGGCATCGACTCCCCCCTCGTCGGCCCCGTGCGCGTCGTCTCCGCCAGCGGCGGCGATGACCGTGCTGGCGACCGAGCGCGGCTTCCCGGTGCGCACGTCGACGAGCAGCAGCTCCTCCTCCACGCCCACGGTCCGCATAGCGGAAGTCTGCCCGAGCACCTCTACGGCGACGCGGCCGCCCATCGCTCGAAACGCTGACACTCGTGCGGCCAAGTGGCTGAGCGGCCTGCATTGGGTATGAGTCGGACGACCTGCCGAGCTGCAGGGAGAACCATCCGGTCACGGGGGAGCTGGAGTCGCACCGACTCGGCATGGCGTTCCCGCAGGTGCTGAGCAGCGTGGCGCCAAATCTTGGGTGATCGGATCGCGTGGTACTCCGACTTAGAAGCCGTTGGCTGCACCCCGATCGCCCCACCCTCGGCGGGGCGGAGAGGTGGCTCGTCTTCGTGATCGGTCTCACCCTCGTGTTCGTGATCAATCGGGTTGGTCGTCTGATCGTGAAACGGAAGGGTATGGAGAAAGCATCAGCAGCGGACATCAGCCGCTGTCGATGTCCTACCTGAGTTCAAAAGAGCTTCGGAGCCCGGCTGTCAGGCTTGGCTAAAACTAGGGTTAAGGAGTCCAGCATGCGAGTCAAGAAGCGCGTTAAGAAAGGCGTCAAGAAGGGCATCAAGCGCGTCAAATCGGCACCGCCCGAGACCTACGTCGCCGGTGTGGGCGTGCTGGTGGGAACGGCCGCAGTGCTGCTTCTCACTACGACCAAGAGCGGCCGAGAGCTACTCATTCGCACCGCTCAGCTAGCCCTCCGCCCAGAAGCGGACGAACAGGAGTCCGAAGAGTCCGACGTCCAAGAGTCCGACGTGCAGGAAGACGTACACGATGAGCCGACCGAGGACGCTGACGTCACGGAGGAACCAGAAGAGGACACCAATGGTGACGACGAGTCCGAGGTCACAGACCTGAAGCCGCGCAATCGGCGAAGCCGCAGTGCTAGGCCAGGGTCGGCGCTGCGGACAGCTACCAACGCCTAGCGCTCCTCAGGCGGGCTCGTTGGAGCCGGACCCACACCTAAGTCGTCGACAACCTCAACCCTGCGCACGCGCCGTGGTCGATCCGGCTTCCGGACCGCCAGTGCTTCGATGGGCTCAGCCGCGGCCGAGGACATTCCCCGGGAACGTTTTTCGATCGGACTGCAACGGTTCGGACTGCAACGGTTCAGCCCATGGCTGGTGGCTTGCCCTCTCTGCGCTCGAGCTCATCGATCTCGGCCTGGAGGCGCTCAAGTTCCAGGCGCTCTGCCTCGAGCCGCTGCGCCTCGCGCTGTTCGGCTTCACGTTGCTCGAGCTCCAGGCGATGCGCTTCGAGGCGTTCCTCGCGCCGACGCTTCCGCTCCAGCCGCTCCGCCTCCTCCGCGGCGGCCTGTCGTTCAGCCTCGAGACGCTCGGCATGGGCGGCCTCGACGCGTTCGGCAGCAAGCTTCTCGGCGACGGCGCGTTCGGCCGCGTCACGCTCGGCGCCGCGGCGCTCGGCATCGATCCGCACCTGCTCCATTCGCTCATGCTCGAGCCGACGTGCCTGGGGCCGCGCAAACCGAAGCCAAACGGCGAAATCCCGCTGGCGTGCCGCCTGCAGTGCCGCAAGATCAACGATCTTGGTCGCAGCAGTGGGGGCAGTCGTCGCCGCGTACGACAAGGTTGGGGGAAGCGGTGCCCATGTGATCGCTTGCGCACCGAGACTGACCGTTCCGCGCGCCAAATCCTGGACCGCCGTCTCCGACCCCTCCGGCAGGAGCGCATCCGCCTCAGCATGAACGGCCTTCGCCTCGTCGACGCGATCCATCTCCGAGAGATCATGAGCCAGATCGGCCAGCGCCGAGGCCAGCTGGACACGTACCGGATCACCCAGCCGCCCGGCGAGTCCACCCAATAACTCGGTCAGCCTCCGCCGCGTGATGAGACCCACCTCGGACTCGCCGGATCCGGCCAACCGGTCTGCCATGTCCCGATACAGGCCGAACAGCGGCTCCGCAAGGCGTTCCAGGAGAGCCGGACTAAGGCGAGCCGGCTCCGCGAGTCGCCCGTCGACGACATCGTCGTACCGCGACTTCGCCGCGTACACATAGCTGACCGATTCCTCAGCCCGGCCCGCGGCCCACCGGCAGTCCGAGACGAGTCGCTCGACGTCCATCGCGAGATAGGCAGCGGCAGGATCGTCGCCAAGATCAGATTCGGCCAGCCGGGCCACGGCGGCGTCGGCGTACGCATTCGCTGTAGCAACATCTCCGGACGCCAGCGAGGCCCTGGCGCTGCACGACAGTGCCCAGATAGCGGTCTGCGGCTGCAACCGCTGCTCCAGCCCCTTCCCCCGGAGTTGATCACGCATGTCCTGGAGCGAGTCAATCGTCCGGCCAGCGGCATCCGGCAGGCCCAAGCCAGCCTGAATCGTGCCCAGATGGACGGCCGCAGTCACATAACGCGCCGCATCACCGATCGAGGTGTACGGCCCGATCGGTCCTTTCGCGGCGAGCAGCTCACCGGCACGGCGTACGGACTCCTGGGCATCAGCCGCAGCCATGGCATAGCCATGCCCGAGAAGCCGATGCGCGGTGAGCTCGACGAGGGCATCGGCCAGCTCAGGCTCGCGCGAAGGATCGGAACCGACCCAGCCGCGAAGCCGCTGTACCAAGGAGCCCAACGCCTTGCCACGCTGAGCATAGAGATCTGGAGATTGGTGTCGTGATTTTGGCTGAGCCATCACACTACTTTCCCCGCATCAGCACCTTCTTGCGAGCGGCGATCTTCTCCATCATCTTGTCGACCGCCGAATCCATGGTTCTCCCGTCCCCGACGAACAGCGGATTGCTTTGGTTCCCCCACTTGATCGCGTCCGGTCCGACGAGCGCGTTCTTCACCTGCACAATGACTTGATTGGACACAGAGAAAGCCTTGCCACCCCGGGTCATGCGGGCAATGGCATGTCCCTGCTCTTCGAGCCTGTCATCGCGCACCATGTCATCACTCGCGTGAATGCCCACGCTGAACCCATCGAGAGTGGCGCCGGCGCGCGCGAGAACCTCGGCGCCCATGGTCGCGAAGCCCGTGCACACCAGACCGCGCCGACCGGTGATCGACGCCTTGGCGCTGAACAGGTCCGAGACTTTGAGGCGGAGGTCAGCGACGCTCGCAATCCCGCGATGCACGAAGAACGCCGAGGCGAAGCTCTGATAGGCGTCGAAAACCTCTGGGTTGCCCTTCCGGGTAACCGCCGCGAAGTACGTCTGTGCGTCAACCTGGCTTGGGATCACCGGCGCGGGCCTCCCGGTCGCCTTGGTCATCGCTTCTCGGGCCTCAATCTGCTGGCCCCACGCGTTGGCGAAATCCACGAAGAAGTCGTAGTCGGCAGCACCCCCGAACACAGCCGCGAACTCATCGCCTAGTCCCCCCGCCAGCAGCGACTTGATATCGGCGATCTCCTTCGCTGTCGGTGCGGCTTTGAACGCCGGATTGTTCAGGGTCAGAAACGCGCGCAGCAGAACGTCGACGCGTTGTGCCGAATCGGCTCTCTGGTCGGCCTCGGTACGCACCTTCTGCAACTCAGTGATCGTCGTACTGAGGTACTTGATCACGTCACCGAGTGATCCGCCGCCGTTCAGCGCCGCTTCGATCGCCTTGAGGTTCTTGATCAATCCTTTGACGTCGATGCCGGCATCGATCTGCGAAACCTTGCTGATCGCCTGAGTGACGGCCTCGCGACTCTGGCTGCGGGCATGTCCGGCCTCCAGCTGGTCGATTTGATCACGGCTTTTCATGAGCGAGCTCGCCTTCTTGGCGAGCGTCAGGCCGGTGTTGAGGGCCGTGATCGACGGATCCGCCTTGGCAGCGGCTGACCGCATGGTGGGGATGTAAGCAACGATCTTGGCGGCTGCGGCCTGCACGCTGGCCGCCTGCTTCGGGTCGAGGCCAACCACTGCGGCCTTGTCGGTGACGTTCTGCAGTTTCTTCTCGTCGTCAGCCCAAGCCTCGAAGTCCCGCAGTGCTCTGCCGGCTTGATCTACCGGATTGGGTTTCGGCTGTCGCTGGAGCACCAACGCCGCCCCAAAAGGTTGATCTTGCGTGAGCAGTGAGGTCGTCGCAGCATTGCCGAAGGTGCGCTGGAGGCGGAGCAGACTCGACGCTCGCATGGCGTGGTGCGGTTCCGCCGCGATCTGATCCCGATCTGAATCCTTCGGGAGACGGCCCGGTGGGCGACGGTTCCATGTCACGGTCGCCAGCGGGCCTGGCGTAGCCAAGGCCCGCTGATGTCGACGCGTCACGGTGTCACCTCTGAGGAGCCCCTGCCTGAAGAGCCAGTGATCTCAGGTTGCGCCACCCCGGCGTCCTTGTCCAGGCAGACCTGCGATACCTGCCAGCCACCATCGTCGATGGGCGCTGGCCGCGATGCGGGGCAAAGCCTGCCGAGGCGATGCTGGCTGAAAGGCGAACGGACGTGTCGAACGGGTAGCGACCCAAAGCAGTCCTGAGCGAAACTCGAGCAGGTGATCTCATCAATCTTGTGCTGGCCCATCGCGGCCCCGGACGAGCCGAGGGAACGTGCCGATCAGCCTGGTTCGAGCACGAACCACACACCGACCGCCGGGATGTCACCATCGTTGCGGTAGCCGTGCGGTTTCGTGGATTCGAAGCAGACGGAGTCTCCGGGAACCATCACATGCTCATCGAAGCCCAAGATCAGCTTCAGTTCGCCGCTGATCAAATAGGCGTACTCCGTTCCGCTGTGCCGCATCAGCCGGCCTTCGGAGGAGGAGGCGCTGCCGGGTTGGTAGGTCACGAGCAGGAAGTCGACGTGATGACGCGGCACCTGACCCAGCCGTTGCCAGGTGACCCCCGTCTCCAGCGTGAGAAGCTCGCGATCGTCAGGGGATACGTGCGGCCCGATGCCTTTGGACCGGTCGGTGCCGAGGTAGCGAAGACCTGTGATGTCTGACGAAACGGCAGCCGCTGCTTCTTCGTCATCGCTGGCGTTGAACAGCTCCTCGAGCGGGAGTCCGAGCGCTGAGGACATGGCGTACAACGTGCTCACTGACGGCTGGCTCTTGCCTGTTTCGATCTGGGAAATGAGACTGGGCGAGACTCCGATGACACGCGCAAGGGCGCGGATAGTCACTTCGCGGCGGATCCGCTCGGCGCGGATTCGGGGCCCAATCGGCGGCACCTTCGGCTCACTCATGTGCGCACCTCCGTACCCGGTTGATGACGACCTGGTCAGTGTCACTGAACGGGCGTAATTTATATTGAACACCATCGATCACGTGGGGTGGAGGCTATGGCGATTCGTACCTACGGGCCCAACGCAGTCGACTGGGAGGCACGGATCGATGTCGACCGACTGCGCACCGATCGACTGCAGCGTCTGAGGCAACACCTCGATGCCTCGGAGCTCGGTGCTCTGTTGACGTTCGACTTCTCCAACATTCGCTACATGACCGCCACCCACATCGGCACCTGGGCGATGGACAAGTTGATCCGCTTCGCGCTGCTTCCGCGGGGAGGGGAGCCGGTGGTTTGGGACTTTGGCTCAGCAGCCAAGCATCACCAGCTCTACAACCCGTGGCTCGACTACGACCGGAGTCCTGGCGATCGCGAGATTTCCGATGCCGCCAGGGCCGGGCGATCCGGAGCCCGCGCCGGGATCTCAACGCTTCGTGGCGCGTTTCATCCAGACGCCGGCATCGCGCAGGAGGTGGCCCGGAAGGTGGCGACCGTGATGCACGAGCAAGGGCTGAGCACGGAGCCGATCGGCGTCGACGTGATCGAGATGCCGATCTTGTTCGCGCTTCAGGAGGAGGGATTGACCGTCGTCGACGGTCAGCAAGTGTTCCTGGAAGCGCGCCGGATCAAGAGTGTCGATGAGATCGGACTGCTCGCACAAGCGTGTTCGATGGTCGACGCCGCCTACGACGAGCTGTACGCCTTCCTACGTCCGGGCGTACGTGAGAACGAGTGCGTCGGCCTGGTCAGCAAGGTGCTCTACGGCCTGGGCAGCGAGTACGTCGAGGGCGTCAACGCGATCTCAGGCGAGCGGTGTTCGCCACACCCCCATGTCTATAGCGACCGGATCGTGCGGCCGGGTGACCCGGCGTTCTTCGACATTCTGCACAGTCACATGGGCTACCGGACCTGCTACTACCGCTGCTTCGCCGTCGGCAGCGCGTCGCCGGCGATGCGGGACGCCTACGTCCGCTGCCGGGAGTACATGGATCTGGCGATCGCGGCCGTCAAACCGGGCGCGACGACCGCCGACATCGTGTCACTCTGGCCAACCGCGGAGGAGTTCGGGTTCGCCAACGAGGAAGCCGCGTTCGCCTTGCAGTACGGGCACGGCGTCGGGCTGGCGATCTGGGAGAAGCCGATCTTCAGCCGACTGGTGTCTCTTGATCATCCCGAGGTGCTCGAAGAGGGCATGGTGTTCGCGCTCGAGACGTACTGGCCCGCGTCGGACGGTTGGTCAGCGGCCCGGATCGAGGAGGAGGTCGTGGTCACGGCCGACGGCTGCGAGGTGATCACCAAGTTCCCCGCAGAGGAGCTGCTGATCGCGGGGCAGCGCTACTGGACCGTGGGTGGCGAGCTGCCGACGCTCCGCGAGTCGCAGTCCCATCTGAACACCAGTGCCGGCAGGGGCGGGCAGTGACGGTTTCGACAGACGCTTCGGTCACGGTAGACGCCAGCCGGCTGCTCGAGTGGTACGAGCAGATGGCGCTGATTCGGCGGACGGAGAAGGCGGCGTACGACCTGTTCATGTCGGGAGAGGTCAAGGGCACCACGCACCTGGCGGCTGGACAAGAGGCCGTTGCAGTGGGCGCGAGCGCAGCTTTGCGCGAGGACGACTACGTGTTCGCGACCTACCGCGGACATCATCACGCAATGGCCCGCGGTGCCACGCCGGCCGAGTGCCTGGCGGAGCTGATGAGCAAAGCGACCGGCCTGTGCAAGGCCAAAGGCGGTTCCATGCACCTCACCAAGGCAGACAAGGGCATGCTCGGCTCGTACGCGATTGTCGGGCTCGCACCTGCCTATCGCTGCCGGCGCCGCTTGGTCGGCCAAGCTGCGTGGCACGGAGCAGGTGGCGGTGGCCTTCTTCGGCGATGGCGCCACCAACATCGGCGCATTCCATGAGGCGCTGAACCTGGCTGCAGTGTGGAAGCTGCCGGTGCTGTTCGTCTGCGAGAACAACCTCTACATGGAGTACACCCCGATCGCGTCGGTGACCTCGGTCGCCAACCCGGCGGCCGATCGAGCCGTCGCGTACGGGCTGCCCGCTGAGATCGTCGACGGGAACGACGTGGTCGCGGTCCACGACACGATGAGGGATGCCGTCGACCAGGCGCGCGCAGGCGAGGGGCCTACGGTGATCGAGGCACAGACCTATCGTCACTACGGTCACAGTCGCGCCGACCCTGCCAAATACCGTCCGGCCGACGAGGTTGAGCGCTGGATGGCGCGGGACCCGTTGAAGGTCACGCATGATCGTTTGATCAGCATGGGTGTCGACGCAGCCGACATCGATGGGGTCGATGCCCGGGTCGCACGGGTTGTCGAGGCGGCCGTGCAAGAGGCCAGGGATGCGCCGTTCCCGGACCCGGCCCAGGCACTCACCGACGTATGGGCGGACGGTGGTGCGGCATGGCGGAATTGATCACCTATCGCCAGGCCGTCTCCGAGGGAATCGCGCGTGAGATGCGTCGTGACGCCAGCGTGGTGTGCCTTGGCGAGGACATTGGTGTGGCCGAGGGCGTCTTCAAGACCACGACTGGGCTCTTCGCCGAGTTCGGTGCGGAGCGAGTGTGGGATACGCCGATCTCCGAGCAGGCGATTGTCGGTGCCGCGTTGGGTGCCGCGATGACCGGAATCCGCCCGGTCGCGGAGATCATGTTCTCCGACTTCATCGCGTGCTGCTACGACTACTTGGCCAACGAGATTCCCAAGATGCGCTATATGACCGGTGGGCAGGTCACCGTGCCACTGGTGATTCGCACCGCCAACGGCGGCGGTCTCGGGTTCGGTGCGCAACACTCCCAGGCGGTCGAGAACTGGGTCTTCACGGTGCCAGGTTTGAAGATCGCCGCGCCGTCCACGCCGGCCGATGTGGTGGGCCTGATGGCGTCAGCAATCCGCAGCGACGACCCTGTCGTTTTCTTTGAGCACAAGGGTTTGCTCGCGAGCAAGGGAGAGCCGGCGCCAGAAGATCACGTCGTGCCGCTGGGTGAGGCGACGGTAGTGCGTCCCGGCGATGACGTGACCGTCGTCGCCCTGGCGTCGACGGTGCGGACCGCGTTGTCGGCGGCAGCACAGCTGGCCGGCGAGGACATCTCCATCGAGGTAATTGATCTTCGTTGCCTGGTGCCGCTCGATGTGCAGACGGTGCTGACTTCGGTGGGGCGTACCTCTCGCCTCGTCATAGTCGAGGAGAACCCCTATCAGGGCGGCTGGGGTGCCACCGTCGCCTCGATCGTCGCAGATGAGGGATTCGAGTTACTCGACGCTCCGATCCGGCGAGTCGCGTCGGAGTGCGTTCCGCTGCCATTCGCAGACTCACTCGAGGATGTAGTGATCCCTACGACGGACAAGGTCGTGGAGGCCGTACGGCGGCTCGCCGCCTTCTGAAAGGAACCAAGGAAACCAGCCAGATGCAAAGGAGCAGGGGCAGATGACAACCAAGACGCTCATCCGTGGTGGAACCGTTGTGAGCATGGACCCTCAGGTCGGAGATCTCACTGGGGACGTACTCGTCGAGGACGACAAGATCGTCGCGGTCGAGCCGAACATCAGCGCGGACGCCGAGGTGATCGACGCGAGCGACTGCATCGTCATTCCAGGTTTCGTCGACACGCATCGGCATACGTGGGAGGCCGCGATCCGAGGTTGCGCGCCCAATGCCACCCTTGATGACTACTTCGTCGAGGTCCTCGACACCTTCGCACCGGTCTACCGGGCGGAGGATGTCCATGCAAGCAATGTCGCCGGCTCGCTGGAATGCCTCAACGCGGGGATCACCACGCTCGTCGACTGGTCGCACATCAACAACACTCCTGATCACTCCGACGCTGCTGTCACAGGGCTGCAGCAGACCGGTATTCGGGCGCAGTACGCGTACGGTAGTGCCAATCTCTCCTTGGCTGACTACTGGTTCGAGAGCAAGATCGCGATTCCCGGCGACGATGTACGACGGGTTCGGGAAACCTACTTCAGTTCCGACGACGGATTGCTCACCATGGGCTTGGCGACCCGCGGCACGGGCTTCTGTGTCGAGGACGTCGTTCGGGACGAGTGGCAGCTGGCGCGCGAATTGGACATCCCGATCACCGTGCACGTCGCGATGGGCCGGCTTGCCGGACGGTTCGCCATGATCAACCAGCTCAACGAGTACGGGTTGCTCGGCCCGGACACGACCTACGTCCATTGCTGTCACTTCAGCGACGAGGAATGGCAGCTCGTCAAGGACACCGGAGGCAAGATCTCGCTCGCACCTCAGGTGGAGCTGCAGATGGGCCACGGTTGGCCGCCGATGCTGCGGTCCCTGCGCATGGGACTACGGCCCAGCTTGTCCATCGATGTCGTGACGACGGTTCCGGGCGACATGTTCACCGAGATGCGTGCCGCGTTCGCCGCGGATCGGGCTCGCGTACACGCCGAGAAGTACGAGCCGAACGAGCAGGTGCCCAAGGATGTGCTTACAGCACAGGAGGTCCTGCAGGCAGCGACCATCGACGGCGCCTACGTCGCTGGCGTCGAGGACCGCACTGGTTCGCTGACGCCGGGCAAGCAGGCTGACATCGTGATCATCGACGCCAAGTCGCTGAACATGGTGCCGATCATCGACCCGGTCGCGGCGGTGGTGCTGTGCGCCGACGTGTCCAACGTCGACACCGTCATCGTCGCAGGGGAAACCAAGAAGCGCGACGGGAAGCTGCTTGCGGATGTCGACAAGGCTCGTGCCGACGTCGAGACCTCTCGCGACTACCTCCTCGCGGCCACGGCCGAAAAGCGCCAGTGAGCGGAGGCCACGTCGTACGCCCGGCCGGTGCGGTTGAGCTTGTCGCTCCGGCTACCGGCTGGGCCGGCGCGGCGACGGGCTACCGTCGTGGCGCGGCAGTGGGTGAGGACCAGGGTGCCGTGCACACCGGGTTCGTGATCAACGAGCTGGAGCCGGGCGGCTCGATCCCGTGGCATGTCCATTCCTTCGAGGAGACCTCGTACGTGGTGGTGGGTACGGCGGTGATCGACACCGCCGAGGGATCGTTCCGCGTTTCGGAGGGCGGCTACGGGGTGGTCCCCATCGCTATGCCTCACCGGTGGCGCAATCTCACTGAGCTCCCGGTTCAATGGATCGAGATGCAGGCGCCGATGCCGCGGTCCGCGTACGAGGGTGACACGTTCGTTGTGCCCGCCCTGATGGACCAGGCGGCTGCTGAGATCGACGTACGCGACCCTCGCAACCGCTACTTCGGGCGCATTACGCCATCGCAGATGGACCCGACCCAGCAAAGCCAGGATCAGCTGGAAGTCACGGCGAGCATGCGCACCGCGCTGCTGGTCTACGGAGGCATCAACGTGAAGATGATGGTGGATTCGGATCTCGGTGCCCAGCTCTCGACGATGTTCATGGTGCACTACGACCCGGACGGAGCGACCGGCCCGCATGATCACCCATTCGAGGAGACGTACTACTTCCTAGAGGGACAAGCGGAGGCGACTTTTGACGGCAAGCCGGTTGTTCTCGGGCCGGGAGACATCGCCTGGGCGGGGGTGGGTTGCCCGCACTCGTTCCGTAACCTCGGAGGGGGACCGCTCCGGTGGCTGGAGACGCAAGCTCCGCAGCCCCCGCGGCGGTATTCGTACCGGTTTGCTCGCGACTGGGACTACCTACGGGAGGTACTTGGATGACGCAGTCATCACTGCTGATCGTCGGCGGCACGCACGGAATCGGCACGGAGATCGCCCGCCACTACGCCGAGCAGGGCTGGTCGGTCGTCGCTGGCCGGCCGCGACGGTTCGCATGCCAAGTCGGTGGCTGCAGAGCGTGGGTGGCGACACGCGGGGTATCGCTCTGGACCTCTCCGAGCCGGAGCAGGTCGCGGACGCGCTGGCCGACGTCGGCGCGGTCGATCACGTCGTACTTGTCGGCGATCGCCCGCGACACCAACACGTTGACCGACTACAACATCGCCGCGGCGCGCTACCTCGTCGATCATGAAGCTGGTCGGCTACACCGCCGTCGTCAGCGCGCTGCGAGACCGGTTGGCTGAGGACGGCTCCGTCGTGCTGTTCGGCGGGCGGGCCAAGGACCGTCCCTACCCAGGCTCGACTGACCGTCTCCACCGTCAACGGCGGCATCTCCGGCATGGTGCGCGCGCTGGCCGTGCAGCTGGCACCTCGCCGGGTGAACGCGATCCATCCGGGCATCGTCGGCGACAGTCCTTACTGGTCGGGGAACCAGGAGTTCACCGCAGAAGGTCCGGCAGGCGACGCCGACCGGGCGCAACGTGACGATGGAGGACATCGTCGACGGGGTCGACTTCCTGATCCGCAACCGGTCGGTCAATGGCATCGACCTCTACGTCGACGGCGGTTGGCTGCTGCAATGAGGGTGGCTCTGATCGGCGCCGGCCGTATGGGAAGCGCAATGGGCGCTCGGGTTGCCGACGCCGGCCACGAGTTGGTGGTGTTCAACCGTACGCGCGCGGAAGGCGGAGGAACTCGCCCAGCGCACCGGGACACAGGTGGCTGACACACCCCGCGAGGCCGCCGAGTCCGCGGAGGTCTGCCTGGTTTCGCTCGCCGACGACGAGGCGGTGGCAACGACCTATCTCGCGGTTGACGGGCTGGTTGCAGGTCTGCAGCAGGGTGCGGTGGTATGTGACACCAGCACGGTCGCCCCGGCGACGGTCCGCGGGCTCACCCCCCTGGTCGCGCAACAGGGAGCGACCTTGATCGACACCCCGGTGTCGGGAAGCGTCTCGGTGGTCGAGTCCGGGACCATCACGGTCATGGTCGGCGGAGATCAGGAGGCGCTCGATCGGGCGCGGCCGGTGCTCGAAGCGTTCGCAAAGTCGATCTTCCATCTCGGCGATGTCGGCGCAGGCGCGACCATGAAGCTGGTGATCAACTCTCTGGTCCATTCGCTGAACGTCGCTGTCAGCGAGGCACTGGTGCTTGCTGAGAAGGCTGGGCTGGACCGCGCGACGGTCTATGACATCTTCGAGGCGGGCGCCGCGGGCGCACCGTATGTGAAGTACAAGCGCGCGGCATTCCTTCAACCTGGGGAAGGTCCGGTGGCGTTCAGCCTCGCTCTTGTCGCCAAGGACCAGGAGCTCATCCACGACCTGGCGGAGCAAACGGGAACGCGCATGGATCAGGCCGAGGCGAGCCGGCACCTGGTGGCCGAAGCAGTTTCTGCCGGCCTGGCTGATCGCGACATCAGCGAGGTCGCCGAGTTCCTGCGCCGCCCCTGAAAGCTACACAACGCCGACGTTATTGGGGGGACGCTTATGGGGCGGACGTTATGGGCCGCCAAAGATTTCGTGCGAGCCGATGCGCCGCCAGATCACATGGGCTTCGCCGGCCCTGAGCTCTTGGCCGTATTGCCAGGTTGCCCGCCCGTCTTTCGCCCACGTCATCTCCCAGATGCCGCCCGTCCCACGCACGAGCTTTACCCGCAGGCCTGCCCGAAATCCGCGACCCCGCTGCAGATCATCTACGAACTTCGCCACCGCCCCCTTGAAATCGTCTTGCTGCTCCTTGGTCAGCTTGTTCCAATCCGCGTCGAATCGACGCTAGATACCACCCTTCCCGTTGGGTCACGCGTGAGTCGAGGATTGCGAGCTCCGCTGGAGTGAGATTTTCAGGGAATTCGGGGCCGGCATCGGCTGCGAGATGCTCGGTTGCGCCCTCGACCCATCTGGGTTTGCGTCAGCAAACCTTTACTTCTCTGACCGCGCCGAGGGGCGGACCAGCGTCCAGTCAGAAGATCTTCCCGGGGTTCAGGATGTTATGGGGATCGAGCGCCGCCTTGACGGCTCGATGCATCTCGAGCACCGCAGGGGAGAGCTCGCGAGAAAGTCCGGCGCGCTTCAGAAGACCCACGCCATGCTCGCCGGTCACTGTGCCCCCAAGATCAAGCGCATCGTTGAGGATCTCCTCGAAGGCGATCTTCGCGCGATCTCGCGCAGCAGCATCGCCCGGGTCGGCGATCAGCAAGGGGTGCAGGTTGCCATCGCCGATGTGGGCGATGCTCGCAATCAGAATCTCGTGCCTGCTCGCGATCTGCTCAATGCGGGCCAACATGTCGGGCACCGCCGCGATGGGCACGCAGACATCCTCGGTGAGCACCGGGCCGAGCCGCTCGAGTGCCGGGTACGCGAGCCGGCGCGCGGCAAAGAGCGCCTCGGCTTCCTCCTCGTCACTCGACCGCGCGGCCCAGGTTGCGCCCGCGGACTCGAAGCACCCCAGCATCTGATCGGCGAGGCCATCGCCGGTCACGCCCGGTTCATCGATACGACCGAGCAGCACGACGTCGGCCTCCATGGAGAGACCCATGTTCTTCCACCTGTCGACCGCCGCAAGACAGTGCCGATCGATCAATTCCAAGGCTGAAGGAATGATGCCCGCCTTGGCGACGGCTCGGGCCGCCTCGCCGGCGTCGACGATCGAGCTGAAATAGCCGACGATCGTTCGCGGCGCAGCGGGCAGCGGCTTGAGGCGTACGGTCGCCTCCGTGATGATGCCGAGGGTGCCCTCGGAGCCGACCAGCAGGGCGACCAGGTCGTAGCCGGCGACTCCTTTGGCGGTGACCCGGCCGAGACGTACCAGCTCGCCGGTGCCGGTCACGACTTCGAGTGCCAGCACGTAATCCTTGGTTACGCCGTACTTGACGCAGCACACGCCGCCGGCGTTGGTCGCGATGTTGCCGCCGATGGTCGACCATGGCGAGCTGGCGGGGTCTGGCGGATACCACAATCCCTGCTCCGCCGCGGCTGCGCGCAGCTCGTCATTGATCACACCGGCCTGGACCACAGCCAGCCGTTCCAGCGGATCGATCAGGCGGATCTGGTTCAGCCGTTCGAGCGCAATGATCACGCCGCCATCAATGGCGTTGGCTCCGCCGGAGAGCCCGGTGCCGGCACCGCGTGCCGTGACTGGAACTCCGAACCCGGCGCAGATCCGCACCGAGGCGGCGACATGATCACTCGACGTCGCGCGGACTAACGCCAGCGGCTCCCCGACAGGCGCCCACTCGGCCTCGTCATGACTCACGCTCCGGATGATCTCGGGGTCGATGATCAGCACGTCCGACGGCAGAGCCGCCGCCAGCGCCGCGTGGATTTCGGCGCTGTCCATGACTTCCTCTTTCCCTCAAAGAAGGCTGGTATGTCATCCAAGCATGAGTCACGCAGCGGCCTACGATCGAGGACGTGCCAGGCATGGTCAGCGAGGTGGCCACCGTACCTGTTGAAGGTGGACTGCTCAGTTACGAGGTGCTGGCTGGCGCGACGGAGCCAGTGCTGGCGATTCATGGCGTGCATGCAGGTCAGCGCGCGAAGAGTTGATCATGGAAATGCCTACCGGTTCCAGGATCTCCGCCGCAGCTCATCACCTCGTGTCGGCACGCTGTTGGGCGGACCCGCCGCAAATGGGTTACGGCCGCCAAGCCGACGGGCCCGGACTGGGTCGCTGATGAAGGCCAGGCGCGCCGACTTGGGATTACCAGTTCATCACTGCGGGAGCCGTCGCGTGTTGACGATCTCGTGGCAGATCATGATCAACTTGCGATTCTGGCTCTGAGACACCCGTCGCAGGTACGTGAAGGCCTGGTCGGCATCGATGCCGAGTTTCTCCATCAAGATTCCCTCGGCCTGCCCGATGATGGTGCGGCTCGTCATGGCGATGCCGCGTCCACGGATCTCCCGGTGCGCGGCCAGCGCAACCGAGATCTGCGCCGCTAAGCCCTGGGCGATCGCGTACTCATTCGGCCCGAAGGGGTCTATCGAGTCCGAATACAGATTGAGCGCCCCGTAGGAATCAGTGCGGTCAGGGCTGACGCTTGCGTTGAGCCAGAGCGACATCATGGCCTTGACGCCTAGAACGGACACCGCGCGTGGGGTCCACTCCGGCCATCGAGCCTCCTCGCCCAGATTCCGGCTGATCACTGTCTCTTGCCAGCGCACGGCGTCCAGGCAGGGGCCCTCATCAAGCTGGTACTGGAGTGCATCGCCGCGCCGCACCACATCGTCGGAAGCTACGCGTGTGGAGCGCTCGCGACCGTGGACGACAGAGATGCCGGCATGATCACCACCGTTGATGATTCTCACGGCAAGATCAACAGCGACCTGCAACAGCTCTGTTTCGCTTAGGGCGGCATTCAGCTCTCTCGCGGCTCGAGCGAAGCCTTCGACCCCGCTCGTCTCGGTTACTTCCATGAGGCCTGCCGTCCCATACGTTCGGATGCCAGACAACGTGCCCGTTAGCCTCGAGCACACGCAGTGCTGCGTAAGCGCGATTTCATGTATGGCTAAGTAAAGACCTGGTACGTCCTCTGACTACTCGCATGCGCTATTTGGAAATTTTAGCGGGAGCTGGCTGAGGCTTGGGCCTCCTAAGCCAGGTTTCGGCGGACCTCCGATACGTCATCGCCACACCTTCGAAGGGTGCCGCATGGCGTGACTGTCCGAATGCACTGCTTTGGTCGAAGCGCAGCTGAGAGCAAAGAGATGTACCCGTTGACGAGTTCAGCGCACATCCAGGTTTTCTTGAGACAAAGCCTCCGCGGGCTCGTACGCCTCACCGTCGGTGCTGGCAACGACCACCGTGTACCCGTCAGGGTCCTTGATCCAGATCTCGCGATGGCTGGGACCGTTACCCTCGCCCTCCGGTGGGTTCCGGTGAAGCGGTCGTACGATCGGCGCCTTGAGCTGCTCCGCTCGCGCGACGACGTCGTCAAAGTCGGGCACTTCGCCGAACCACAGCAAGACACCGTTGCCAACTTCGACGTCTGGGCTCACAAACAAGCCATGGTGGTGCTCGACGTCGCGGTGATGTAGTTGAAGGACGAGAACGCCGTTGGACAGCAGGCGCTCGTACTGCGGGCCTCCATGATCACTGCGAAGGCCCAGAAGTTCTTGATACCACCGGCTTGAGGCCTCGACATCGCGTACGGCGATCATGGTCTGGGATTGAGCTGCGCCTGCGGCTGCCACGATGCCAATTCGGTTGCCCGCAGGATCGCTGATCTCGGCAAGCCAGCGTTCACCACCATCGATTTGAGGGCGGCCGTGCAAAGTGCCACCGTTGGCCTCGACGCGTCCGAGCGCGCGGTAGATGCTGTCGGCGGAGATCCACACAACCGGTCCTGCGGTCGAGGTCGGCGCTATGTCGGTCGTCAGCTGGCCGATCATCCCGGGCGCTTCAAAGCTTCCGCTACTCCGGTCGATCGACCAGCCAAAGACTCGTTCGTAAAACGTGGCGGAGCGTTCGATGTCAAGCGCCGGAAGTTGAAGGTAGTCAATCTCGCCGTGCACTGGCCCATCCTATTTCTCGTCCGCGCAATAGCCACAGTGCATTGATGGAGTTCATCTCAGAGGGCCCGGGACTGGTTGGAGGAGCGCGACAGGTATCGTCCGGCCTGCTTTCCGGGCGTACTTCTCGACCTCGGGAGCCTGAGCAAGCACGATCCCCTGCCAGGCTGCGTCGCGCTCCTCGCCGAGGAGCTCGCGAGGACGCACCTGAAGAGTCTTGCCGCCAATCTGGACGTCGGCAGTCTTGGCCTTGCGCACGTTGCGAAACCAGTCGGGGTCGCGGGGAGCACCGGATGCGGTGCCCCACACCAGAAAGCCGTCGGCCGTATCGAGGTAGCGCACGCAGGTGGAGTGCAGAACGCCGGTGCGGCGGCCAGGCGCGGTGATCATCAATACCTTGGCGTCTTTGCTGTAGCTCGCGAGCCGCCCGTCGAATGCGCGATACATCCAGACGCCGATCTCGTTTCCGACGCGCACTAGTTTGCGCTTGAAGGTTGTCACTGCAGCGCCGATACCAGCCGCATCACGTTGTCGACATAGCGTTGGCCCTTCGGTCGGCCGCGCCACTCGTCAAGGTTCATCTCGCGGCTGACCGCGCGGTATTCGTCGGCGACTGTTTGGAGGTCGGCGACGAATTGTTTGCCGGTCGACATCAGGGTGATTTCGTAGTCGAGGCCGAAGGAGCGGTAGTCCATGTTGCTGGAGCCGATGATGCCGACGATGTCGTCGACGGTGAAGTGTTTGGCGTGCAGGATGGTCGGCTTGGGATATTGGTAGATCCGCACGCCTGCCTCCAGTAGGGCGTCGTAGTAGGAGGCTTGGGCGTGCCCGACCATGAACTGGTCGGCCTGCTCGGATACGAACAGCTCGACCGCGACGCCGCGGTAGGCGGCGGTGGTGATCGCCTCCAGCAAGGAGTCGTCGGGCACGAAGTAGGGGCTGGTCAAGGACAGTTTGTGCTGGGCGCGCTGCACCAGTCCGGTGAACAGTCTCAGGTTCGGCATGGTCAAATAGCCGGGTCCGGACGGCAGCAGTTGCATCGGGACCGGGTCGACGTCGGGATCGGTCACGAGCCCGATCTCACCGCCCAGCTTCTCTCCGGTCTCGGTGTACCAGTCCATGGCGAAGACCGCCTCCAGCGACTGAACGATCCCGCCGGTGATCTTGATGTTGAGATCCTTCCAATGCCGCCCCGCCTTGATGTTCTTCGGCAACAGGTAGCTGGAGTCGATCATGTTCTGCGAACCCATGAAGGCCACCTTGCTGTCCACCACCAGCAGCTTGCGATGATTACGCAGATCCGGCCGGCGCCACTTGCCCTTCAAGGGCTTGATCGGCATCATCTCGTGCCACTCGATCCCGGCCGCGGTGAGCTTGGAGTTCATCTGCTTCAACGTCGGATACCCCCGAGAGGCGATGTCGTCGTAGAGCAACCTCACCCGAACGCCGCGCTTGACCGCCTCCGCCAACGCCGTCATGAAAATGTCGGTGGTGTCATCCCACGACGTGATGAAGAACTCCACATGCACCGTCGTTGTGGCTTCGTTGACCGTCTCGGCCATCGCCTTAACGGCGGCGTCGGACTCACCGAACAATCCATGGCTGACACCAGTCACGCACGGCAGGTGGGTCAGCTGCCGGTTCATCCGAATCAGGCTGTCCACCCCTGCCGGGATATCAGCACCTGGAGGCAGGTCAGGAATCTCCGCCGTACGTTCGGTGATGATCTTGTTCGCCTCAGCCTGAACCTTGGCCCGGCGGCCCCGCACGAACGGGCTGCCGATCAACAAGAAGATCACTAAGCCGAAAATCGGAGTCACCACAATCAGCAACAACCAAGCGATCGAGGAGGACGGTCGACGATTGTTCGGTACCGTACCCAGCGCCACAATCTTGATGGTCAATTCGACGAGATACAAGATCAAAGGGGCCCAGGCAATCGCGTTCATCGGTAGCACCTCTCGGATTTGGGCTACCACGATAGGGCACCGGCTGGGAGATGGCCTCACCTGCGATGGGTGATGTTCGCTTCGGGACGTGAGGAGATTCGCGACGGCATTGTTCAGTCGACATTGTTCAGTCGACTCCGCGTCCGGGCTGCGGCTAGCTGTCTGTCATCGAGGCGGCCGTTCGGTCGCGGTTGGCGCGCCGGACCGGAAGGCGCACCCGCAGTATCGTTTCTCCGGGCTGAGAGTCGATCATGATCGTGCCACCGTGGCGCTCCATGACGATGCGGCGCGCAATATCAAGACCAAGGCCGGTGCCCTGACCCACGTCCTTGGTCGTGTAGAACGCCTCGAACGCGCGCGCGGCCACCTCCGGCGCCATGCCGGGACCAGTGTCGCCGATCTCGATCACCACGTCGTCGGCCTCAACCCGCGTCGTGATGCGCAGCCGCCCAGCTCCACCCATCGCATCGACCGCGTTGTCGATCACGTTCGTCCAGACCTGGTTGAGCTCGCCGGCGTACGCGTCGATCATGGGCACGTCACTGCCGTAGTCACGCACCACGGTCACTCCACGAAGCCGGTCCGCGAGCATCGTCAGGGTGCTGTCCAGGCCATCGGTCACAGCAATGTGCTGCATCGATGCCCGGTCCATTTGGGTGTACGAGCGGACCGCCGAGACGAGCTCTGAGATGCGCCGAGTGGATTCCTTCACGTCTGACAGCAACGCAGCGACCGAGAACGTGCTCGCCAACCACTCCAGACCCGGCTCGAGGGCCGGTCCGTCCAGGACCGCAGCGGCTCGGGCACACCAGTCAAGATCAACTCCCGCTGCCGCGAGTGGCGTGGCGATAGTCCACGCCCGTGTCACGCCATGACGGGTGAGCCACGATGCCAGGGCTTGCTCCCGATCTGCTCGCGATAACGGATCGAGGTCCACTGTCGCAGGCTTGACCTCGCTGCGCAGCGCGTCGAGTGCCGCGAGCTGCGCGGGCGCTATGTTCTGCTCGGCTAGCTGCCGGACTGAGGACAGCAACGTCTGGTAGTCGGTCTCGAGGGCTTGGACCGCGCGGCTCGCGGCTGACGCCGGATTGTTGATCTCGTGTGCAATCCCGGCCGCAAGCGTTCCGAGGGTCACCAGTGTGTTCCGCTGCCGAGCAGTCGATTCGACGGACCGGGCCGTGCGGTACAGACCGGCAATCAGGTGCGCGCCAAACGGAAACCAGGCGTTGGAGCGATCACGAAGCGCTTCTGCCGGCACCCTGAGAGTGCGACCGGCACTCGCTCCGCGGCCGGTCGCCAGATAGGTTCCGTGCTCATCCCAAGCGCGAAACCCGCCCGCCCAACGCCCGGGCACATCCATTCGTGCGACCACGGTGTCCTCACGACCAATATGACGGATCAGATCGATGGCCCCGTCGACCAGCACCCACCAGAAGTCCGCATACTCACCCTCATTGAACAAATCGACGCCCGGCTCGATGCGAACCTCCGTACCGTCATTGATCAGATCGCGGAGTTGATCATCTGTCAGGCTCTCGAAGATGCTCAGTGAGCGAAGATCATCGACGCGCATCAGATCGTCGCCAGGTAGCGGTGTACCAGATAGACCGACATCGCGCCTTCGCCAACGGCCGACGCGACCCGCTTCATCGAGTTGAGCCGCACATCTCCGGCGGCAAAGACTCCGGGCACGCTGGTCTCGAGCCCGAACGGCGGTCGTGGCAGCCGCCAGCGCGCGGAGTCAGCAAGCAAAAGATCTTGGCCTGTCACGACGAAACCGTTCTCATCTCTGACGATGTGGGGACCTAACCAATCGGTCCGCGGAGAGGCGCCGATAAAGATGAACAACCAGCTGGATGGAACCCTCTGCGTTGTGCCGGTCTCCGTGTCGGCGAGAGTGAGGCCCTCGAGATGGCCTTCACCATGAGCTCCCACCACCTTGCTGTGGTAGCGCACGGCGATGTTCGACGCCGAGGTGACTCTCCCGATCAAATAGGACGACATGGTTTCGGACAGCGTGGAGCCTCGCACCACGAGCACGACTTGCCGAGCGAAGCGGGAGAGATCCAAAGCAGCCTGGCCTGCCGAGTTGGCAGCGCCGACGACGTAGACCACATCACCCTCGCATTGGTTCGCCTCGCCGGCTGCAGTGCCGTAGTAGACACCACGTCCGGTGAGCTCGGCGAGCCCGGTCGCCGCCAGCCGCCGATACGAGACGCCGGTAGCAACGATGAGGGCGCGGCTTTCGATCTCGCCTGAACCATCGAAGAGCACAGCGCGTACCGGTCCGCGGCTCTCGAAGCCGACGACCTCGCGCGCGAGAACCATCTCTGCACCAAAACGAGAAACCTGCGCTATCGCGCGATGTGCGAGGTCGGAGCCGCTCAAGCCCCTCGGAAAACCGAGGTAATTCTCGATCGCCGCGCTCATCCCTGCCTGGCCGCCAGGGGCCTCGCGCTCCACGATGACGGTGCTCAAGCCCTCTGATGCGGCGTATACGGCGGCCGCCAAACCGGCCGGACCTCCGCCGACGATGCATACGTCATACAGCGGCTGGTGCGCACTGGTGTGCAGCCCAAGGGCTGCGGCCAGACCCAAGGTCGACGGAGAGCGAAGCGTCTCGCCATCGGGAATCAATACCAGCGGCAGGTCATCGGTTGCTGCCTGAGCGAGCTGACGCAGCCGCTCGCCTTCGGCATCGCGTTCTACGTCGTACCAGCGGTACGGCACGTGATTGCGAGCCAGGAACATCTTGACCTCATGGCTGCGGTCGGACCAGCGGTGGCCGATCACCCGAACGTCAGAGCTGTGATCAGGATTGGCCTTGCGCCAATCGTCGAGCAGATCGTCGATGATCGGGTACAGCCGTTGCTCAGGAGGATCCCATGGTTTGAGCAGGTAATAGTCGAGACCAATGTCATTGATCGCGTTGATCGCGACATCGGTGTCCGCGTACGCGGTGAGCAGCAGAAGTTTCGCGCTGGGCGCGTATGCCCGTGCCTGCCTGAGCATTTCGATGCCGGTCATTTCAGGCATCCGCTGGTCGGCCGCGATCAAGGCCACCGGGTCGTCGCGAAGATTCAGCGTCGTGAGTACGCGCAAGGCCTCCGGGCCTGACGAGGCGCGGACGATGCGGTAGTCGGCACCGTACTGACTGGCCAAGTCGCGGGTGATCGCCGCCGCGACCTGGGGATCGTCGTCGACGGTCAAGATGGTCGGCTTGCTCATTGAACGGCTTTGGGGTCTCTTAGTGCGACCGCGTCCAACATTGCGGCGGGACCGCCCCCGAAAGAGGTGAGCAGTCGCCGCGCCGGTCCAGGCAGGCGAGGGAGCAGCCGAATGACCTGTGCCATTGCCCACACTTGCGGGCGGGAGCTCGGAATCAACGTCTTCATGACGGCTGGGCCGATCCGCTGACTTTGCCGGACGGCAGGTCGCAGAACCAACTCATATGCCGTGAGCCCGTGAAGGTGATCACCACGTGATACAGCGAGTTCGGAGGCCAGGACGTATGCGCCCACGACTGCGAGGCTAGTTCCTCCGCCGACGGCCGCACCGGGAGAGTACCCCGCATCTCCTGCGAGCGTGACTCGGCCTCGGGTCCAGGTGTCCATCACGATCGTGCTGATCGAGTCAAGGTACAAGTCGTCTGCGGTCTCCAGCTCAGCGAGGATGCGGGGCACCTCCCAACCCATATCGCCGTACAGGTTGTTGATCAGCCGTCGCTGCGCAGTGACGTCGTGGCGATCGTAATCATGCAACGTGGGCGTCCGCCACAGCAGCAAGACCCGCGCTTGATCGCTGCCGTAAACCGGGTAGATCCCGGCAGTGCGACCGACGGCGCCAAATCCCAGCATCCGCTGATGAAGATCGAGATAGTTCGGCACGCTGAACACCGCTAGGTAGCCACCGAGGAAGTGGAGGAACCGGTGCTCCGCACCGAATGCCAGCCGTCGGGTGGTCGAATGCAAGCCGTCTGCCCCGATAACAAGATCAAAGGTCTGCGGCGAGCCGTGGTCGAAGGTGACGTCAACTCCTTGCTGGGTCTCCTCGAGTGATGAGATCGAGTCGCCGAACACGTACTCGATGTCGTTCCGGCTCGCCTCGTAGATGATCTTGGCCAGTTCGCCGCGCATGATCTCGACGTGGCGTTCGGACACGCCTTCCGACATCGACTCGGCGGGAACATCGATGGGCCGGTGTCCGTCTCTGACGAAGGAGATGATCTCGTTGTGGGTGCTCGCATCCTGAACCTGCCGCAGGACATCCATCCACTCGATGATCTGCAGAGCCGGACCGAAAAGGTCTACGGCATGGCCGCCGCTGCCGAAGCGAAGCTCTTCGGTTCGCTCCACCACGGTCGCGTGGAACCCAAATCGGCTGAGCCAGTAGGCGACCACCGGGCCAGCAACGCTGGCGCCCGAGATAAGCACCCGACCACCGCCTGCCGCCATGCGATCAACCTCCGTGCCTGCGGCTGAGCCATAGGCACCACGCGGGATACAGGCAGTAGGTTCCCATCCAATTGAGCAGGCCGGCGTTGACGTACCACGGGGCCAACTGGGGATCGTCGATGCCAGTCACCACACCAGGAATCACCAACAAACCGATGATCATGAAGATTGCGGCCGTCATGCCAAGCATGATCAACCCACGCGGGAGTCCGGGGGTGTTCCGATGGAGTCGGTTCGCGATCAGCAGCCAGATACCGATGAGCGCGCTGCCAAGGCCCGACACCAAGCCGGCGAGATACCAGCCCGTGATATCGAAGATGATCAAAATCGACCCGATGACCATCACGACCGCGCCGGCGGTGGCGGCAGCGATGCCGACTCGGCTCCATCGTGCCGAGCGATCGGAGACCCAGAGCCAGGCCAGCGCCATGCTCAGTACGCCCACCATGCCATTGGTCACATCGTTGAGAAATCCAAAGGGCCCGCCGCCGACTGCGAAGAAGATGATCAAGCTCGCTACACCGATGAGGTCGACGACTGCCGTGGCGAGCGCCAGCCGACCTACTGTCTGCCGGCGCTCCAGGCCCTTGCCGATGACCACAGTCGGAGCGTAGCGGGGAAGTCCGATGACAAGCAGCGCCCCTCATTGAAGACCACTTTCGTGGAGGTGCGCTCGATGGTCCCGTTAGTCTGCTAGGGGAGGGACCGTGATGGGCAACGAGGTCGACGACTGGTTCGCTGAGCGCCAGCACCCGCTGACTGATGCGATGCAGCGCGCCCGCAAGCTGATCTTGGAAGCCGACCCTCGGGTTACTGAGTCGATCAAGTGGAAGACGCCGACGTTCTCCTATCAGGGCAACATTGTCAGCTTCAATCCGTCGAAGAAGTTCGTCAGTTTGATGTTCCACCGCGGCGCGGAGATCCAGGGCGACTTCCCGCATCTCGAAGGCGACGGACGCCTGGTACGTGTGATGCGCTTCACCGACGTCAACGAGGTGGAGGCGACACGGCATGAGCTGCAAGCGGTTATCCGCGCCTGGTGCAGCGCGCATTAGGCGGCAGGGTCAGCCACTACGGAAAGTGGTCACGAACCACATCGATTTCAGCCAAAATCGTGTCGTCCGTGACCACTTCCAGGGGCATCGGCTACGAGCTTGTGTTGGTGCTAGCTCAGTCGAGTCCACTTCGCGACGGAGACGGCGCCGTTCGCGTTGATCGCGAAGAGCCGGTAGTAGCCGCGCGGCGCGAGGCTTGAGTGGCATTGATGGTGATCTTGCCATCAGCGTACGCGATGGGAATCTCGCGCTGGTTCGCATCGAAGCCATGAGTTGGCGAGGCCGGACTCATCATGACACTTTGTGACATCGCTGCTCGCATTGATCGAGTAGGTCTGGCCGTAGGTGATCGTGCCCGGCACCTCGTTCAGGTCTGGCCGCGGGCCTTTGAAGAGGTAAGGCGGCTCGAACCGCAGCACGGTGTCGCTTCGGGCCTGTCCCTTCGGGTTGGAGGACAGGCTGATCACGCTGCCGTCGTCGGCGAGGAATGCCATCGAGTGGTAGAGCCGATGCTCGCCCTTTGGCAGCGGGTTCATGGCTGTCCACGATTTCGAGGTCGGCGTCTTCAGCAGGCTGACCTCCTGGCTGGCGTTCTCGATCTTGTTCGCAGAGCCGCCGCCCAGCTCCAAGACACTGCCGTCCGGCAGTTGCACGCAGCTCACGTACACCTTGGCGGCCCGCAGGGACGGTCCCGCTTTGTATTTCGGTGATGAGGAGCTGTCAAGATCAATAACGTTCGTCGACGAGGTCGCCGGCCATCCGCCACCCATGACCATGAGCTTCTGCCGCCGGATGCTGCCCAGCCAGCAGGAGCTTCCAAAGCCGCGTCGGGTGGGAACCGTCAGGTCATTGACCTTGGTGAACTTGTTGCCGTTGAACGGCTGCCAGAAGCCCGGGTGGAAGACCTGATCGAGCTGTCGACATCTTCCGGGGCTTTCGCCCATCCCGCACCCGTGAAGAAGTACTTGGCGTTGGCGGTCAGGAAGATGTGCGGGTACAAGGGGAACTCGCGATTGCCAGGCTGCGGGTCGTACTTTCCGTCGTACGGATATCCAGACCTCGGAGGAGCCTGAGTTCGCGCCCTTGGCATCGAAACCGCCAACGATCAGTGCGTAGCCACCGCGGGTGTTGACCACAGTCGGGTACCAGCGGCCGTCGGCCATGTTCTGCTGCTTCGTGAAGACCTCGTGTCTCGAAGTCGAAGGTGTAGAGCGCCTTCGAGCCCTTCCACGGTGAGTAGTCGGTGGTGCCTCCGCGCAGCAATGCCATCGCCATTGCTCATCAGCATGTGGCCGGCGCAGAACATGTCGGTGGGAACCTTCAGCTCCTTGAGCGCGCCCGTTGTCGGCTTCCAGACGTACGCCTTGAACGTGCCGGCTTCGAAGACCGCTGAGTTGTTTCCCGAGCCGGCGATCAGCAGGATCTTGCCGCCTGGCCCCATGATCAGGTGGTACGCGTTGGATCCCGCGGGCAGCGACGGCAGGCGGCCCCAACTGCCGCCGGAGTGTCCGCAAGCGCTTCAGGTCAGATGTGCTGTCGGGTTCGCGGCCTTGGTCTCGACCGGCGTGTCCAGCTTGGCCTTCGTGCTGGCCTTCTTCTTGCTGGATTTCGCCTCGGTACCGATCAGGAGCTTGCGGATCGAGGAACTGCTTCTGGTAGCTCTTCGTTTGCGCTTCGCACTGTCCTTGGCATCGGCCGCTCCTGCACCGCCAAGGAAGATGACACCTGCGATCAAGGCCGTGCCTAGAGCACCGAAAAGAGGCGTGCGTAAGCGCACTCCCGACATGTACTTCCCCCCGAGATCGAGCCCGGCCCCTACCGGGCGGCAACACGCGCTGCCTGTCCAGGGAATTCAACCAAAGAACACCGATGATGTAGGGCGACATGCCCGAAAAGTGCTAACGGTTTGATAGCGCTGGTGATCCCAACCCGCCCGCGACTCCGTATTACCTGTATGCAGGTCTCGTTCGGACGGCACTCGTAGCATGTCCTCACCTGGAGCGGGTGTGAGGTACCGCCTCGCCATCGACATCGGTCCCGTCTTTACCTCAGCGAGCTATGAAGGGGCGGAGCAGTCCCGAGCCCTGCAGCTGAGCCCGTTCGCGCGCGATCTTCCGTCGGCTCAGTTCCTGGCTGACGGGAGCGTTCAGGTCAAACCTCTGGCCGAGACGTTTCGAAGCATCGTTTCCACGGCGCAGAACCAGCTTCACGAGGTACCGACGTCGGTCGGGGTGAGCTACCCCGCTACCTGGGAGCCCCGGCAGGTTCTCCTGTTATGGGAAGCATTGGTCCTCGGCGGAATCCCAGATGCGGACACAGAGCCTGTTGATGACTCGAAACCAACCGTGCCGGCCACCCTCGGCCCGGCTGATCACGACCAGTCGTCGGTCGCGGTCGTACCTGCCCGCCGCCCCGCGGCCGGCCATTGGCAGGCGCAAACGTGGCTGGCTCGCCGGAGCCGCGATTCTCGCGGTCGTCGCGGGTGCGGCGGCAGGCGTGATCGCCAGCGGCGTTCCGCGCGCCGCACAAACACCAGCAGGAACCGAGACGAACCGACCGCCGGTCTCCACCGAGCCCACCGCGGGGCCTCCAGCGACAACGACCAAACCAACGATTGGTCCCGGTGTGGATCTCCCGACGTCCGCTCCGCTCGCCATGCAGCAGTTCATCGTTCCGCGCGGAAAGGACGCGGCCACCCAGCTCAGCCTGGCCAACATGGCTGGCGTGGGGGGACCTCGTACGCTGTCGACTGTCGCGGGCCGCAACTCCTGGCCGATGCTCTCAAACGATCGGCGCACGATCATCTACATCAATTACGTCGCGGGCACCCTGCGCACCATGGCGGCCGACGGCAGCGGCGATCGGCCGCTGATCGAATCATCGCCCAGGGGATGCGGGAACATCACTCGGGCTTCCTGGAGTCCAGCAGACCAATCGGTCATGATCATCGAGTGTCGCGCTACGGGCCGGCCCGACCGGCTTCTGGTCATCAAGCTTGATGGCACCGTGGTACGCGAGCTGAAGACAGGGCAGCCACGCATCGAGGACCCGATGATCTCTCCCGACGGACGCACCGTCGCCTATTGGGCTCGCAACGGCGCAGGCGGACCCAATGGTGGGTCGATCTACACCTTGGCGATGGACGGTTCATCGGAACCAGTGCAACTGACCAACCGCAAGATCGGCAGCGATGCCGATCCGGCGTGGTCGCCCGACGGTACGATGATCGCGTTCCGGCGTCGCGGCGCCAGTGACAACTTCGATGTGTACCTGATGAGCGCCGACGGTTCAGGCGTGCGGCCAATTGCTACCGGACCGGCTCGGGATGAGAAAGCCGGCCTGGTCTCCTGATGGCAATCAGTTGATGATCATCTCCAACCGTGATGCATCCGGAGAGCCCGCCGCGACGTACGACGTTTACATCTTCGATGTCGACGGCGGTGCGCCGCGACCGCTTGGACTGACGGCGAATGTGGTACTCGCGCCCGTGTGGTCATACCGCTAGCAGCGCCATACCGCTGGCCGCAGCCGAGCTGACCGTGAGCACTGACTCCCTCCCACCGCTGCCGAAACCTACATGCCTAGGTTCGGTCGATCTGCCAAAGTTGCAACAACCTACACCGACCGAACCCTGCGCAGAGCCGGCTGACTTGGGATCCGGGAAGCCTCAATCAGACAGAAGCGTCCGCTGTGGCGCGCGGCGCTGTGTCATATTCGGTGACCAAGTATGGCGGAACATGAGAAAGGTCGCTGCAGCGCAGATAGTCACCCATTGTGGTTCCAGTGCACTCTGAATCGATGTTCGGAGCGCCGATGCCGCCAGCGGCGTCCTCAATATGGATAGTTCGCAAATCGATACTAAACCTGGTCCTGCTCGAGGTGTTCGGAACGCTTGAATGCAGTTGGGCACCTGAGAAGAGAATGATTCCACCCGGTTCACAAAGCGGGCGAATCTGAGGATCCAACTCCACGTCCTCTTCTGGCTTTGGCTGAATCCGTGTATCGGCACCGATTTGGCTCGCCGCGATCTTGCGACTTGTGGCATTCCACTCGGCGTAGTTGTACACCCTCGAGCTGTTTTTGACAGGGGTGTACCAGTACCGCGGATGGAAGGCCAGTCCGTTCTCGGTGGTGATCGGGTAGATCGGCAGCCACCAGTTCAATTGGCAGGACGGTGCGGAATACCACGTGTCACGATGCGGGTGGAATGCATAGGCGATGCCCGTGGTGAGGTAACCCTGCGCGGTCGAGGTTCGCATACGTGGCACATCGAAGTGAACCTTCTCAGGATCACAACCGAAGTCGATCAGCATCTCGATAATGAGTCGCTTCGACTCCGAGTGATGAATGAAGCGGGGCTTGAGATCGGCGAGGAGTGCTGCGTAGTTCTCCACGGGCATCTCATATTGGGCAGTCTCTGGCTCTAGCGATCCAAATGCTTCCTCCGCCATGGCGGCAGCGAACTCCACCAGAGCCCGTGTTGATGGCCGTGGTGAATATACGAACAGGTCACCGTCATAAAGGCGCTCGCGACGAGCATCATCGTCAAGCGTGGAATCAACATGGATCGCATACATAGGCTGCTCCTCTTCGATTAGGAGGCAGCAGTTTTGCATATGCCCGCTCGCCATATCAACCGCGTCGCTAGGTTATCCACAGGATCCCGCAGTTTTGGCCGCAATCTGTGGAGAAGAATTCCATATTCTAGACAGCGTCAGCGGCCGCCTGCGATGTTTCGGCTGCGCTGACCGATTCCCATCTCGCCGTACGGATAGTCGTTGGCATGCAGGTCGCTCGCCTGATCCAGAGCCGCTGTCTCCTCGACAGTGAGGTGCAGGTCCGCCGCACGCAAGTTCGTTTCCAACTGCTCAACAGTCCGTGCGCCCAAGATGGTCGATGTCACGGCCGGCCGGTCGGTAACCCACGCCAGGGCGACTTCGGCCATCGAAATGCCGCGATCCTCGGCCACCTTCTGGACGGCATCGATGATGTTCCACGTGCGCTCGGTGCCGCGCCGGTCGTACGCCTCCATGCCGCGGTTCGGATCATCTCCAAGCCGAGTGTCGCCGGTTGGACGTTCGTCGCGGCTGTATTTGCCCGACAACCACCCGCCGCCCAAGGGACTCCACGGCAGCATTCCCATGCCCGCATCCTGTACGGCAGGCACGATCTCCCACTCGATCTCGCGCACGATCAAGCTGTACTGCGGCTGCAGCGTCACCGGAGCCGCGACGCCCAGAGCGTTTGCAAGGTGGACCATCTTGGTCAACTGCCAGCCGGTGAAGTTGGACAGCCCGTAGTAACTGATCTTGCCTGCGCGAACGAAGCCGTCGAGGGTACGCAGTGTTTCGTCGAGAGGCGTCACTGGGTCAAACGCGTGTACCTGGTACAAATCAACACGATCCAGCCCGAGTCTGGTCAGCGATGCGTCGAGGGCACGGGTCAAATGCCGGGTTGAGAGTCCGAGCGAGTTGGGCTCATCGCCCATCGGAAACCGGCCCTTCGTCGCAAGGACCACGCGATCGGTGACATCGGCCGGCCGGCTGGCGAACCACCGACCGATGATCTCCTCGGACTGACCGCCGCCGTACACATCGGCAGTGTCCACCAGCGTGCCGCCGGCCTCGACGAATCGATCCAGCTGCTCATGCGAGCCGGCCTCGTCCGTCTCGACGCCGAAGGTCATAGTTCCCAAGCAGAGCGAAGACGCGGCGCAACCGCTGCGTCCGAGAGTGCGGTAGTCCATGTTTTTGTTTTATCACTTGGCTCTTTCATGATCAGATCTGGGCTGGATCCAGATCGAGCCTCCGCAGCAGTTGGGCATTCAACGCCACCACGATGGTCGAGGCGGACATCAGGATCGCACCCACAGCGGGGGAAAGCACGAACCCGACCGGCGCCAGAACCCCGGCAGCCAGGGGAATGGCTAGCACGTTATAGCCGGTCGCCCAGGCGAGGTTTTGCCACATCTTGCGGTACGAGGCGCGGGACAGTTCGATGACAGAGGAAACTGCTCGCGGATCGTCCCCGGCCAGCACCACGCCCGCCGACTCGACCGCGACATCGGTTCCAGCGCCAATGGCGATGCCTACGTCCGCGCGAGCCAGTGCGGGCGCATCGTTCACGCCATCGCCGACCATCGCCACACGCCGCCCGCGTTGATCGCGCTCTGGCGGGCCCGCGTGGCTCTGCAGCTCTCGGACCTTCGCGTCCTTTTCTGAGGGGAGCACCTCGGCAAAGACCTCATCGATGCCCAGCGTCTTGGCGACAGCGTCAGCCACCGGCCGCGCATCGCCGGTGATCATGGCAACGCGAATCCCGCGCTGATGCAGGCCATCCACCGCGCCGCGCGACTCCGGCCGAATCTCGTCCTCGACCACGATCGCGCCCTGGACCTGATGATCCGACGTCACGTAGAGCACCGTCGAACCCGCCTGGCGGCGGACCTCCACCTGCTGACCCAGAGCCTGCGGGATCTCGACGCCGAGCTCTCTCAGCAGACCGGGGCCGCCAACCGAAACGGTGCGACCGTCCACCGTCGCCCGGACGCCGCGTCCGGTGAGCGACTCCACATTCCGGACTGCGGGGTGATCACCAAGCCCTTGTGCTGCTCGAACGATCGCCCGCGCGATCGGATGCTCGCTCTCGGATTCGACGGCCGCTGCCAGGCCCAACAAGGTGTCCCGACCAACGCCGCCGCTGCTATCGCCGTCAATACCATCGGTCGTTGCGACACTCACAACAGCCGGCTCGCCCTTGGTCAGGGTGCCCGTCTTGTCGAAAAGCACTACGTCGACTGTTCGCATCCGCTCCAGGGCCAGCCTGTCCTTGATCAGAATTCCGGCTCGGGCCGCCCGCTCCGTGGAGATTGCGATCACCAGAGGAATAGCCAGGCCGAGCGCGTGCGGACAGGCGATCACGAGCACGGTGACCGTACGCGTCACGGCTTGATCCAGCTGTCCGAGCAGAGTCCAAACCACGAAGGTGATCAACCCAGCTCCGGCGGCGAAATAGAAAAGGAAAGCCGCCGCACGGTCGGCGAGAGCTTGGGCGCGCGACGACGATGCCTGAGCGTCGGCCACGAGTCGTTGGATACCGGCAAGAGCGGTCTCCTCGCCGACTGCGGTGATCTTGACACGGAGCGCACTGTCGGTTGCTACCGTTCCGGCGACCACGCGGTTTCCGGGCGAGCGTCGTACCGTGCTGGACTCGCCGGTGATCATGGACTCATCCACGGCGGCACTGCCGGTTTGGATTGTCCCATCGGCCGGAATCCGACCTCCCGAACGCACCAGCACGACATCACCGACAGCGAGCTCGGCAAGGCTGACAGTCTCGGTCTCGGTGCCCCGCACCCGCTCGGCTGTGTCCGGCAGTAAGGCCGCGAGGGCGTCAAGCGCGCTCGAGGCGGCGCCCAGTGCCCGCATCTCCAGCCAGTGACCCAGCAGCATGATCACGATCAGCAGCGCCAGTTCCCACCAGAAGTCCAGATCGAAGCCGCCAAGACGAAGCGTGGTTGCCCAGGAGGCGACGAACGCGACTGTGATCGCGAGCGAGATCAACAGCATCATCCCTGGCTGGCGTTGCTTGATCTCGTGCCACGCGCCCGTCAGGAAGGGTGCGCCGCCGTAAAAGAAGATCACGGTTCCGAGTAACGGCGAGACCCATGGCACCCAGGCGCCGGACGGCAGCGGGTAGCCCAGTAGATCGGAGAACATCATGCTGAAGACCACAACCGGGATTGCCAACACCGCGCTCACCAAGAACCGGCGGCGGAACACTGCCGCATGGTTGCCGTGGTTGTCACCGTGGTGCTCGTGGCCGGCCGTTGCATGCTCCGTGTGATGGGCATCGGCGTGTCCCGCCATCGGTGCCGATGCCATGACTCCTCCTCTAATACCCTTAGGGGGTATCTGACCTTACTGTCGCGCGAACTACCCAGTTCCCTGAGGTATTCCCACCACCACAGGGATTCGATACAATCGAATGCACGTTCGACCTCGGACTGACCTAGGGCTGCGCGTCTGGAGGTGACCATGTTCGAAGGATTTGCCGACGAGATGGTCGATCTCGGGGAGGCGCAGCTTCGCGTACGGTTCGGCGGCGATGGTCCGCCCGTGCTTCTCATCCATGGTCATCCCCGTACCTCAGCGACCTGGCATCGGGTCGCACCTGCCTTGGCCGCGTCCGGCTTCACCGTGGTCTGCCCTGACCTGCGAGGCTACGGGCGATCGAGCAAGCCGAGGATCCGAGATGATCATCGCCAGCAGGCGAAGCGGGCTGTCGCCGATGATCTTGCTGAGCTGATGGCGCAACTGGACCATGATCAGTTCGCTGTCGTCGGACATGATCGCGGAAGTCACGTCGCCTTCCGGCTGGCCATGGACTATCCGAGCCACGTCACACGACTCGTGATCATCAATGCGGTGCCGATCATCGAGGCTCTCGAACGTTGCGACGCCCGCGTTGCCGAGCGCTGGTTCGAGTGGTTCTTCTACGCCCAGCCAGAGGTGCCCGAACGCGTCATCTGCGCTGATCCGCTGGCCTGGTATCGGCCCGACGCCCAGCGGATGGGCGAGGAGAACTATGCCGAATTGGTCGAAGTGATCAACGACGCGGCGACTGTGCGCGCCATGCTCGAGGACTACCGCGCCGGCTTGAGCGTCGACCGCGACGCCGACCGCGCCGACCGCCTCGCCGGGCGGACGATCGGATGCCCGGCCTTGTTCTTGTGGTCACGTCGCGGTGACGTCGAGGTACTCTTCGGCGACCCCCTTGCCATGTGGAAGGCATGGACGGAGGACCTGCGCGGCTACGGCGTAGAGTCCGGTCCGCAGATGGCCGAGGAGAATCCGGGCGCCCTGGTGGCGGCGCTCACAGAGTTTCTGGGGGACTCACCCGAGAAGGCGGGCCTTCACAAAGCTCCGGGCGGATAGCTATGGCTAGTGCCCTGAAGGGAAATCTTGACGCTTCGGCGCCCAGGTACGCACCTCGCGGCGTTCTCCTCGGTCGGGATACGACCCCGGTATGCCTCCCTCGTCGGTGCGGTCGACGGTGTGCGCGACGGCACGCTCGGCGTCAACCCAGGCAGGATGTGGCCGGGCCCAGTCGCGCCGGATGGTCAGCCGATAATGAGCGATCGACGACATTCCTCGGGGGCCTCGAGATGGACGTTTCATCGAAACGAACATAAATTTGACGACATTTCACAGCAAATTACTGCATCCTTGCTCACAAGCATCTGATTCGGGGGGCGGATCGGAATGGAATCAGAGGGGAAGTCATGAGAACGGCCTATCGAGTACTTGCGTTCGCTATCGCGGCCCTGGTTGCAGTCCAGGCGGCTGCCATCGGCTACGGGGTCTTCGCACAGCTGAAATGGATCGAGAACGGCGGTACGGTCGACAGCGCAACCAACGCGCCGGGCGATGGAGCCTTGATATTCCACGCCCTGGACGGCGGGGTCGTACTTGCTGCTGCGCTCGCGATGCTGATCATCTCGTTCTTCGCGAAGATTCCGCAGGGCGTGAGGTGGGCGGTGATCGTCTTGGTCTGCACCGATCGTCCAGATCGCTCTGGGAACGCTGTCGCACATAGTGACCGCGAGCGGCGCGGTTCATGGTGCGTTCGCCCTGGTCCTCTTCGGAGTTTCCGTGACGGCAGCCATGCGAGCGCGTAAGCCGGCCGTCGTCGAGGAGCCCGCGGCGGCAGAAGTCTCCTAGCCGGAGACGTCGCCCAGTCATGGCCGGCCGCTCGGCCCGCGTACGGCTCGTGGTCGCGGTGCTGGCCGCGCTTGCGATCCTTGCGCCGCTGGCCTGGCTGTGGCAGTCCAGCCTGGTGGCAAAGAGCTATTCGGTGATGGGCATGGGCTATCTCGACTACGGGGGCGGCCCGGTCGGCGGTCATGATCATGGTGCGCAGGCTCGCTCGATCAGCGACATCAGCTCGTCGATCCTGCCCGCAAGGCCGACGTACGCGTCGATCTTGTCGCGGAACAGCAGAACCTCAACATCGGCGGTCGCAGTGTGCCCGGCTACACCATCAACGGCACCTCACCCGGCCCGACGATCACGGCACAACAGGGCCAGCTCATCGAGGTGCATCTGCGCAACGCCTCTGTCAAGGCCGGCATCGCATTGCACTGGCACGGAGTCGACGTGCCCGCGGCTATGGACGGGGTTGCCGGCGTCACCCAAGACGAGGTACCGGTCGGCGGCGAGTTCACCTATCGCTTTGTGGCCCATCAGATTGGGACGTACTGGTATCACTCACACCAGCTCTCCAACGAGCAGGTGGTCGGTGGACTCTTTGGAACGCTTGTGGTGCTGCCCAAGAAGGGTCGGACGGAGCCCGTTGACGTGGTTGCAGCGGCCCACAGCTACGCGGGCACCAAGACGATCAACGGTGCTACGGGCGATCTGAGGGTGCCTGCCAACCCGGGTCAGCAGGTGCGCGTCCGAGTGATCAACACTGACAATGGCCCGATCGAGTCGTGGGCCGATACGCCGTTCCGGGTGCTCGCGATCGACGGTTACGCAGTCAATGGCCCAACGGAGGTGGCTGATCGTTCAGTGACGGTCACTGCAGGCGGTCGAGCTGATCTTGGGCTCACAATGCCGAGCGATGGCAAGCCGGTACGAGTGCAGGTGTCGAAAGGGACGGCCGTCATTCTGGGCGCAGGCGATCCAGCAGCTCCGCCGCAACCGACAGCCGTCCTCGATCAGTTGAGCTACGGAACCCCCACGACGCTGCCCTTCGATCCGGCAGGGGCTGATCGGCACTTTGACTATTCGATCGGGCGCCGACCAGGTTTCGTCCGCGGCACGCCCGGGCTGTGGTGGTCGATCAACGGGCACCTCTATCCGAACGTGCCAATGTACGTGGTGCGCGAGGGCGACATCGTGATCATGCACATCGACAACCACAGCGGCCAGCTACATCCCATGCATCTGCATGGGCATCACGCCGTCGTGCTTTCCCGCAATGGCGTCCCGGCTTCCGGCAGCCCGTGGTGGATCGACTCCTTGAACGTGCTCGAAGGCGAGACCTATGACATTGCGTTCGTTGCGAACAACCCGGGCATCTGGCTCGACCACTGCCACCATCTCGGGCACGCCGCTCAGGGCATGGTGGCTCACCTGATGTATGAGGGTGTAAGTACGCCGTACCGGATCGGTGGAACGGCCGATAACCAACCCGAGTAACACTCAGGATCTGCGCGCCCGTCGAACTGGGCGAACGGGTCGATCGGACCACTTGGTGATTCCGAGACATCTCGTCGCGAATGGCGCCACCCGACCTCCTCATCGAGGTGCTGGGCGAGGCCGGCCGAACCGCCCGGTCTGCAATTGGAGGTTGCATCCCTGCCACTCGGCTTCGCCGTCGAGATCGAGGCTGTGATACGCCTGACGCAGAGGGGAGCCTGATGACTGACACATTCGAGGTTGTGGTGAGCCGTATCCTGCCAGTCCCACCGGAGCAGGCGTGGCGTGCCTGGAGCGAAGCCGATCTTGTCAAGCAGTGGTGGGGACCGACGGGCTTCAGCTGTCCGTCAGCCGATGTTGATCTTCGTGTCGGGGGGCGCGCCCTGGTGGCAATGCGAGCTCCGGCCGAGTTCGGCGGCGCAGACATGTACAGCACTTGGAACTACACCGAGGTCGTGCCGCACTCTCGCATCGCGTACGTGTTCAACTTTGCCGATCCGCAAGGCAACCGGCTCGTGCCTGCTGATCTTGGAGTGCCACCTGGCATCCCGGACGACGGCGAGCATGCGGTGATCTTCGAGGACCTTGGTGATGGGCGGACCGTGATGACGATCGTCGAGCAGGGCTACACGCTCGAGGAGACTCGGGACCTGTCTCAGGAAGGGCTGGAGCAATGCGTCGACAAGATGGCGGCGATCTTCGCCGCAGATCGCTGAGCGTGTACTCCTCATTCCTGATCCTCAAATTTCTGACCAGATGACGGCTTCTCGACGCCGATCAGTTGCTTACTTGCAGCGATTTCGCACCATGTTGTCGAGGGACTGATCTTGTTGAGGGACTGATCTTGTTGAGGGACTGATGTTGGTCAGGGACTGATCAGAAGGTCGGCGCCCTCGGCTGTGAGGTGCACTCCTTCGTGATCGGCCTGAACGCCGGTCAGATGATGCCCGAACGGCAGAGTGCCGAGCGGAACCGTCAACGTCTGTCGTTGCCGTAGTAGCAGCCGGCTAGCCGCGTCGAGCGACACGGCGCCGACGCCGAAGTTCTGTGGCGAAATTCGTAGCAGATCGTCTTCCACCGACAAGGTGACGTCGGCGGAGACTCGTAGGCTCTGGCCCAGTATGTTGACGTTTCCGGAGAGCGTTACCGTGCCGTCGCTGCCGGGCGACAGCTTGAGCTTCCGACCGGTGGCCTCGAGGTATGCATTGAGGTCGTCATAGGTCAGATCGAGGTTCTCCACCGAACGCCCGATGGCGACCTGTCGAATGTTGCGGACGAGGACATCGTGGAACGGCACCTGAACGTCGAACAGCTGAGAGTCAACGCGATCGATCCGCAGCGGCCCACTCGTGATCCCGCGCGTCGTGACGTGCACTTCCGAGTAGACACCGCGGATCACCTGTGGCAGGAAGAACAGACCTTGCACCTCTACTTCCGGACGGACCTCGACGCCGGTCGCCTCCTGGATGTTTTGTTCCAGCAGTGTCTGGGCGCTGATCCTTGCGAGAGTGTCGGCGCCCCACAGCAGAAGTACAACAGCGACGACCACACCGAGCGCCTGGAGGACGAGCCGCCGCCGTGCCGGCCGCCCGCGCCCTTGCACTTGCTCAGCCATCGTCGGACTCTGGAGTCGCTGTCACCGTACGCCGTTCACCTCGTGTGATCCGCTGGCTCGGCCAACTGGCACGATGGCCGAGCAAGGTGAGCAATGCAGGCGTGAGCACCGGCCGCACGATCAGGGTGTCGATCATCAGCCCCACGGTCACAGCGAAGGCGATCTGACGGAACGTGGCCAGCGGAATGATCGCGACGAGCGCAAAGGTTGCCGCCAAGATCACGCCGGCTGTCGTGATCGCTCGCGACGTTCGGGGCACGGCAACCATGATCGCTTGAGCCAGTGGCCTGCGACCGGCGGCTTCCCAGATCGATCCAACCGAGAAGACCGTATAGTCCGCGCCGAGGGCTATGAGCAGCACCGCAGCGGCGAAGGGCGCGTAGAAGGTTAGTCCTTGTTGGCCAAGCACGTCTTGGAAGAGGTAGGTCGTCAGCCCGAGTGCTGCAGCAACGCTCAGCGCGCTGGCCGCCAGTAGTACCAACGGAGCGACGAGTGCACGCAGGTAGAGGACCAAGATCACAAGCTCGATCGCCAGCGCCGTAACGACGGTGATCTCTACGCTTTGCCGCGTCAGCTGGGCGACCGTGGAGGCGAACAGGGTCTGCCCGGCGATCGACGCCTTGGCATCGGAGAGTCCGGACTGCGTGACGACTGCGGGCAGGTTCGATTCCAGCTGCCTTACGTACCCGATGGCCTGGGCGCCCAAGGGATCGCTGTCGTAGATCACCAGATAGCGCGCCGCGTTGCCGCTGTCTGACAACAGCACGCCCCGCGGCTGCTTCGTCGGCAGATCCGCCGGCCCGATGACGCGGGTGACGCCCGGCTGCTGCGCGAGCGCGACCTGCAGGCGGGCCAGCGCTGCTCGCTCGGTAACCACGCCGGGCTTTTCGACCAGAATCTCGGTGGGCGCGCTGATGCCGGGGAGACCGGCCGCGGCCAGCAGATCTGCGCCTTCGGCGATGCTGTCGTCCCGCGGCAGGCCCGCGACAAAGGAAAGGTCGAGCCGGGCATGGATAAGCGGGCTGGCGGCGAGCGCGAGGCCGCAGCCCACGATGATCACGGCCAGCAGCGCCGACCCGCGGTACGTGAGCAGCTTGAGCCCGCGATACTTGCGAGCCGGAACGGCGCGCAGAAAGCCGTTTCGGGACTCTGAACCGCGGACCGGCAGCACGGTGAACAGGCGCCAGCCTGCGATGGTCATGACCGCGGGCGCCAGGGTGAGGCAGACGGCCAGCCCGACGAGCACGGCAAGGGCAAGCGCCGGGCCGAGGCCTCGGAAGATATGAAACGGTGCGGCTAGCAGGGCAATGGTGCCGCCGGCGACAGTCAGTCCAGCGACGGCAATGATCGATGCGTTGACTCGCAGAGCGGCGCGAGCGGCTTGTTTCCGCTCGATTCCGCCGCGTAGCTCGTCCCGGAAGGCCGAGAAAAGCAACACGCAATAGTCGGTCACGACGCCAAGCAGCAGGGCGACGAGGACGGGCTCGAGCTGGCCGGGGACCGTGAAACCCAAGACTCCGGCGAGCCTGGACAGCAGCGGGAAGTACACCAGGTATCCCACCGCTGCGACGCCTACCACGACCACTGGCGCCAACAACGAACGAAAGGCCAGAGCGACAATGCCCATGATCAGCAGGACGCTGGCGATCTCGAACAACCGCAGCCGCGAGTCGATGTAGTCGATCTGTGCCACCTGCGCCGGAACGAAGCCGGTGACGTACGCGCTGACATCCGGCTGGTTCTTGAAATGGGCGGCATACCGGTCGGCGAGCTGCACCTCGTCCCACAGGCCTGTGCCTGGGGCGACGTACAGGTAGGTGACGGTGACGTCCGCCCGGCCGGTCGGCACCGGGATCGCTGCTGCGATGGTGCCCGGCTTTGGCGGTGTGTCTGCCTGCAGCGTGTCCTGAGTCGTCGCGAGCGCCCAGAGCAGCGAGTCAGCCCGAGTCAGCAGGCTCAATCCGTCAGCCTGGTGCACAACGACTGTGGTGCCGGAGAGCAGCGGCACCCGGAACTCGGCGAGAATGCGCTGCTCGACCTTGAAGATCGGGCTGTCAGCTGGCAGCAGGTCGCTGAAGTTGCTGCCGCTGGTATCCGGCCGGTATGGCACGAGTACGGTGACCGCTATCGCTCCCGCCACCCAGGCGACAACAATGACCCAGCGAAGTGTCGTGACGGTGAAGCGGTAGCCCCGGCCGAGGCCGGAAAACACGAAAGCGGAGGCCCTGCCCACTCGCCGGACCCCCTTTACCGCCTGGACTCTTTATGATCGAAGATCATCAAGTCGCTCCATCCTAGGAGGCGCCAGGTGCCTGGCACCGATTCGCAACACCGAGCCGATTACGCCGCCGGTGCCGTTCAGCGACGGTCCCGCTGGTGGATCGCCGCCCTGACCTTCGTCGTCGGCGTGGTTGTCGGTGTCCTCGCCGTCGGTCTGTTTGATACCCGCGGGCCGGATTTCTCACCACTTCCCGGGAGCGCTCCGTCGACGATGGCGTCGCCCGCCGGAAGCCGGAGTGTGCCCGGCGCGGCCAGCGCCGAGGTCAATGCCGCGTGCATACGAGTGATCAACGAGGCGCAAGACGTCAGCGTCATCCTGAGCGAGGTCGGGCCCGCGGCCAGTGCCGTGGAGCTACAGCAGCTGGACGACATCGTCCGCCGGCTGCAGTCCATCCAGCCGCGGCTTGATGGCGATCTTGCCGCCTGCAAGGTCAAGACCGATATCGCTACGCCCTCGGCTGAGCCATCGGCCTCGTCCACGCCGTCAGCGGCTGCTACCCCCACTGGCTGATACACCTGCCCGGTGGATGGCTCGATCTACAGGTGTGCTCCCGCCGTTCGGCCACACAACACTCAGGTGTGGACACTCGGCGGACCGAACGGCATCGTTTGTCCCGGTCGGTGGTCGACGTAGCGAACATAGGTGCCCCGGCGACGCTGATTGATCGAGATGGCAGGTCCGCACTGGCAACGACCCGTGTTGTCGACCCGATGCTGGCTGCGCTCGACGGGCACGAGGTGTATCGATTCGCCGCAGTCGAATATGGCGAAGTCAGGCAGCTGGCTAGTCGGAAGCGGGGGCGGCCGTCTCCGACGCCGTAGCGAAAACAAGATCACAAAGGCGAGGACAAAGGCGAAGGTCAGAGATGCGGTGCCTATCCATGCATGTATCAGATCCAAGTGGTCCATGTCATTCAGTCCTGTGGTTTGGCGGTCCTATGGTTCGGCCAGATCTGCCTCTCCTTTCTTGATCGTCTCGAGGCCCTGCGAAGCCTTGAGATGATCACTCATCTCTGCCGCCCGGCAGCACCTCCTGCAATTTGGATTTGACGCCTTCCTTGATCACATCGACCCGGTCGCTGTCGCCGCGTACGACCGACGCGGTCGACTTGACCAGCTGATCCCAGGTGGCATGCGGAGGGATCGGCGGGACGGCGGGATCGGTATGAAATTCGATGAGGCAAGGCCGGCGCGCGGCGAGAGCCTCGTCCCACGCGGCGGGCACCTCGTCGGGATCACTGACGTCGAGGCCCTGGAGGTCGAGGCTGCGGGCATAGGCGGCGTAGCCGAAGTCGGGAAGCTGCTGAGATGGCAAGAACTGCGGCGAGCCGCCCATAGCACGCAGTTCCCAGGTGACCTGGTTGAGATCGTCGTTGTGTAGCACGGCCACCACCAAGCGTGGATCTGCCCAGTCCTGCCAGTACTTGGCGATAGTGATCAACTCGTTGATGCCGTTCATCTGCATGGCGCCGTCGCCGACCATCGCGTACGCGGGCCGATTCGGGTAGGCGAACTTGGCGCCTATCGCATACGGAACACCGCAGCCCATGGTGGCCAGGTTGCCGGACAGCGTGCCGCGCATCGTGCCGCGCATCTTCACGTGCCGCGCGTACCAGTTGGTGCCCGATCCGGAGTCGGCGGTGAGCATCGCGTTGTCGGGTAGTCGCGGCGACAACTCGTCGAAGACGCGTTCCGGATTGATCGGGTCAGCCGACACGCCGGCCCTCCGGTCCATCACCTCCCACCAGCGCTGCACGTTCTCCTCGACAGTCTCTTGCCACGACCGATCGTCCTTGCGGGTGAGCAGCGGGATGAGGCGTTGCAGTGTGGCAGCCGCGTCCCCGACCAAGTTGACCTCGAACGGGTACCGCAGCCCCACCATCGTGGGGTCGGCATCGATCTGAACCGCTCGCACCTTCGGTCCGCCGTCGCCGAAACCGGGCAGGAATTGGGTGTACGGGAAGTTCGATCCGACCACCAATAGCGTGTCGCAGTCCCTCATCAGCTCGTACGAGGGACGGGTGCCGAGCAGTCCGATCGACCCGGTTACCCAGCGCAGCTCGTCGGACAAGACATCCTTGCCAAGAAGGGCCTTGGCGACGCCGGCCCCGAGCACGTCGGCGACGCTGATCACCTCGTTCGCCGCACCGCCGGGCGCCCTGCCCGACGAGGATCGCCACCTTCTCTCCCGCATTGAGCACCTCAGCAGCGCGACGCAGGTCATCATCGGCCGGCACCGGGGCTGCCCAGGTTTGATCAAGGCTGGACGGCACCATCTTGAACGCGTGCGTCGGGGGTGAGTAGTCGAGCTCCTGCACGTCGGAGGGAATGATCACCGCTGTCACGGTGCGCCGGCTGCCGGCGATCCTGATCGCACGATCAAGAACGTTGGGCAGTTGCTCGGGCACGGTGATCATCTGGCAGTACTCGTTCGCCACATCTTTGAAGAGGGTGAGTAGATCAACTTCCTGCTGGTAGGAGCCGCCCATCGCCGAACGGGCGGTCTGGCCGACGATGGCGACCACGCCAACGTGATCAAGTTTGGCGTCGTAGAGGCCATTGAGCAGGTGAATGGCTCCGGGTCCGCTGGTGGCGGTACAGACCCCGACCCGGCCGGAGAACTTGGCGTAACCGCAGGCCTCGAACGCGGCCATCTCCTCGTGCCGGGCCTGGACGAATCGGGGCTGATTGTCGGCCTTCTGCCAGGCGGTGAGCAGACCATTGATGCCGTCGCCGGCGTAGCCGAACACGTGCTCGACACCCCACTCGCGGAGCCTTTGCAACAGGTAATCGGCGACTGTGGTACTCATGAAGAACCTTCCTGGGTGATTGCGTGTTCGGTTTCGATGATCATGGTTTGGGGATGATTGCCGAGGGCCCGGATCGACCGACCCAGCTCACCGTTGCCGATGGCCGCCACCGCACGTCGCAGCTGACGTTCCAGCAGACCGTCACCGGTCGTGCTGTGCCTGAGGGTTTTGGACGTCTTCGCACGGTCCCGCAGCACATGCGGCGCGAACTGGGCCACCGCCTCCGTTGGCGCTTTCCGGGAGGTGTCGCTGCTGGGAGGGGCGTCCACCATCGTGGTCATAATCTCCTCGCGCATTGCATGTTCACCGGGTCATTACCCATCAGGTCGCCGCCTGCAACAGCCGCAGCCCATGTCGATCGGGCTGCACAGCTGTTCGCCAGGAGCCGGGGTGCCGAGCAATTAAGCGTTCATTTGGTCGGAATCTTGGATTGTGGGCGTGGCGGCAGGCATATGCCGGATGCTCACGCTCAGCGGTAGGCCTCTGGGACCTCGAGCCCGAACGTTGTACAGAGCCGGGAGACGTCGTCACGGTCGATGTCTCGGATTGGATAGCCGGTGTGCCAGCGCACAGCCCACTCCGGAGCTTCGCAGCGGACCGGTGTGCCGGCGATGCTCCCCTGACCCTCGAGAGCAGCGGCCGGAAAGATGTACGCGTCGGTCACGCTGCCGTAGTGGATCGACTCATCGGGCAATGACTCGTAGAGGTGAAGGTCAACACGCCGGGCGGCGCCATCATGCAAGACCAAATTCCACGGTCGGTCGTCGCCCCAAGGCAGAATCCGGTCGATACCACGTGCGGCGAAGATCACGATGAGTTGCGCGAACTCATTGGCCGGCAGCCACAGATCGAGGTCAGAGTGGTCGCGCGTTTGCTGGCCGAGCAGGGCATCCACACCCCAGCCGCCGCCGACGCAGGGGTGAGCTCCCTGTTTCTGGAGCGCCTCGAGGAGAGCGACGACTGACTGCCCAGTCATGACGTACTCGCCCACGGATTTGCCCCTTGATGACCACCGCGGCGTCGGGCAAAGCCGCGTGTTGACACGTCATTGAGCGGTGGCTAGAATCGAATGTATGTTTGATATTGGCAGCGAGAGCGGTCGTTCCCCCAGCGGCTGTTTCCCCAACTGCGGGACCGCCCTCAGGACGGGATAGCCGTGGCGTAACGCTCTCGCTGCTGTCGAGCATATTCCCCGAGCAGGCGGCCGGTACCGCGGTGCCGGCCGCCGCCCTGGTTTGACTCGCTTCACGAACTGTCCGCAATCAAGCAAGCAAACAAGCCGGCATCACACACACGGCTCGTGGGATTTTCGGACTAAAAGGGCGATTTAGTCGTGCGCGGATTGGCGGGCTGAGCTTTGTCGAAGCCCACCGACTCATGCCCTTCGACAAGCTCAGGGCGCATGCTGAGCTCGGGCGCATGCTGTGCTCCGGCGCATGCTGAGCTCGGGCGCATGCGTTGCTCAGGAAACATGCTCCTTTCTCGCCGATCTGGCGTACGGCAGCAGCAACAGCGGGGGACACCGAGGCATCGAAAACGCTCGGGATGATGTAGCTGGGATTCAGCTGATCCGGCGCAACCTGGTTCGCGATGGCGTTGGCTGCGGCCGACAGCATCTCGTCGCTGATGTGGCGCAGGCCGCCGTCGAGCAGTCCGCGGAAGACGCCTGGGAAGGCGAGCACGTTATTGATCTGATTGGGATAGTCGCTACGGCCGGTGGCAACGACCGCCGCGTGCCGCTGCGCCTCCGCCGGGTCCACCTCTGGGATGGGGTTGGCCAGCCCGAAGACGATCGCATCCTTGGCCATGTTCGCGATGTCCTGCTCGTCGAGCAGGTTGGGAGCAGAGACTCCGATGAAGACATCGGCGCCGACCAACACCTCCTTGAGGGAGCCCTTACGCTTCTCGGCATTGGTGTTCTCGACCAGCCACCGCCGCATGTCGGAGGACCCTTCGGGCGCGTCGTACACCGCTCCCTTGCTGTCGCAGCCGATGATCATGGTTGCTCCCTGCCGCTTGAGCAGCCGAATGATGGCAGAGCCCGCCGCACCGACACCTGAGATCACGAACCGGACCTCAGAGATGTCCTTGTTCACCACTCGCAGTGCGTTGATCAATGCCGCCAGCACGACGATGGCGGTGCCGTGCTGATCATCATGGAATACCGGGATGTCCAGCTCGGCGCGCAGCCGCTCCTCGATTTCGAAGCAGCGTGGGGCGGAGATGTCCTCGAGGTTGACCCCGCCGTAGACCGGGGCAATCGCCTTGACGATCTCGACGATCTTGTCCGAGTCCTGGGTGTCCAGGCAGACCGGCCACGCGTCGACACCGGCGAATCGCTTGAACAGCGCCGCCTTTCCCTCCATGACTGGCAGGGCTGCGGCAGGTCCGATGTTGCCGAGGCCCAACACCGCGGAGCCGTCGGTGACGACCGCAATGGTGTTCCTCTTGATCGTCAACCGGCGGGCATCGGCAGGGTTCTCAGCGATCGCCAGGCACACCCGCGCCACCCCTGGCGTGTAGGCCCGTGACAGATCGTCGCGGTGCTTGAGCGGGACCTTGAGCGCAACTTCGATCTTGCCGCCAAGGTGCAGCAGGAAAGTCCGGTCGGAGACCTTCCGTACGTTGAAGCCTTCGAGTGCGGCGATCGCCTTGGTGATCGACTCCGAATGCGCGACATCGCTGGCGTTGCAGCTGACGTCTACGACGAGCATGTTGGGGTGCGACTCCGCCACATCGAGGGCGGTAATCGCGCCGCCTGCTTCAGCGACGACGCTCGAGAGTCGGGCTGTTGCTGCCGCGTCGGTCGGCGCCTCCACCCGGACAGTGATCGAATAGCCAGGACTTGGCGTAGCCATGTGTTCTCCCCTTTGAGAAAGGATCGTTTCAGCGGTGAGGACTCTATCGAAGCGATTTCGTGGACTGCGGGCGGATCGCGCCGGAGAGCGAACGGCCATTAGGCTTCGCGTATGGCGGTGCTCACCTTTGAGCCGGCGCTGCCACGGGAGCGAGAGAGCGGCCAGCGCGGCATGCTGGGAATAGCTCTGTGCCTGCTCCTCGTGTTCATGATCGGCTCGTCGGGTGTGCTGGCGTACCGAAACCGGGTCACGGCGATCCCGCTCGATTCGGCTGCTGTCGCCGTTGGCCCAGGCGGCGTACTCGTCGAGGTCTCCGCTGCTGATGATCTTGTGCCCGGCAGCAGAGTGCTGGCCGGCATGCCGGACAGTGCAGAGCTGGCGCGTAAGCAAGCTGCGTGGCTCGCCGCAGGGACCGTGCCAAGCATCGGCGGGCGCGACAGCGACATGGTGGCAATCGCACTTCTTGACCTGCATGTGCTGAGCGGAGCCACTGGTGTGCCGGTCGCCGGTTGGGCCCAACCCTGGCGCTACGTGTGGCCGCGCGACTCCGCGCTGGTCGCGTCTGCGCTGGCACGTACGGGACACCTCGCTGACGCCGAACGCATCGTCGACTTCCTCCAGCGAGTGCAGCCGGAGAATGGCTTGTTCCAGGCCCGCTACCTCCCCGATGGCAGTGGAGTACCCGATGATCGCGGCGTCGAGCTCGACGGACTCGGCTGGGCGTTGTGGGCGACTCAACAGGTGGCGGCCGAGCTGAACAAGGGCGACCGTACCGGCATTCCTCCAGCGGCATCGGACGCTTCTCGACCGCAGCACCGAGGCGGCATTGCGATCAATCGAGAACAGATCCTCCTTGCCGCCGGCATCGCCGGACTATTGGGAGGTCAAGGAAGAACGGCCAACCTTGGCGACTGCGGCACTGATCTGTGCTGGCCTCGAGAGCGGCGCGGAGCTGTACCGGATGCTCGGAGACGCTCCCGCGGCCCATGCTGCGACCGCTGGCGCGACACGACTGAGAGCTGCGATCAAGAAGAACTTTGGCCGCAACGGCTATCCGCGGCATCTCGGCGGGCGCAGCGACAGCGCCGATCTTGGTATCGATTTCTTGCTGCCGCCGCTGACGTCAAGCGTTGATCGAAGCGTCGTAGGCGTCTGGAAACAAGCAGCATCGCTGATGGCGCGACCGGCCGGCGGGCTCGCTCCCGGCGGGTCGTGGCGCCGAGACGGCGTGAGCTGGACGAATGCGACCGCAAGCCGCGCGATGACTGCTGCTTTCATCGGGGAGCGCGAGGAGGCACTGGCGCGGCTGCGCTGGCTCGACCAGCACCGTACGGCTGCAGGTTCCCTTCCGGAAAAGGTGTTACCGGACGGTCAACCGGCCGCGGTGTCCCCGCTCGCTTGGACAGCTGCCGCGGTCGTGATCACCGCTGACGAGCTGTCCCGGTAGAAGCCGTTGATCGGCTCACTCGGATCGCGCCCTCGCCGTGCTGAGGAGGAGCGAGGGGACATGCTCTTCGTCCATGAGCGACGACGAAGGAGGCGAGCTCGAAAGCGCGATCCGCGCGGAACGAGCGAAGCGAGCGGAGCAATCAAACCGGTCGCGTGAGGGTGAGCGGGTCGTAGAAGCAGGCGTCGCGAGCAACCAGAACTGCGCCACCGACCACCCTCGGCACATCCTGTTCCACAGCGACGATCTTGGTCTCGGCAAACGCAGGGATCGTCACCCGATGGGAGATGCGCTCCTGGATGGAGTCCCGCAGGTAGGGGCTCAGCGCTCCGAGGTAACCGCCCAAGATCACTGTGTCCGGATTGATGACGCCGATGACATCGTCGATCGCATCACCCAGCGCCGCGCCGGCCCGCTTGAGGATCTGCAGCATCGCAGCCTGGCCTTCATCAATGGCCCCGACAATGCGCCGAATCGCTTCCCGGGGTCGCTCATCGACCAGCCGGGCCGCTTGATCTTTGGGCAGCAGGTCGCCGACAGTCAGCAGGTTCTGCGGCCCGATCAGCGACTGGAGGCAGCCGTTGCGACCACATGAGCAGGCCGGTCCAGATGGATCGACATTGAGATGGCCGAAGTCGCCGGCACCCCCACCGGCTCCGCGGAAGATCTCTCCGGCGACCACCAAGCCGCTGCCGATAGCGCGCAGACCACCGAAGTAAGTGGCGATGGTGTCTGGCTCCAGGTGGAGCTCACTGCGGAAGGCGTGCAACGCCGCCAGTTGGCTGTCGCTGGTGATGCCGACGTGAACGCCCTGGATGCCCAGGTCGCTGAGCGTCGCATTGACCTTGGCGCTGAGCGGGAATTCCTGCCATTCGGGGCTCTCGGACCGAGCGACCGTTGCGCGATCGGCAGCGATGTAGCCCGGCACGCCGATCTCGACCGCAATGAGGTGCTTGTCAGCGGGCAACCGAGAGAGCTGGGAACGCAGCTGAGTGTCCAGCGCGGCGAATCCTGCATCCGGCGCAGCTGCGCGGAGGTCGGCCGGCACGCTGTCGCGCCACAGCTCGCGTCCTCCGAGGGTCGCAGCGGCGAACTCGAATCCGTCGATGTCGACGCGTACGCCAAGGACGCACCACGGCTCGCCGTCGAAATCGATCGGACGCGTTGGTCGGCCGGCCCCGGGCCGGCGAATCGGATCGAGCTCCATGACGATCCGGCGGGCCCTGAGTTCGCCGATGAGGTCCGTCATGGTGGAGATGCCAAGCCCGCAGCCCCGAGCAATGTCATGGCGGCTGCTGGCTCCGTGGTCGCGTACGTAGCGGAGGATCTGGGTTAGATTTCCTTGCCGCAAATCCCCCGAACCTCCGCTGCGACGTGGCCCAAAATCAGGGGTCAGCCCAGCTGGCATGTCGCCGATCGTAGCCGTTTCAGACGGCCTTCACAGGAAAACGAAAAACAATCTGGCCGCGCCACCGGGAGCGCCAGTGGGCAGGTTCTTCCGCGACGCCGACTATTCGCTGACATTGCTGTCTGGCCTTGTACGGTTGGGAAGTGGGCCATCTCGATCACTTCCAGTACCTGTTGTTGATGGTTGGCTGCCTGCTGATCACGCTGCCGCTGGAGTTCGTGTTCGGTGCTCGTGTCTACCGTCGCGCAGCGGCGTTGGCCATTGCGATAGTGCCCGTCGTGATCATCTTCTCGATCTGGGACATCGTCGGAATTCTGCGTGACCATTGGACCTACAGCCCCCGGTTCACCACCGGTGTGAAGTTGATCTTCGGTATGCCGATCGAGGAGCTGGTGTTCTTCATCGTCGTGCCAGTCTGCGGGCTGCTGACCTACGAGGCCGTGGGTCAGGTGCTGCGTCGAATCCGAGGAAGATCACCAGGAAGAAGATCACAGGTTGGCGAGTCGGGTCCCCATGCCTGAGTACACGGTGCTGACAGCGTTCGCGGTTGTCGCGGTCGTCGTCGCCGAGCTGGTCTACTTCAAGTCAGGCATCTTCACCACTGCCCAGTACTGGTGGTCGATAGTGATCATCTTTGCGTTCCAGGTCCTGGTAGACGGCTGGCTGACCAAGCTCTCGGCTCCGATCGTGATCTACGACCCAGAAGAAATGCTGGGACTGCGTACGCCATGGGACATTCCGGTCGAGGACTTCGGATTCGGATTTGCCATGGTGACGCTCGCTATCCTGCTGTGGCGGCGCTGGTTGGATCGTAGGCCTGCATCCCAGGAGGGAATCGACGATGACCATGATCACGACGGAGAGCGTCGCCGCGGGCTTTGACGAGGTCGCACCTCGCTATGACCTCATGGTGGCGCTGAACCCGGGATATCACGCGCACCTGCGAGCAGCTGCTGATGCCCTGGTCGAGTGCCTGCCGCGGCCTGAACTCTCCGCTCAACCATCTTCTCCGGTGCGTCTTCTTGATCTTGGTTGCGGATCTGGCGCGTCTACCCGGGCCGCGCTGCAGGCTGCCCAGGCGGCGGGCTTTGGCTGCACCATCGTCGGTGTCGACGCCTCTTCGGGCATGATCGAGCAGGCGCGCAGCAAGACTTGGCCGGAGGGCGTACGGTTTCATGTCGGTCAGGCGGAGGAGTGCGCCGGGTCTGGTGGGTCGTGGGGAATTGATGATCCCCTCCACGGAGTTTTTGCGGCCTACCTGGTCCGCAATGTTGCCGGCCGGGATGCGGTGCTCGCCGGGCTCTTCGACGCGCTCGCCGACGACGGCGTGCTGGTTGTGCAGGAGTATTCGATTGCCGGATCAGGTCCGTGGGCCCACGCACTGTGGGACGTTGTCTGCTGGCTTGTGATCATCCCGCTTGGCCGGCTGACATCTGGGCGGACTCGGCTCTATCACTATCTGTGGCGGAGCGTGCGAGCCTTCGATTCCGTCCAGACCTTCGTCGATCGCTTGTACGCCGCGGGATTCGTTGACGTCGAAGTCCGTACCGTGGCCGGATGGCAGCGCGACATCTTGCACACCTTCCGCGCTCGCAAGCGGGCGACTGCTTGATGATCGCTGGAGCTTCATGATCATTGGGCCGATAATTCAGAGCAGCGCCGAATGGCGACCGGGTCGGGATGCTCGCGCCGTCTGTCATCCGGCGGCGCCCGGCACGGCCCGCCGTTGGACAGGCTCGGGGCGCACACACGAGCCGGTGGTTGTGGCGGGGGGCGGCATTGCCGGCATCGCAGCCGCCGTCGGACTGGCCGAGCGTGGAGTGCCGGTGATCATGGTCGAGCCGCACGACCAGCTCGGCGGGCGGGTGCGTTCCTGGTCCGTCAGCCACGGCGCTGATCAGGTCACGATGAGCCGAGGCTTTCACGCGTTTTTCCGGCAGTACTACAACCTCCGGGCGCTGCTCCGGCGAGTCGATCCCGACCTGCAATCGCTGGTGCCGGTGCCCGACTACCCGCTGATCTTGGCCGAGGGTCACAGTGACTCGTTTGCTCGCATTCCGCGTACGCCGCCGCTGAACCTCGCCGCGTTCGTCCTGCAGAGCCCGTCATTCGGCGTTCGTGATCTTGCTGCGGTCAACGTGCCGGCCGCCCTCGAACTGCTGGACGTCGACTTCCCGACCACCTTCAGCCGGTATGACGGCGAGAGCGCGGCGGATTTTCTTGATCGACTTCGCTTTCCCGGCGGGGCTCGGCACCTGGCGCTGGAGGTGTTCGCCCGTAGCTTCTTCGCCCATCCCGACGATTTCTCCGCCGGCGAGCTCGTGGCGATGTTCCATACATACTTTCTCGGCTCGTCGGAAGGGCTGCTCTTCGACGTACCGCGAGACGACTATGACAGCTGCCTCTGGGCACCTCTCAGGCGATATCTCGAAGAGCTGCGAGTCGAGGTAAGGACGGGGGAGGCTGTCACATCGATCGACGCGAGTCGGGAGTTGCCGCGGGTAGTGCTGAAATCCGGCGCCGAGATCGAGGCCGCGGGGGTCGTCGTTGCGACCGATCCTGCGACGATGCGCCAGCTCGCCCTCGAGTTCGCGATACCGGACGAGGCGTGGCGGGATCGGGTCGCGGCAATGCGTACTGCTCCTCCGTTTGCAGTGTGGCGGCTGTGGCTGGATCGGCCTGTGGCTGCCGATCGGGCCGCCTTCCTTGGTACAAGTGGCTTTGGCCCGCTCGACAATGTCTCGGTCCTGGAGCGCTTCGAGGAGGGCGCCCGGCGCTGGTCGGCCGAAAACGGTGGTTCAGTTGTCGAGCTGCACGCGTACGCGCTGGTTGACCAGGCAGAGGAGCACGTGCTGAAGGAGCGGCTGCTGGCTGAGCTGCATCGCGTCTATCCCGAGACGCAGCTGGCGACCGTCGTAGCCGACGAATGGCTGGTCAAGGATGACTGCCCACTCTGGGACACCAGGCCCTGGGAGCAGCGGCTTACCGTCCGCACGCCGCATCCTCGGATCGTGCTGGCCGGCGACGGCATTCGCTGCGACTTCCCGGTCGCTCTCATGGAGCGCGCTGCTACCACCGGGTTTCTCGCTGCCAACCAGCTCCTCGCTAAATATGGTGTGGCCGGCCATGATCTCTGGACGGTTCCGATGCGCTCCCGTCACCGCGCCGTGCCTTTGCTCCGTCGGCTCCTGACTAAGGCTCAGCCCGGAAACTCGCCGCGCTGGCGCAGCTCGTAGCGGCGTTCCGCGTACGCGAGGTCGTCCACCCAGAGCTTTCGGGCCGTACGCCGGATACCGGGCCGCAGCAGTGGCGACAGCCAGCGCGCGACCTGGAAGCCGGGCCGATCCGAGTACGCGATGGTGGCTTCGGTGACCATCGTGCGGGCACGGCCGTCCGGCCCAAGGCCGAGCGGTGTGGCATGGGTCTCGACAACGCTTCCGGCACCTTCACCTTCGGTGATGTGCATCACGATCGTCCGGCGGTCCGGGCAGGTGAACTCGGCCCGTACCGGCACACCCCAGGTCCGACTGAGCCGGAACGTCACGTCGACCACCAGCACGTGATCATCACTGGCATCGTCGTCGACAGCCAGGTGACTGAAGGCGTACGGGTGGAACCACGAGCCGTGCCACGGATCGAGCCGATTGGCGATCACGTCCTCGGGTTCGCAGATGCCGGGCTTGGCAATCACCGCGCTGACCGAGTCGGGCAGCGGTGGGCGTGCAGGCAGTGCGGGTCGAGCGGTCGCATCCTCGCCCTCGGTCGGCAGACCTACCCAGAGCAGCACGCCGTCGTCATAGGCCCGATACGGGCTCCAGGTCTGATCGCCACTTTGTGTCAGCGCGAGGCCGTGCCACCGGCAATACATGGTGCCGTCCACCACTGGGCACTTGTCCAACAACGCACCGAGGTGAGGACAGGCGCCAGGCCCGGCGACCAGCTCGCCAGCGGAGTTACGCCAAAAGACAACCTCGCGACCCGCAATGCCGCGCGTCACCGACTCCGTCCGCCCGACGTCGCCGCTCGCGCCCGCAACGAACCAGCCCCCGGCGTCACGCGATTGCGCCGTTCGCAACGCAGCGGCAATGCGGGCGGGCTTGGCCAGCCGCCACGTCGCCGCCATGCGGTCCTGCCGCGGTTGGGGGATGCGCTCGATCGGGATCCGGGAACGTATGCCTGGTCTTGGGACTTGCGGCAGCGGACTAGTACGCGTCCTGAGTGACATCGGTCATACTCCTTCGCTGGTAAGCCTCCGCGCGCCTCCTGAGCGCCCGAGGACCTGTCACCATCATGCGTGCCGCCGTCGCAGCCTTGCGCGAGGTCGGCACTCGCGCACGCCGTGAGAACACGTCGTAGCCGTTGTTCTCGATCTGATCAAGGATCTGTGCATAGAGCACGCGGGCGGTCCCGACGCAACGCGCCGATCGTGGCGGCAGCATCGCGATACCCGTGTCGGAGAATTCATAGAGGGCGCGGTTTCGTTCGATCTCGTACGCCAGGAAGGCCCGCCACTCCGGCGTCAGCTCACGCCGTCCAAGATCAACATCAAAGATCCGCAGATCCTCTTGCGGCATGTATACCCGACCTCGATCAAGATCTTCGTCGATGTCGCGAAGGAAGTTGGTGAGCTGAAACGCCAGCCCGAGTGATCGCGCGGGAGCCTTGGCATCCTGGCTCAGCGGCTCGAGCACCGGCAACATCATCTCCCCGATGACAGCTGCCGAACCCTCCATATAACTGCGCAGGTCTTCCCACGTCTGGTACGAGGTCTTCGTCAGATCCATTGCCATGGCATCAAAGAAGCGGTCGAAACACTCCGGGTCGATGCGGCACGTGATCGCGGTGTGCACGGCGGCGGCGATGACCGGGTCGGTACTCCCGCCGCCCGCCAGGCTGCTGCGGAACGACTCGGCGAAGGCCGTGAGGCGGGTCTCGACCGCACGTTCTCGATCTTCGCTCGGATCAGTCGGTTCCAGCTCCGGAAGTGTCGGGTCAGGCTCGGCTGGTATGGGATCTGGTTCAGCTGAGGTGTCGGCTGAGCTTGTTGAAGCCTCGGGGTCTGGCCCTTCGACAGGCTCAGGGCGCAGGGAAGTGGGCTCAGGGCGCGGGGACGTGGGTTGAGGGGCCCTTCGACGGGCTCAGGGCGCAGGGAAGTGGGCTCAGGGCGCAGGGACGTGGGTTGAGAGGGCCCTTCGACAGGCTCAGGGCGCAGGGAAGTCGGCTCAGGGCGCAGGGAGACGGGCTCGGCTCGCGCATTGTCGTTCAGCGGGTATTGCCCATTGGGAAGATCAACAATGTCATCGGCCAATCGGCAGAGGGCGTAGATCGCGTATACGTGCTTGCGCTGCGACTTGGGCAGCAGGGCAGCACCCCAGAAGTAGGTGGTGCCGTAGCGCCAGGTCAGCCTCGCGCTGCGGCGGTACCCCTCCGTCAAGAGGGCCTCATACGACACCCACTCGCTCACCGGGCCGCCTCCCGAAGGTATGCCGCGACTCGGCTGGCCGCGAGTTTGCCGGAGATGACCACCATAGGAACACCGACCCCGGGGACCGTTCCTGAGCCCGCGAAGAACATTCCCGGCAGTCGCCGTTCGACGTTCGGCGGGCGGAACGGACCAGTTTGGCCGAAGGTGTGGGCGAGCGCAAAAGGTGTGCCGGCCGCCATTCCCTCAGCTTGCCACTCCAGCGGGGTCATCACCTTCTCCGTGACCGTGTCGCTGGGATATCCCTTCTGGGCAAGGAATCTCTGCAGGCGCTCTCGCATCGGCCCGGCTGCTGCCGACCAATTGATCTTGCCGTTGAGGTTCGGCACCGGCTCCAGGACGTACAGGGTGGAGCAACCGGGCGGCGCCAGTGTCGGGTCGTCGATTGATGGGATGGTCACCAGCCGAGACGGATCAGGCATCAGCTGTCCCTGCTTCAGCAAGGCATCGAACGACGCGCTCCACTCCTGTGCGAAGTGGATGTTGTGGTGCGCCACCGAGGGAGCCGGCGCCCCGCGTACGCCGACGTGCCACACAACTGCCGAAGGTGAGTACTGGCCGCGCCGTACAGCTCGAGGTGGCCGAAGATCATCGAGCAGCTCCTGGTACGCGGTAGGAAGATCAACAGTGCACACCACGGCATCGGCGACAATCCGAGCCCCGGACCTCGTCTGCACACCGGCAACTCGGCCCGACGTGGAGCGGAGTACCACCTCCGCGGCGTCGCCGTACCGGAAGGTCACGCCAGCCTTCTCTGCGACCTGAGCCATGATCGTCGGGACCGCGTGTATGCCGCCCTCTGGGAACCAGACGCCGTCGATGCTGTCCATGTACGTGATCACTGCGTACAGCGCGAGCGCGGAATCAGGCGCCAGACCGGCGTACATGGCCTGGAAGCTGAACAGCCGATGCAGCCGCGGGTCGGCAAACCGCCTGCGCACCGCGGCGCCGAGCCGGCCGAAGGCGCCGAGCCGGATCAGCTCGGCGAGAGCACGCGGCGACGACAGCAGTCCGAGCGGGCTGTCGAAGTTCCGGTCGATGAAGTTCGGCATCTCAACTACATAGAGCCGGCGAAGCCATTCGACGTACGAGTCGAAGGCGGCCGCGTCGACGCTTCCGCAGGCCTGGGCAATCTCCTCGCGCATGGCGTCCCGGCCGTAACGCACGTTGATCGTGCTGCCGTCTGCGAAACAGGCTCGGTACGCCGGATCGAGGCGACGCATGGGCAGCAGCGCGCCGAGGTCGGCGCTCGGATCGTGAGTCGCGACACGGATCGCATCAGTGATCAGATCGGGCATGGTCAGCACAGTCGGGCCCGTATCGAACGTGAATCCGTCCTGGCGGAGGACGCCTGCGCGCCCGCCGGGTAGCTCGGCTCGCTCCACGACCGTGACGTCGTAGCCGCGTCCCGCAGGTAGCACGCTGCAGACAGGCCGGCCAGTCCGGCTCCGACCACCACAACCGGGTTCACCTGGCAGCACCGATCATGACGTACCGATCATGATGTACCGATCATGATGTACCGATCACGATGTACCGTCACTGACGGTGTACCGACCATGATCGCCGGTCCCTCAACGCGCTCAGCCAGGCGAAGGGTTGGGCAGGTCAACTCTTCTTTGCGGCAGTCCATTGACCGAATACGTTCAGCGGTGTCCATCAGCTGCGTGGCGTGACTGTGATCTCTCAACCGGCCCGATCATCGGTCCTTCCAGGTCCGAGAAGAAGTCCACGGTCAGAGGCGCCATGGGCGAAACTCTAATCGCCGCTGCGCAGCAGATCGGGATGCCGACTGGGCTGTGTCGCTGGGCCCTCAGCTGGGCACTCTGCTGAGCATCGCTCCGGTCGGTCACCAAGAGATGTCGTTTCTTGTTTCTGAAGGTTTGTCTCGCTCGATCTGGTTATGCTGTCTCGGGCTAAAAAGGGGTCGGGGGCCACTAGCTGAGTCGGGCTGACTTGTCTGCGTCCCTGCTCGTAGCCGGAGCAGCAGAAAAGGAGATGCCCGCGTCATGACGCTTCGCCAGGTCCTGGGCTGCCTGCTGCCGGAAGCGTGGCGCTCACGAGACACAACGCTTGGCGTGAGCTTCAGGAATCCCTCGATGAGGCTCAGAACGTGACGGCCGAGGTCACGAACGCGACGTCCGTCGAGCGTGGGGGACAGACGCCAGCTGTCACGGATCAGCCAAGGGGACGGTTCCGCCTCATCGGACGTCAGATTCGCACCCTCCCGAGCGGTGCCAACCGGGTATTCACCGTACGCGCGCCGGCGATGGCACTAATACGCGGTCCGCTGCCGGTGTGGGCGGCTCTGTTCGTCAACGTCCTGGCGTTCTCTGGCCTGCCGACTCTGCTTCCCATCCCGACCACCGTCGGCCAGCTGGTCACCCAGGGCGCACTGATCGTGGCCTTTCTGCTCGCGCTGCTGGCCAATCCGCGCGGCGTCATCAGGCCAAGTCTCTTCCTCGTGCTGCTGAGCGTGCTGGCCGTCGTCGCGCTCATGGTCAGCATCCACAACCAGTTCTTCCTCGGCTCGACCTTCCGCGCCTGCCGCCTCATCGGCTTCATGACGGTCTTGTGGCTGCTCACTCCCTGGTGGGGCAGGGCCGATTTCCCCCTGCTGCGTGCTCATATCACCTGCTTGCGCATCGTGATCGTCACTGTTCTCGTCGGCGCCGTGCTTGCCCCGGGTGCGGCGTTCTCCTACGAGGGCCGGCTTTCCGGCGCGCTGTGGCCGATACCCCCGACCCAGGTCGCCCACTACGCAGCCGTCCTGCTCGGGTGCACCGTGGTTTTGTGGTTCGGCGGAGCGGTACGCGGTCGAACCGCCTTGTTGACGCTTCATCGGGTCGGGAGCGGCCCTCGTCGGGGCGCATACTCGGACCGCGCTCCTTGCCATGGTCGTCAGCTTGGCCGTGGCCGGCGCAAGCATGTTCGTGGGCCACGCGCGAGTTCGGCGTACCTCGGCTCTGCTCGTCGTGTTCGGTGTGATCGCGGCCACGTTCTTCGCACCCTTGATCGTCACCTGGCTGTGGCGGGGGCAATCCCTGGAGGAGGCGACCCAGCTCACCGGCCGTACCAAGGTCTGGACCGAAATCTTGGGACTACAGCGCCCCTGGCTGGAGGACCTCTTCGGATCGGGACTGTCCAACAAGTCCTTCAACGGCCTCCCGATTGACAGCAACTGGCTCGCCGTCTACCTGGACCAGGGCTGGTTCGGGCTGGCCATCGACGTGGCGCTCCTGTCTGCTTCTGATCTTCCTCGCGGTGACGCATCGGCGTGGACTCCGGCGTGCGCTCGCACTGTTCCTGGTCAGCCTACTGCGCAGTGGCCTCGATCACCGAGACCGGTCTCGGTGACGCGTCGCCCTACCTGCTCGAGCTCATCGTTGCTGCATCGCTGCTGGCGGCCCCGATCGGTAGGGGTCGACAATGAAGATCCTCGTCGTCCACAATCGCTATCGGCCGACGGCACCCAGCGGCGAGGACGCCGTCGTCGACCAGGAGTCGTCCGCCCTCTCCTCGCGCGGCCACGAGGTCGTGCTCTTCCAGCGGCGCAGCGAGGAAATCGCCACGTGGTCGCCGCTGCGACGTGCCACGCTGCCGGCCCGCGTGCTGTGGAGCAGGGACTCCCGACGCGCGATCGCTGAGTCCCTGGCCGAGTTCGCGCCGGACGTCGTCCACATCCACAACATCTTTCCCTTGATCACGCCGTCGATCTTGTACGCCTGCCGCGACGCCTCGGTCCCGGTCGTCGCGACGCTGCACAACTACAAGCTCGGCTGTGCAAGCGGAACGTTTTTCCGTGACGGCAGGGTTTGCCATGACTGCCTGGGCGGATCCTCCTTTCCCGCGCTGGCCCATGGCTGCTACCGCGGCTCCCCGGCATTGACGGCCCCTGTCGTCCTCGGTTCGTGGCTGCACTGCCACAGCCTGGCGGACCATGATCACCGCGTACATCTTCATCTCCGGTGCGCAGCGGGACCTGCTGGCACCGGTCGGCCTCCCCGCCGACCGCAGCTTCGTCAAGCACAACTTCGTGCCCGCTCCCGCCGCCGCACCCTGAGGTCGCAGACTGAGGCCCAGGTTGCCTATGTCGGACGTCTGGACGAAGCCGAAGGGCGCAGGATTCCTGATGCGGGCATGGGACGCGTTCCGCGCCCGGCGTTCGCGGTCGCCATTGCGCCTTGTTGTGGTGGGCGGGGGAGAAATGTCGGCAGAGGTCGCTCGCTGGGCGACTCAACACCCGTCCGTGACAATCGCCGGTCACGTCTCCCGCTCGGAGGTGTTCCGAATCCTGGCCAGCATCCCGTGCCGTGGTCGTCCCGTCGCAGTGGGAGGAGACCTTCGGCATGGTTGCGGTCGAGGCCATGGCCGTCGGGACGGCCCCTGTCGCCTCGGCACATGGGGCCTTCCCTGAGCTGATCACTCCGAGATCCGACGGGGCGCTCTTTCCGCCCACCGATGTCGATGCCCTGGTCGACATCCTCGCCGATGTCGACGACCATCCGCAGCGATGGGATGAATACGGCCAACTAGGGCGCGAGACCTACCGAAACCGCTTCAGCCCGGATGTGGGTCTCTCCCGGCTACTCGAGATCTACCGCTTCGCCTTGGAGCATCCACTCGAGCGATCTGGCCGATCCGATGCCAGCGCCGCGAAATCCGGACGCCTTTCCTTCGGGAAAGTGCCGACATGACCGCCACCATGCCCGCCGAAACAACAACGACAGCCCCGGCCCCATCCGCTAAGCATGGGCCGATCCAGGCCGTGAGACGGCTTGGCTGGGGTGTGGCGGACCAGGGCATCTCGAGCCTCAGCAACTTTGCCCTGGGACTGTTCGTGGCGCGGTCCTTCGGTGCCAGCAACTTCGGAGCGTTCACGCTCGCCTACATCACGTACACGTTCGTCATCAACGCCGCCCGCGGCTTGGCGACCGATCCGCTCCTCGTCCGGTACAGCGGCGATGTCGAGCCGTCGCTGGCGCCGAGCCACATCGGCGGCTACGGGTACCGCCCTCGCTTGTCGGCGCGGCTGCTGGTGTCATCTGCTTCCTGGCTGGGCTGCTGTTGCCTGACCCGTTGGGCCCGGTCTTCATGGCGCTCGGCGTCGGGCTACCGGCGCTCGCCCTTCAGGACAGCTTGCGGTTCGCTTTCTTCGCGACCGGGCGCGGGTTGTCCGCATTCATCAACGACCTGTTCTGGACCGTGCTGCTGGTTTCTGGCTCTCGTCGTGCTGCACAGCAGCGGGGACGGCAGCGCCGCTCGGTGTCTGCTCGTCTTCGGGGGTACGGCTGCGGTGGCTGCTCTGCTGGGCGCCGTACAGGCGAGGATCCTGCCACGCCCGCTCCGGGTCGCTGTGGTGGCTGCGGTCGCACCGTCAGATATCGGTTCGCTACCTCGTCGAGAACCTCACGATCAGCAGTGCGGGTCAGGTGCGCTCGTACGTGCTGGGTGCTGTCGCCGGTCTCGCGGCCGTGGGCTACGTCCGGGCCTCCGAAATCTTGATGGGACCCTTCCTCGTCGTCCTCATGGGACTCAGCCAGGTCGCTGTTCCCGAAGCCTCACGCGTGTTCCACCGGAATTCCGGACGCCTTGCACGCTTCTGTTTCGTCCTTGGTGGTTCTCAGGCTGCGGCTGCCGTTGTATGGGGGTTGCTCATCATCACGGTCTTCCCGCTCGGCCCTGGGCCCGCCCTACTCAAGGAGCTCTGGATGCCAACTTCACAACTGATTCCTGCGATCACCGTGACCGTCGCTGCGGCCTCCTTTACCACTGCGGCGACCGCTGGGTTGCGCGCCATGGGGGTGGCACGCCGCAGCCTGCGGGCGCAGCTCACGGGGTCCACCGCGTACGCCATCGGCGGCGCAACCGGGGCCATCTTGGGTGGAGCCCTTGGCGCGAGTTGGGGCGTGGCAACCGCCCAGGTCTTCGCCGCGCTGGTGTGGTGGCACCAACTTCGGTCGGCGCTTGCCGATCACCACGCGGTGGCGGAGGTGGCCCGGTGAAGAACGGCACTGCGGTACCTCGGCTCACGCTCGGCCTGCCCACCTACAACGGCGAAGAGTTCTTGGCCGAGTCGCTGGATGCGCTTCTGGCGCAGACGTTCACCGATTTCGAGCTGATCATCTCTGACAATGGCTCGACCGATCGGCACCGGTGAGATCGCCCGGGACTACGAGGCCAAGGATCCTCGCGTACGGTACGTCCGTCATGATCAAAACCGCGGCTCCACGTTCAACCACAACTTCGTGGCTGAGCAGGCCCGCGGGGAGTTCTTCAAATGGGTCTCCGACGACGATCTCTACTCACCTGATCTCCTCCAGCGGTGCATCGAGGCGCTCGACTCCCGGCCGGAGATCGTCCTGGCGCATGCCTGGACGGCATTCATCGACTGGGACGGGAAGATCACCAACGCGATCGACTATCCCTTGACCACGGATGCCACCGATCCAGTCAGAACGTTTCCGGAGCCTGCTCTACACCCATGGCGGTGATGATTTCTACGGCGTCATCCGCACCCCGGTGCTGCGCAGAATCAAGCCCTTCGGCAGCTTCCACTGGGCCGATCGCACCATCGTCGCCGAGTTGGCGCTTGCAGGGCCCGTTCTACAACGTTCCCGAGTTGCTGTACTTCCGGCGTGATCACCCCACGCGGGCGACCCGGGTCGGTAGCGACATCCGGCGCCGGTGCACGACCTTGGACCCGAAGCGGGCGAACCGTTGGCGGCATCCCGCCGCGCGTCTCCTCGGGGAGTATCTGCTGGCGTACGCCTCGGCGATCTGGCGGGCGCCGATAAGTCCCGCCGACCGCATGCGATGCAGCAAGGAGCTTGCCGTCTGGATTGCGCGTCATGCCAATCCGAAGTACAAGGAGCGTCTCCTGGAGAGTCCTGATCCGGCTGTCAAAGACATTGGAGTCGCCGCGCTTTCCAAGCGCCCGACCACCAGGACACACAGCGAAGATGCCGAGCCTGTTGCGGCCGGCGGGCACCACGAAAACGAGGGCTCATGAGTCGGCCCGTTCGCCGAGTGGCCCTGTTCGGCTACCTCGGGAGTGGCAATATCGGCAACGACGCCACCCTGGAGACGGTCTTGGACTGGCTGAGGTCCACTCAGCCGGATGTCGAGCTGCGGTGCATCACCATCGCACCGGACGAGATCAGCGCCAGGTACGGCGTCCCGTCCGTGCCGCTCGCCTGGCGCTGGTCGCGGCAGGGCAGCAACCCAGTGACGGTGAAAGCCCGGAAGCTGCTCGGACGTCTGCTCGACATTCCGCGCAGTTACGGGCTGGTCGGCTCCGTGGACGCCGTCATCGTCCCGGGCATGGGTGTCCTCGAGGCGACGCTCGGCGTACATCCCTGGGGCATGCCGCTGTGGCTCTTTGTCGCTGCGGCGGCTTGCCGGCTGCGCAAGCGGCGCTTCGTGCTGCTCGATGTGGGAGCAGAGTGGGCCGAGAATCCGGTCACCCGTTGGCTCAATGTCGCAACCGTCCGCCTAGCGACCCACGTCAGTTATCGAGACCACGAGTCGGCGAAGGCGATGGCGCGGGCCGGGGCCCGCGAGCCCGAGGCGATCGCGCCTGATCTCGTCTTCTCACATCCCGCTCCGACGCAGGCGACACCCGAACCCGGGCGCTTCGTCGTCGGCGTCATGGCGTTCTATGGCCGAGGTGATGATCCGGTACGCGGTGCCGAGGTGCGCCGCCGGTACGTCACGACTATGGCGGAGGCTCTGAAACAGGTCCTCAACATCGGCGATCAGGTTGTGCTCGTCAGCGGAGATCGGGTTGACGTCGAGGTGGCGCACCAGCTGCGTACGGCCATCCTCCAGGCGCGCCCCGACCTGTCCGATGACGCGGTGGTGGTTCGCGAGTTCACCACATTCACCGAGCTGACCGAGGAGATGATGCGGGCCGAGATCGTTATTCCGTCGCGCTTCCATAACCTCATCTGCGCACTCCGCCTCGCCAGGCCGACCGTCTCGCTCGGCTACGCGCAGAAGAACCACCACCTCATGGAGGCATTGGGCCTCGATGAGTACAGCCAGGAGATGGAGCACGTGGACGCCGGCCGGCTGGTCGGGCAAATCCGCGCCGCTCGTGATGATCAGGCCGCGCTCGAGCGCCCGGATCCGGCGAGGCACGTCTGACTACGTCGAAGAGGTGGAGGCTCTCCTGGAGCAGGTGGCCACTGAATCACTGGGACTCCAGGCGCGCCCATTCCGGACGCGCACGACACGGGACGAGATTGTTGCATGGCACGGAAACTAGTTGCGAAGCTGTCGGCGCGGAGGTGGGCGGCGGCCGGCATCATTCTCGCCATCGCGGCGGCTGTCGTTCTCGGGATCGCCGCACGGAACACGTACTTCCGATGGTGGTGCGGAGGCCTCCGTTCCACAGGTCACCGGCGCTTCGTCCGCGCAGCCGAGCCGGCGTCGAAGAATCCGACGACTCCTCCCAAACCGACGTGCGGCGGGGCTGCGTTGGACGGGCCCGAAGCTCCTCCGTCCGGTGCGGTGGAGGTGTCGACGGCCCAAAGTCTCGCCGACGTCGTGGCCGCGCACTCCGCGGGGACCACGTACTGGCTTTCGCCGGGCCACCACCGGCTGGGAAAGGGTGCGTACAACCAAGTCATTCCACACGCCGGTGACACCTTCATCGGAGCTCCTGGTGCGGTCCTCGACGGCGGGCACAAGAACCGCTACGCCTTCGCAGGCAAGGCGCCAGACGTAACGATCAAGTTCCTGACAGTGCAGAACTTCGGCTCGCGCGGCGAGAACAACAACGAAGGCGTGGTCAACCACGACTCGGCCAGCGGCTGGACAGTGAGCTCGAGCACGATCCAGAAGAACGCCGGCGCCGGCGTCATGCTCGGCTCGGGCAGCCGGCTGATCGGGAACTGCCTGCGAGACAACGGACAGTACGGGTTCAACGCCTACCACGCCGATGGCGTCAAGGATGTGGTCCTGGACGGCAACGAGATCGCCGGCAACAACACCGATGACTGGGAGAAGCGGCAGCCGGGCTGCGGCTGCACCGGCGGCGGCAAGTTCTGGGAGACCAACGGCGCGAGGATCACCGACAACTACGTCCACGACAACAAAGGAGTCGGCCTGTGGGCGGACTCCAACAACGTCGGCTTCCGCTTCGAGGGCAACTACATCTCGGACAACGACGCCGAGGGCATCATGTACGAGACCAGTTACAACGCGCTGATCGTGAACAACACGTTCGTCCGCAACGCGCTCGTCAAGGGCCCGACCAACCCCGGATTCCCGGCTTCCGCGATCTACCTCTCCGAGTCGGGCAGCGACACCAGGGTGAAGGGACCGTACAACGAGGCGCTTCGGGTTTCGGGGAACGTGTTCGTCGACAACTGGTCGGGCGTCGTGGCTTGGGAGAATGCGGATCGGTTCGCCGGCTCGCCAGCCAACACCAGCACCGGCGTCGGCACCCTGGTCAATCCCATCCGTCGCCACCGTCTCCGCGTGCGCGACGAAGTCGAAGATCAAGAAGGAGCCGTTCTTCGACGACTGCCGATGGAAGACGCAGAACGTGCTGGTGGAAGACAACGACTTCGCCGTCGACCGATCGAAGATCCATTCCTGCAGCGCCTCGACCGGCTGCGGCTTCAACGGGCTCTTCTCCAACTACGGCACCTATCCCAAGTGGTCGCCGTACAAGGCGGAGGTCGTGGAGAAGGCCATCACGTTCAAGCAGAACAACGTTTGGCGGAACAACACCTACACCGGGGACTGGCATTTCATGGTGAAGGAGACTGGACACACCGTCAACTGGGATGCGTGGCGATCAGCGCCCTACGGCCAAGACGCCGGCAGCAGCATGAACTGATCGCCGACATGCGAAGACATCGACAGGTATATTTCGCCTTCGGCCGGCATGGGGACTATTGCCGGGCGTCAATCTGTCTTGGGGGGACATCAGGATGAAAGTGTTGGTAGACGGCGACCGTGGCTACATCGGGTCGGTGCTCGTGCCTTTCGTGCAAAGTGCCGGTCACGAAGTCGTCGGTCTCGATGTCGGGTGGTACGACGGCTGTGACTTCGGTGAGCAGCCTGGAGGCTACGAGCAGCGGACTGGGGACATTCGCGATGTGACGCCAGAAGATGTCGAGGGATTCGATGCGGTGATCCACCTCGCGGCGATCTCCAATGACCCGATCGGCCACCTGAATCCGGATGCCACCTACGGGGTCAACGCCCGCGGTGCCGTCCACATGGCAAAGGCGGCCAAGGCAGCTGGGGTGCCGCGCTTTCTCTTCTCCTCGTCCTGCTCGCTGTACGGCGCGGCTGGCGACAAGCCCGTCGACGAGACCGGTCACTTCAACCCGGTGACTCCGTACGGGGAAAGCAAGGCGATGGCCGAGGAGGGCCTGGACGAGCTCGCCGATGACGACTTCAGCCCCACCTACCTGCGTAACGCCACGGCGTACGGATCATCGCCGCGGCTACGGGCCGACATCGTGGTCAACAACTTGACCGGAACCGCCTTCACCCAGGGCAGCGTACGACTGCAGTCCGACGGCAGTCCGTGGCGGCCGCTCGTTCACGTGGAGGACATCTCTCGGGCGTTTCTGGCCCTGCTCGAGGCGCCCCGTGACGTGGTACACAACCAGGCCTTCAATGTGGGCCGCGACGAGGACGTCGTCCAGATCCGGACGATCGCCGAGCAGGTCAGCGAGATCACCGGCGCTCCCGTCAGCTTCGCCGAGGGTGCTGGACCGGACACCCGCAACTACCAGGTCGACTTCACCAAGATCCGCAGCCAGGTTCCGGCATTTCAGCCGCTCTGGACCATCCCGCAGGGGATCAAGGAGATCTGGACGGACGCCGGCGACCGCGGTCTGACGGCTGAGGACTTCGAGGGTCCGCGGTTCGTACGACTGCAGCGAATTCAGCAACTGGCCGCAGAAGGCCGGCTCGATCTTGAACAGCTTCGGCTGCGCTGAACATCTAGCGACTACGAGGAGAAGAAAACTATGACCCAAACCACCGACACACTTCCAGCTCAAGCAGACCTGAAGTCCGCAGAGGCGGCGTGGTCTTGTCGCTTCTGCGGTAGCGGGTCTGGCGTATCGGTGCTGGACGCCGGCAGCCAGCCGGCCTCAGACCTGTTTCCAGGCCCGGCAGATCCCGAGCCAGATCCAGAGCACCCACTGGTCATGGTGATGTGCACTGACTGCCACCTGGTCCAGCTGGAAAGCGACCCGACGACGCCGGAAGAGGCGCGTGGCGTCGAGCCGGCTGCGCTCATCGCGCAGGCGGAGGCGGCAGTCGACCAGGCTGAGGCCGCGGGTTACGTCCGGCCCGGCGCTCGGGTCTTTGAGTACCCCAGCCCTCACGGGGGATCGTGGGTTGAGCAGCTCGCCCGCCGCGACATGGTTGAGGTGAACGAAGGCAAGGCCGAGTTGCTGGTGGACATTTTCGGCATGATGCATGACGCCGATCAGCGGGCCGCACTCGAGGAGCGCATCTCGCACATGAGCGACGATGCAGTCCTTTTGATGCAGTACCACACGGTTGCGGCGATCGTCCGCTCCGGTATCTGGAACGCACTGCGTCACGGCCATTTCGCCTACTACTCCACGCCCGTCCTGGTCGAGATGGGTCGTCAGCTAGGGCTGACGGCGATTGGCGTCTGGGAATACTCGTTGTACGGCGGCACGCTGCTGCTTGCCTTCGCCAAGGACGGCTCTCGCTGGGGCGGTCAGGGTGCGGACGTTACCGCCATGATCGACCGCGAGGTCGGCGAGGGAATCTTGGAACCGGGGTATGTGGCGTCGTTGGGCGAGTCGCTGTCGAGCTCGGTCTCGGCAATCGAGGCGTACCTCGCCGAGACGACCCGCCAGGGCACCTCGGTCGCAGGGTATGGAGCCGCCTCGCGTACGTCCGCTCTGTTGCGCTGTGCACATATCGGCAAGAGCCAGGTAGATGCGGTGGCCGATGCCTCCACCGGCAAGCATGGTCGCACCATGCCAGGCAACCGGATTCCGATCGTGTCGCCGACTGATCTGGTCGAGCTGCGCCCGGAGCGCGTGCTGCTCTTCGTCCCCGACTTGCTGCCCGAGGTGCGGAAGGCGCTGCCGGCGATCGAAAGCAATGGAGGTCGCTGGGTGGTCCTGGATCCGATGCCGCGTGAGGTCGAGCCGGTGGCCTAGCGCCACCGGTTCATTCGCGGGTCAGTTCCTGAGGCTGGAGGCTGGTGTCGGGCTGCTCGGAGCAGAGAGTCCGTTGCCTGGTCTCGAGCCGAGGTGTGCCTCGGACACGCTGTGTCATCCGCGCGCTGTGATCGAGGATGGCGGCGCGGCTCGGGAATCTGGCGCCAGCCTGTCGAAGGCTGGCGGGGTCGTACTGCGTCTTCGCGCTTGCGATGGAGAACGGCCCGTCGGATGCCACTTTCGTGTCTGTTTTGAACGCCGTTTGAACGCTTGTGCTGGACAACGACTCCGGCCCGGCTGCGATGTGCCGTCGGGGCTCGTCGAAGGGCGTCATGGTCTGAATGCCCGCTCACGTTTCCCGGCTCGGGACGGCTGAGGAGTGTCTGCGGGACGGATTCAGACCGTTTTGACATCTCGAGACGCCCAGTGAGGGCGTCCGACGGCGAACGGCCCTCTCCGTCCTCCACAGCAAATGCCGCAGCGCACGCTTAGTCAATGGCACGGCAGATGGACCTCTGGCCGAGTGGCCAGAGGTCCATCACTGCTCTACGCGACGGTCTACTCGACGCCTAACTGCTTCTTGTACTCGGCCCAGCTGATGCCGCTCTCACGGTCGCGCTTGCTCACGATCGTGATGGGCGCGGGCCAGGGCACGGCGAGATCAGGATCGTCGTATCTGATCGTGACGTCCTGGTTGGGTCCGTAGAAGTCGTCAATCCGGTAGACGAAGTCGGTCACCGCGGTCAGCGCCTGGTAGCCATGCAAGAAGCCGCGGGGGATGTAGACCTGGGTGCAGAACTGGTCATCGAGCAAGAAGGTCATCATCTTCCCGAAGGTGTCCGAGCCGGGCCTCGCGTCGATCGCGATGTCGAGTACGGCGCCGTGCGCGCACCGCACCAGCTTCGCCTCTCCGTCCCCGGAGCGGCCGTGGAGCCCGCGCACCACACCCTGGTAGGAACGGGACTGATTCTCTTGCTTAAAGCCTGTCGGGTCGATTCCGGCGTCGGCGAGCACATTCACGTCCAGAGTCCGTGAGAAGTAGCCCCGCTCGTCGCGATGGGGCGTCGGGCGGAACATGATCAAGTCTTTGATCGGGGTTTCGATGATCTCCATGACCGAGCAGCATAGTGAAATCCAGCGAATCGTATGGGAAACAGCAGAAAAGTCAGGAAATGCTCAGCAACGTCCTTGGCGTCGCAGATTCTCAGTCATAATGATTCAGGGAGCTCGCGGGGGAGGAAGCGGGTAGCCTGTGACACCGCGATGTCCAGGGGGACAATGTTTGAGAACTCCGCGCTCGCGCAGGCACGCCTGCACGAGCTAATTCCAGGTGGGGCACATACATATGCCCGCGGCTCGGACCAGTTTCCGGAGGACATGGCTCCGATTCTGGTAAGGGGACGCGGGGCCAGGGTTGAAGACCTGGACGGCAACTCATTTGTGGAATATGGAATGGGCTTGCGGGCCATCACTCTTGGTCACGGATACGAGCCGGTGGTGGATGCTGTCTGCGCGGCCGCCAGAGACGGCGTGAACTTCTCGCGGCCGAGCATTTGGGAGCTGGATGCGGCCGAGGAGTTCCTCGACCAGGTGCCTGGCGCGGACATGGTGAAGTTCGCCAAGAACGGTTCCGACGTCACGACGGCAGCGATCAAGCTCGCGCGGGCGGCGACTGGCCGTGATCTTGTGGCGATCTGCGGAACTCAACCTTTCTTCTCCACCGATGACTGGTTCATCGCGAGTACCGCGATGAAAGCCGGGATCCCGTTGGCGTACGAGTCAATGACGGTGAAGTTCCGCTACAACGACCTGTCCTCGGTGCAGGCGTTGTTCGATGCCTATCCAGGTCAGATCGCTGCCGTGATCTTGGAAGCGGCTACCGCCACCGCAGAGCCCGCTCCCGGTTTCCTAGAAGGCCTGCGCTCCATCACCGAGCGCCACGGGACCGTGTTGATCTTCGATGAAATGATCACCGGAATGCGTTGGTCCAGGCACGGTGCGCAGTCGGTTTACGGTGTCACGCCAGACATGTCGACGTGGGGAAAGGCGATTGGCAACGGATTTTCTGTCTCGGCGCTGGCCGGCAAGCGGGAGCTGATGGAGGCGGGTGGCCTCAACACCGATGTGTCACGAGTGTTCTTGTTGTCAACGACTCACGGCGCCGAAACCACCGGCCTCGCCGCCTATCTCGCGGTGTCCAAGACCTACGCCGAACGAGACGTCGTCGCCGAGATGGAGGTTCAGGGAAGCAAGCTGCGCTACGGCCTCGAAAAGGCCGCCGAGGCGGCTGGCATGTCCGAGCACGTGGTGATCTTGGGACGTCCCTCCTGCCTGGTGTTTGGGACCAAGGACCACAACGGCCAGCCATCCCAGGCCTTCCGCACTCTGTTCATTCAGGAACTGTTGCGTCGCGGCGTACTCGGCCAATCCCTGGTGATCTCCGCCGCTCACACCGATGCCGACATCGAGCAGACGATCGAGGCGGCAACCGGCGCGCTGCAGGTGTACGCGCGGGCCGTCGAGGCGGGAAGCGCCGATGGCTTCCTTGCTGGAAGACCGGTCGCGCCAGCCATGCGAGAGTTCGCCGAGCCGCGCCAATTGCGGCCGGCCGTTGTTACAACAATGAGAGGCGCATCATGAAGGTCGTCTTGTTCTGCGGGGGCCTCGGCATGCGTATGCGCTCCGGGGTCGATGCACCACTGCCCAAGCCGATGATGCCGATCGGTAATAGGCCGGTGCTGTGGCACATTATGCGTTATTACGCGCATTTTGGCCACAACGAATTCATTCTTTGTCTCGGGTATGGCGCGCATGCGGTCAAGGATTATTTCCTTGACTACCACGAAACTCATTCCAATGATTTCGTCTTATCAAACGCGGGCAAGAACATCGAGTTGCTTTCAAGTGATATCGCCGACTGGCGTATCACTTTCGCTGATACTGGTTTTGATACGCCAATTGGGGAAAGACTGCGTCGCGTTCGTCACTACCTCGGCGACGATGAGATGTTCCTCGCCAATTACGGTGACTGTTTGACGTGATGCACCGATGAACGACCTGATCGACAGTTTCATGCAGACGGATGCTGCCGGGTCGTTGCTTGCAGTGGCCCCGCAGGACTCCTTCCATGTCGTGCGAATCGACGGCGACAGCCGTCTGAGGGGCATCGAGCCTGTGGCGGACATGGACATGAGGATCAACGGCGGTTACTTCATCCTCCGCCGGGAGATCTTCGACTACCTCAACGAGGGCGAAGACCTCGTCATGGATGCCTGCATCCGTGCTGCGCGTGCCGGCAAGTTCCGGGCCGTTCGCTTTGACGGTTTCTGGGCGCCGATGGACACCCTCAAGGAGCGGGCAGCGCTCGAGGACATGCACCGCACCGGTAACCGTCCCTGGGCTCTCTGGGAGAGGTCGCGGGAACGGGCACGCGGCGCACGGGTCCGCACGGACGTTGCAGGTGCCCGACTCACGCGTCGCAACATGACCAGTCGGACTCGATGAACCTCAGCCTGCGCGCTGCGAATTGAATTCGCACTGCGATGCAGCATCTAGGCCTTCCGGCCGGCCCCCTACGGTGGTGTGCCTCGCCGCCCATCCTGACGACATCGAGATCGCGGTTGGCGCGACGTTGCTCGGCGCTGGCCGAACGAGGCAAGGTGTGAGGGCCACTGGCTGACCTTGACTGGCTCACCCGAGCGGCGTGCCGAGGCCGAAGCTGCGGCTCAGGCGTTCCTGCCGGATTCCCAGTCGAGCTTCAATGCCTTCCCGGACGGGCGGCTGCCGACGCATTGGAACGAGGTCAAGGACATCGTCCATGCCTTCGCCGCCGCCGTACCCGATGTCGATGTAGTCTTTGCACCGAGAATGGACGACGCTCATCAAGATCACCGGCTGCTGGGCACGATGGCGCCCACTGTCTGGCGAGACGCTCTCGTACTTCACTACGAGATTCCGAAGTGGGACGGAGACCTCGGACGATCCAACTGCTACGTGCCCATCTCGGCCGAGCTGGGGCAGCGCAAGGTCTCGCTGCTGAACGAGCACTACCCATCGCAGCTAGAGCGCGACTGGTGGGACGATGAGACGTTTCTTGCCCTGATGCGCATCCGCGGGATGGAGTGCCGGAGTCGCTACGCCGAAGCATTTCAAGTCTCTAAGGCTGTGCTGTCCCTTGGGGCTGCGCTCTGATCGGCTGCCCGCAGAGCCCAAGAGTTTCCGCGCTCAGCCTTAGCGGCGCGCCGACTACCTGATTCTGCTTCTCCGGCGCCGATTCCGAGATCTGGCCTTTTGCCGTACACGGCCATTCGAACCTTGACCATTGCCGGCTGGACGATGGGCTCCGTTCTGCGCCTGCTCTTCCGCGTGGATCTCAGGGGCCAGCTGGTGATTCACACCGTTCGCTGATGGGGTCGGCTGCGACTCATCGCTCGGCTCATCGACCTCTTGGTCGGCACCCACGACGACTGAATCCTGTCCGGAGTCGAGGCTGTCAAAGTCCCCGTCCCAATTTTCGTCCAGTTTCTCGTCCTCGACGCTGGGCGCGATTCCCCCCGCGTGCACCTCCGGATACCTGTCGATGTAGAGAAGCCAGCCATCGACGACCCCTGGGGTGGTGGCGACCTCTTCGATGGTCTCAGGCTCCTCGAGACTCCAGTGGTGGATTGGATCGAGCTCGTTGTCATCCGAGCTCGGCGCGGACTCTGGGCTGGTCTGCGGCGCCGCCTCGAGGTCGGGGCGCAAAGTCACCTCAGGCTGCTCGGCCTCAGTCTCGTCGAGATTCCAGTGCCAGTTCCAATCGACGCTATCCTCATGGGCTCGCAACCGCTCCCACAGGCACAACAGGATCCTCTGCGGTGTCGAGATACCAGCCTTCCACGATCCCGTACTCGCTTGGCGGACTGACAACCTGGTCAGCCTTCGCCGCTAGCTCGGTTTCTCCCCCTTCGTCGTCCTCTTGGTCGTCCTCCGCAGGCTCCTCTGGAGCGGCGACGGTTTCGTCTTGTGCGGCTGGATGTTCCTCTGCGGCAACGTGCTCCTGGAGAGCTGGCTCTTCTTCGGCCGGCTCCTCGTCGGTAATCGGTTCAGAGTCAATCGGTTCAGGGCCAATCGGTTCAGGGCCAATCGGTTCAGAGCCAATCAACTCTGGGGCAATCAACTCCGAGGCAATCGACTCTCCGTCGACGGCACGCTGGTACTCAGCCAGCTGCTCGGGGGTAGCTTCATCTTCCTCGGCCTGCTCGTTGTCGACCAGCTCTTCACTTGCTGTGAGCTCCTCCTCGGATGGCGCGTCTTCGACTTGCTGCTCCTCGACCTGCTCGTGCTCGGCCTGCTCGTGCTCGGCCCGCTCGTGCTCGGCGATTGCATCGATGTCGACGGGCGGCGGTTCCTCGGCGTACTCGTCGCTTGCGACCATCAGGCGTCGCTCCTCGGCGTGCTCGTCGCTTGCTGTTTCGTCCCCGGCCAATGCCTCGATCTCGACGGTCGGCTGTTCGTCGGAGGACTCGGCGCTTGCGGCTACCTCCAGGTATCCCGCTACGTCCTCGGCGTGCTCCTCGCTTGCTACATCTTCTTCGGCCTGCTCGTTGTCGGTCTGCTCGTCGCTTGCTGCGAGCTCCTCCTCGGACGGCTCGTCTTCGGGTTGCTGCTCCTCGGCCTGCTCGTGCTCGGCCTGCTCGTGCTCGGACACTGCATCGATGTCGACGGTCGGCCGTTCCTCGGAGTACGCGTCGCTTGCGACGATGTCGGCGTACTCGTCGCTTGCGGCTACCTCCTCCAGGCGTCCTGCGCGTCCTCGGCGTGCTGGTCGTACTTCCTCCCAGGCGTGCCCGTCGCTGACGCCCATCTCCTCCTCGTCAACCAACTGATCAGCTGCGACTGGCTGTGGCTCGGTCGGCTGCTCGTCGACGGCATGCCCGTCTTCGAACTGCGGTTCCTCGAGCTGCAACTCCTCGAACTGCAGATTCTCGAACGTTGCATCGATATCGGTGTGCGGCTCGTCCGCCATCCCTTGATCGTCCGCGGTCAATGCGGCGACCAGGTGTTGGTCGGCGGCTGAGAGTTCATCGCCCGCGGCATCGAACTGAGCGATTTCTGCCGAAGCGACGCTCGGCTGGCTCTCCTCGAGGTCCTGATCCAGGTCCGCCCTTCCTGCGGCGACCTTCTCGGCCCGGAGAGTTCCGCCGAGGGAGTCGTCGGTGCGCTCGGTGCGCAGCATGGCTGTGAATCGGAGGTCCAGCCCGGCCTCGCGGGCTTGATCCGCCGCGGTCCTGAGTCTCTCGGCGCTCGAGCGGCCGCTTGTGACGGCAAAGATCAGACGGTCAGTCCACGTGGTGAGGTAGTCGGCCCCGACCGACGAGTCCAGGTCTGCGAGAACCAGGACGACATCGGACTGCTCAAGCGAGGGAGAAGTTCGGTCTTCGTGCTCTGGCCCGACGGCACGCAGGTCGGAAGCGGTGGCGAGCTCCGGTATCCCATCGGGGCGAAGTACTGCTGGCCGCGCGCTCGAGCCGGCGATGAATTCCGCGAGCTTGCTGTCGAGGCTGCCCTGCTGCGTGAGGTCGACTACGGCAACGGAGAGTCCACTCGTCGCCAGGTCCGCCGCCGCCTCGGCAATGGCGAACCGTACTTCGTCCGCATTGTCGATACATGCGATCGCGACTCGACCCTGCTGGAGCGGCACGGGCAGCTCCAGCTCGATCGCGTGCGCGACGCGTTGCCGATCGTCCGCACGGTGGCTATTGACCGTGCGCAAGTGCGGAATCCGCAGCCACCGCGCCGGGATAGGTGCAATTCGGCCGACACTGACTGGGACGGGCAGCTCGAGAGCCTCGGAGATGTCGGATCGCCGGCGTAGCCGATCAGAGATGATGGCGAAGAACAACACCAGTCCCCAGCCGAATGCTGCTCCGCCGATGAGTCCAGAGGCCAGGATCAGCACAATCCGCTTCTTCACCCCGCCGGTCTCGGCTGCAGCCGGGTCGATGACCCGGCTGGATGCCACCACTGCAGTGGTTTGCAAGGTCATGTCCTCGATGGACTGCTGAAGAGTGTCGATCCGCCCCTGGACGTACGCGCGCTTTGCGATCTGGTCGCCCAGCTTGTCCGCGCTCGCGCTGCCAGCAGCGGAGAGTACATCGATCTGTCGCGACGCCGTGGCGACCTCCGCATTTAGCTTGACAATGCGCTGCTGCATGCTGCCAATGAGCACGTTCGATTGGAGCGAGAGCTGCTCGCCGCGGAATGTGAGATAGATCGACGTCAAGGCCTCGAGTCGGCGGACAGCCTCCGCGTCCGTGGGCGCGCTGAGGGTCAGCGTCAGCAGCTCCGAACTGACTGGGACCGCGGTAACGCTCTTGAGAAAGTCCTCAGGAGGCATTGTCAGCCCGAGGTTCTCCTCCACTTTCGTGGCCACGGCTCGGGTCTGCAGCAGACTGACATCGGTTGCCATGGCGCGTGACGGATCGACCTGCGGATCGTGTGCCAGCACCAGCGAGGCCGTGGCTTTGTGCGATGGAGGCAATGCCACCAGGAAGGCGATTGCGAGAAGCAATCCGAGCAGGGGCGAGAGCAGACACACGAGCCAGCGACGCCGCAGGGCGCCGCGAATGAAGTGCAGGCTCACCAAGGTAGGAGTCGCGCGTTCCGGCGACTGATCATCGTCGGAGACGTCGGGAATGTCCCAGAGCTGCTGCGTCATGAGCGGCTCCTCTGATAATCGCTGGCGGCACCGTTAGACGGTGCAATGCCCGTCAGGCGCACGGGCAAGGCGACCTGACGCGATCGCTCATCCAGGGTGTGACGGCCGGACGTACGGTCGCTCTGATCAGGATCGGCAACAATGACTCCGTCGATCCTACGAGAGGCATCGTCCACCGCTAGCGCGACGCGAGCGAGCTCCTGTTCGGTGGCTGTGCCGGAGGCAACCGCGAGGATCGTGCTGGCGCTTGCTTCTACGTCGCGGAGTTGAGGCTGCTTGCGATCAACCACGAGCAAGGTGATCGTCATGTCGATTTTGGCCCCATCGGGAACCTCGCTGACGTAAAGGTCCGGCCGTAGGGGAGTCTCGCGTTGGGTGAGGCAAGCCGCCCATAGTGCAGCCACTCGCTCGTCGCCAGCCGCCGTGATCAGATGAGTGGCAATGCCCTGAGAGGCAGCAAACGCGGCGAGCTGCGGACCGACGGCGACGCCCCGGCCGTCACCCGCGAGCGAAACTATGGTGAGCGAATCCGGATGGCCCAGCTTCACGCCACCGCGTGGCTCTCCATTTCGCCCTGACGGAACCAAGCCACGCAGCAGTTGTCGGAAGGTCCATGACTCCACCGGAGTTGCCTCATAGGTCTCGAGCAGCGTCGACCACCCCGCGACCGACCGTTGCGGTCTACTCCGCACCGCCGCCAAGACCGGGCTCCCGATAGCGTCTGCGATTTCATCGCGAAGCCGCACGCGCGGGTCGCGCCATGCGGTAGCGAGCACAACCACCACCGCGAGGATGGTGCAAGCCAAGGCAGCAAAGGGTGCCCAGACGAGCAGCCGAAGCCAGGTCGCAGGACCGGTGGCTTCGGTCGCACGTTGCACCACCGAAGTGCCGGCACTCACGGACGCAGCTGGCGTACCGGTAGCGATCTTGTCCTCGACCTTGTCGATCTGCAGTGAAAGATTGGCTTGTTCCGCCCGAAGTCGTGCCAGCAACTGCGCCTCTGTTTTACCGTCTTGCGAGTTCGGGTCTGCTGCTCGCTGCCGCTTCGTGGCAGCCGTAATCTCGCGCTGCAGCTGGGTGATTTGGCTCTGCAGGTTGTCCTTCCGGACACTGAGGTCTGCCAGTGCGGCCGCAGTCACTTCTTTTGCGGTGTTGGTGACATAGCCGACGTAAGCATCTGCGACGGCCTCGGAGAGCGCCTGGGCCTGTGCTGCGCTCGTGGAAGTCGCGTCGA